>JAEEQH010000048.1 GCA_016285245.1 Prevotella sp.
TTGCTATTACTAAAATACAAGCACTTAGTACGATACTTGTCTTTAGATAACCGTTTAGCCCTTTCATCCTTTAGTTCTTATAGTTACGTGTCTGTACCTTAATAGCCTCATACTCCAGCGGCTCCTTCGAGAGCTCGGGCTCGTTGCCCTTGCCTTTGTACTCCCAGCAGCCTACGTAGAAGTAGTTCTCGTCGTCGCGCTTTGCCTCGCCTTCCTCGGTCTGGTACTCCTCGCGGAAGTGACCGCCGCAGGACTCGTTACGCGAGAGGGCGTCGAAAGCAACAAGCTGTCCCATGGTGAAGAAGTCACGCAGGTGGATAGCCTTGTCGAGCTCGATGTTCAGGCCTTCCTTCGTGCCAGGAACGAAGAGGTTCGTGTCGAACTCCTTCTCGAGCTCGTGCATCTTCTTCAGTCCGGTCTTCAGGCCCTCGGCTGTGCGGCCCATGCCGACATACTCCCACATGATGTGGCCGAGCTCCTTGTGGATAGAGTCAACAGAACGCTTACCCTTGATGTTCAGCAGACGGTCCATCTCAGCGTCAACCTTCTTCTCGGCCTCGTCGAACTCAGGCAGATCGGTACCGATCTTACCCCAGATAGACTGGTCGGCCAGATAGTTCTGGATGGTGTAAGGCAGCACGAAGTAACCGTCGGCCAGACCCTGCATCAGAGCAGAAGCACCGAGGCGGTTTGCACCGTGGTCGGAGAAGTTGCACTCACCGATAGCGAACAGGCCAGGGATGGTGGTCTGCAGCTCGTAGTCAACCCAAATACCACCCATGGTGTAGTGGATAGCGGGATAGATCATCATCGGCTTGTAGTACTTCACGCCGTTGATCTCGTTGGCAACGTCGCCGGGGAACACGTCGGTAATCTCCTCGTACATCTCGAAGAGGTTGCCATAGCGCTGCATGATGACGTCGAGGCCCAGACGGTTGATGGACTCCGAGAAGTCGAGGAACACGGCCAGACCGGTGTTGTTCACGCCGAAGCCCTTGTCGCAACGCTCCTTGGCAGCACGAGAGGCCACGTCACGGGGAACGAGGTTACCGAAGGCGGGATAGCGGCGCTCCAGATAGTAGTCGCGGTCCTCCTCGGGAATCTCCCAACCCTGCTTGGTACCAGCCTGCAGAGCCTTGGCGTCCTCAATCTTCTTGGGCACCCAGATACGACCGTCGTTACGCAGCGACTCAGACATCAGCGTCAGCTTAGACTGCTTGTCACCATGAACGGGGATACAGGTGGGGTGAATCTGAACGTAAGAGGGGTTGGCGAAGAAAGCACCCTTGCGGTAGCACTGGACGGCAGCGGTGCAGTTACAACCCATAGCGTTGGTAGAGAGGAAATAGGTATTTCCGTATCCGCCAGTAGCGATGACCACGGCGTTGGCGCTGAAACGCTCCAGCTTACCGGTCGTCAGGTTCTTGGCGATGATACCACGGGCGCGGCCGTCGACGATGACCACATCCTCCATCTCGTAGCGGGTGAAGAGCTTCACCTTACCGGCATTTACCTGACAGCTCAGCGAGCTGTAGGCACCGAGCAGCAGCTGCTGGCCCGTCTGACCTTTGGCATAGAACGTACGGCTCACCTGGGCACCACCGAACGAACGGTTGGCCAGCATACCACCGTACTCACGAGCGAAGGGAACACCCTGAGCGACGCACTGGTCGATGATATTGTTTGACACCTCAGCCAGACGGTAGACGTTAGCCTCACGGGCACGGTAGTCACCACCCTTCACGGTGTCATAGAACAGACGGTAGACAGAGTCGCCATCATTCTGATAGCACTTGGCGGCGTTGATACCACCCTGGGCAGCGATAGAGTGAGCACGACGGGGAGAGTCCTGGATACAGAAATTGTACACGTTGAATCCCATCTCTGCGAGTGAAGCGGCTGCAGAAGCACCAGCCAGACCGGTACCAACCACGATGACATCGAGCTTCAGCTTGTTCTTCGGGTTGACAAGACGCTGATGAGCCTTATATTCCTTCCATTTCTCAGGCACTGGTCCTGCAGGAATCTTTGAATCTAATACTTTTGCCATGATAATTTAATTTTCGATTTACGGATTTTCGATTTTCAATTGATTAGCAGCAACTGCTACCGCAGCAACTACCATCACAGAGTGAAGGTGCGCAGCCGAACCAGAATGCCAGTACGACTACGAGGAAGCAGAGCATGAGCAGCGTGACATAGATGAGACCGATGACCTTCCAGCGGCAGAACCAGGTCTTACCGTTCCAGCCAAGCGTCTGAAGAGCGCTCCAGAAGCCATGGGTCAGGTGGAACCAGATAGCAACGAGCCAAACGATGTAGAGCACGCTGAACACGGGGTTCGAGAACGTCTCCTCAATCCATCCGAAACCGTCGGTGGGACTGATGGCGGGCATGGCGCCGATGAGCTCTGCAAACATCATGTTGTACCAGAAGTTGTACAGGTGAAGCAGCAGACCGAGCAGGACGATGATGCCCAGCACGAGCATGTTCTTAGAAGCCCACTCCACCTTACCGGCGTTCACCGTCGTAGCAACCTCGTAGCGGTTCTCGCCACGTGCCGTACGGTTCTGCGCAGTCAGGATGAAAGCGTAGACAATGTGAATAACTGCCAAGGCAGCCAAGCCAAGTGTAGCTACAACAGCATACCAGTTGGCGCCCAGGAATTCGCAAATCATGTTGTAACCCTCTTTCGAGAAAAGCGCTACCACGTTCATGCAACCGTGAAAGGTCAGAAACAGAATCAGCGCAATGCCCGTTACAGACATTACAACTTTTCTACCAATTGATGAATTGATTAACCACATAAGTTGTTGAAATTTAATTATTTGAAGATTTTTGTATACTCATTATTAGGTATGCACACTACGATTTAGGGCACAAAGTTACTGAAAAAACATGAGAAACGCAAACGATTACGCCGAAAAAATCTCTATTTATACATTGTAAAGGTTACAAACCCCGTTGGCGGACGGCCTCGAACATCAAGATAGCCGCCGAAACGGAGACGTTCAGGGAGTCGACACGTCCGAGCATCGGAATGCGGATATGGGCATCGGCAGCCTGGCGCCACGCGTCAGTCAGTCCCGTCGCCTCCGTGCCCATGACGATGGCCGTGGCGCGTCGCATATTGGTGTCGTAGTAAAGCTCCGAGTCCTGGAGCTGGGCCGTCAGTATCTGGATGCCGTGAGCCTTAAGGAACGTGATACACGCCTCCGACGAACAGGCCACGCAAGGCACGCTGAACACCGCTCCCACCGAGGAGCGCACGAGATTCGGATTAAAAAGGTCTGTCAAGGGGTCGCAGACGATGACGGCATCCACGCCAGCAGCATCAGCGGAGCGGAGGATGGCACCGAGATTGCCGGGTTTCTCTACCCGTTCGACAACGACTATCAGCGGTCGCTCGGGTAGTAGCAGCTCTTCCAGCGTCAGCTGGCGCGTCCTCACCTCGGCAATCACCCCTTCGGTAGAGCCGCGATAGGCCACCTTCTCGTACACCTCTTTAGATATCTCATAGAGGCGCGTGTCGCTGGGCCACGACGGCAAGGGCTCCGTACCGTCTTCGACGGCAGGGCACCAAAACACCGTGTCAATGGTGAAACCCGTCTCGATGCAATGCATGAGCTCGCGACGTCCCTCAACCACAAACAGTCCCGACTGTCGGCGTTCCGACGACTTCTGCTGAAGGGCCTGCAGCCGTTTGATCTTCGGGTTCTGCGTGCTGGTGATCTTCTCTGGCATGCGAACCTATTATTCTATGCAATGCATCAGGAAGTCCACGGCACCATTGACACCGAACTTACGCACGTCGAGCGAGATGTCGTAGTTACAGGCATCCGTCCAGTCCCTGCCGGTGAAGGTCTTCGTGTAGAGCTCGCGGCTGTAGTCGTTGTCGACAATCATCGCGGCGGCGTCCTGCTCGTTGATGTCGTACTTCTCAGCGATACGGCGTTTCCGGCAGTCCAGACTCGAATGAACGAAAATCTTCAAGGCGTTGGGATGATCGGCAAAGATGTCGAAGCCGCAACGGCCGACGATGACACACGACTCCTCGGCAGCAATGCGCCGGATGGCATCGGCCTGTGCGCGGAACAGCTCATGACTCGTCTGGTCCTGCTCCTGGCCGTTGTACTCTGCCTTCGCCATGTAGTTACGATAGAAGTTCGTGAAGTCGTCGCGCCACAGCGGGTTGCGTGCGGCAATCTTCTCCACAGCATCCTCCACGGCGTTTACTCGCGTAGCCACCTCGTTCAGGATCTGCTTGTCAAGCAGCTTTACGCCCAGTCTCCGAGCCAGCTCTGCACCAATCTCATGGCCGCCTGTTCCGAACTGACGGCTAATCGTGATAACAAACTTATCCTCCTTGTTCATAGTCGAAATGTTTTTAAGGTTAGTTCTATGTGGCAAAGATAGGAATAATTTTTGACTTCTGCAAGGAAAACGGCAATTTTCTACCAACAAACGGCAATTATTTTTTCAGATACGCCGCACACATCTCCGCACAACGCTCGCCGTCAACACCTGCCGAGACGATGCCGCCGGCATATCCAGCCCCTTCGCCACAGGGGAAAAGCCCCTGCAGACGGGTATGCTGCAGCGTCAGCGGATCGCGGACAATACGGACAGGGGACGATGTACGCGTCTCCGTAGCGATAAGGACGGCCTCGTTGGTCAGGAAGCCGTGCGCCTGTTGTCCGAAAGTCTTAAAGCCCTCCTGCAGCCGACGGCCGATAGCTTTCGGCAGCCAGAAGTGGAGTGGCGACGACAGCAGCCCCGGGGCATACGAGCTCTTCGGCAGGTCATAGCTCAGGCGGTTGTTCACGAAGTCGGCCATCCTCTGTGCCGGTGCCGTCTGCTGCATATTTCCCTGCTGCCAGCAGAGACGCTCGAGTTTCTCTTGAAAGGCCATCATTTTCAGTTGACTTTTCTTTGAGTCGAGTGGACTGTTGTCAGGCGCAGCCAATTGTCCATTATCCATTATCAATTGTCCATCGTCCAAGTCTTCCGGACGAATCTCAACGACCATGCCGGAGTTCGACCATTGCGTGCCGCGGCTGGCGGGACTCATGCCGTTGACGACGATCTGTTCCGGTCCTGTGGCGGCTGGAATGACGAAGCCGCCGGGACACATACAGAAGGAGTAAACGCCCCGTCCTTCTACTTGTGTCACGAAGCTGTATTCCGCTGCAGGTAAGTACTTTCCGCGTCCTTGCTTCGAGTGATACTGTATCTGGTCTATCAGTTGCGAAGGATGCTCCAAACGGACGCCCACAGCGATGCCCTTCGCCTCGATTTCCACCTTCGCCTCAGCCAGGTAACGGTAGACGTCACGCGCAGAATGGCCAGTGGCCAGAATGACGGGACCACGGTATTCCTTGTCGCCAGCCAAACAGCCAACTACGGCGTCTTCCGAAATAATCAACTGCGTCATCCTTGTCTGAAAGTGCACCTCACCGCCACAGCGAAGGATGGTGTTACGCATATTCTCGATGACCTTGGGCAGACGGTCGGTACCAATGTGGGGATGGGCATCGGCGAGGATAGCCGTCGAGGCCCCGTGCTGACAGAACACGTTCAGGATCTTCTCAATGTTACCGCGCTTCTTCGAGCGGGTGTAGAGTTTGCCGTCGGAGTAGGCGCCTGCCCCACCCTCGCCGAAGCAGTAATTACTCTCAGGGTCCACCTGCTGTGTACGGCCGATGGCCGCCAAGTCCTTCTTACGCTCATGGACGTCCTTGCCACGTTCCAGAACAATGGGACGCAGTCCAAGTTCTATCAGCCGCAAGGCAGCAAACAGTCCTCCGGGGCCGGCGCCGACAACGATGACCTGTGGCTGGCCGCTGACGTCAGGATAGTCCGTATGGCGGTATTCGTCATCGGTAGCTGGCTCGTTGACGTAAGCCCGCACCTTCAGGTTGACGAAGATGGTGCGCTGGCGGGCGTCGATGCTGCGTTTCAGGATACGAATAGCGGTCAGCGTGCGGACATCATATCCGTACTCATCGGCGATGTAGGCTTTCAGGGCCTGTTCGTTCGCAGCCACCTGGGGCAGTACCCGAAGCTGATATTCCTGGATCATGTCAACAGCTATTGATAGATATATAGGTAGTAGACGACGGCCAGCACCACGACGAGCACCAGCAGCACGACAGACTTGATCATGCACGAGGCCACCTTCTTGACAATCAGGAAGGCCACGATGATGGCTACCAATGCAAAGAGATAATATCCGATATTGCTTTCCATAATCTTATTTGAACAGACGTTTGAACGGTGTGGGTACGGGCGTCTCGAACTCCATGGGCTCGCCGGTCACAGGGTGCGTGAAACAGAGTAGCCAGGCATGTAGGCAAAGACGATGGAGGGGGTCGTCGCCGTTGCCATATTTCGGGTCGCCGCAGACGGGATGGCCCATGTCAGCAGAGTGGACGCGGATCTGGTTCTTACGTCCCGTCTCCAGTTTGAACTCCACCAGCGAGTGGTCGGTGGTACGATCCAGCACATGCCAGTGGGTGATGGCCAGCTTGCCGCCATTGTCGACGGGCGAGGAATAGGTGATGTAGGCTTTGTTGTCCTTCAGCCAGTTCTCGATGGTACCCTCGTCTTCAACAATCTCGCCCGAGCATACTGCCACATAGCGGCGGTCGTAGACGATGTTGTGCCAGTTGTGCTCGAGTATCTGTTCCGTCTCCATGTCCTTGGCATAGACCATCAGACCGCTGGTGTCACGGTCCAGACGGTGCACAACGTGGGCCGTACACTTCTGGCGCGACTTCTTGAAGTAGTCGTCGAGCACCGACTTGACGTTCAGCGACGAGTGTCCGGCAGCCATCGACAGGATGCCCTCAGCCTTCTCGATGACAATGAGGTAGCGGTCCTCATAGACGATTTTCACATAGCGGCTCTTGAAGCCCTGCTGGTTACGTTTCGTCTTCGACACCGCCACCTTCATGCCCGGCTCCAGGGGGAAGTCAAACTGGCTGACGGTCTTGCCGTTGACCTTCACACCGCGGCCCTGAAGGGTCGCCTTGATCTTGGTCTTCGTCTGCTGAACGTTCTGTAACAGCCACTCCAACAGCGGCATGGCCTCACGGACGGTGTAGTGTTCGTACTCACCGCCACGGTTAAATCCTGTGTTGAATCTCATATCTCATTATTCGTTTTTCATTTTGTCGTTAGGCCGAAGGGCGCCTCACCTCACCGTCATGTGATAGCAACCCTGCTTCACCTCGTACTTGATGTAGCAGCGCCCCTGCTCACGCATATCGCGGAGCACCTCCGAGAGCACGTATTTCAGCGAGTCGTTTCGCACTTCGCGACGACGGGGGCCATTAGGATCTTCCACGGTCTTATAACGGTTGTAACAGATGTCGAAGGTGGTGCCGTAAAGATGGCAGGACTTCTCGGTGGCGTTACCGTTGAAGCGGCGCAGACGGGCCACATCCTCCTCCGTACGCAGCACGCTGGTGACGATGAAGCGATGCAGGGGCACGCCCTTCACGTAGAGACTGTCGAAGAACGCCTGCCCGATGTCCTGCAGCAGGACGGCGGCACGTGGTACCAGGTACGGGATGCTCTGGCGCAGAGGGTCTACATGATAATAAGGCGAAGCGGCGATGTACACCAGCTCTTTCTTGCGTGCTTCGGCATCAGCGCGGTTCTTCACCGGCGTCACGCCCCACCGCTCTGCCGCTGTCAGCTGTAGATCGTTGGTGTCAGGGAAGCAGGTCTTGAAGTTTGGCACACTCAGGATGCGATGTGGCTTGAAGGTTGCGTCGCTGACAGGAAGTGACGTTGCACGACTTACAGGAAGCGCGGTCACATCACTTACAGGAAGTGAGTCAGCCGCCTCTGCAACAGCCGTTTCACTCATGCCGGAAGCCACCGAAGGGAACAGCAGTCGCACGCCAGCCAACAGCAGAACGGTCAGTATAAAGCCTTGCAAATATGTTTTTTTTGTCAGTTTCATCTAAAAATTTCCAAATTGTGGTGCAAAGATACGAAACTTTTCGTAACTTTGCAAGCAAATTTGAAAATTGTACAATTTTGATAGAGAAGCATATCGTATTAGAGGACATTGACCCTGTGGTGTTCTACGGCGTCGGCAACGAGCATCTGCAGATGATTCGCTCGCTATTCCCCAAGCTCCGGGTGGTGGCGCGCGACAACGTCATCCGCGTGCTCGGCGACGAGGAGCAGATGGCCATGTTCGAGGAGAACGTCGAGGCCATGCGCCGCCATATCCTGAAGTTCAACGCCATCAAGGAGGAGGACATTCTCGACATCGTGAAGGGCGGTCGACAGAAGGATGTGCCCGAGGACGTAGTGGTCTACACGATGTCTGGCCGTCCCATCAAGGCACGCTCGGAGAACCAGCAGCGGCTCATCGAGGCATACCAACAGAACGATATGGTGTTCGCCGTCGGCCCTGCCGGCACGGGCAAGACCTACCTGTCGATAGCCCTCGCCGTGAAAGCGCTGAAGGACAAGACGGCGAAAAAGATCATCCTCTCGCGCCCTGCCGTCGAAGCTGGCGAGAAGCTGGGCTTTCTGCCCGGCGACATGAAGGACAAGATAGACCCCTACCTCCAGCCGCTCTACGACGCCCTGGAGGATATGCTGCCGCAGGTGAAGCTGCAGGACATGATGGAGAAGCACATCATCCAGATAGCACCGCTGGCCTTCATGCGCGGCCGCACGCTCAGCGACGCTGTGGTCATCCTCGACGAGGCCCAGAACACCACGCCGGCACAGATCCGGATGTTCCTCACCCGCATGGGCTGGAACACGAAGATGGTTATCACCGGCGACATGACGCAAATAGACCTGCCGCGCACGCAGAAGAGCGGTCTCGTTGAGGCCCTCCATATATTAAATAATGTGGAAGGCATCGGCATCGTCCATCTGGACCGCCGCGACATCGTGCGCCACAAACTGGTAACGAGAATTGTAAACGCATACGAAAAATACGATGAAAGCATTAACAAAGACGGACTTTAAGTTCGAAGGACAGAAAAGCGTGTACCACGGAAAGGTACGCGACGTGTATAACATCAACGACGACCTGATGGTGATGGTCGCCACCGACCGCATCTCGGCGTTCGACGTGGTACTGCCGAAGGGAATCCCCTTCAAGGGTCAGGTGCTGAACCAGATTGCCGCGAAGTTCCTGGATGCCACCACCGACATCTGCCCGAACTGGAAGCTGGCAACGCCCGACCCCATGGTGACCGTCGGTCTGAAGTGCGAGGGGTTCCGCGTGGAGATGATTATCCGCAGCATCCTCACCGGCTCGGCCTGGCGTGAGTACAAGAACGGCTGCCGTGAGCTCTGCGGCGTGAAGCTGCCCGACGGCATGAAGGAGAACGAGCGTTTCCCCGAGCCCATCATCACCCCGACGACGAAGGCCGACGAGGGTCACGACATGAACATCTCCAAAGAAGAGATCATCGCACAGGGTCTGGTGTCGGCCGAGGACTACGCCATCATGGAGGACTATACCCGCAAGATTTTCGCCCGCGGTCAGGAGATTGCCGCCAAGCGCGGCCTCATCCTTGTCGACACGAAGTACGAGTTCGGCAAGCGCGACGGTAAGGTGTACCTCATCGACGAGATCCACACCCCCGACTCCAGCCGCTACTTCTATGCAGACGGCTACGAGGAGAAACTGGCCAAGGGCGAGCCCCAGCGCCAGCTGTCGAAGGAGTTCGTCCGCCAGTGGCTCATCGAGCACGACTTCATGAACGAGCCCGGACAGGTGATGCCCGAGATTACCGACGAATACGCCGAGAGCGTCAGCGAGCGCTACATCGAGCTCTACGAGCACATCGTCGGCGAGAAGTTTGACAAGGCTGCTGAGGAAGGCGACATCGCTGCCCGTATCGAGAAGAACGTCACCGAGTGGCTTAAGAATCGCTAAACAAGTGTGCTTGGCGGTTTTGCCGCCAAAATGACAAATATGTAAATATGTACCAGCAGGAGAGGATAAAACCCTACAATGACGGGGCAAAAGCCGCGCAGGTGGAGCAAATGTTCGACAACATCGCCCCCACCTACGACACGCTGAACCACCGTCTCTCCTGGGACATCGATAGACGCTGGCGCCGCAAGGCCATCAGGGAGCTGGTGCCCTACGCCCCCCAGACGGTGCTCGACATCGCCACAGGCACGGGCGACTTCGCTATCCTCTCGGCACAGATGCTACAGCCCCGGCAGCTCGTCGGAGCCGACATCAGCGAGGGGATGATGGAAATAGGCCGCAAGAAGGTGAAGGAACTGGGACTCGACGGCGTCATCACGTTCGCCAAGGAGGACTGCGAACAGTTGTCCTTCGCCGACGACACGTTCGACGCGGTGACGGCAGCTTTCGGCATCCGCAACTTCGCCCACCTAGACAAAGGACTGCGCGAGATGTGCCGTGTGCTGCGCCCCGGTGGTCACCTGAGTATCGTCGAGCTAACGACACCGCCGCGGTTCCCGATGAAGCAGCTGTTCTGGGTCTACTCCCACGTGGTGCTGCCCGTCTACGGACGCCTCGTGTCGAAAGACCGCAGCGCCTACACCTACCTGCGGCGCACCATCGAAGCCTTCCCGCAAGGCGAGACAATGATGACCATCCTGCAGAAAGCCGGATTCCGCGAGACCGCCTTCCAGCGCCTCACCTTCGGCATCTGCACACTGTATACAGCAACAAAATAGCATACGATTATGGATAAGTACGGACTTATAGGCTACCCGCTGGGACACTCGTTCTCCATCAGCTACTTCAACCAGAAGTTTGCCGATGAGGGCATCAACGCCAAGTACGAGAACTTCGAAATCTCCAGCATCGACCAACTGGAGGAGGTGCTGGCCATGAACCCGGAGCTGAAGGGGCTCAACGTCACCATTCCCTACAAAGAGAAGGTGATGCCCTTCCTCGACAGCATCTCGCCGGAGGCACAGGCCATCGGCGCCGTCAACGTCATCAAGGTCACCCACGAAGGCAACAGCGTCAAGCTGAAGGGCTACAACAGCGATGTCATCGGCTTCACACAGAGCATTGAGCCGATGCTCGACGCGAAGTGGCACAAGAAGGCTCTCGTGCTGGGTACCGGCGGCGCCTCGAAAGCCATCACCTACGGTCTGAAGTCGCTGGGGCTGGAGCCCGTCTACGTCAGCCGTTACCAGCGTCCAGACACTATCCAGTACGAGCAGATCACGCCCGAGGTCATCAAGGAGTACAACGTCATCGTGAACTGCACGCCCGTAGGTATGTATCCCCACACCGAGGAGTGTCCGCTCCTGCCTTACGAGGCCATGGACAGCCACACCATCCTCTACGACCTGATCTACAACCCCGACGAGACGCTGTTCATGAAACGCGGTCTCGAACATGGTGCCCAGGTGAAAAACGGCCTGGAGATGCTCCTGTTACAGGCCTTCGCCTCGTGGGAATTCTGGCACGGTAAATAAATAGAATAGGAAAGAGTCATGACGACACTGACAGAGAGAATCAACACGCTCACCCGCGACTACAATATGCGCATCGGGGCGATGGACTCCACGTTCAAGCTGGAGAGCTCGACGCTGCGCCGTTCGGATAAGCGTAAGCTGAAGCGCGACTACTCCAACCGCTACTACGACTTGGCCAAGGAATACAAGACGGAGCGCAGCCAGCTGTTCGATGACTATGCCAAGGAGCACCCTGAGTGGATCAAGTCACGACGCCTGTGGGGTTGGATCTTTGCCATCGGCGCCGTGCTCGCCGTCGTGTGCTGCGGTGCCTCGATGCCCAGCGACGACACGCCCCAGCCTGCTGTGGTCTCGAGACTGGCGGAAAACGCTGAGGAGGTCTACTGGAATGCGGACAACATCCCCATCCCCTACCTACAGGACTCCACGCAGTACGTCTCCAATCCTGACCACGTTCTGTCGCAGGAGACTGTCGACGAGATAAACGTCAACATGAAGCGTATCGAGCAAGACTTTGACATACAGTCTGTTGTCATCGTTGTCAACCATGTTGAGAATGACGACCCGTTCCGTCTGGCACAGGACGTCGGCAACCGCTACGGCGTGGGGCGAAATGACCGTGGACTGGTTATCGTCGTGGGATACGGTGACCACAAGATCAACATCTCGCCAGGTCGTGCTCTGGAAGGCGACCTCACCGATGCCGAGTGCCGACAGCTGCAGCAGCAGTATGTCATCCCCGGTATGAAGGCCGAGATGCCCGACTCCGCCATGATGTATCTGGCTGAAGCGCTCTATGCCCACTTCAAGGGCAAGGAGATGCCACAGATGTCGTCATTGCTCAACTCCGGCGACGACGACTCAGCTATCTTCGGCAGCATCGGTCTATGCACGTGCTTCCTCATCGGATGGTTCATCTTCTTCATCTATAAGAATAAGGAGTACCACTGGATAGCGTCATCGTCGCTCCTCAGCCTGGCAGCCAACCCGTTCGTCGAGGTGGTAGTCAGCAGCGGAGGAGGCGGTTTCCATAGTAGTGGCGGCTTCGGCGGTGGCGGCGGAGGCGGAGGCTTCGGCGGAGGCAGCTTCGGAGGCGGCAGCTTCGGAGGCGGCGGTGCAACGTCGAGCTGGTAACGGAACAATGGAATAACGGAATAACGAAACAATAAACAACAATCATCATGAAACTTACTAAAGGAACCATCGGAATTATCGCAGCTGTGGTCGTCATCGCCATGTGGGCTGCAAGTGCTTACAACTCAATGGTGGGTGAGCAGGAGAAGGCAACCACCGCTCTGGCTAACGTGCAGTCGGCCTACCAGCGCCGTGCAGACCTCATCCCCAACCTTGTAGAAGTGGTGAAAGGCTATGCTGAGCATGAGAAGGGAACCTTCGAGGCTGTCGTCAACGCTCGTGCCAAGGCTACGCAGATTACCCTCGATCCCACGAACCTCACCCCCGAGAAACTCCAGGAGTACCAGCAGGCACAGGGCGAGCTGGGCGCTGCCCTCGGCCGACTGATTGCCGTGCAGGAGAATTATCCCGACCTGAAGGCCAACGAGAACTTCAAGGACCTGCAGGTGCAGCTGGAGGGGACGGAGAACCGCATCAACGAGGCCCGCAACACCTTCAACAAGGTTGTCCAGGACTACAACGTCGTCATCCGCTCGTTCCCCAAGAACATCCTTGCCGGCCTCTTTGGTTTCGACAAGATGACCAAGTTTGAGGCAGAAGCAGGCGCTGAGAAAGCGCCTAAAGTACAATTTTAGTCACGTATGTTGCTGTACCACAGTAACAAGCAGAACAAGAAGGAAATGAACAACCGTTATATGCAACGTGGCGTATCGGCCGCAAAGGAAGATGTCCACGCCGCTATCAAGAACATCGACAAGGGACTGTTCCCGCAGGCCTTCTGCAAGATCATCCCCGACATCCTCGGCGGCGACCCGGAGTATTGCAACATCATGCACGCCGACGGCGCCGGCACGAAGTCGAGCCTGGCCTATATGTATTGGAAGGAGACTGGTGATCTCAGCGTATGGAAAGGCATCGCACAGGACGCCATCGTCATGAATACCGATGACTTGCTCTGCGTCGGCGCCACGGACAACATCCTAGTCTCTAGCACCATCGGCCGCAACAAGTTGCTCGTCCCCGGCGAGGTCATCTCAGCCATCATCAACGGCACCGACGAGCTACTCCAGGAGCTGCGCGACATGGGCGTGGGCATCTGGCCTACGGGCGGCGAAACGGCCGACGTGGGCGACCTCGTGCGTACCATCATCGTCGACAGCACCGTCACCTGCCGCATGAAGCGTGCCGACGTCATCGACAATGCGAACATCCGCCCCGGCGACGTCATCGTCGGTCTCTCGTCGACTGGACAGGCCACCTACGAGAAGCGTTACAACGGCGGTATGGGCTCCAACGGCCTTACCTCCGCACGCCATGATGTCTTCGCGAAGTATTTGGCAGAGAAATACCCCGAGAGTTTCGACCATGCCGTTCCCGACGACCTTGTCTACAGCGGTAAGTACAAGCTTACTGATGGTGTCAACGGCTCCCCCGTCGATGCTGGACAGCTCGTACTCTCCCCCACCCGCACCTATGCGCCCGTCATCAAGCGCCTGCTCGACGAATTGCGCCCCGAGGTCCACGGCATGGTCCACTGCACCGGCGGCGCCCAAACCAAAGTGCTACACTTCGTCGGTGAGAATTGCCGCGTCGTCAAGGACAATATGTTCCCCGTGCCGCCGCTGTTCCGTGCCATCCACGATTGCTCCGGCACCGACTGGCGCGAGATGTACCAGGTGTTCAACATGGGTCACCGCATGGAGATCTATGTCCGTCCCGAAGTGGCCGACAAGGTCATCGCCCTGTCGCAGTCGTTCAACATCGACGCCCAGGTCGTTGGCCACATCGAGGAAGGCCCGCGCTCGCTGACCATCAAGAGCGAGTTTGGCGAGTTCAACTACTAAATCTTCTAACATTTGAGAATCTGAGAATTAAATATTCCGTAAACAAGAAAAGCAATGAAAAATTTAGACTGGAGTAGTCTGTCGTTCGGTTACATGAAGACCGACTACAATGTCCGCTGCTATTATCGCGACGGCAAATGGGGCGAGATTGAAGTCTGCTCCGACGAGTATCTGAAACTGCACATGGCCGCTACCTGCCTGCACTACGGTCAGGAGGCATTCGAGGGCCTGAAGGCTTACCGCTGTCCCGACGGCAAGGTGCGTGTGTTCCGTGTCGACGAGAACGCCGCCCGTCTGCAGTCCACCTGCCGCGGCATCATGATGCCCGAGGTCAGCACCGAGCTGTTCACCGAGATGGTGAAGAAGGTGGTACGCCTGAACCAGGAGTGGATTCCCACCTACGAGAGCGGCGCCACACTCTACATCCGTCCGCTGCTCATCGGTACCAGCGCACAGGTAGGT
>JAEEQH010000020.1 GCA_016285245.1 Prevotella sp.
GGTGATGATCATCTTCTTATGGAACACGTCATCAAGGTACTTCGTCACCCATTCCACCTTGTCCGACCACGCAGACGGATTCTTCCAAGGAGCTGTAGAGAGGATAAACAGATCGTAATGCTTCTGCAGTTCATGCACAGCCTCGATTGCACCTGGCATCGGCTTCATCTTGGCGAATAGGCCAGGAATCTCATCCAGACGGCCTGCATACTCTTTCTTTACCTCCTCACTCACCTGGTCGAGTCCCGATTGGAAGTTCACCAGTACATTGTCCATGTCAATAAATACTCTCTTCATCTTTAACGTTTTTATTGGTTACGATGATAATATAGTAGCATTGGGAGAAAAATTCAAAAAACACAGCAGCTATTTTTCAATAGGCACTTCTTGCCAACTCGCAAGATTAGAAATATAGCACAAGTATTCCTTTAGAATAATATAATCATCATTTCTATTAGCATTAAAAAGTGCATCTTTTAGGGCTTTTGAGAAATCTTTGTATGTAGTTTTCACCCAGACATTATTTATAGGTTGTTCATTCTCAAATGTCATGAGAATATCAATGTCGTGATGTTCCACCTTAACTTCAAATGAATTATATGTTTGGACTCGCCTCACATTAAACAAAGAACATAATAATTCTGACTTTTGTTGTTTGGTTAATGCATAGCAATCATCTGAAAATATCCAACCAATTACAGCAGCATGGACTTTCTCCATGTCTGCAACCCCAATCTTATCAAAAAAACTTCCATTCATAAATCCAATAATTCTTCTGTAAAGTTTTCATAATTCCTATATCAAATATATCTTGATCTTTTTGTCGCTACAAATATAGTTATTATCAAGGAAAAATTCAATAATAACACGTTAAAGAATCATAAGAACACTACTATCTTCGTCTTATTTGGTTTGCAATAATAATTTAGTAACTTTCCGAGTAAAATTCAAAAAAACAGGAGCTGCTTTTTTCACTAAATCTTTGGGATGATCACCTTAATGATTGGTTCTGCATACTTTTGATAGACGTCTTCTAAAAACTTTTTCTGCAACTTTACAGACATGCCAAGGAAAGTTCCATCACCAATATCTTCTCCTTTTTGAACGACGATAGTTTTTCTATATGACTTTGACTTATCACAATATACAAGCCCTATTTTACTCAATTCCTGCTCAATGCCATCAGGAACTCTTTTGCCATAGGCCTTGAAGCTGAAAGTAAGCTCATTACTATTGCTAAGCTTTTTCAATCCCAAAGGATACCATCCAAAGTCAATACCTCTTGGCCATTTTTTGTCCCTAATAGTAATATAATAATAGGTGAAATGATGATTTATATGATACTCTTCCATCAGAGGCATCAATCCACTCGTAAAGAAATCTTTTGTCACAGTCAAGAAAGTATCCATCAACTCATCGTTCTTCGCTTCGATGAGATTCTTCAAAACATTGATTGCTTCTGATTTTAACGTATCATTATTGTCCATTACAGACAAAGAGTTATACAACTTATATAAAGAAACATTCTTCGCCATAGTGTCACCTGACAACGGGACATTTTCCTCGAACCACTTCTTAAATTCATTATTAAACTTCAGTAAATTGGGGCTACATCCTAATAGGCTTTCGAGATAATCAATATATTGAATAATTCCTGCATTAAGCACTATATCCTTCTGAGGGACCATAGGATGTATGTTGTCCTTCAGCCAATTTAAGATATGCTGGCTATATGAGCATGGGAAAAAACGAGGACCGGCAATCTGTCCATCATCACCCTCATCACAGATACCCATATCCTTCATTCTTTTTATGCTATCTTTGTCAGGATTCTCCACTCCATCCCTTGTAAGAAATACGACATAGATACGATTATCTGGAACAATATGTGCTTCTAAAATATGGTCTATATACCTTCCTATCTGTTTCTCCTGATTCCCAGCATGGTTTATCTTGTTTTCTATAATAATAGCGAAATTATTCTTTTGGTAAATGAGCCCATCAATCCGCCCATTATTCTTTCCTGACTCACTCTCAGTAGGAGACTCTCTCTTGAAATAAACATCTCCTTTTTCTATTTTAATATCGAATCCTGCCATTGAGATAAAGTCTTCAAGAAATACATAGCCGTATTTATTTCTGTATTCCAACAAACGCATCAACATATTTGTATGTGAATTCTCTACAATGTTCCCACATTGTTCAGCAAGCACATTAAAATTGAAACCCATCAGAAACTTATAAGAATCGGTACGTTTCTTGTAATAATCGAAAAAAGATTCTATTAATCCATTTACAGTTAATTCATTCATATGTTGTTCTACGATTCCCTATACATCGCGAGGTCTTTTTTATGTTTATTGTCAATGGGCACTTCTTGTACTGATTTTCTTTCCCTCCTTGTTCCATGTGAATATCCAACTGCCTTTGCGGCTGGTGATGTTGCTGTTGGAGACGCCAACGATCTCGCCAACGTTCGAAACGCTCATTGTCTTCAGCGTCTTTCCCTTGGCATTGCAGATGTAATAGAACGAATGACGCTTCGACACGAAGAAGTCACTGCCCCACCCTTTCAACTCTCCCACGCTGCTGCGCGAGAGGCCGCCAATCCGCTTGCCCTGCTCATCATAGACATAGTACCAGTTCTTCGTCTCTTCGATATACGATATCTGCTGGCAAAGTCCCCGTGTAGCTATTGCCATCAGCAACCATAGAATTGTAAACAGCCTTTTTGTCATGAGTGTCTTTAGTAATTTCAAGTTTTAGATTGAGTGCAAAGTTACGAAAAGTCGAGAGCAGAACAAAAGATTTTAATCTTTTTTATGCCGAGACGGAGGAGTTTCCTTGAGCAAAGCGAAAAAGTAAGCCATCTTGATGGCAAAGACAACAAAAAAGGAAAATCCACAAAACAATTTCGTAAAAATTATTGTTTCAGGCAGCAAGAGCCAGAGGCTCCTGCTGCATGGGATTAAGGTGGAAGTGCTTGGTCATTTTGTTAAGGAGAGAGGTGGTTTCGACTTCTGAGAGGTCAAAAATGGTGAGGGCATAGACCCCAAGGTTGAGTGATGGGGTAAAGAAGACTCTTTTGTTGTTCTTGCCCTGCAAGCGACCACAGGTCGAGCGGAGATACTTCTGGATTTTGTTGAAGTAGTTCTTGGAACTGGTGCGAATTGTTGTTGTCATATCTTTTGAATTTTTGTTTGATGTGCATAATATAGACACTTTCGCGAAAAAATTCAAAAATCAAAGGAACTTTATTTTGTTTTTTGCCTAAAAATGTGTATCTTTGTAGTCAAGAAACAGAAGAAAAGTTATGCCGAGAAAGAATAGTGGAATGTGGTACGAGGTTCACCCGACGCCAGTGAAGGGCGAGGACGGGAAGAACCTGGTGTATGTCCGTCCGAAGAGCGGGCAGAAAATGACGATGAAGGAGTTTGAGGGCTACTGCGAACGCAACTACGCCCTGCGCTATGGTGAGCTGAGCCGTGCCTTCGATGTGTTTATGCGGGCGGCGGGGGAGTTCCTGGCCAAAGGCTATCGCATAGATACGCCCATCGGCTCGTTTGCGCCCAAGTTGTCGCTGGCCAAGCAGGTGACCGACCCCGAGCAGGTGAAAGACTGCGACGTGAGGCTGGAAGGCGTGGAGTATAACCCCGGGAAGCTCTGGTACAATTCTATCGAGAAGTGGCTCGACGGATTCCGACGCTACGATAATCCTGACACACAGGCTATTATGGCCGACAAAGAGAGGTTGGGGCAGGTCATGAGGGACTGTATGCAGAAATATCACGGTTACATTACTGCCGGTATGTTCTCGCGGGCCTCTGGGCTGACGCTCTATTCTGCTCGCAAGCAACTGAACGAGTGGACCAAGGGCAACAACCCCAAACTGCAGATGACGCCCCGTGGCAAGGAGCATATCTATACGGAAATATAGCGTTTGAAATCGGGTACAGCCGGACAGCTGTTTGGGTATAGGCGAATAGCCCTTTGGGTATAGGCATACGACGAAAAAGTGCCACCTTTCTCCCTGATACCCTTAGTTTACCCTACGAACCTTCATGCTTTCACTTGTAAAGCATATCTTCCGGCAGGAAACGGTCACGGTCACAGCTGTGACCATGTGACCGCAGAGGAAGGAATGATAATGTAATTATATGATAATACATTGATAAACAGGTACATATGGCTTAATGAAAATCATTGGAAAGGTATAATGGTCACATGGTCACAGTTGTGACCATGTGACCGAAAGAACGAAAACAAGAGATATGACGAGAGAAGAAATCAAGAAAATCGTTGACGACGAGCGCGCTGAGCAGCTGACTGCCCAGCTTTGCCGGCATTGGGAAGTGGCTACACGGCGATTGGAAGTATTGGCACAGGAAGTTGAGAAGGGCATGGACACCTGTATCGAGGCCGAGATCTATGCTGCCCTGATGCGGATGCAGAAGACGGTGATGGCCTTGATGGAACTGAACAAGATACCAACAACCTTCCTCTTCTCAGAGTATTTTGAACGCATCACCAATACCGTGAAGGACACCAGCATCCGCCGGTCGGTGATGACATTGCTAAAAAGCCTACTGGGCGAACAGTCGGCCTCACCCAGTGAGGGTAGGGTGGAGGGGGCTTCCTTCTTCGACCTGATTCTCGAATCGCTGGCACAGCATATCGCGATGTCACCCGAACAACAGGCCGCCATCCAGGAGCAGGCACCGCCCACAGAGCACATCATCGCCGTCTGCGCCCAACATCTTGATCCAAAAGACCTAATGATGGTGGCCTCGATCATTCAGGACCTGAACACCGAAGACGACGCTGAGAGCCAGGAAGAGACCACCTACCAGCTGAAGGAGATGCGTCAGGCGATGGACGAACTGAGCAGCAAGATGGACGAGAGTCTGCAAATGATGCTGATATGGCTGATGCTGCTGATGTTGCTGCCAAGTCTGTTGGTGAGCCTCATGCAGCAGAGCCGAAGCGACAGCAAGGCGATGGCCCAGCTATTTAATAAGGTACTCATGGAGGTGCGCGAGAGCGTCAAGTGGTGGAACTATTGGAAGGTACAACGCGAGACACTCCGCGCGGTCAGCGATAGCATTTCGTGGCAGGACATCATGACGAATGAGTCTTCCAAGGAACGTGAAGAGCTGGGACGAGTGCCAGGAGGACTGTTTGCGAAGTGGACGACTTCCCCAGAAGCCTTCGAGGCCGGTTTCCTCGAGGCCCAACTCGACGACGATACTCTGCGCCATTTCATCTTCCATCTGGCCACTCTTGCGGAAATTGCCAGGGAAATCAACCCCACAACCAAGTTTGGCAGCGAACAACTGGTGCATGATGACCTGCAGCGTGTGGGCGAAGCCGTACTGAAGGCCGCCCAAAAGCTCAGCGACTTGGTGGACAAGCCGTGGTTCCCTCACTATGAAGCGATGTGGCTGGACCTGATTCAGAACGAAACGATCTTCGCTAATCTGAAGGTGACGCGCAAGAGTCCGCACAATAACCTGTTTACTGCACGCTTTTTCTGCCATTTGGTGGGAGAAATGAAAAAAAGTAGAGTCTTCGGAAACCATTCCGACAATGATTTGGCAGAAAAGCTGACAGGGAAGAAGTCTGAGGGCACGTTTCGAAAGAATATTCAGGAAGGAATGGGCAAAGATATGGAGGACGTACAAAACGAGTTCAAGACTATCTTTCAGAAATACAAACAGTTAGCTTTCCCTAAGAGATAACGGGATAAAGTTGCACTTTCTTTTTTCATATCCCACTTTGAAGGTGCAACCTCCCTTGTGACCTTTGCAACACTAAATACAGAAACTGTATGATCTGTGTTGCAAAAAGCTTTAGCGGCAAGCCTCGCCAGGCGAGCATGGCTGCTTATCGTCAACTGCTGGCGAAGAATCACGTGGAGGAAATCCTCCAGGACGTGAAGCAGAATGGTAATTTGGATCGCAAGAAGGAGCTGCCCGTGTGGCTGCCTCTTGCGGCAAGTTTTAACAAAGGTACGCGCAAGGCCGAAAATGCGGTGCCCTCAGGCTTCTTCTTCCTCGACATCGACGAGAAGGGTCTGACGGAACAGCTCTGGCAGAAGGTGCAGGACGAGAACCTCATTGAGGAGTTCCGTATCGTGTACTTCGCCGAGAGCGCCGGAGGTGGTACCCACATCTGGGCTTGGCGCACACCGGGCTCTACTATCGAGGAGGACATCCAGAGGCTGGCCACTCGCCTGGGTGTCAGTTACGACTCTCATGTCACCGATCTCGCCCGTTGCTGTTTCATGGTCAGCGAGCAGTATGTGAAGTTGCTCGACCCTGTGGTGTTTGAAGAAATAGAGAGGAGAGAGAATAGTTCAGCTTCTCCAGCGCCACTTGCTGATAGCCAGTCTGACCTCTCTCCTCTCTCCTCTCTCCACTCTCCTCTTTCCTACAAGGGCATTCCTTACGAGAACATCGTGCAGGCCCTGCTCTGGAAACTGGGTTATGGCGATGCGCCTGCTGAGGGTGAACGCAATATGGCGCTCTACACCATGAGCCGCTACCTGCGCTTCATCTGTGACTTCGATGAGCAGAAGCTCTTTACGATTCTGCCCCACTGGGGACTGTCGGACCACGAGGTACAGTCAACCATCAAGAGTGCCGTCAACAGCGTCCGGCCTGCAGGCATCCCCTCGCAGATGAATGAGGTGCTGTCGTCGTTGGGGGCAGCCATCGAGACAGGTACTGAGACTGTCGACGAATCGCTCGTCACACCCGTCGAGGCAGAGTTGCCGGGCATCCTTCAGGACCTCAGCGACCACGCTCCTGAGGAGTTCCGTGAGGCCACGCTGATGGCGGCCATGCCCATGCTGGGAACGCTGGCCACAGGCATCCGAGCCAAGTATCGTGATGGTAAGCTGAACTCACCCAGTTTCATCGTCGACATCGAGGCTCCTCAGGCCACTGGTAAGTCGTTCGTCGACGCTGAGTTCGAGTTGCTGATGGATCCCATCATCAAGCAGGACGAGGTGGAATGGCAGAAGGAGATTCAGTACTCGCTGGCGAAGAAAGACGGTCAGGAGGTGGAGAATCCCTGCTCGCAGATTCGCATCATCGAACCCAACATCGGTGTGTCGGCCTTTCTGGAGCGTGCCCTCTATGCCAAAGGCAAGCACCTGTTCACCTACGCCCCTGAGATTGAGACCGTTCTGAAGAACAACAAGGGTGGGGCATGGACGGAGAAGAACGACCTGTTCCGTCTGGCTTACGACAACAAGCCCTGGGGGCAGCATCGCATCTCGAAGGACTCGTTCTCTGGCAAGGTCACCCTCTATTATAATATGGTGATGTGTGGAACGCCCAACAAGTGCCGGGCCTTCTTCGCTGATGCCGAGAGTGGATTGGTGAGCCGCGTGACGCCTGTGGTGCTGCCCGATATGGTGGGTGCGCGAATGCCGGAGTTCAAGGCGTGGAGTCAGGAGGATGAGGAGAAGGTGAAGCGCCAGTGCCTCTGCTTGATGGACGAGGAGGGCGAGGTGGAGTTGCCCCTCATCAACAAGGCCATCGAGGAGTGGGACGAAGGAAAGCGTCAGGAGTATCTGCAGACGTTGCGCTACTCGCTCGATGTACTGCGTCGTCGTGCTGCCCTCAACGGTTTCCGAGCCGGCATCATTGCCTATCTGTTGGAAGGCCGTCAGGAGACGGAGCGTGCCATCCGTTTCGCCCTCTGGTATGCCGAGCGCTGTCTGCACTACCAGTTGCAGCTCTACGGTGACAAGATTGACGCCCTTCACAACAATGCCGTCAGCCCTCAGGCCTCGAAGGGCAACATCCGCTATCTGGATGTGCTCCCCAAGGAGTTCACGAAGGAGGACTTGGTGAACCTCCGCCTAGCCAACAATGAGTCGCCAGTAGTAAAAACCATCATCTACCGCTGGGTGAAAGAAGGCCTCATCGAGAAGACCGGTGCCAACCTCTGGCAGAAGCCCCAGTAACTAAAGAGCCTCCTTTTGGGGAGGCTTTTTTAGTACAACGTCACTTGTTTCAGTCATCCATGATCTGGCCTGTCCAGTCCCAATAGATATTCCCGTCCTGTCCGATTTTTATAAACATCTCTTCTTCGTTTATATCATCAGGTGTTACAGAAAAGAAGATGCTACCATCCTTGTTCTGTCTGCAAAATTCAATGGTTCCATTTTCATACTGCGAATACTTCTTAAGGCCAGGAAGCTGTTCACGCAGGATGTCGACAAGTTCTTCCTCTGTGTAAGTGCTACCGTCAATTTCAAATGTCTGTTCCATAATTACTTGATTTTAAATCACCAATGATTCTATCATCCTCTGAGTTTCCGACTTATAAGAATGGGGGTATCTTTGAGAAATCTCCATTATCACAGTTTTGATGTAACTGAGCGTATGCTCCAGCTCGGCGATGACAGTATATTCGTCGTCCTTATGAGGATTGTGATAGCCTGCAGGGATGTTGGCACAACTCACACCGATGCCGTTGAGTGTTAGTGCAAAGATATCGCTGCCTTTACCGTCAGTTAGTGTATAGCCATTAGCCTCCAAGTCTAATGCTTCTATGAACTCCTCACTGGCGCAAGGTATTTCCTTTAAGGTGGTATGCACCTCTTCTCCACCTTTACAATCCGGTTCCAATACATAAAGGCTGTCCGTAAAGAAACTCATGTCGGCATGATGACTACCAATACATCCTTTCTCTTCACCAACAGCCATAAACACCTTCAGTCGAGGACATTCCTCTAAGCAGCGTAGACAAACCCCAATACCATTCTTATCATCAGCCCCTAACCCTTCACGTCGCTGGTTCTGCTCGCTCCAGCCGTAGAGCATCCCGTCTTCCTCTTTTACTTCGAAATCTTCACTATGCAACTTCTGAACCTGATCCAGATGGCAGGCGAGCGTGGGATAACCCACACCCGCCTCACCTTTGGTGATATACAGATTCCCAAACTTGTCAAAACGGACTTCTGCTTCAGGAATATGTTTACTGACATATTCCTTGACAAACTGTATCATTGGCCACTCGTAGCCCGTAGGACTGTGGATGGCGTAGAGTTGTCGCAGCAGTTGCATTTATTATAGTTCTTTGTTTTCCTTTTCCTCCGACTTCTTCCCTTCTTTCAAACTGCGCAGTTCATCCAAATAGCTGGCGGTGATGATGCCAGAAGGCAGAGCAATAACTGCTACGCCGAAGAGCGACGAGAACATACTGATGAGACGGCCTAAGTCGGTGGCAGGACAGAGATCACCATATCCCACGGTAGTCAGTGTCACCGTTGACCAATAGACTGCATCGAAGAAGGTACTAAATGTTTCCTGACCTGTATTAGGGTTGATGCGCGGTTCGAAGTTGAACATCACCAAAGCCGTCACAAAGATGTAGGCTGCAGCGAAAAGCAACACAGCTGTCAACACTTTCTGTTCTTTCTTCAATACCTTTACGAAGAGGAATATCTGGTCAGAATAGCGCAAAGCCTTCAGCAAACGCAGAATCTTTAATAAGCGCAGCGTACGCAGAATCTTGAAGTTCGATCCTAACAGCTGGAAGCTGGGAAGTATCGTCAGCAAGTCAATGATAGCCCAGGAGCTATAGGGATAGCTCACAAATGAGTGTTGTCCCTTACCCAATTTGAAATCTGCCGTCACCCATCGTAGGATATAGTCAATAATAAAGATGGTTGTGGTAAATATCTCAATATAGGTAAATATTGGTCTATAGTCCCAGAACATCAGCGGCACTACACTTAGGATGATAGTAGCAAACATGAACACATCATACAGATGGCTCCACACGTTGCTACCATCATCCTTTTCTATGATTTCATAAATCTGTTTGCGCGTCATACGTAGAATACAAACTTTTATTCAGAGTCTTTCATGTTCATTAGCTTATTGCTCAATTCCTCATCTCCCATCTTTTTTGCCACATCTAACAGTTCATCATAAAGCCAGCTGTCAGCATTATGTTCTTTTGCAATACCAATGATCCTTGCTAATCCATCAGTTCCCTTTTCCTCTAAAACAAATAGGGATTCCTGCAGAACAACATATTTTAATGCTGTATTATAGTTTTCATTGGCTGCATTGATTTTTTCTTCATACTTACCCCATCCCACTTCGGACTTTTTGGCATTCCAGTCTTGAGCTTCTTCTTTAAGCTCCTCAACTATTTTGTAGGCTCTATCCCAATCTCCCTCTTCACAGGCCTTTCTATAGTCCAAATCGTGAGCACAGCTTACAAACGCCAATATCGCTATAAATGCTGCTGAAAATGCAAACAAGTATTTTTTCATAATGTTCAATATTTAAAATTTCTTTTGTCTACTTTAATGCTCCAGATTTAATTTCTCCTGCAATATCTTGATGACTTTGTTTTTTGTGTCATCAGTAAATTGTACTCTGTTTTCAAATCTTTTATTTCCCAGATCTTTCTTGACAGAGATTGCATCTGGCTTATACATATTAATCATCCTTTTTATCGAACCAGCCATTAGCTATACCGAAGGTTAGGATGACGAGAGCATTTTTCAGGATGAACTTAATCAACCACCAAAGGAAACGGAATGGAGCTTTGATAATCTTAGCTAAACAACCTTCTTTCTTTTCTCCGCTTTTACCGCTCTTACCGTTGCCCTTTTTGCCTTTCCCCTCTTTGTCACTATTCTTTCCCAGTTCCTCTTTGTTCTTCTCTCGAATGTATTGGCGACTATAACTTTCTTGGGAAATATTCCCATCATCATCTACATATACTTTGGCATGATAGTCATCACCATTTGTTCCATGCGTGCTCTGGTATTTCCAGCCTTCGCTTCTGTCAATTTTAATGTCTTCGTAATGTCCCATAAAGATTGTTATTTCTAAAATTCCTACTCCCTTTCAGGCGTTTCGGCATTCTCTTGTAAACTCAAGATTAACAAATAGCTCCAGTTTTATAGTTTCATTATATTATTCCAGATTTATTCCTGCCTCTTTGCATTTGGCAGTAGCCGCCTCTTTGTCTGCCCAAGTGCGCTTTACCCTATAATCATCACTATTTTCATTTCTGTATGCATCTTCTTCGTTAATCACATTCTGCTTGTACATCTTTATGACTTTCTTTGCAAGATATTGATTCTCTTGTGATATGGCCAAATCTAAAATCTGGGTACATAAAGAGTTGTAGTTGGTTACCCATTTGCAATATGTCACATGCTCCTTCGCTTCATCACAATCTTCTCTGATTTTTACCCAACTATATCTTCCATCAGGATGTGCAGAACCTTCTTCTGGAATTTCAGTGAGCAGATAGACAACTTTATCTGCAGCCTGCTCGCTACCATCACTTGCCAAAAACATCATTTCCTGCTTAAAAATTGCATTTAAGGCAGCATGATATTTCTCTCTTACATCGCGAACTTGATAAGAGTCATACGCATGAGCTTCCCCATAGCCCTCAATATATTTGTCGTGTAAGACATCAAGGAACTTATGGGCAGCCTCAAAATCTCCAGCCCTGCAAGCCTCCTGATAACTTGTATATTCCTTACCATCGGCACCAGTCACCGATATCTTTTCTTCTTCGTTCTTTGATGAAGAACTACCACATGCTGTCAGCAAAAAAACTGCTACACAGCAAAAACTCAAAAACTTAATTCGTTTCATAGTCTTTATTAGCTATTATTGTTATCAATGGCACAGGATCTGTGCCATTGATTGTTGTTTTACATATCACCAAACTCAACTTTTTCCACATATTCCTGCAAGCCAAGCTTGTCAGTAGCCAAAGCTCCTGCAACATCGGCGACCTTGAATACACGGTCGAAGGTGCCAGAGATGGCATCGCCGATAGAACCAAAGAGACCGCCGCGCTTTTGGCTGGCCTTGGCTTTAGCCTCAGCGGCTTTGGCGGAAGCCAGAGAGGCGTACTTCGACTTAATCTTGTCTGCCTCAATCTCTGCCAACTCTGTCTCGTGGTCTTGCATCATCTTGAACTTCTCAAACTCACGAGCAGCTGCCTCATCTTTCTCAGCCTTAGCCTCCAATGCAGCACGACGCTCCTTGCACTGCTGGGCGTACTTGTTGTATAGTTCCTGTGCCTTAGCATGCTCAGGAGCATCGGTAGGAATCAGTTTGAAGTAAGCTCCGATAGACGGGTCGAAGTCATCACCTGCAGAAGCTACAGCTGCAGTCATTTCACCCAACATGTCAGCAGCCTTCTTGTGCATCAGGCCCTTGGTCAACTCACCCATCTTACTTGAAGCATATTGGTAGGCAGCCGTTGCCTGCTGGGGTACGCTGGAGGCAAGTGCCAATGCCAAGTCGTAATCACCCTTGCCGGCAGCAGTCTCAATCTCGTTTTTCACCGTCTGCACATTCTTGTTGTACCAGTCGATGATGCGCTCACTGGCCGTCTGGAGCATCTTTTGGATCTCTGGCGTATTCTTGATTTCCTTCACGAAGTTCTGATTGGCCTCCACAAAACTGCTACCTACACCCATTACATCTTGGGTGGCCGTAGCATAGACATCGCCTGTGACAGCATTCATCACTTTGTATGTCAACTGGTACTGAACCGTCATCTTCTGCGGAGCGGTACCTGTTGCAGCACGCCCCGTCTGGGCAATCTCAGTACCGAAGACAAACTTCGGATTTTCACCTAATCCGCTAATGCCATTCTGACAAGCCATCTGCAAGAGTTTCATGGAAATACGGTCAGCAATATCCTGTGTGATGTCCTCACCCTGCACCTTTGGCTGAACGATGCTGAACTTCACGCCGTGACTATAAAGTAACGTGTCGAGATTCAGACCGCCCAACAGCTCTGCCTTCTTTTGAGCAATGGCTGCCTTACGCTCAGAGTCTGTCAGCGCTGACTCACGCTCTTTGGGAGCAAACTTCTTTCCTTCACTTTTCTGCTGTCCACCACACGACATGATGGCAACTGCCATCAGTGCTACACCTATTATATTATATATACGCTTCATAAGAAAATTGAAAAATTAAAAAATTGAAAAGTTTAAGTATGGTTATTGGATTCCCTGAACACTGATGAGTACTTCGCCTAAGCCTTGAGCCTTGTTGGTGCACTTCAGACCGAGGTTCTTGCGCAGATTCTTCTGCAAGTCGCGTGTCCAGTCGTAGACACCGTATTGCGTGCCATCCTCGTTGAGAAGTTTGATGCGGCAATTAACGAAGTAGAGTTCCTTATCAGTATTGCGCTGCATCTTATAGGCCCCCTTCACGGTGTGGGTTTTGATGTAGTCCATAATCCAGTCTGCATAGGTATCACCCTCTATACTCTCGTCAGAGAGGTTCACGTTACAACCCTTCTCTACAGCAACGCGGACAGTAATATCGCGACCACGAGTCAGAATGTCACTGAAGTACTTGGTGATGTCCTCTTGGAACTTCGGCATTCCTTCTTTGATGCTGGCCTGAATAGCCTCTGTCGTTGACTCGCCTTTTATATTACTGGCAGTCATCGTTGCCACTACCTTATTGGTATAGGCATCAAGTGCGTTCAAGGTAAAACTGATATTCTTGTCACCCTTATGACTGTAGTTGTGACTGGTCATCGACATCTTGTCGCGACTGGTATCGTAGGTTAGTTCCAGAATAATGTCAGGCTGTGCCACAGTGAGAAGTTGGGTCTTGGCATCCTTCTCAAAGCCGTCGGCCATATCAAGAGCCTCCTGCGTATCGAGTTGTTTTAGCGTCTGCTCGAAGTCGCTGAGCGGATAGTTCTGTGCATTGAACTCATTCTGAATAGTCGAGATGATGCGCTTGGCACGATCGTCCTTTAACAAATAGTTCTTGTAGTCGCGCAGGATGTAGTCACGACCGTTGGCCTTTTGTGTCGTCAGACACTTGAAGTTCTGCAACGTCTGGTCGCCAGGAATGACCATAATGGTGGGACGAGCCTGTTCCACACCATTCACGTCGCTCTGCTCGTAGGCTTCCATGTCGCCCGTGGCGGCTTCTGTCAGTCCGTTACCTTGTTTGTTACCTCCGCAGCTGGCTAATGAGATTGCCAAAAATGCTGCACCAAAGAATTTGATTGTTTTCATAATTTATAGTTTTAGTTATTATTGTTTTCTAAAATCCCATCGCATTTTCTTTCCATGCTTTATCTTCCTCTATGGCCTTGCCTGTGCCAATCTGAAGATTGATAACTTCAGCCATCTTGCGGACAATGGCGATATAGCGGTCATCCCATTCGGTGACACTGAAGGCAGTACGCAGGGTGAAGGCGTTGCAATCCTTTCCACCACCAATTTGCATAGCAATATTCTTCTTGCCAACAGGCAGATACAACTCATCAAGATCAGACTTCAACTGGAATTCCTCATCGAGCATCTGACAAAGAGCCTGATACATTTGGTTGAACCTGTCTTCTTGAATAGTCGTAGTAGGCTGTACCTCAAGTTTCTTCTGTACCTGATGCACAAAATGGAATTGGGTGGGATGCTGTGGCTCGTCTGCACCACTGGCAGAAAGCATCATTATTGCCCATTTGTTTTCGCCACGGGTCAATTCTCTCAAATCTTTTAAGAAGTCCTCCAACTGAGGCTCTGCATGTTCGTCACCTACCAGATAGTAGCTTTGCGGCTCATCGGGATTCTGATCAAACTCCTTACTGATATAATTAAAGCCACCATACAGGGCTATGTAATATGCAAAAATCCCAATGCCCGCCTCAGAAACGCTTGAAGTGGATACAATGGTTATATCCGAACCACGATCTATCTTGCAGCCGTATGACGTTTGTCCTTCCAAAGAATAATGCTCCACCACAAGACGATCCTGCGGATGCTCGCTTACATTCTGGGTCGTTGCCAGATTACGAAGGCGGAAGTTATTGCAGAAGTCAATGGTATCGAGAATATCTTTTGTCGACATACGCTGGGTGGCTTCAATGTCAACAATGGAAACAAAACGGGGCACCACCTTATATCGTGTGTAACGACACTGCTTACGACGAAAAGCCTTTTTCAATCGTTCGCTATATGTAGTCAACTGGCGCTTACGCTTTTCGTCTGCCATCGCCTGTCTGAAACCATTGGCCACAAGTCCGGCAGGGACGGCAAAGATGAGAATCTTCAGAATACCGATGAATGTATCAATATAGCGACCAACCAATGTAACGGGACCTTTGCCTGCAAACTTACCGGGATCACCGATATAGCGAGTAATGGCCCATACAAAGGCGTCCCACGGATTCTTGTATTCCTCTGGCTGTGCCGTATGCTCTACAAAATAGAAAAGCAAAGCCAAGACAAATGTGGCAACCAACAATACCTGGATAGATACCCAGAAGTCGTTCTTCGCATTCTTGAAAGCACGTCCGAACAACACGAACGAGTTTGTTCTCTTCATAGTCTTTAGTTATTGGCATTTCACTTAGTACAAAGAGTGTGAGCCTACTGTCAAAAGTTAATCGCTCTCCTCAATGTTGTCGTCAGTTTCCAACGACGGCACAAATATAAGAATTATTTTTATGAAAATGCAACATTTTGAGCCATTTTTTAAAAATGGCCGATAATATGGCCAAAATAAGCAGTTCACTCGGTAATCTCTTACCACTCCATTTCCTTCATCTCCACCGTCAAGTTCTCGAAGTAGCTAAAAATTTTCTTGAAAATCCCATAATCGTAATCTTTATTGTGCCGCAACCCCATAAAACACTGGGGTTGCGGCAATTCTGACATCTGATATATAACAATAAGGTGTACGCTTACCGCTTCACCTTATAGATACGGAAGGACATGGCGGGGAGGTTGTCGACGAGCTGGGCGCACTTCTTGCCGGCGACGACCTGGGCGGTGGAGGTCTTCGGGACAATCTTCTCGGGCTGGTCCAGGGTGTTCTCGTCGTCCATGGAGCCGTTGTGGCTGAGGGTGATGACGTCGGCGGTGCGCTCGCCCTTGATGCCCTGGAGGTTCAGGGTGATGGGCTGCTGCTGCTTCGAGGTGTTGACGACCTTGACGATGACCTCGCCGGTGGTCTTGTCGTAGACGCTGGAAGCGAAGAGTCCGTCCTGGCCCTCCTGTCCGGCGACGGGACGGCCGTCCATGGTGAGTGCGAGGACGTTGGTGCCCTTGTTCATGGCGAAGAGCTGCTGAACGTAGTAGCTGACGGACTTGAAGCTTCGGAGGTTGTCGTACCAGATGGCGTCGGGACGCCACTGCCAGCCCTCGACGTGGGCGAAGAGGGGTGCGTAGGTGGCCATGTGGACGATGTCGGCGTTACGCTCGATGCCGGTCATGTGGGCAGCCTCGTAGAGCGACGTCTCATAGTGGTTCCACTTCTTGCCGCGGCCGTGGCAGGCATACTCGCCGGCGAAGACTTTCGGGCCCTTGCGGTCGTAGCTGTCGTAGCGCAGGCCGTGGGTGAGGAACCACTCCTCGTTGCGGTAGTAGTGCTCGTCGTAGAGGTCGACCTTCAGTTCCTTCATGCGGGGCTGCAGGAGGTCGAAGTCCCAGCCCTCGCTGTTGGGACCGGTGGTGCCGATGAGCTTTAGGGTGGGGTACTTGGCGCGGAGGGCAGCGTTGAACTTCTTCAGGCGCTCGGTGAAGACGGGACCGAAGTTGCCGTGCTTCTCGTCGTAGTCCCACTGCTCGTTGCCGACACCGAGGAACTTGAGGTTGAAGGGCTCGGGATGGCCCATGTCAGCGCGCACCTTACCCCACTTGGAGTCGACGGGGCCGTTGGCAAACTCGACGAGGTCGAGGGCATCCTGGATGTAGGAGTCGAGCTGGTCAAGAGGCACGTGGACGCCGGGCTTCGTGGGGTCGGGATTCTGGAACTGGCAGCTGAGGCCGCAGGAGATGACGGGCAGGGGCTCGCAGCCGAAGTCCTCGCAGAGCTGGAAGAACTCAAAGAAACCGAGACCGTAGGACTGGTAGTAGTTGGGGAAGTAGCGGCCGGTGAAGGTGTAGTGCCAGCGGTTCTCGTTCAGCGGGCGGTTCTCAACAGGGCCGACGCTGTTCTTCCACTGGTAGCGCGTCTCGAGGTCGGTACCCTCGACGATGCAGCCGCCGGGGAAACGGAACACGCCGGGATGCATATCGAAGAGGGCCTGTGCCAGGTCCTGGCGCATACCGTTCTCACGGCCTTTCCACGTCTTCACGGGGAACAGCGAGACGTGCTCGACATCGGTCACTGCCTTCGAGTCGGCCCACACGCGGAGGTGTGCCTTGTCGAAGGTTCTTTTCGGCTTGATAATCGTCGTGTACTTCTTCCACTCCTTGCCGCTGACGTCGACGCTGCCGTTGCCGAGCTTCTGGTCGTCGCTCATGGTGGCGTTGTCGACGATGTCTATCCACAGCTTGGCTGTGCCGCCGTCGGGGACGCGTGCCCAGACGGAGAAGCGGTACTCCTCGCCGCCCTTGACGCCGATGCCGAAGAAACCGTGGTTCTCAATCATCGTGTGCTTGTCGCCGTGACCGGCAGGAGCCAGCCGCACGTAGTGGGGATTGCGCTCGAAGGGACCGTCGCTACGGAGCGTCACACGGCCGGAGATGTCCCAGCCGGCGAAGGCGTTGGGGAACTCGAACGAGCGGTTCATCACCAGCTCGGCGTAGAGGCCGCCGTCGGCAGCGTAGTTGATGTCCTCGAAGAAGATGCCGTACATCGTCGACTGGACGGCGGCGCCGGGTTTTGCGGTCTTCACGTCCATTACGTGGCCGTCGGCCATGGCTGTCAGCGAGGCTGCGAGAGCCAGCGCGCAAGTCATCATTTTTAGTCTCATTTGTGTAGTGTTTTATTAGTTAGTAATGCTTTAGGATGCAAAATTAGTTAAAAACTGCGAGGAAATGCAAGGAATTTCAAGAAAAAGACCTATATTTGCAAAAATTAATAACCTAACAAGAATTTTGCACATGAAAACGATCTTAGTAGCAGAGGACAACGAGAGCAACTACATCTTGATGACCTACATCCTGAAAGGTAAATATAACTATGTACGTGCGAAGAATGGCCAGGAGGCTGTCGACGCCGTGGCGAAAGGCGGTGTCGACATGGTGCTGATGGACATCAAGATGCCCGTCATGGACGGTCTGGAGGCCACGAAGACCATCCGCGAGACGAACGCCGAGATACCCATCGTGGCGCTTACGGCGAACGCATTCGACAGCGACCGTCAGCTGGCCATGGAGGCTGGCTGCAACGACTTCCTGTCGAAGCCCGTCAGTCGCGAGAAGTGCCTGAAGGCCATCGCCCAGCAGCTGGGCGAGTAGCCCGTGGCGTGTAGCAACGCGTTGAGTTAGAACCTCGAAAAACAACCTACTGACCCTATGAAGAAACTAACTATGGCATTGCTGGCCGTCCTGATGACGGTCACCCTGCAGCAGGCTGTTGCCGCGAATGTCGCAAGACCGCTTTTACAGGTGAACACCGCGAAGGACATCAACGGTAAGTACGACTGGACAATCAACCAGGACGAGCCCATCGTCGAGGGCGGCTCGGTGAACTTCGCCGAGACCGACTATACCGTGCTTATTTTCGCTAAACAGAAACCGTCGGTGGTCAAAGCGAAGTACCTGTCGAAGGTGACCATCCTCGGCGAGCCCGCCAAGGACGGCACGAACTGTCAGGTGAAGCTCTACGACCGCGGCACCATCATCCTGCCTTACGGCAGCAGCTTCAAGCCGCTGACCGTCTACCCGGAGCAGAACTTCGGCGGCGACGGCGTCAGCGACTTCGGACTGGAGAACAGCGGCGGTTACATGAACACCCTCAGCACGGCAAAGCTGAACAACAAGATACGGTCGTTCAAGCTGAAGCGCGGCTATATGGTGACGTTCTCGACGCTGCCCAGCGGCCGTGGCTACAGCCGTTGCTTTATTGCCGCCAATGCCGATCTCGAGGTGAAGACGCTCCCCGCCGTGCTCGACCAGAAGATCTCCTCGTACCGCATTTTTAAGTGGTACGACACGGGCAAGGCCGCACTGGCCAACGACACCAGGGCCGATCCCGTCAGCAAGCTGAACGTCACGTCGTGCTACTCCTTCGGACTGGGCGAGAGCCGTCTGCCCGATGCCGAGTGCGTGCCGCATCACATCTACGAGGACTGGCCGTCGTCGGCAGAGTGTGGCAGGGTGACCTACTCGCCACACCTGAAGACGAACAACGAGCCGGGAAACTCCTCCGACCCCAATCCGCAGACCGTCAGGCAGATACTGGACAACTGGGAGAACCTCATGGCGACGGGTATGCGCCTCTGTTCGCCGTCGTCGCACGACGGCTCGCTGGGACATCTCAGGGAGTGTCTGGACTCCATCGACGCACGCGGCTGGCGCTGCGACATCGTCGACCTGCACTGCTACTGGAACGAGTGGAACCTGAACCATAACGTCGAGGGCTGGTACAACACCTACAAGCGTCCGATATGGATATCGGAGTGGGTTTGGGGCTCGTCATGGGGCAACGAGGGCATCTTCAAGGAGGCCAGCAGCCGCGACAACCCCACTGCCACCGATTTGCAGAGGAACAAGACCGTCATACAGGGTGTCTGCGAGAACTGGAACAAAGCCTCCTACATTGAGCGCTACTACTACTGGAACAGTGAGGTCAACTGCTCGAAGATCTACATGGACGGCAAACTGACACCCGCAGGCGAGTACTATGCCACCATCAACTCAGGACTGGCATACTCAGGGACGTCATACGTCCCCAAGCCCCCCAAGCAGCAGGCCCCCACGAAGTTCGGCGTCAGCTACGACAAGAAGGAGCGTAAGGCCATCATTACGTGGTACGACCATAACGGCGAGTACAACCAGTCGATGACCGTCGAGCGTACCGACGACGGCGGCAAGACGTGGACGGCGGTAGGCACCGTTGAACAGAAGGAGACCGCCGCCAGCTATACCTATAGCGATGGTGACAACGTGCGCGACGGCATGGGCTACCGTGTACACATCGTCAACCTGAACGGCGGCAACCTCTATAGCAGCGTGGCCTACACGCAGATTGCCAACATTGAGACTGGCGACGCCCTGACCGTGGGCAGCGACGTTTACTACGTCGGTGGCAACATCCTGACGAACGGCGACTTCATCCTCGGTCTTAACGGCTGGATGTCAGGCACTGGCGAGAACATCGGGCAGCCGTGGTTCCAGGCCGTGCCCTCGGGCAGCATCGACGGTAGCGCCCACCTCATGGCCTATGGTCACAAGGGAGCCGACGATGCCGCCTCGCTGAAGACGTATGTCGCCATCGAGCCTAACACCATGTACTACTTCCAGATTGACTCGCGCAATGGTGGCAGCAATGTCGCCGTGAACGTCAGTCCCGACGATAAGTCGCTCGGCACGCTGGCCGCGAAGATTCCCAATACCACCGAGTGGAAACGGCAGTTCGTGACGTTCAACAGCGGTGCCGACAACCACTTCGCCGTCCTCTCGTTCAGTATGCTTGGAGCACAGGCACAGTTTGACAACATCGAGTTGCGCGCCCTGTTCACCACCGCTGAGGCTGCCGAGGCCGACGGTGCCGCCTGTCAGGCTGTCTACGACAACTGGAGAGCCGATATTGACGTCTATATGCAGAAGACCGCCCTCCAGAACACCTGCGACTCGTTGGTACGCATCGCTGACGCCATTGGCGCACTGGGCCTGCCCAGCGCTGCCAACCTCTCGCAGCTCATCAGTGCTGCACAGAACGCCGAGAATGTTGAGACCATGACCGCCGCCGTGGCAGCCCTCCGTGCTGCCGTCGAGGCCGCCATGCCCACCGTCGCTGCCGCTACGCAGCCGCAGTCGCCGTCGTTTGCCACCGCCAACGGATGGACGACGAAGGCAGGCACCTTTACAGGAGGCGACCAGCGCACGAACAGCGCTGGCGGCAAGACCTGCTGGAATGCCTGGTGGGGTAACGTCAGCGCCAGCGAAGGCGAGGCAAAGACCATGGAGGTGAAGCAGACCGTCACGGGACTCGAGGAGGGAATCTACGCCCTGGAGTGCAAGGCTACCACCGAGCACTACTGTCTGAGCGACCAGCACGGCTACATCGTGAGCGGTGACGACAGCGGCGTGACGCCGGCACTCACATACGACTACTTCGATCTGCCCGTCAGCGGCACCATCTGGGAGACGCTCACCACGACACCCGTCTATGTCGCTGCCGACGGCTCTGTGACCATTGGCTTCAAGAGCTCGAAGCAGGGGGCCATTGATAATGCCTGGCATAAGATCGGCGATGTCAACAACACCGGCGACAAACGCGAGGGCTGGTGGTGCGCCACCGACTTCCGCCTGCTCTACCGTCCGCTGCTGAAGGCCACCGTCGCCACCGGCGAGTGGAGTACCATCTGTCTGCCCTATGCCACGCTGCTGCCCGCCGGAGCTCGCTTCTACGCCATCGCCGGCATCACCGACAATGACACCAAGCTCTGTCTGCAGCCCGTCGACGCCCTGGCCGCCGGACAGCCCGCCATCTATATTGCTGACGAGGCACAGCTCGTCTTCGAGGAGTACGGCAAGCGCGTTGCTGAGGCTCTGTCTACGGACCAGACCAACTACCTCTTCGGACACTTCGGCTCACGCCGTGCCACCAAGGGTAGCTACGTCTTGAAGGAAGGTCGCTGGCAGCCGCTCGAGAAGAGCGAGGTGACACCCGCCAACACCGCCTACATCTCGAACGTCGACGCCATCACGCGTCTCGACTCCTGGGACGGCATCACCATGCCCATCGACATTCCTGCCACCGCCATCCGTGCCGTGGCTGCCGGCAACGACTCCTCATCGGCAGTCTATACCCTCGGCGGCCGTCAGGCTGTGAAGGCCAAGAAGGGCGTCTATGTCAAGAACGGTAAAAAGGTGGTCGTGAAGTAACGCGAAGAACAAGAAGAGGCAAAAACAAAAATCTTCAAAAATCTGACAAAAATAATCCGGATGTTATTTGTGTTAGATTTTTGAAGATTTTTATTTATAACTACACAAATGGGACGGTTCTTTTTGTGTACTTTTTTGTGTAGTTAGAAGCGGAAGTCGAGCTCGACGTCGACGAAGTTGTAGTTGTGCTTGTCGCTGTTGGCGATGGAGCGGTCGTTGACACGGGCATACTCCAGGTTCAGCTGCAGGTTCTTCGTGAAGTAGTAGTTGGCACCTACCTCGTACATCGTCTTCGAACCGCCGACATAGTTGCCTTCCTCGGTGACGTGGCCATTCCAGCTCTTGTCCTGACGGTAAGTCTGGTAACGGGCCTTGGCGTGGAGCTTCGACTTGATGACAGGCACGATACCGAAGACATACCAACCGTCGGCCTTGTCGCCAAGGGCTGCTACGGAACCCATGCCCTGGCTGTGCAGATACTCAGCACGGAAGGTGTACTCGTTCAAGTCGTACTCGGCAGAGAGGGCGTAGCGGTTCTTCTCGCCAATGGCGGCGCGGCTGCCCGTCCATCCGAAGGCACCGATGCGCAAGCCCTTAATAGGCATGACCCACATACCGCCGATGATGTCCTTACGGTTGTCGGCATCCTTGGCGTTGATACCCTCACCGTTATAGACACCTACCTGATAGTGGAACAGGCGTCGGCCGTTGCTGTTGGGGAAGAGGTCGCCCTGCACCTGAATACCGATGTCGCGACCACCCGAGGACTTCTCGCCCGTACGGTCACCGAAGCCCGAGAGCTTGTTGATGACGTCGGCATAGGCGTACCAGCCCTGCGTGATGGGGTTCGTGGGGTTCTCGTAGGTGAAGGCGCGCTTGAACTGTCCGGCGCGAACCTTGAACTCCGGATACTTACGCCACTCGGCATAGAGGTCTACCAGCTGGACGGTGGGCTCGCCGGGACCTTTGACGTTCGTGCCCTGGATCTGGGCGCGCCAGTCGACGTCGCCAATCTTGCCGTCGAGGATGAAACGTGCCAGACGGAGGTTGAACGTGTTGCTCTCGGCATCCTCCTTGTCCTGTCCCTGGTACTGCAGCATACCGTAGCCGCTGAACTTGATGTTGTCGTACCACATCTTGGGTTTCTCTTGTGCATTGGCTGTCAATGCGATGGCCACAAGGGCCGCTGTCATTACTTTCTTCATAAAATACATTTTTATAATGATAAATCTTCAATTTTTCAATTCTTCAATTCTTCAATTTTTCTTCGCCGTCGTGACCTCGTTGACTAAGTAGACGATGCTCATGTAGGGGATGCCGGCGTTCGTCTCGAGGCCAATCTCGCAGGTACGGCTGTTCGAGTAGCCCACCTCGATGTGGTTGGCTTCTATCTGCGGACGCAGCTTGCGGAGACCATACTTGTTCAGTTCGGGGAACGTGAAGCCGCGGTCGCCGGCAAAGCCGCAGCAGCCGACACCCTCGGGCAGGAAGACGTTCGTCGAGCACAGCTTGGCCAGGGCAATCATGTCCTTGTCGACACCCATCTGGCGTGTGGAGCACGTCAGGTGGAGAGCGATGGGACGGTCGATGGGGTGGAAGTCCAGGCGCGGCACGAGGTACTTCATGATAAACTCGGCGGGCTCGTAGAGGTCGAGCTTACCCATGACCCTTTTCATCCTATGCAGACAGGGACTCTGAGCGCAGAGGACGGGGTAGCGCCCCTCCTCGGAGGCTTTCCACAGGGCAGCCTCGAGCTCGGCGCTCTTGCGGTCGGCAATGTCGAGCATACCCTTCGATTCCCAAATCTGGCCGCAGCACATCCGCTCCATACCCTCGGGGAAGATGACCTCGTAGCCGGCCTTCGCCATCAGCTGGATGACTTCGTCGACAAGGTCGTGAATCTTGCCGCCGCTCTTCGACTGTCCCATCGTCTGGTTGATACAGGAGGGAAAGTAGACGACCTTCAATGGCGAGTGTTCCTCCTCTTTATGTGGAATACTCTTCTCGATGATGAACTGCGTGAGGTCCGATGGCTTCGGCTGGCGCTTCTTCTTCGGCATGGCTGTCGTCCAGAGGGGCAGCCCCATCTTGTTCATCGTGCGGCAGACGCTAGTCATCAGCGTGGGGCCAAGGGTGACGTGGGCCACATGAGCCACGTCGAGGACAACGCGGAGGCCGCTCTTGATGCCCGCCATGTGGTTGGCAGCGAACTCACCCACCTTGTAGCCCATCGGGCTGTCGTTCATATCCATCTGTCGGATGAGGTGTGTCAGCTCGCCGGTGTTGATCTTCATCGGGCACGACGTCGAGCACAGGCCGTCTGTGGCGCACGTCTGGTCGCCGTAGTACTTGTATTGCTTCTTGAGGGTGGCGAGGCGTTGGGCGGCGGTTCCAGCGGCAGAACCGCTGGACGCACGGACGGTGGCCTCCAGGGCGCGGATTTCGCGCTGTACAGCGATACGCATTCGTGACGACAGCGTCAGTCCGCACGACATACAGTTTACCTCGCAGAAGCCGCACTCGATGCACTTGTTGGCGCGTTTCACCTGTTCGATGGTCTCCTCGGCGGTGCTCAGCGACGGGTCCATCAGGTAGTGGCCGCCGTCAGGCACAGCGCCGAAGTCGTAGTCCAGGACGGGTAGGGGCTTGAGGCACTTGATGAAGCAGTCGGGGTCGTCGTTGAAGATCACCCCCTGGTTCAGCAGACCCTCGGGGTCGAAGATGGCCTTCAGCTCGCGCATCACCTCGTAGGCCTTGTCGCCCCACTCGTAGCGGACGAACGGCGCCATGTTGCGGCCGGTACCGTGCTCGGCCTTCAATGAGCCGTCGTACTCCTCGACGACGAGCTTGGCCACGTCGCGCATCATCTCAGCATAGCGGGCCACCTCGTGCTCGTCGGCAAAGCTCTGGTTCAGTATAAAGTGGTAGTTGCCCTCGAAGGCGTGACCGTAGATGCAGGCATCGTCGTAGCCGTGGTCGGCAATCAGCTTCTGCAGCTTCACCGTGGCCTCGGGGAGCGACTCGATGGGGAAGGCGACATCCTCGATGAGACAGCTAGTGCCCACGGGACGCGTGCCACCGACGCTGGGGAAGATGCCGCTGCGGATGGCCCAGTACTTGCCATAGACGGCGGGGTCCTCCGTGAACTCAGCGGGGATATACAGGCGGAACTGCCCCAGGCACGCCTTGATCTTCGCTATCTTGTCGAGCAACTGTTCATGGGTGATGCCCTTTGTCTCGGTGAGGATGGCCGTCAGGTTGTGGTAGTCGCCAGGGGCCACGCCCTCAATCTTTCCGGCGTCTACATCTTTCTTATATTGCAGGAAGACGGGGTCGTCGACGGCACTCAGGGACTTGTAGTCGAGCATCTCCGCCGACTTCACCATCAGCTGCTCGGCACTCATCGCCAGGTCCTCGTCGCCAGCCTTCAGCTGCTTCATCGCCACCACGGCCTCGCAGCTCTCGCGCATCGTCATGAAGTAGACCATCGCCGAGGCCTTGAAGGGGTAGTCCTTCAGCGTCTGCATCGTCACCTCCGAGAGGAACGCCAGTGTGCCCTCGGAGCCCACGATGGAGTGGGCGATGATGTCGAACGGGTCATCGTAAGCCACCAGCGGACGGATGTTCAGACCGGTGACGTTCTTGATGCTGTATTTCTTTGTGATACGCTCGGACAGCTCATGGTCGGCGCGTACACGGTCGCGCAGGGCCTCAATCTTCTGCAGGAACTCGGGATGGCTCTTGCGGAACTGCTCACGGCTCGTCTCGTCGCCGGTATCGAGCACCGTGCCGTCGGTCAGGATGATACGTGCCGACATCATCATGCGGTCGCTGTTAGCATGGACGCCACAGTTCATGCCCGAGGCGTTGTTGACCACGATGCCACCCACCATCGCCGCACCTATAGAGGCTGGGTCGGGTGGGAACACACGGCCGTAGGGCTTCAGGATCTCGTTCACGCGAGCTCCCACGATGCCGGGCTGAAGTTTTATGCTTTCGCCATTAGGCGAAAGCATAAAACTTTCCCAATGTTTCCCGGCCACAATCAGTACGCTGTCCGTGCAACTCTGGCCAGAGAGCGACGTGCCCGCGGCACGGAAGGTGAACGGCAGGTGGTGCTTATGGCAGAGCTGGACAATCTTTGAGACTTCCTCCTCGCCGTCGCTACGGACGACGACCTTCGGTATCTGACGATAGAAACTGGCATCGGTTCCCCATCCCAGGGTACGCAGCTCGTCGGTATATATACGGTCAGACGGCATCACCTGTCTGAGTTCGTCAATAAAATCCTTTATCATAATGCTTAATTCTTAATGCTCAATGCTTAATGCTTTACTGGTGGCAGCAAATTCTTCACTCTTCACTCTTCACTTAAAACACGTGCAGCCCCAGGAACACCATCAGACCGTTCATTAGGATCCAGAAGATGGCGAAGGGCATCGTCTTACGCATGATGTCACCGTCCTGACCCTCCATGTCGCAGGCGGCGGTGGCGATGGCGATGGATTGTGGCGAGAGCAGCTTGCCACCCTCCGAACCGGCGCAGTTGGCGGCAGCCAGCCAGTTGGTCTCATTGCCCGTGACACCAAAGAACGTGCCCTGGTTCACCAGCCCGAGGTCGCTGGCGGCGGTAGCCTGCAGCTTGCCGAAGAGGATGTTGGCGTTGGTGGCCGACCCCGTGACGAAGGTGCCGATGCTACCGATGAGCGGTGCGAAGAACGGGAAGGCGGCGCCCGTCAGCATGACGAGTCCCTTGGCGATGTCGTTGGTCATGCCCGTATTGTTCATCAGCATGGCCATAGCCACGAGACAGCAGATGGTGACGACCGTCTTCTGGAGGTTCAGCGTCGTCTTCGCCAGCATCGTCAGCAGACGGCCTACGCTCAGCCCCTGGATTATGCCGCCGATCATGGCGCCGAGGAAGATCATCAAGCCTGCGTTTGACAGCCAGCCGAACTTAAAGGTGTTGCCGATGACGGGCAGCTCGAACTTCGTGACGAGGGTGCTGTTGAGGAACTCGTTCACCGAGGGCACAATCTTGCTCGAGATGAGGATGAAGAAGATAATCAGACCATAGACGCTCCAGGCCTTGAGGGTCTTGGCCAGGCCGAAGTTCTTATGCTCGACCTGTACTGTGTCAGCGGCATTTTCTTTCTTGATGAACAGCTTGTTGTAGATGAGCATGGCGATGATGGCTGCCACGGAGCCGAGGATGGCGGGCGTCTCCGGACCGATGAAGTGGGCACAGCAGAACTGTACGACGATGGAGAAGGTTCCCACGAACAGGGCGATGGTGATGTTCTTCAGGATCTTCGTCTTGTCCGTCATCATCAGGATGAGGAACGGTGTGATGTAGAACATCAGCGAGAGCTGCAGGATGATAAAGGTGGCAATCTCGCAGAGCTCATCGGGTGTGGCCGTGCCGCTGGCTGCCACCTGGTTGGCCAGCGTCGTCGCCGGCAGTCCCACGGCACCGAAGCCCACGGCAACGGTATTCGCCACGAGACAGATGACGGCCGAGAACATCGGCTTGAAGCCGAGGCCGATGAGGATGGCTGCCGGGATGGCCACCGCCGTGCCGAAGCCAGCCATACCCTCGAGCACGCCGCCGAGTCCCCACGTCAGCAGCAGCACCAGCAGTCCTCGGTCGGAGGTCATCTGGATGAACTGCGTCTTGATGGTCTCTATCTCCTTGGTTTCGCAGAGGATGTTGTAGCTGAAGATGGCGAAGATGATGATCAGGATTATCGGGAAGCAGGCTTTCAGCAGCCCCTCCACGACCGACCAGAGGGTGATGCCATAGATGGATGCCCCTGCAAACTTCTCGGGCAGGATGCCCATGGCAGGAGCGGCGAACAGGGCCAGGACGATCGTTACGGCGAGCGTGACGATGGCACTCCTGTAGCCAGACACTTTGAAACCCATCATCAGGATGATGAGCAACAGGATGGGGATTACGGAAACAAGGGCTGTCATTTGTATTAGTTTTTTAGTTGTTGATGTGTTTCACATATACTTTGGTTGCAAAGATAGCATTTTTTTTCCATTCGTGCAAGAAAAACCAAGCGTTTTACTCATGGTGACAGCTAAAAATAAAAAAAAGAGGTCACGACCTCTTTTTCTGTGATCCGCTTGGGGTTCGAACCCAAGACCCCAACATTAAAAGTGTTGTGCTCTACCGACTGAGCTAGCGGATCTACCTTGGTGCTATCTTTCGAAAGCGGCTGCAAAATTACATATAAAAAATGAAACAGCCAAATTTTCAGGCATTTTTTCTTTGTTTTTCTTCTTCTAAGGCTATTTGATAACAGTGCCTGCAGAGCGGCTCGTACTCCTGTGTCTCGCCGAGCAGCACACGGCGTTCATCGGCAACCGTGCGGTGGCTGACGTATGCTAGGGAGCCACACTTCACGCAGATGGCGTGGACCTTCGTGACGTCGTCGGCAATGGCGCAGATGGCGGGCATGGGACCGAAGGGCTGTCCGCGGAAGTCCATGTCGAGACCGGCGATAATGACGCGCACACCGCGGTTGGCCAACTCGTTGCACACGTCGACAAGTCCCTGATCCAGGAACTGTGCCTCGTCGATGCCCACGACGTCGATGTCGCTCGACAGCAGGAGTATCGACGCCGAGGAGTCGACGGGCGTGGAGCGTATGTGCTTCTGGTCGTGGCTGACGACGTCCTCCTCGGAATAGCGGGTGTCGATGGCGGGCTTGAAAATCTCCACACGCTGACGGGCGAACTGCGCACGGCGCAGTCGTCGGATGAGTTCCTCGGTTTTCCCCGAGAACATCGAGCCGCAGACCACCTCGATGCGGCCTTGGCGGCGGTTTTCTCCGTTAATGGTTTCCATAGTGGCTACAAAATTACGAAAAGTCGAGCGCAAAACAAAATAAATTCATTTATTTTTTGCCGAGACGGAGTAATTTCGCCATCGTAGATGGCAGAGTTATAAAAAAAAGTGAAAAGTGAAGCGTGAAGCGTGAAAAAAATGTTGCCGCCGAAGGGTTTTTCTCTTTTTTTACTACCTTTGCACCCCGTATGGGAACTCTTTACGTGGTGCCGACGCCGGTCGGTAATATGGAGGACATGACACTCCGCGCCATCCGCATACTCCGTGAGGCTGACGTGGTGCTGGCCGAGGACACCCGCACGTCGGGCATCCTGCTGAAGCATTTCGACATCCATAACACCCTGTTGTCGCACCACAAGTTCAACGAGCACGGCACATCAGCGGCGGTGGTCAACCGTCTGCTGGCAGGACAGAACGTGGCCCTCATCAGTGATGCCGGTACACCAGGCATCAGCGACCCCGGTTTCTTCCTCGTTCGCGAGGCCGTCAGGGCCGGTGTCGAGGTGCAGACGCTACCGGGAGCCACGGCCCTCATACCGGCGCTGGTGTCGAGTGGCCTGCCCTGCGACCGTTTCTGCTTCGAAGGTTTCCTGCCCCAGAAGAAAGGGCGCCAGTCGAAGATCCAGAGCCTCGTACAAGAGGAACGCACGATGGTGTTCTACGAGTCGCCCTACCGGCTGGTGAAGACGCTGGAGCAGTTTGCCGAGGCTTTTGGTGCCGACCGTCAGGTGAGCGTCTGCCGCGAGATCTCCAAGGTCCACGAAGAGAGTGTCCGTGGCACGCTGGCCGAGGTCGCATCCCACTTCCGTGAGCACGCTCCCAAGGGCGAGATCGTGATGGTCGTTGCGGGTGCCGCACCCAGTGAAAAAAGGAAAAAATGAACATTGACAAATAGAAGATTATGAAGAAACTATTGTTTTTTGCAGTACTCGCCGCCATGGTGGTGAGCTGCGACCAGAAGAAGCAGCAGGAGAAGCAGGACACCATGGTGCAGCAGCTCCGCGACTCGCTGAACTCCATCATTACCCAGAAGAACAATGAGCTGGACGACATGATGTCGACACTCAACGACATCGAGGACGGTTTCCGCGAGATTAACGAGGCTCAGGGCCGTGTGGCACTGGCCAAGCAGGGCGAGGGTACCAACACCAAGGCCCGTATCCGTGAGAATATGCAGTTCATCCAGACCACGATGGCCCAGAACCGCGAACTCATCAACAAGCTGAAGCAGCAGCTGCGCGAGAGCTCGTTCAAGAGTGAGCAGCTGAAGCGTGCCCTGGAGACGTTCACCGCCCAGCTCGAGGAGAAGGACAAGCAGATGCAGCTGTTGCGCGACGAGTTGGAGGACCGCGACCTCTACATCGGCGAGCTTGGCGATAAGATTGAGGGCCTGAGCACCGATGTGGCTGAGCTGAAAGAGGAGACGACACAGAAGTCTGAGACCATCAGCCAACAGGACAAGCAGCTGCACACGGCATGGTTTGTATTCGGTACAAAGAAGGAACTGAAGGAGCAGCACATTCTCGTTGACGGCGACGTGCTGCAGTCGAACTTCAACAAGGACTACTTCACGAAGATCGACATCCGTGTCGACAAGGAGATCAAGCTCTACAGCAGCTCTGCCAAGATGCTCACCGACCATCCCTCAAGCTCGTACACCCTGCAGCGTGACGCCAACAAGCAGTACATCCTGCGCATCACCGACCCCCAGCTGTTCTGGTCAACGAGCAAGTACCTCGTGATACTGGTGAAGTAATTCAATGTACAATTTAAGAATGTACAATTGACAATTCACAAATAACACGCTGAGTTAAACAAAAATCTTCAAAAATCTGACAAAAATAGGCCCGTCAAAAGCCATTTTTGTCAGATTTTTGAAGATTTTTGTTTTTATGATTCTCCTCGTTGTTTGTTTGATGATAGCCCTTGTCACTTGTCGATGATTCGGGGTGTGGTGGGGATCCGTTTTTGCCGGCTGTCCGCGCTGCGTGTGTACTCCCACTGTTCGGGCTTATGCTGGGCGTCGAAGGTAGCAAACTCTTCGGCCGTCGACGTGGCGGCATTCTCGCCGAGATAGCGTATGCGGTCGTAGATAGCCTTGCGGCTAGGCGCATTGAACGGACTGTCGTTCTGGTTCATCATGCTGCGCTGTGTAGGCCTCCAGATTCCTGCAGAGTAAGTGTAGCCGCCCTCGTAGGCACCAATCTGTTCCTCGGCGTAACGCTCGTCGCCGACGAACGGCCACCAGACAATCTTTGACAGGTCGTCGGTGGTGTCGACATTCATCATCCAACGGCGCTCGTGGGCCGTAGCGATGGTCTTCTTGACGTCGTCGTCTGCCATTCCTCTGTCCTCGTAAGCATACTCGTCGGCGAGCTTCGCCAGTCCGTGGCCGATAGCTTCGTGGACCAGCACCTCGCGGAACAGCTCCGACTCCAGTCCGTCCTGTAAGGGACAGAAGGCGATGGCGTACTGCGATGGCTGTCCGCGGCGGTTGAAGAGGTAGGTGACGCCGTTGTTGACATTCGCGTTCACAATGACCACCACGAGCATATTCAGCGAGTCGGCACGGTTCACCTTCTGGGCGTAGGCCGTCACGCGGTCGTCATCGGCCGCGATGTTTGTCGTTTGGAAATCGGGTACGCAGCTGAATGCCGTGTTCTTGCCTTCGCCGACGGCATCATCCTCGGAGACGGCGTTGATCATGTAGATGTCAAAAAAGTTGCGCAGGGAGCGTGCCGGCTCTTCGGTGAAGAGGCACTCCATGGTGTGGGTCATCACCCGGTAGTAGGTGGAGTCGCTGATGTCGCGGTCGGTGAAGGCGTCGCCCATGAGCACCACGGGAATGCCGTGTCCCTGGGTGTGTTGCTGTAGTAGCTCCATCGTACCGTCCTGCGAGTAGTCCGTCGATTTGTAGCCCGAGGCCAATCCCTGCTGCACGATGGTTGCCGTGTCGAGGTCCACCCACGCTCCGTTGTTGCCCTTGGGCAGGGCCAGCGTGAAAGTGGCGGCCCGCCGGTCACGGCCGCTGTTCGGCTTGACGTTGATGGTGGCCATCGTGCCTTTCCACTCGGCGCGCGTCGTGTCCTGCCCCTCGAACGAGAGCCAGTCCACCGGCAAATAGGTCACCAGCAGATCGTTGGTGTTCGTGATGTTGCTGCGGAAGGTCATCCGTACCTGTCCGCCCTCAGCTTCGACGGTGTACGTCTTCTTGTCGAAGATGGCATATTCGTCGCTCTGGGTGACGGTGAGGCTCTTGTGCATCGTGCCGATATTGATGTTCACCTGTGCCCGACGCGGGGAGCCCGTACGGTTCGTGCTTGCCGCCGTGGCCACCAGCGAGGCATCGCCCTTATCACCCTTTGCCGGACTGAGCAACAGCCACGAGGCCGTCGTCGTCGCCGTCCAGGCTGCGGGCGCCTCGAACTCGAATGTCGCCTGCTCGCCCATTGTTGGCAGCAGTGTCATCTCCGTCGCCGTTTTCATCACGATGTTGGAGGCTGAGTCGTCGTCGGTACAGCCCGTCAGCAGCACCGACAGCAGTAGTGCCGGTAGCGTGCAGTAGCGGTGAGGTATTCGCCAGCTCATTGTACGGAGGTCTCGGAGAAATAGTATTCGCGCAGCGGCTTGCTGACTTTTTGGCCCGTGAGCTTGACTTGTTGCTGCAGACGGAAGTCGACAGACGAGGCGCCCACCTTGATGGCGTAAGTGCCGGGAGCGACGTTCCATTGGCGCTTACCGTTGTCGTTGCTGTAGTAGCCGAACTGCTCGGTGTAGAGCTTGATGGTGACCGTCTTTGTCTCGCCGGGCTTCAGGCTGACGCGTGCAAAGCCCTGCAGCTGGATGGCACGGATGTTCTGATCGTCCTTCGTCGGCGACAGATAGAGCTGTGCTATCTCGTCGGCAGCTATCCTGCCCGTGTTCTTCACGTCGAAGGACAGCGTCAGGCTCTCGTCCGAGGTCTTGGCCTCGTCGTTCATCTTCAGGTTGCTATACTCGAAGGTGGTGTAGCTCAAGCCGTAGCCAAAGGGCCACTGGGTATTGGACAATCGGAAGAGGGGACCAGGGGCGTTGAGCGAAGAAGGGATATTCGCGGGCTTCGGATTATTGTAGCACATCGGCTCAAAGACCTCGGTATTGGGGTAGCTGACGGCAAGCTTGGCCGAGGGCGACACCTTGCCGAAGAGAATGTCGGCAACGGCATGACCGCCCTCCTCGCCGGGGTACCATGCCTGGATGACGGCGGCACATTTCGTGGCCAGACTGCTGATGACCTGTGCTCTGCCGCCGAAGACGACGAGCACCACAGGCTTGCCGGTGGACAGCAGCTCCTCGACGTATTGCTCCTGTTTACCCGGTAGACGCAGGCCCTTGCGGTCGCGGTTCTCGCCGCAGAGCATCACGTTCTCGCCGACGGCGGCGATGATGACGTCAGCCTGGCTGGCCATCTGCAGGGCTTCCTGCTTGTCGGCCTTCTCGCCCGAGTCCACCTTGCGGTGCAGAATCTCATACTCCCAGGCACGGGCGTCGCCACCTTTCACGAAGTCAGTCTCTATCTCCTCCGTCCAGTCGCAGCCGCGAGAGTAGAGCAGGTTGAAGGGTGGGGTGGGTAGTTTCGCTTGCGATGTGGCATAGTCCTTCATACCTTCGAGCAGCGTCACGACGTGCGGATGGTCGAGATCCTTTTCAACTTTCTTCCAGAAGAATGTCATGGCGGGGAAGGAGTAGTCGCCACACATCGCCCACATCGAGTTGGCGTTGGGGCCGGTGAGGAGAATGGTCGGCTGCTTTCCCATGGCAGCAAAGGGGTTCAGGTACGATTCGTTCAATGGCAGGACCTTCTTGGGGTTCTCCAGCAGCACGATCGACTGTGTGGCAATCTGGTATGCCGTCTGACGCTCCTCGGGGCTGTCGAGGACGATGTTCTCCTTACTATAGAGGTACGCGTCCTTATCCATGAGTCCGCAGCGAAGTTTATAGCGCAGCACGTCCTTCACCGCCCGTTCGAAGGCCTCGGGCTTTACCAGCCCCTCGTCGAGTGCCTCCTGCAGGAACTTGTAGTTGGCACCGAAGGGGAAGTCCACGTCGTTGCCGGCGTTGATGGCTGCGGCAGCCATCTCTTTCGGGCTGTCGAGACCGGGCAACTGGTCGATGGCCGTATAGTCGCTGACGACCATTCCGTCGAAGCCGAGATAGTCGCGCAGGATATCCTGGAGTATCCAGCTGTTCGCCACGCAGTTCGTCGTGTCGCTTGCTCCTTGCTCCTTGCCGCTTGCTCCTTGCTCCTTGCCCCTTGCCCCTTTATTAACCATCGCATGGTAGCCAGGCATCACGGCACGGCTGCCCGCCAGGCGGATCATCGCCTCGTGGGGCATGAGGATCTCCTCCATTAGTTCTTTTTCGTCGGCATCGCCACCACCGCCATAACCTAAGTAATGCTTAGAACAGGCGCCGACACCTTTCTTCAGGTCACCCTGCTGCAGACCCTTGACAAAAGCTACGCCCATGGCTGCTGACAGATAGCCGTCCTCGCCGTACGACTCCTCCAGACGGTTGAACGAAGGTGTACGGCAGACGTCGACCATCGGCGACAGCGACAACACGCCGCCCATCTTACGCATGGCTGTAGCCGTCTGCTTCGTCTTCAGCTCGGCCAGCTCGGTGTTGAATGAGCACGCCTGGCCTATCTGCTGCGGATAGATGGTGGCACCGCGGGTGTTAATGCCCGACAGCACCTCCTCGTGGAACAGTGCTGGGATGCCGCTGGGTGTCTGAGTCATCAGCCACTCCTGAACAGCGGCCACGCGGTCGCGCAGCACGTTCGGGTCCATGGGCTTCTGGCTAGCATACTGCGAGAAGTGTCCGATGCCGTAGGGAATCAGCTCACGGCACTTCGCCGTGTCCAGACGTCCCTCCTCGTCGAAGAGGTCGTCCATATACATACTCCGCAGCTGTGCGATGCGCTCCTGCTGCGTCATGCGGTCGTAGAGTTCGTTTACCTGTTGTTCCATGTCCATCGTCTTTTCCGTGCAGCCTGCCATCAGCGCAGCCAAGCACATCAGTTTGGTTCCCTTCATAGTTGGTTCGTCCGTATGTTTGTGGACGCAAAGGTACGAAAAAAGCAAAATTCGACAGAATAAACCGTTTTCTATCCTGTCGAATTTATGCTTTTTTATCAGTTTCAGCGTATTATCTTCCGTCCGTTGACGATGTAGACACCTCGTTGTACCGGTCTTGTGAATAGGTGTCCACTAAGTGAATAGACATTGGTGGAGCACTTGCGGCCATTCATAGGGCTATTCAGTGTGGCTGTGATGTCATCGACGTCGTCGTTACTGACGAGAATCTTGCCGTCGGCTTGTTTTTTCAGCGTGGCAATCTGTTGGCTGCCCGGCACGCGTACGCGTTGCCGCTCGCTATCGCGTTTCTCGAACGACGTGAGGTACATGGAATAGATGCCTTCAGGCACGTCTCTCAGTCCGCCCACACAGATGGTGTCAATGATTTCTTCCTCAACATCTTTCACGTCTTCCTTGAAGATGTACCCGTAGAAAGGGCCGATAGGTCCGTTGTCTTCCTCACCATCTTCCTCGTCTTCGTTGTCTGCCATATTGTATTCATTTTCGCGGACATGGATTGTTGGCTCTCTGTTCGTGTCATAGACCGTCAAGTGTCTGATGGCGGTGTGGTTGCTTTTGTCAACGAGCGTGACGTCCACCGTCCCATCGAACTGTAGCAGTGAGTAGTTGAACAAATAGGGGGTCTGTATCCATAGCGTATCCGGGTTGTCGGACACAATAAAGTTGATGCTGTCCGCCACCCACATGGACTGATAATAATCCTGGTTGTCAGGGGTCTTCTGCGGGCGCATACCGACGATGACCGACTGTCCTTGCGAGAACGGTTTTGAGTAATAGCGTGGTGCGTTCATGTCAAAGTAACCGTCGCCGTTGCCGCCCCATCCCCAGTTGACGTAGACCAGGCCGTCGCTGTTGATGCCACAGAGCAGAAACTCATGTCCCTCATAGTTTTCGGTAGAACCGCCGAAAAGAACGGGCTGTCGATTCTCGAGTGCTGTGTAGACGATGTCGTACCATTCGTCATCGCTGTAGTATTCGCGGTTAAAATACCTAAGTGCAAGGGAGTCGTACTGGAATACCTGATAGATGGCAGGTGCCATGGCATACTCGTAGGCGGAACTGCCGTTGGCTGAGTAGTCCATTTCAGAGGCGTAGCCACAGTCGCGCATCAGTGTGCCGACGGCCTTTACAGACTCATCGAGCCTCTTCTCTGTACTGGCGTAGTTGTCCTTCATCGATGCCCATTTGTAGGTTGAGTTGACGCTCTTCGTCTTCTCTTCAGAATCTACGTAATAGGTTGCCTTGAACTTAGCACCTTCTGGGTACTTGTAGTAGTACATGGCCTGAGCCAATGCCGTTGCCACGCAGCCTGTCATGCAGTTGAGACCTGTGGACTCTACCTTCGGACATTCGTAGTTGTAGGGTCTGTCCTGGTTCCAGATGGTGGTGATGAAAGGTTCCACAACACTGTAGGAAGCACGTTGAAGCGGTGCCATCAGTCTGGTCGATGTGCCGTTGGTGTTCTCCTTTAGCGCCTTGTTCGATGCGTTCAGCCACCATCTTAGTCCGCACGGTAACGTTGCCTCGTCGAACTTCGTGAACGAGTAACCGATGACGGCGCGCTGGCGCTTGTCGCGGGCTGTGACCACGAATCCGCGGTCGTTGCCGTAGACGGCGAGGGCATCGTCACTCCTTAAGAGCTGTGTCCCTGTGCTGCTGCGCGTCGTGTTATGGCCAAGAATTCTCTCGGCGGCGTTGCGCATTTCCGTATCTGAACGAAATTGTGCTGATGTCGTTAGCGACATCAGCACAACTATTAATGATAAACAAATTCTCATGTCGTTATTGGGGGAGGTTGTCTTCCCAGCCATTGTTCTGCTCCGTACCAAAGCCAGCGTTAATCTCGTCGGCGGGGATGGGAAAGACAAACTTGGCGATATCGAAGTCTTTTTTCGTAGAAGCCACCGTAATCTTCAGTCCCTGGCGACGGGCGTCGAACCAGCGGTGTCCCTCGAGATAGAATTCACGAACACTCTCATCGTTGATGAACGACAGCAGCTCGGCCTGCTCGCTGGGCAGACTCTCGGCATCCTCGATTGTAGCGTTACGCTGGGCAGTGAAGAACACAGCCTCCTTGGCCTCTTCGATATTGCCCAGACGAGCCTCGCACTCAGCCAGGATGAGGTACATCTCAGAGACACGGAAGATGGGGATATTGCTCACAGCCTTGTCACCGGTGAGGCCGATATACTTGTACTGTGTATAGTCGAGCACCTCTGCACGCACGTCCTCCTTGTCAAACAGTGCGTTCACGTTAGCAGCAACCTTTCCGCCATAACTGCCGTAGAGCGTGTTCAGCGAGTTGGCCGACAAGTTGTCGTCACTGGTCTTCGTGATGGTCAGAATGTCCTCGTCGCTGATAGCGTTGCTCTTCCACATGGCACCATACTTAGCAGCCTCAACGCCTTCAGAGTCGCGCTCGTCGATAGCGTTCTGTGCTGCCTCCTTCGCAGCCTCGTAGTTACCCATGAAGAGGTTCACGCGAGCCTCCAGGGCATAGATGGCTGCCAGGTTGAAGTAGAACTGTGCCGAGCCGTTCATCTCGCCCTCGTCGGTATACAACTCCTTGGCCTTTGCGATGTCGCTGAGCACCTGCTCATAGCACTCTGCAACTGTTGAGCGGTGTACCTCATCAGTGTTTGTGTAGGGCTTGTCCTTGATAAGGATGATACCCAACTGGGTGTTGGCACCACCGGGCTGGTAGGGCAGACCGAAAAGGTTGGTCAGCGTGAAAGTAGCCAGAGCGCGCAGAGCATAGCACTGTGACAGGTATGAACTGATGGAATACTCCTCATCCTCTGTGACACCAGCCTCCAGAAGCTTCTGAGCACCATTGATGGTACGTACGCAGCGATCGATAACTTTGTAGCCGTAGTTCCACGTATCCTCGAGTTCCCCGTCTGTGTCTGTCACCTGATAGGTGTTAAGCATGACAAAGTGTCCCGACGAAGGGTCGGCGGTGGAGATGTCGCTACACATATCGCCGATGGCTACTACGTTACGACCATAGAAGCGGTAGTTACCCAGTGCATAGTATGCACCAATCATGCCGTTCTTCACGTCCTTAACCGAACTGAAGGCGGTCTCGGAGGTCTTGTTCTGATCCATCTCGACATCGAAATAGTCGTCGCCGCACGAAGCTAGGCCCATGGTCAGAACTGCCCCAATTGCTAATATCTTAATATCTTTCATATCTGTACTTGTTAATTGGTTCTATTAAAAACTTACGTTAGCACCGAACACAATGTTGCGCGACTGCGGGAAGTTCCACCACTGCTGACCGTCGGCACCCACACTTGAGGGGTCGAAACCACGGTAGTTGCTGGCAGCGAATGTGCAGAGGTTGTCGGCCTGAACGTAGAAACGCAGACGGCTCACGTAAAACTTTTCAGTAATTTCTGTGGGCAGCGTGTAGCCCAGTGTGATGTTACGCAGTTTTACGAAGTTGCCATTCATCAGGTAGCGTGAGCTGTGTTTGCCAGACTCGCCGAAGGCCTCCAGACGAGGAACGTCGGTGACGTCGCCGGGCTTCTGCCAGCGGTTCTTGTAGACATACTCGGTGAAGTTCTCGCCGAAGGAACCACCAATCTGCTCGTCGTAACGCAGGTGGTTACCATAGACCTTACGGCCGAACTGGTAGTTCAGCTGGAACGAGAAGTCAATGCCCTTCCAAGAGAAATTGTTAGTGAAAGCACCGAAGAACTTAGGATTAGCATCGCCCAGATAGCGCTTAGCAGCCTTGTTGTAGTTGTCGGTTGTCTCGTCGCCAGTCTCGTTGAGGTAGTACAGAGGACTACCTGTCTGAGGATCAACACCAGCGTATTCTTTCATCTTGTACTGATAGATGGGGCGTCCGACCTCCGTAATCTGGGTGTTTGACTCGATAGGCATATCGGTAGACAGCTTTTTCACCTCGTTCTTGTTGTGTGAGCCAGAGAATGATACATTCCAGTTTATGTCCTGGTTCTTGATGATGCTGGCGCCAATGGTGAACTCAATACCCTGATTGTTCAGTTCGCCGATGTTCTTGTAGAACGACGACAGACCCATGGCGAACGATGCGGGAACAGCGAAAACCATGTCGGTGGTGTTGTGATTATAGTAGTCGAACTCGATGTTGAAGCGGTTGAACAGAGTAGCGTCGAAGCCAATGTTGAACTTCTTTGTGCGCTCCCATTTCAGGTCGTCGTTACCCATCTGCTCGTAGGCCATACCAGGCTGCTGGTTGTAGTTCCAGCCGAATCCGTAGAGATCCTTGGCAGCATACCATGAGCCACCTACCTCGGAGTTACCCGACGTACCGTAAGAGGCACGGAACGTCAGGTTCTGCAGCCATGACTCAGTACTCTTCATAAACTCCTCGGCACTCATACGGTACTTGGCACCGATAGAGAAGAATGTACCCCAACGGCTGTCCTTGGAGAAACGCGAAGCGCCGTCAGTACGGAGGCTTGCCGAAGCGTAGTACTTGTTTTGGTAGTCGTACTCGGCATTGGCAAACCAAGAAGCCAAAGTCATGCGGTCGATATTTGTCCTTGCATCACTGGGCGTAGCAGCGTTAGCTACCTGAGGCATATTCTCAACAGGATAGTTTGAACTTGCCAGATAAGCCTGCTTCAGCCATCTCTTCTGGGCTTCCTGACCTACCATGACGTTCAGGTTGTGAACATTGTTGAAGGTCTTAATCCAGTTCAAAGTGTTTGTAATCTGCATGTGGATGTTCGAGTTGTTGGAGTTCTCGCCCATACCGTTCATATCCAGACCTTGAGGCTGCATGAACGACCAGAAACCGAACTCGTCAACGAGGTGCACATCGGCACTGGCGCGTGACATGAAGTAGAGCTCCGGCGTGAAGTTCAGCTGTAACCAAGGCGAGATGAGGGCGCGGTACTGCTTTGCCAGACTCTGGTCTCCCTCCTTGCTGCGCAGGGCAACAGGGTTGTAACCGTTGACAGTAGCGAAGTTCCATGTGCCATCCTCGTTCTTGACCGAGGTGATAGGACTCTGCATATAAGCCTGAGTGATGGGGTCGGTATAATAACCGCCGCCGGCACCCATGTTTGTCTCAGAGTAGACCAAGTTTGTGTTGAAGCCATACTTCACCACCTTCGAAGGAGCGTGGTCGAAGTTGAAGCGGAACGAATAGCGCTTCATGTCCTTGCCAATGACAATTGACTCATCGTTCAAGTAGTCCAGACTCAGGTAGTAAGAGGGAGAACCCTGTGTAGCGCCGCCTCCCTGGATGTCGATAGAGTAGTTCTGGGTCTTGCCGGTACGTGTGACTTCGTCAAGCCAGTCGGTATCGTATTCTTTTTCATCGAATTCCACAAGCCACTTGAAAAAATCCCAGCGGTCGTTAGGATCGTTCAGATTGAACTCACCGCCAGCATATTCATTATTATAATAACTGAGGGTGCTGTCGTCACCCCAAGCTTCCAGTTCGTTGGCCATAGCCTCCTGCCACAGCTCCTTGTACTTGGTAGCGTTAACGGGAGCATAGTCAAACTTCTTGTGGGCGGGCATCATCTGCCAACCGAATTTGGCGTTGAAGTTCACCTTCGTCTTACCGGGCTTACCTTTCTTTGTGGTGATGACGATGACACCGTTAGCAGCACGGGCACCATAGATAGAGGTAGCGGTAGCGTCCTTTAGGACAGTGATTGACTCGATGTCGTTAGCGTTCAGGTTGGCCAACGGCGAAATCTCCTGACCCTCGTCCTCACGGATACCCACAACGTCAGAGCTATATGTCACACCATCAACCACATAGAGGGGCTGTGTGCCGGAGTTCAGTGAGTTGCGACCGCGGATGAAGATGGTAGCAGGAGCACCGGGCTGACCTGACTCGTTCGTCAGCTGCAGGCCAGGAACCAATCCTTCCAACGACTTAATGGGGTTGGCATCCGTTTTGTTGGTAATCTTCTCGGTGTTAATCGTTGAGGCAGCACCGGTGAAGGCTGCCTTACGTGTCACACCATAACCGGTGACCACGACCTCGCCAAGGGCGGTCTCGTCATCGGTCAACACGATGCGCATATTCGGACGGGCGCTGATCTCCAGCGGCTCCATACCTACATAGGTGATGCGCAGCGTCTTCTTTCCCTCGGGCACGGTCAGCGTGAAGCGACCGTTTGCATCACTGGCAGCACCAATGTTAGTGCCCACCACCAACACGGAAGCACCGATCACGGGCTGGTTGTCAGCCTGCGAGACGATGACACCCGAGACTTTTGTCTGTGCCAGTGCTCCAACCACATACAGCAGGAGTCCGGCCATTAACATAGTTAGTCTTTTTTTCATAATCTCTCTCGTTTTGTTTAATATATTATTAATAATGTGTAATTCCGCGTTGCACATCCCTCTAATGTGGGAGGGGGTATAGTCGCGTTTTGTTCTTTTTGGTAACTATCAGCTTGCAAAGTTACACGTTATAAACGAAAAAAAAGAATAATTTTATAAAAAAGTTACATTTTAACGCGAGAAATTAACAAAAAGATTGAAAAATATGCAGGAAATAGTCATTTTTGCTCAGCGCTTCTGTCGGAAAAAGTCCTGCATCAGCTGGCGACACTCCTCTTCCATGACACCGCTCGTCGTCTCGGCTTTCGGGTGCAGCACGCGCGGGGCGTAGAGACGGTAGCCGCGCTTCTCGTCGCCACAGCCGTAGACCACGCGCGATACCTGTGCCCAACCCAGGGCACCGGCACACATCGGGCACGGCTCCACGGTGACGTAGAGCGTGCAGTCCGTCAGGTACTTGCCACCCAGGGTGTTGGCGGCAGCGGTGATGGCCTGCATCTCGGCATGGGCGGTGACGTCGCAGAGCGTCTCCGTCAGGTTGTGGGCACGGGCCACCACGCGGTCTTGACAGACGATGACGGCACCGATGGGAATCTCGCCTTCGCTGTAGGCACGACGAGCTTCGTCCAGTGCCAGTTTCATGTACTTTTCGTCCTTTTCCATCTTTTTGGGTGCAAAGTTACGATTTTTTTTCATAACTTTGCACCGTGGAATGGAAAATAGTGCATATCGACGAGACCGACTCCACCAACCGGTGGCTCAGGACACACGGGGACTGTCCCCAAGCGTGTCCCCCTGCCTCCCTAGTCGTGGTATCCGACTTCCAGACGGCGGGCCGCGGCTGTGGCACGAACACGTGGGAGTCGGAGCGGGGACAGAACCTGCTGTTCTCCGTGCTGCTCCACCCCGAGGGCGTGCCAGCCGCCGACCAGTTCGTCCTCTCCATGGCCAACGCCCTGGCGCTCCATGACGCCCTGTCCGAATACACGGACGACGTGACCATCAAGTGGCCCAACGACATCTACTGGCGCGACCGCAAGCTCTGCGGCACGCTGATAGAGACCACGCTGCAGGGTGCAGAGATACGCGACTGCCTCATCGGCACGGGCATCAACGTCAACCAGCAGCGGTTCGTCAGCGATGCTCCCAACCCCGTGTCGCTGCGACAGATCCTCGGCCGCGACGTCGACCGCGACACCCTGCTGCAGCGGGTGCTGGCTTACATCGCCAAATACATGGAGATGGTACGCGACGGCCGCAGCGAACACATCCGCACCCTCTACCGCAGCCACCTCTACCGCCTCGACGAGACCCACCTTTACCGCTTTGCCGACGGCCATGAGGAACGTTGTCGACTGTTGAGTGTCACCGACGACGGGTACCTGGAGCTGCAGTCTGCCACCAACGTCCTCTACCGCCTCGCCTTCAAGGAAGTACAGTTTATCATTGAGCATTAAGCATTGAGCATTAAGCATTAAATAATGGAACAACAGAACCCGTACATCAAGCAGTTTCCCGAACTCTTCCGGGATAAGAAGATCGTCTATGTCCACGGCTACGGCAGCAGCGGACAGTCGGGCACCGTCACGCGCATCCGCACGGTGCTGCCTGGCGCCACCGTCATTGCCCCCGACCTTCCCGTCAACCCGCACGAGGCCATCGACCTGCTCCGCCGTCTCTGTGCCGACGAGCAGCCCGATCTCATCCTCGGCACGTCGATGGGTGGTATGTATACCGAACAGCTCTACGGCTACGACCGTATCTTGATGAACCCCGCCTTCCGCATCGCCGACACCATGCAGGAGCACGGCATGACCGGCAAGCAGCAGTTCCAGAACCCGCGTCTCGACGGCGTCCAGGAGTTCTACGTCGACAAGCCGATGGTCAAGGCATACCGCGAGGTCAGCGAACAGTGCTTCGCCCATGCCGGTGACCCCGGCGAGCACGAGCGTGTCATCGCCCTCTTCGGCGACGAGGACACCGTCGTCGACACCATGGGCCTCTACCGCGAGCACTACCCGACGGCCATCCGCTTCCATGGTGAGCACCGCATGAACGACCGCTCGTTCATGCACAGCGTCGTGCCCGTCATACGCTGGGTGGCCGACCGTCAGGAGCAGCGCCAGCGCCCCATCGTCTACATCGACGTGCGCACCCTCCGCGACCAGTACGACAAGCCGCGCTCCTCAGCACAGAAGACCGTGCGCCAGCTGCTGGAGACCTACCAGCTCTACTTCGTTGCCCCGGCCTCTGCCGATGCCGCCGACTACCAGGCCGTGCTCGCGTGGCTCTATGAGTACATCAACGTGCCTGCCTACGGCCATACCGTCTTCACTAACCAGAAGACGCTGCTCTACGGCGACTACCTCATCGACCTCGACAAAACCGACGGCATGGCGGCGCTCATCCACTTCGGCAGCGACACCTTCAAGACGTGGGACGACGTCAGCGAGTACTTTTCACGTTTGGGGGGACAATGAGAAGGAGTTAAGAAGTTAGAGAAGTAAGAGAAGTTAAAGAAGGATGAAGACAGCGATAGTTGGTGGCGGGGCCGCGGGCTTTTTCCTCGCCGTGAACCTCAAGGAGATGGTGCCGACGATGGATGTCACCATCCTCGAGCGTAGCAGCCGTGTGCTGGCGAAGGTCGAGGTGAGTGGGGGAGGGCGTTGCAACTGCACGAACACCTTCGAGGGTGTCAGCGCCGACCTCGCGGCCGTCTATCCCCGTGGTCACCGCCTCATGCGCCGTCTGATGAACGGTTTCTCGCAGCACGACGCCTACCAGTGGTTCGAGCGCCACGGCGTGCCGCTCACCGTCCAGCCCGACCAGTGTGTCTTCCCACGTTCTCAGGACTCCCACACCATCATCAACTGCTTCCTCGAGGCGTGCCGGCGGCTGGGCGTCAATATCCGTACAGGTGTCAAGGTCACGTCGCTCGATGAACTCGCCGACTACGACTTCGTTGCCGTCACCACCGGCGGCTCACCGCGTTCCGAGGGCCTGCAGTGGCTTGCTGACTGCGGTCACGAGGTGGTGGCCCCCGTGCCCTCGCTCTTCACGTTCAATGTCGCCGACGAGCCGTTGCGCGCCCTCATGGGTACTGTCGCCGACGATGCCGCCGTCGCCATCCCCGGCACGAAGCTGCGTGCCGACGGACCGTTGCTCATTACCCACTGGGGTATGAGCGGACCGGCCGTGCTGCGACTCTCCAGCTATGCCGCCCGCCATCTTGCCGACTGCGACTACCGTGCGCCGCTGGCCGTCAACTGGGTGAACCGTCGCGATGCCGTCATCCGCGACGAGCTGCTGCGGCTCTGTGCCGACGGCGGACGCCGCCAGCTCACCACCGTCCGTCCCTTTGGGCTCACCACCCGTCTGTGGACGATGCTCGCCGCCCGTGCCCTCGGCAACCGTGCTCAAGGCACATGGGCCAGTCTGAATCAGAAGGAGCTGAACCGCCTTGTCAACACCCTCGCCAACGATACCTACGCCATCGACGGCCGCGCACCGTTCAAGGACGAGTTCGTCACCTGTGGCGGCATCGCCCTTGGCGCTGTCAACGCCGCCACCCTCGAGAGCCGTCACGTGCCCCGAGTCTACTTTGCCGGCGAGGTGCTCGACATCGACGGCGTCACCGGCGGCTTCAACTTCCAGGCTGCCTGGACCACCGCCTATACCGTGGCTGCCGCCATCGCTGCCCAGTGAGTTTTCTTACTGTTTTATCGTGAACTTCACCCTTCCGTTAATGGAGAAGGAATACTGATATTTATTAGGATCATTCAGTTTTGATCCCTTCACTTCTTTATAGAATGTGTAGTCTGAGAAGTCAACATAGATGGCCTTCCCGTCGTTGGCAAAGACGGTAGCAGAGCCCGACTTGTAGTTTTCTGGAGAAAAATCCCCCATACTAAGAAGGGCTATACCCGTTAATTTGAAATAAGGCGTGAAGTCGTTGTAGCCCGGTTTGAAGTCCTTTGCACTCATTGTCTCCGGGAAGCTAAAGGTCAGTTCACTCATTGATGGGTTACTTAAGAAACCTATTACGAGACGGTGCACGGATTCCTTCCAGGCAGGTGGCGCGCCATTATATTTTATTTCCATCGTGTTTTCATCATAAGGCGAGGTGTTCCCCTTCCATGTGGTCGTGAATCCCCATTCTATTTCGTCGTCTTTGCCGGGAGTGGGGTCGCTGGGCGTCTCTTCCTCGGGTGTTTTTTCCTCAGGCGTCTCCGTTTCGGGTTCGTCGTCATCGTCACCGCAGGCGGTGAAGGTCATGGGCATCGCCATCATGGCGAGCATCAAGAAGGCATAATACCCTTTTTTCATAGCTTTATCGTTTTGGTTATTACTGCTTGTTAAGAAAAAAAGGAGTCAGAATTCTCTAACTCCTTTTTCGTTTGGTCGGGATTACTGGACTCGAACCAGCGACCTCGCGCCCCCCAGACGTGTGCGCTACCAACTGCGCTAAATCCCGATCCAAAAATGCTTGGCATCTGACCATAGGTCTGATTTGCGGGTGCAAAGTTACACACTTTATTCGACATTTCCAAATTTTATCCGAACTTTTTTTGCTTTTCCCTGATTTTGGCGTTACTTTACCATCAAAAGTTGGTGAAACTCCTCCGTCTCGGCATAAAAAAGATTAAAATCTTTTGTTCTGCTCTCAACTTTTAGTAACTTTGCGCTGAAATTTTACGCATAGACCATAGAATAATGACGAAATACGAGGTTATTGCCCCAGAAACATTGCGGGCCGACATCCATCTGCCGGCCTCGAAGAGTATCTCAAACCGTGCGCTGATCATCTACTCGCTGTCGGGCGGCAGCATGATGCCGCAGAACCTGAGCGACTGTGACGACACACAGGTGATGATTGAAGCGCTGCGCTATATGCCGGAGACCATCGACATCAAGGCGGCGGGCACGGCGATGCGCTTCCTGACGGCATATATGTCGGTGATGCGCGGCACGCACGTGCTGACGGGCACGGAGCGCATGAAGCACCGTCCGATAGGTATCTTGGTGGACGCCCTGCGCCGTCTGGGTGCGGAGATAGCGTATGTCGGCGAGGAGGGTTTCCCGCCGCTGAAGATCACGGGTCAGCCGCTGCAGGGCGGTGAGCTGGAGCTGCAGGGCGGCGTCAGCTCGCAGTACGTGTCGGCGCTGCTGATGATTGGTCCGGTGCTGAAGAACGGGCTGACGCTACGTCTGCTGGGCGACGTCATCTCGCGTCCGTACATTGACCTGACGCTGTGGATGATGCGCGAGTTCGGTGCCGACGTGGAGTGGACGGACGCCCACACCATCGAGGTGAAGCCGCAGCCGTACCGTCGTCGCCACTACTTCATAGAGAACGACTGGAGTGCTGCCAGCTACTGGTACCAGATGGTGGCGCTGAGTCGCGACCGCGATGCTGAGGTGACGCTGGCGGGACTGATGGACGGCTCGAAGCAGGGCGACTCCAGCGTGCGCTACATCTTCTCGCTGCTGGGTGTGAAGACCACCTTCAAGACGAAGGAGGAGGGCGTGCCGCAGACGGTGACGCTGACGAAGAGCCGCCGTCCCGTGCCGCGACTGGAGTACGACTTCGTGAACTCGCCCGACCTCGCCCAGACATTCGTCGTCACCTGCGCCCTGCTGGGCGTACACTTCCGGTTTACGGGGCTGCGGACGCTGAAGATCAAGGAGACCGACCGCATCAGCGCGCTGAAGACGGAGATGCGGAAGCTGGGCTTCGTCATCCACGACGAGGACGACAGCGTGCTCTACTGGGACGGTGAGCGCTGCGAGCCCCAGGAGGTGGCGGCTATCGACACCTACGAGGATCACCGCATGGCGCTGGCCTTCGCGCCGGTGTCGCTGCTACGGCCGGTGGTCATCAACAACCCGCAGGTGGTGACGAAGTCGTACCCCTCGTTCTGGGACCACCTCAAAGCCGCAGGGTTTTCTATCATTGAAGAATTGAAAAATTGAAGAATTGAAGTTTTTCGAGGAACGAGGAAGGAGGAGCGAGGATAGTTCAAGCATTAAGCATTGAGCATTAAGCATTAAGCATTTCTTTGGATGGAGTTTGCACTGGTTTGCATTTTAGGGCTCGTGGCCTTGGGCGTGATAGCCGCCATCGCGTCGTACTTCCAGAAGGGTGACGACGAGGTGAAGGAGGTGCACGACTGTGCGTCGTGCTCGGCCGTGGCCTCGGGCGAGTGCAAGATCGGCTGCCTGATAGAAGAGAAAAAGCGGCGCGAAGGCAATAAAAAGGGAAGTTAAGAAGTTATAGAAGTTAGAGAAGTTAAGAAGAGATGCGTAGGCTCACGTACATATTATATATGGTGGCCGTCATCGTGTTGATGACGGGCTGCTCGGCGCATCAGAATACGGCGAAGAGCAGGGCCTGGCAGTCGTTCGTAGCGAAATACAACACCTATTATAACGGTTCGCTGGCGTTCACCGACGGCAACCTGGAGAAGGAGAAGGCCCACAAGGACAACTTCACCGAGCCGCTGCCGCTGTACCCCGTCAGCACGAAGCAGAGCCGCGAGACCGGCAAGGGCAACTACGAGCGTGCCATCGAGAAGATGGAGAAGACCATCAAGCTGCACTCCATCAAGGCCCGTCCGGAGTGGAAGAAGTCGCGCCGCAAGACGGCGAAGGACCGTGAGTGGCTGGGACGCAAGGAGTACAACCCATTCATCTGGAAGGCATGGATGATGCTCGGCAAGTCGCAGTTCCAGATGGGTGCCTTCGACGAGTCTGCCGCCACCTTCTCGTACGTCAGCCGCCTGTACCTGACGCAGCCCATGCAGAACACCATGGCGCGTGCCTGGCTGGCGAAGTGCTACACCGAGCTGGGGTGGCTCTACGATGCCGAGGACGTCATCCGCAACATGAGCCGCGACTCCATCCACTACCGTTCACAGCGCGACTGGGACGCCACCTATGCCAACTACTACCTGGCATCGGAAGAGTGGGAGAGGGCCTTACCCTACCTGCGTAAGGTGGTGAAGCACGAACGGCGTAAGACCCAGAAAGCGCGTGTGTGGTACATCATCGGACAGGCAGAGACACAGCTCGGTCACCGCGAAGCCGCCTACAATGCCTATGCCCACGTGATTCGTCAGAATCCGCCCTACGAGCTGGCCTTCAACGCCCGCATCGCCCAGACCGAGGTGATGGCGGCGAGCAACGCCCGCGGCATGATTGGCCGTCTGCGCCGTATGGCCCGCAACGATAACAACAAGGACTACCTGGACCAGGTGTACTACGCCATCGGAAACATCTACCTAGCCCAGAAGGACACGCTGAAAGCCATCGGCGCCTACGAGAAGGGCAACGAGAAAGCCACGCGTGCAGGCATCGAGAAGGGTGTGCTGCTGCTGCGTCTCGGCGGACTGTACTGGGACATGGAGAAGTATGCCGACGCCCAGCGCTGCTACGGCGAGGCCATCGGTCTGCTGGACAAGGAGCGCGAGGACTACGAAGAGTTGTCGCGCCGTTCGAAGGTGCTCGACGAGTTGGTGCCCTACACCGAGGCCGTCCACCTGCAGGACTCGCTGCAGCAGCTGGCGAAGATGGACGAGAAGGATCGTCTGGCGGCCATCGACCGCGTCATCGTGGCGCTGAAGAAGAAGGAGAAGGAGGAGCGCGACAAAGCCCAGGAGGCCGAGGTTGAGAAGCAGCTGTCGCAGCGTGCCGCCACGGGCAACCGCGCTGCCGGTCCCACCAGCCGCATGAACAACCCGGCGACGGCCGGCGGTGGCGCGAACAACGGCCAGTGGTACTTCTACAACCAGCAGGCGGTGATGCAGGGTAAGCAGACCTTCCAGCGCCAGTGGGGCAAGCGCGAGAACGTGGACAACTGGCAGCGCACAAACCAGACGGTGGTGGGCATGCCGGGCACGGAGAACGCCGAGATGACAGAGCTCCCGGAGATGGGCGACTCGCTGATGGCCGGCGGTGAGATGGCTGCCGACTCCGTGGCCGCCGCCCCAGAGAAAGCCGTTGACGACAGCCTGGCCAACGACCCGCACAACCGCGAGTACTACCTCGTACAGATACCGTTCACCGAGGAGCAGGTGGCCGAGAGCAACGTCATCATCCAGGATGGCCTTTACAACTCGGGCATCATCTTCAAGGACAAGCTCGACAACCTCCGCCTGTCGGAGAAGCAGCTGCTGCGCCTGACGAACCACTTCCCGGAGTTCGAGAAGATGGACGACGTGTGGTACCACCTCTTCCTGCTCTACTCGCGACAGGGACGCCACGAGACGGCGGAGAACTGCCTGAGCCACCTGAAGGCCGACTACCCCGAGAGCCAGTGGACCATCCTGCTCAGCGACCCGTACTTCGAGGAGAACGCCCTCTTCGGACAGCATATCGAGGACTCGCTCTACGCCGCCACCTACGAGGCGTTCCGCCAGGACCGCTACCAGGAGGTGAAGGGCAACGCCCGCATCTCGGAGGAGCGCTTCCCGCTGGGCGAGAACCGTCCGAAGTTCATCTTCATCCACGGCCTGAGTCTGCTGAACGAGGGCGACGCCCAGGGCTGTCTGGAGCAGATGAAGGCCGTCGTCGCGAAATACCCGCAGAGCGAGGTGACGGAGATGGCCGGCATGATTGTCAAGGGCGTGCAGGAGGGCCGTCCGCTGTATGGCGGCAAGTTCGACCTCGGCGACGTCTGGTCGCGCCGTGACATCGTCCTCGTCAACGACTCCGTCGCCGCCGACACGCTGTCGGCAGAGCGCAACACGGAGTTCCTGTTCATCATCGCCTACGAGCCCGACTCGCTCAACGACGCCGTCGCCGCCCGTGCCACCACCGGCGGCCGCACGCCCATCGGCGAGAACCAGCTGCTCTTCGAGCTGGCACGCTATAACTTCACGAACTTCATGGTGCGCAACTTCGAGCTCGACATCGAGAAGGAGGGCTTCATGCACCGCATGACCGTCAGCGGGTTCCTGAGCTACGACGAGGCCCTGCAGTATGCCCGCCAGCTGCGGTCGTCCGACGAGATGGCCGCCCTGCTGCAGCACTGCCGCACCATCATCATCAGCCGCAAGAACTTCGCCCTACTGGGCACACGCATCAGCTATAACGACTACGACGACTTCTACAGCAAGACTTTCGCGCCGATGAACATCAGCAACGAGCAGCTGCTCACCATTCCCGAGAACACGGAGTTCCTGGATCCTGAGGACCTGCCGGAGGAGACGGAGGAAGAAGAGGTAGAAGAGGAGGATGACGGTGACTTCGACATCGATGACCTGTTTTAATTTATAATTAAGATGACAAACGGATTGTTACTTTGGGTGGACGACGAGATAGAACAGCTGCGGGCACACCTGCTGTTTCTCGAGAAGAAAGGCTACGAGGTGGTGACGGTCAGCAACGGTACCGACGCCATCGAGGAGTGTCAGCAACGGTCCTTTGACCTCGTGCTGCTCGACGAGCAGATGCCCGGTCTCAGCGGACTGGAGACGCTGCAGCGCATCAAGGAGCTGCAGCCCGCCCTGCCCGTGGTGATGGTCACGAAGAGCGAGGAGGAGAACATCATGGAGCAGGCCATCGGCCAGAAGATTGCCGACTACCTCATCAAGCCCGTGAACCCCAACCAGATCCTGCTGACGCTGAAGAAGAACATCCACCGCCGCGAGATAGAAACGGAGGTGACGCAGTCGCAGTACCAGCAGCGCTTCCAGGAGATAGCCATGCAGATCATGGACTGTCGCACGTGGCAGGAGTGGACCGACGTCTACCGCAAGCTCGTACACTGGGAGCTCCAGCTGTCGGCCACCGACTCGCAGATGACCGATATGCTCCGTCAGCAGAAAGAGGAAGCGAACCTCGGCTTTTCGAAGTTCGTGAAGAAGAACTATCTCGACTGGATCCGTCGCTTTGCTGGCGCCGGCGGCGAGTCGGCTGACGCGCCGATGATGTCGCCCGAGATCTTCAAGAAGAAGGTGTTCCCCCTGCTCTCCGGCGGCGAGAAGGTGTTCCTCGTCGTGCTCGACAACTTCCGCTACGACCAGTGGCGGATGCTCGCCGCGGAGATCGGCGACCAGTTCGACATCGACGAGGACCTCTACTACAGCATCCTGCCCACGGCGACGCAGTATGCGCGCAATGCCATCTTCTCGGGACTGATGCCCAACAAGATTGCCGAGATGTTTCCCGACCTCTGGGTCGACGAGGACGAGGAGGAGGGCAAGAACCTGAACGAGGAGCCGCTCGTCCGCACCCAGCTGGAGCGCTACCGCCGCCGCGAGACGTTCTCCTACCACAAGGTGAACACGTCGCAGGACGCCGACCGGCTGATGCAGCAGCTGCGGCAGCTGGAGAAGAACGACTTGAACGTCGTCGTCTTCAACTTCATCGATATGCTCAGCCACGCACGTACCGAGAGCCGCATGGTGCGCGAGCTGGCCAACAACGAGAGTGCCTACCGCAGCATCACCCTGTCGTGGTTCCGCCACTCCGTCATCGCCGACTTCTTCCGTCATCTGGCACAGAGCGACTACCGTGTCATCGTCACCACCGACCACGGCTCCATACGCTGTACGGAGCCCGTGAAGATTGTCGGCGACCGCAACACGAACACCAACCTGCGCTACAAGCTGGGCAAGAACCTCAGCTACGACGCGAAGAACCTCTTCACCATCCGCGAGCCACAGAAGGCCCTGCTACCCGCGCCGAACCTCTCGACGAGCTACGTCTTCGCCACGGGCGACGCCTTCTTTGCCTATCCCAACAACTACAACTACTACGTCTCCTACTACCGCGACACCTTCCAGCACGGCGGCATCTCGATGGAGGAGATGATCATTCCCGTGGTCACGATGAAAGGGAAGAAACGGTAGCTTTAATGAGTAATTAGTAATGAGTAATTAGTAATTATGGTTAGCATCATCATTAAGGATATAGAACATATACGTGAGGCGGCACGGGAGTTTGTCAAGGAGATTGGCGAGCACCGCGTGTTCGCGTTCTACGGCTCGATGGGCGCCGGCAAGACGACGTTCATCAAGGCCATCTGCGAGGAGCTCGGCGTCCAGGACGTCATCACCTCGCCCACCTTCGCCATCGTCAACGAGTATAGTCTCCCCCGCCAGTTGGAGGGGGACGGGGGGAGGTTGTTCCACTTCGACTTCTACCGCATCAAGAAGCTTGAGGAGGTCTACGACATGGGCTACGAGGACTACTTCTACAGCGGCGCCCTCTGCTTCATCGAGTGGCCGGAGCTCATCGAGGAGCTGCTGCCCGAGGACGCCGTCCGCGTCCATATTGAGCAGCAGCCCGACGGCTCACGCATCGTGAAGCTGTAATCATTCTTTCGTAATCTTATCCGCATATTTATGTGTAATAAGATGACCTTTAGCCGGCTAAAGGTTACCCTTTCGTCGCTAAAGGTCACCTTTAGAATCGTAAAGACCACCTTTTCGCGGCTAAAGACCACCTTTTCGGGAAACGGGGAAACGAACATAAAATTATTCTCCTTTTTAAGAAACGAATTATCCTAATTAACCTTAATTTTTCTAATAATAATTTCAAAATGAATATTTATACCTTCCTTTTTGGGGAAAACAATAAGCAAGAATGAGCAAGAATTTCGTCCAACAATAAGAAAAAACATATGTAATTGTTGAAATCAATTATTTTTTATTCTTTCCAATTCTTTTCCAGAAATAAGTCATTTGTTTCCACGAGCCCCTCGCGCGCGTATGCATATATACTACTGAAACAAGAAAATAACCCGCTTATCCTGCTTATCCCACACCTACGGGTATATCATTAAGCATTGAGCATTCTTTGCAAGCAAAGCGACCAGAGGTCGAGCGAAGCATTGATTTAGGTGTAAGATAAGCGGGATAAGCGGGATAATTTCCGCTTTCCCTATATAATATGCGTGCGCGCGTGTACGCGCATACGTTGAAAGCCGCTAAATGCCTAAAAGAGGCGGGTTCAGGTGTAGGATCCGTCATTTATCCTGCACCTAACCCGCTGACTTCCCACACAGAGCCACGGAGTCGCACAGAGAAGTGTCGTTCTTTTTATTATCTGTTGTCGCCTGTAGCACCTTCATCAGAGATGTCGATACTCTGAGTGCTGTCGTCACCCGCATTGCCGCCCCATGTGATGGCTGTGTCTGTAATACTGTAGTCCTTGGCAAAAGCACGGGCCAGCTGGCAGTTGGCGGTAATGGCACCGAGGTACTGACCGAGGCCGTCGGCATAGAATACGGCTTCCATCGAGGGTACCTGCTCCGTACTTCCAGCCCGTAGCTGCTGACCATCCTGATCAAGCCAACTGTAGGCCATCTGGCCTTGGGCACTGAGAGTATACTCACCATCGGCAATACTACCCTTCGGCGTAGACTGGATGTTCATACCAGCTCTGGCTGGCAGAACCAAGGTGACGCTCTTCGTCCATGTGGTCGACGACATCTGCTCACTCGCCACATGACCATTCTCACCGATATAGCGCACAGTGACAGTAGCCACGTCGAGCAGCTGCTGCGACACCGTGGCGGTATAATTGACCTTCAGACTGGTCAACTCTTTCGCAGGTTGCGGTTCCGGCTGCGGCGTAGGATCATCGTCACTACCGCATGCGGTAAGGCTGCCGAGGACCATCAGGCCCCCGAGCAGCATACTCATTATCTTCAGATTCTTCATAGTCTTAATTGCTTGTTTTATTCATTACCTTCTTACCATTGATAATATTGATGCCCTTGACAGGAGCATTGAGCTGGCGGCCATTCAGGTCGTAGACACGCTCGATGCCGTTGCTGTCGATGGTTCGGAACTGTTCGATGCCAGTAACATCTTCAAGCGACATGCCGATGGCACGGGTGCCGGCAACTCGGTTCTGGAGCAGATAGGCGCGGAATGGCAGGATGCTGGCTGCACGATGGGCTTCGGTATCGTTCATCACCGGATGCCACAGGCCGTCCTGCTGCAGGGTGTAAGCGCCCAGGTCAGCTGCCTCGCCATTGTCGATACGCTCCAGCGTGCCAC
>JAEEQH010000021.1 GCA_016285245.1 Prevotella sp.
ACCTGCCATCTATTAAATCCGAATCTAAATTTTAAAGATTACTAAAAATATGGTTGTTGTAGGCCTTAACGGGTCTAAAATGACTGATTACGATGGCTGTCGAGAAAAACGTCAACATCAAGGTTGGCGATAAGAACCGTTCGTTCAAGCTCTACGTCCCCAGTAGCGCTAAGGACAACTGCCCGCTGGTGGTATCGCTCCACGGCGCCGGCGGCTCGAGCAACGACAAGAGCCCCTTCGGCACCGACGTGGCCGACTGGGCCGGTTGCATCGTCGTCTACCCGCAAGGCCTGCCCACACCATTCCCCGTGGGCTTCGGCGGCTCTGCCAACGGCTGGACGGCTACCGGCGAGGAGAACTTCGATACGGAGTTTCTGCTGGCCGTCATCGACGAGGTGGCCAAGTCCTACAAGATTGACCGTAAGCGCATCTACTGCTGCGGCTTCTCTAACGGCGGCATGATGACCTATGCCATGTCGTGCGCCTGCAGCGACGTCTTCGCCGCCTTCGCCTCCATCAGTGGCTACCAGCTCAACGAGTTCCACCTCCGCCTCACGGGTAAGCGTCCCGTGCCGTTCCTGCACATCCACGGCAAGGCCGACGACTTCGTACTCTACGAACTCATGCCGAAGATTGTCTGCCAGATGGTGACCCGCAACGGTGCCAACCCTGTGCCCGTGAAGACGACGGTCAAAGGCAAGTACACCAAGAGCGTTTACGAGGCTCAGGAGGGTGGTTTCCCGTATGTCTATTACGAGATGGACGGTATGGGCCACAGTCCCTATACGGGAAACACCGAGGATGGCAACTCAGGCAAGACCATGTGGAACTTCTTCAAGCAGTACACCCTTGACTCGCCCTGCGACACCACGCTGAAATGGCGTGCCAACGTCGAGACCGAGGGCTTTGTGCCTAAGGACTACGGCTTCACGATGAACAATAGCACCTTCGCTTTCTACTTCGGTGAAACGCCTCAGGCCTCTGGCAGCAACGACAAGCATAACGTCTACCGCACCCTGCAGTTTGTAAACGGCCAGTATAAGCTCTGCTTCAAAACTCAGGGCGAGGCCGGCAAGACCGTCACTGTGAAACTGCAGAAACTGCCCGTGTCGGGTAATAAGGGCATCATCCTCAACGCCACCGCCAATGTCGGCGAGGACGTCGTCCTGCCCTTCGAGGTGAAGGACGGCTGGGGCGAGTACCGCCTCACCATCACCCGCGCCAAGACCGACGCCACCACCATCGGCAACCTTGCCATCCACGCCCTGACGGCTGAGGAGATTGCCACCGGCATCACTTCTACAATGCTTAATGCTCAATGCTTAATGCATAATGAACAAGGCTCTGGTGTTTATAACCTCCAGGGACAGCGCCTCAGCAAGCCGGGTAAGGGCATTAACATCGTGAATGGAAAAGTGGTTGTGATTAAGTGAAGAATACTCGCGCGCCCGCGTAGTACATAGTAGCTAAACAGAAAAACATCCCGCTTATCCCGCTTATCTCACATTGCCTGCAAACAGTTCAGGTGTGGGATAAGCGAGATAAGCGGGATAATTTTCGCATAAGACAACTATATAATGCGCGTACGTGTACGCGTGCGCGTAGTATGATAGCGAAAAGGAAAAAAACGTCACACTTCCCGCACTTCCCACACCCAATGCAATGCTAAATGCTCAATGCCTAATGCTTAATGATAAGTCCGTGGGTGTGGGAAGTGCGGGAAGTGTGGGGTAATTTCTGCATATAGCAACTATATATATACACGTAAAGGTCACCTTTAGCGACGAGAAGATGACCTTTAGCGACGAGAAGATGACCTTTACGATTCTAAAGGTGGTCTTTAGCGACGAAAAGGTGACCTTATTTGGCAATAAGGTGATCACGGGATCGGTCTCCCCTTCATTTTTAAGAGAGAAAATTTGGAGGAATAATAATATGTTCGTACCTTTGTCCCCACTAACCGAGAAGATGGGTGAAAGCATGAATAGCATAATGAATAGTCGAAGAGGTGGTGGGCTCCGGAAAATGATCAGGAGAACCGACCCCTTGATCAAAAGATTTTTCAGCCTTGCGTTTCTCTGCGCAATTCAATTCTTCGCGGTTCAAGGTTCATTATCCATTGCGCCAGCTATGGCACAAGACCGCGGATTCATCCATCCAGGTGGTCTACACACACAGGCAGATTTTGACCGTGTGAAGACACAATTAGAAAAGGGTAACACCAAGGTGAAGCAGGCCTACCAGAAGCTAACCAGTGCGGCCTACTCACAGAGCGGCGTACAGACCTATCCCGTCGAGACCATTGTACGCGGTGGTGGAAGCGGTGAGAATTATATAAATGCCGCACGCGGGGCAACGATGGCCTACCAGAACGCTCTGCGCTGGAAAATCGGCGGTACGGAAGCCAATGCCAAGGCTGCCGTGAGGATCCTCATGGCATGGTGTAACACGACAAAGGCTATTAGCGGCAACTCCGATCAGTGTCTGGCCGTGGGGCTCTACGGCTATCAGTTCGCACAGGCTGCCGAACTGATGCGCGACTACGAAGGTTGGAGCCGCGAGGACTTTGCCAGGTTTCAGCGTTGGATGCTTGAGCTGTGGTATCCAAAAGCCATCAACTTCCTGCGTTCCCGCAACGGCACATGGGAGAACTCGGGCAAGTGGTGGCAGGCACCGGGTCACTACTGGTCGAACTGGGGACTGTGCAACGTGTTGTGTGTATTGAGTATCGGTGTGCTGTGCGATGACGTGTTCATCTACAACCAGGGCATGTCATACTTCAAGTACGACCAGTGCGGCACATTCCGCGACCCGCGCACCGAAGTACCTATTAAGAACGATGGTCTCACCGAATTCCTCGGCAACCTCGTGGTGACAACTTCCGAGAGTGAACTCGAAACAGCTGCTTACGGGGAGCTCGGACAGATGAATGAGAGCGGACGTGACACAGGGCACTCGGCAATGGCGCTAGGCTTGGCTGTGGATATTGCGAAACAGGGCTGGAACCAGGGCGATGACCTCTTTGCCTATATGAACCACCGCTTGGCTGCGGGCATCGAATACGTGGCAGCACAGACGCAGAGCGTGGAGGGATTGCCGTGGGTGAACTACCACTACGGTTCCAATGGCTACTACTACACCGACTCGCGTGCCTGGCTCATGGAGGGGCCAGCCCTCGGCGCGCAGATGCGCCCCTACTGGGGCACCGTCATCGGCATCTATGAGGGCGTGAAAGGCGTGAAAATGCCATTCTCAGATATTTCCTATACCAATATGGGCATTGATGAGGGCGGACAGGGCGGCACTAGCGGCGGCTACGACCACTTAGGCTATAGCGTGCTCATGAACACACGCGACGAACAGCTTTGTCCTGCCGAACAAGTGCCCACGGAGCTGACCCCGAAGATGGAGTATAGTGGCACACTCACAACAAACCTCATTCCGAGCCTCGCACAGGAGAAAACACGCGGACTCGTCAATGGGAAGACCCTGCTCCACAACGAGCTGGGCGGATTGGTCAACACCTATACCATAAATAATAACACGTGTGTACCTACAGGTCAGACATTGACGCTAATGCCCCAGCTTCCAGAGGGCGAGGAGGACACAGGACTATGGCAATGGAACACGGGTGAGGCAACACGCGACATCACTGTCACCACCGACCACAGCTATATCTACCGCGTCACCTATACCAATCAGAACGGTATTGAGAGCCAGCTCTGCTTCTCCATCGCAGCCAAGGGCGATTGTACCCCTGACGAGCTGACGCCCAGTGTGACCTATGATGGTACGACCACCCAAACAGACACCATTAATGTGCTTTATGGTAAGACTGCTACGCTCAGCGTAACATCCTCTGCTGGTTGGGGAACCTACAAATGGAGCACCGGAGCCACCACACAGAGCATCACCACAGCAGCCATCAAAAAAAATCAGGACATCAGTGTCACCTGTACTAACCAGGGCGGAGCCACCACCACACAGGTGTTCCACATTCATGTCCTGATGGCCATACCTTACTACACTATAGGCGAAACTACCACTGAGGGTTTTGATGCCGTGGTGGAGCAGGGCGGCAGTGTGACACTCGGCCTGACCACGCCATCCGCTGTTGCAGCTTCCAAGGTTTCGTGGAGCGACGGCACCACAGGCAGCAAGACCCTGACTTTGGAGAACCTTCAGACCAGCGGCGAATACACAGCCGCCTTTACCCTCTCTGGCGAAGAATACCACTTCGCCTTCAACGTTTTCGTCAGAGCTGCTGAAACAACATTGATCGAGCCAAGGAACTACCTCTTGCGCCATGTCGCCACAGATACCTATCTAACAGCCAATGGCAAGGGGCAGCCCGTCAGTTTCAAGTCACGCGAGGAGGGAGACTCAAGCCAACTGTGGTGCCTCGAACGTTCCACTGCCGCTACGCCCAAGTATGGCTTCATCAGTCTTTCAGATACAGACAGCCTGAGGGTGACCACCGCAGCCAAGTTGGCAGCATCGGCATACTTCCCTTTCTATCTTGAACAAGCCGTAGGTACAGACCGCATCGCCATACACACAGGAACTACAGCTTCGACACGGAAGTACTGGGATATTGCTGCTGACGGCACAGTACAGACAGCAACTGCCACCACCCTCACTACCTTCCCCTTCCAATTGATTCCTATGGGAAACGCAGTTGGAATTAATAGTCTGAAGAATGAAACCAACAATAGTATATTCATTTACGACTTGAGTGGTCGCAAGGTCACAGATTCATCACAACTCAGGGGAATATATATCATTAAGGGTAAAAAAGTAATCGTAAATTGAAACAGAAAGAATGCCTCCTTGCAGGTTTGTTATTGCTGCCACTCACGGCTATGGCAGCCCTTGAAGCCTCAGATTTGCGTGTAGAGTCATTACGCTCCCCATTGGGCATAGATCACGGGGTCGGTTCTCCTGATCATTTTTGAGTAGTAAAGTTTGGAGGTTATATAATATGTTTGTATCTTTGTCCCAACAAACCGAGAAGATGGGTGAGAGAATGAATAGCTCAATGAATCATCGAAGAGGTGGCCGGCTCCGGAAAATGATCATGAGAACCGACCCCGTGATCACCTAGGATCACAAGGAGATTCTCATCCCTGGCGGACACAAGCCCAGCAAGGACGGCTGGATAGATTAAGGTATCCACAATATCTTTTTGCCAAAGCTATCAGAGGCAGGACGACGGATATACAAGCCTTTCACCGTCGGCCTGCCTCGGAGGCGACGACCGTCGATTGTGTACCACACATCAGACATTCTACTTCTTACGTCAGACATCGTCTCAATGCCCGCATCATCATTCTTCATAAAGTCGAAAGAGACGGTGCCGTCGGCTGCCAACTGGATATTGGTGATGGACTTGCCCATGAACTTGCGGCCATCGGCAGCGGCGGTGAAGAGCGTGGCAGCAGGCGACGATTTGTCTGTCAGGCTGTTGTTGACCACGAGCGTCGTCGGGTCGGTGTAGGGATAGGCAGAGGTGCTGAGATAGCTGCTGCGCAGCCAGTTGTCCTCGGTCCATCGGGTAAGGTCCTTGCCGTTGTTTTGCGGGCACCAGGCACGGAAGTCCTTGCCCGAGGCGTGGAACAGGCCGTAGCGGTCTTTTACGTCGGTGTTTACATAATTTTCCAGCCACGCAGTCCTATCGAAATCGACGTGGAAGATGAGCAGCCCGTTGCCGGGACAACCGTAATCCCAGCCCGTCTGGCGGCGGTTCTCCAGAAGATAGTACTCTTCACTGTTGCCAGTGCTGCGCACAAGATAGGCATTACCGCCCTCACTCAGTGGCTTCATACCTTCGATGGTGGTGGGCTCCGTCAGTTCCTCGGGGGTGGCCCACCCCAAGTACATCCGTTCCATCGCACTGAGACTGGGCGGACACCAGCCATAGTTGGTGAAGTTGCCTCCGTCCATCAAGTCCCACTCATCGACGGTAGAGAAGGCGGTACCAGAGCCGAAGGGATAGAGGTCGGGCAGTCCGAGGCTGTGACTGAACTCGTGGACGATGGTTCCTATGCCACTGAGAAAGTCGCCATGTATGCGCTCGCAGACGAGACTGTAGAAGAAATAGTCAATGCCGCCGGGCAATTTCGTGTTTGGAATCTGGAAGTAGGAGCCCGGCCCCAGATAATAATTCCCATTCATCGTGTTACCAATCAGGCCAGCGGCAACAAATACCACCTCGTTGGCCCGCCCGTCGCCGTTCCAGTCGTAGACGCTGAAGTCGGCACCAGTGGTTTCCGGCAACAGTTTGAGGACTTTCTTCATATCCTCCCAGCCATCACTATTATAGGTGTGGCTACGCACTCCTTGATCAATCTTCACGGGGCCATAGATGTCGAACGCCAAGTTCAGACGACCCGCCGACTGGTCACGGAAGTAGTCAGCCACGCAGCCCGGTCCCATACCCTCGTTGAACCCCTTCTCGTTGAAAAGACGGTTGTAATATGCCGCAGGATTTTCCATTGAGAAGTCCAAATCGCTGAATGAGAACAGCACCACGGGCACGCGGTAAATCTTCTGCGCATCAAAGTCGTATGGTACAGGCAGCATATATGAACTGCTGCCTCGCGTGATGGTGCCACTACGAAGACAGTCTATGCGCTGTGCATGAACACTGACGGCTGTCATCAAAGCGGCTATTGCCAACAATAGTATCTTTCTCATCTATTCCTATTTTATATAACTTCTGCGTGCAAAGATACTAAAAAGAAATGAGAACGGAAACAATTATAGTCTTTTTTGCTCGCGTTTAGGCACGAACGATGGCAGAAGAGGCATCTATCATGTGATGCTCAGGGGCATTAACCGTCAGGACATCTTCGAGGATGGGGGTGACTACATGCAAAGAATCAGGGGACGGTCCCCCCCCTGATCATAAATAGCCTGACCCTGTGTGGGTAATCCGAAAAGCTAAAGCAATGCCACGGTTTTATCAAACGATGTCGCAGTTTTATCAAACATCGACGCAGTTTTAAAAAACGTCGACGTCGTTTTAACTTCAGGACGGCATTCCGTACACTTTAGGACGCACTTCAGATACTTTTCATGGCACTATGGCGTTTTAAGGGTGGTCAAATGGAACCATTTGTGTACTGCCCCGACATCGGGAGATGATTATTGGTTAGCGATATACTCCACCAGCCGGTTGAGCATCAGACACTACTCGCGCGAGATGACACGCCGCCACGGGTGGTATGCCCACGGACTCACCTGCAGTAGCCGACCGTCGTAACACGCGTCGAATGGAAAAAGCAAAAAATAACCGCCAATTATTTTGTTCTTTGCTCACTTATTTGTACCTTTGCGCTGTTTTCGCAGCGCGAAGGTAGGCTGCACCTCAGAAAAATCCAAATTTATTTGGTTTTTCGTTCGGTTTGCACTACCTTTGTGGGCGATTTTAAGGTTAACCCCTCGTCGCGCCCTCGGGCAGGGCGTGAGTGGACTTACAAAAGGCTCCCTCGGGTAGGGTCGCATAGTTCGTCGGGGCATGTATAACATTCTAAAACTATTAAGCTATTATGGCAGAAATGAATTTTGGTGGCGTCATGGAGACCGTGGTCACCAGCAAGGAGTTCTCTTTGGAGAAAGCACGTGAAGTATTGAAAGACGAAGTGATTGCCGTCATCGGCTATGGTGTTCAGGGCCCTGGACAGGCCTGCAACCTGCGTGACAACGGCTTCAACGTCATTGTCGGACAGCGTCAGGGTAAGACCTACGACAAGGCTGTCGCCGACGGTTGGGTGCCCGGCAAGACGCTCTTCTCGATTGAGGAGGCTGCCGAGAAGGGTACCATCCTCTGTATGCTTCTGAGCGATGCTGGTCAGATTCAGCAGTGGCCCACCATCAAGCAATACCTGAAGCCCGGCAAGACGCTGTACTACAGCCACGGCTTCGCCATCAACTGGAGCGACCGCACGGGTGTCGTTCCCCCGAAGGACGTCGACGTCATCATGGTTGCTCCTAAGGGCAGTGGTACCAGCCTTCGCACGATGTTCTGCGAGGGTCGCGGCCTGAACTGCTCGTATGCCGTCTACCAGGACGCTACGGGCAAGGCTAAGGAGAAGACACTCGCCTTCGGTATCGGCATCGGCGCCGGTTATATGTTTGAGACAACGTTCCAGCGCGAGGCTACCAGCGACCTGACCGGTGAGCGTGGTTCGCTGATGGGTGCTATCCAGGGCCTGCTGCTCGCTCAGTACGAGGTGCTCCGCGAGAACGGCCACTCTCCCTCGGAGGCTTTCAACGAGACCGTCGAGGAGCTGACCCAGAGCCTTGGCCCGCTCTTCGGTGCCAAGGGTATGGACTGGATGTATGCTAACTGCTCGACCACCGCTCAGCGTGGCGCTCTGGACTGGGCTCCCCGTTTCCACGACGCCATCAAGCCCGTCATGGAGTGGCTGTACTACTCGGTGAAGACTGGCAACGAGGCTCAGATTACCATCGACGCCAACTCGAAGCCCGACTACCGTGCCGGACTGGAGAAGGAGCTCGAGGCTATGCGCAATCAGGAGATGTGGCGTGCCGGCGAGACCGTCCGCAAGCTGCGTCCTGAGAACCAGGAGATCTAATTTTTTAGAAGTTAAAGAAGTTAAGAAGTTTAGGCTTCTCATATATAAAGACTTCGTTGACTTCTATTGAAAAGATAACTTCATGAGACCCCACGGGGGAACGTCCCCTGTGGGGTCTTTTAAGACCATGACCACCGAGAAGACCACCGACAGCTACGACCATGTATTGAAGTACACGGGCATCTTCGGCGGCGTACAGGGACTGAACATCATCGTCAGCCTTGTGCGCAACAAGTGTGTGGCGTTGCTGCTGGGACCTAACGGTATGGGACTGGCGTCGCTGTTCAACACGACGGTGACGTTCCTTTCGCAGGCCACGAACTTCGGCATCTCCTTCTCGGCGGTGAAGAACGTGTCCGAGCTCTTCGACCGCGGCGACGAGGCGGCGGTGCGTCATTTCGTGAAGGTGGTACGCGCATGGTCGTTGCTGACGGCGTTGCTGGGGATGCTGTTGTGCATCGTCGCTAGCCCGCTGCTGGACCGCCTGACGTTCACCTGGGGTAACCACACCCTGCACTTCCTCGTCCTGTCGCTGGCCGTGGGCATGATGGCCATCACCGGCGGCGAGACGGCCATCCTGAAAGGGGCGCGACAGCTGCGCTCGCTGGCCGTTATCCAGATAGTGGCGGTGTTGGCCACGTTGGTCGTCTCCGTACCCATCTACTACTTCTTCTACGAGTCGGGTGTCGTGCCCGTCATCGTGCTCATGGCGTTCGTGACGATGGGGCTCACCATCCGCCACTCATACCGCCTGTACCCCCTGGAACTGAAAGGCGCTCGGGGACTGCTGGGCGAGGGGATGGGCATGATACGCCTGGGCGTGGCCTTCGTCGCGGCCGGTATCATCGGCAGCGGTGCCGAGATGTTCATCCGCTCGTACATGAACGTCAGCGGTCGTGACTTGGACTTCGTGGGACTCTACAATGCCGGCTTCATGCTCACCGTCACCTACGTCGGCATGGTGTTCTCGGCTATGGAGACCGACTATTTCCCACGTCTGTCGGCCGTGCCTGTGGGCGACCGCGAGGGCCTGTGCCACACCATCAACCGCCAGATAGAGGTGACGCTGCTGCTGGTGGCGCCGATGCTAGCCGCTTTCGTGGTGATGCTGCCGCTACTGGTGCCCCTGCTGTTATCTGAAAAATTCCTGCCGATGGTGCCAATGGCCCAGGTGGCCGCCTTCTCAATGTTGCTGAAGGCGCTGTCACTGCCCATGGGCTACACCAACCTGGCGCGCAGCAACTCCATGGGCTACCTGATACTCGAAACCGTCTACTACGTCGTCTTCGTGCTCTTGGTCATCTGGGGCTTCGAGTACTGGGGACTGCTGGGCACGGGCATCGCGCTCGTCGTGTCGTATGCCGTCGAGGTGCTCACCGTGGGGCTGTACATCCGCCACCGCTACGGCTACAAAATGTCGACTATGGTGGTGCGTTATTCGGCCATCCAGTTCACGCTCTGTGTGCTGGCTTACCTCACGACGTTCATCGCAGCGCCCGCCCTTCGCTGGGTGCTGGGATGTGCCATGATTATTGCGAGTATGGGTGTCTCCGTCGCTATTCTCCACAAGAAGACTTCGCTTTGGAACACCCTTGTACGTAAAGTTCTGAAACGGGATTAATTCTTTCTAGTCAATAGGATGACGTTCTCCACGTGCGGCGTATGGGGGAACATATCGACGGGCTGTACGGCGACGACACGATAGTCAACGTCCAGCAGCTGGAGGTCGCGTGCCTGTGTGGCGGGGTTGCAGCTGACGTAGACGATGCGATCGGGGGCGGCCCGGAGGATGGTCTTCACCACGTCGGGGTGCATACCTGCACGTGGGGGGTCGGTGATGATGACGTCCGGCCGTCCGTGGGCCGCAATGAAGTCGTCCGTCAGGATATCTTTCATGTCGCCGGCATAGAACAGGGTGTTCGTGATGCCGTTCAGCTCGCTGTTCACCTTGGCATCCTCGATGGCCTCAGGGACGTACTCGATGCCGATGACTTGGCGAGCCTGACGGGCCACGAAGTTGGCGATGGTGCCCGTGCCGGTGTATAAATCATAGATTAACGGAGAACTGAGAGGTGAGAACTGAGAGGTATGATTAGTTTTGCCAGCGGTTTTCTCGTCTTGAGAGTAATTATACCTCTCAGTTCTTGCGTCCCTCCGGTAGCAAGCGACCAAAGGTCGAGCGCTCAGTTCTCCATTCTCAATTGGAGCAAGAGCGAACGCTCTTGCGACGGAGTAGAGGTGGTACGCCTGCTCGGTGTTCGTCTGATAGAACGACTTCGGACCGACCTTGAAACGCAGGTCCTCCATCAGTTCGAAGATGTGGTCCTGACCCTTGAACACGAGGATGTCCTGATCGCCGATGGTGTCGTTGCACTTCTGGTTGTCGAGGTAGAGTAGGGCGGTAATCTGCGGGAACGTGTCGGCGACATGCTGCAGCAGCGAGCGTGCCTCGTCCTCGCTTTGTGCCAGCGTCTCCGCTGAACTGCGGTCGTAGTGGAACTGGACGATGACCATCCACTCGCCCGAGGCCGAGTTGCGGATGATGACGTCGCGCAGCAGTCCTGTCTGTGCACGGAGGTCGAAGAACGACAGGCCGTTGGTGACGGCATAGTCGCGGATGTCGTTGCGTATCTGGTTGTGCAGGTCGTCCATGAGCCAGCACTTCTCGATGGGCAGAATCTTGTCGAAGGCACCGGTGATGTGGAAGCCGATGGCGGGGGTGTCCTTCACCAGCTTGTCGTCCTTCAGCTGTTCAGCTGTCAGCCACCGTTTGTTGGCACAGCCAAAGTCGAGCTTGTTGCGGTACTCCTGCGTCTTCACCGAGCCGAGTATGGGCCGGAACTCAGGAAGCTCCACCTTGCCGATGCGATGCAGCTGGTCGTAGACCTGCTGCTGCTTGAACTTCAGCTGCTCGGCGTAGGGCAGGTTCTGCCACTTACAGCCGCCACAGACACCGAAGTGCTGGCAGAAGGGTACGGCACGCACCGCACTTGGCGTTACCAGCCGCACCACCTCGCCCTCGGCGAAGGAGTGCTTCTTGCGGCGTATCTGCACGTCGCACACGTCGCCGGGGACGCAGAACGGCACGAACACCACCAGGTCGCCCCAGTGGAACAGACACTTGCCCTCGGCGGCCACCGCCTCAATGGTGACGCCCTCCAGCAACGGTAATGGTTTCTTGCTTCTACCCATAATGACCTTTCTCGCGTTTTCAGTTAAAAAAACCTCACAGGGGGTGATCCTTGTGAGGTCGGTTGTTGGTGGGTGCTGATGGATTCGAACCACCGAAGTCGAAAGACAGCAGATTTACAGTCTGCCCCATTTGGCCACTCTGGAAAACACCCTTTTTATGTACAATTTGACAATGTACTATGTACTATTTGTTGTCTTTTTGTGGGCGTTGACGGATTCGAACCGCCGACCCTCTGCTTGTAAGGCAGATGCTCTAAACCAGCTGAGCTAAACGCCCGTTCTTCCAAAGCGGGTGCAAAGGTACTGCTTTTTTGTTAAACCGCCAAATTTTTCGACGGAAAAAGTTCCTGAACCACGAATTTCGCAAATTTAGCTAATTATATCTGCGCTTTGTTTGGTTCTTTCTTGTTTTTTTCTTATCTTTGTCACCCCAAAACACTAAACAAATACACATTTTATGCTTCGGAAAATAAGAATTGCGCTGGCGGTGCTGTTCTTCGTGGGCATCACCCTGTTGTTCCTCGACTTTACAGGAACGGCTCATCACTGGCTGTCGTGGATGGCCAAGATTCAGTTCCTGCCGGCAGTGATGGCCCTGAACGTCGCCGTCATCGCGGCCCTCGTCGTCTTGACACTCGTCTTCGGACGTATCTACTGTTCGGTCATCTGTCCGTTGGGCGTCATGCAGGACCTGCTGGCGCGGCTGAACCGTAAGAAGAATAAGTACGCGTATTCGCGCGAGGTGCGCTGGTTGCGCTATCCCGTACTGGTGCTGTTTGTCATCGCCATAGTGGCCGGAGTGGGCTCGCTGTTCCAGCTGCTGGCGCCCTATAGTGCCTATGGCCGCATTGCCACGATGGTGCTGCAGCCCCTGTGGATGCTTGGCAACAACGTGCTGGGCTACCTGGCCGAGCGTGCCGATAGCTACGCCTTCTATACCGTCGACGTGTGGATGAAGTCGCTGCCCGTACTCATCATCGCCGTGGTGACGCTGCTGGTGCTGGCGGTGACGGCCTGGCGTGGTGGACGTACGTACTGCAACACTATCTGTCCCGTGGGTACGGTGCTCAGCTTCCTGGCTCGCTTCTCGTGGCTGAAGGTGCGCTTCGACGCGGACAAGTGCAAGAACTGCTCGAAGTGCTCAAAGAACTGCAAGGCCGCCTGCATCGACTACAAGACTCACACCGTCGACTACTCGCGCTGTGTGGTTTGTGGCAATTGCATCAGCGAGTGCAAGTTTGGAGCATTGAAGTATAAAGCCTCCCCAAGCCCCTCCAAAGGAGGGAATGTTAAGATACAGGATACCGCTTCTAGTAACCAAACACCCCCTCCTTTGGAGGGGCTTGGGGAGGCCTCCCGCCGCTCATTCCTTCTTACTTCTTTGATGGCCGTAGGCGCCGCTATGGCCCAGAAGAAGGAGAAACTGATGGACGGCGGACTGGCAGAACTGGAAGACAAGGTGGTGCCTGAGCGCCAGACACCGTTGACGCCGCCGGGCTCGCTGTCGTTCCAGCATTTTGCTCAGTACTGTACGGGCTGCCAACTCTGTGTATCGGAGTGTCCTAACCAGGTGCTACGACCCTCGACGGACCTCATGCACCTGATGCTGCCCGTGATGTCGTACGAGCGCGGCTATTGCCGTCCGGAATGTACGCGCTGCTCGGAGGTCTGTCCCGCCGGCGCCATCGTGCCTTTCGACAAGCCCGAGAAGAGTGCCATCCACATCGGCCACGCCGTGTGGGTGAAGAAGAACTGCGTGCCGCTGACCGACGGTGTGGAGTGTGGCAACTGTGCCCGCCACTGTCCGACGGGTGCCATCGAGATGGTGATGCTCAACGAGGAGGACGAGGAGTCGCCCATGGTGCCTGCTGTCAACGAGGAGGCCTGCATCGGCTGCGGCGCCTGCGAGTATGTCTGTCCCGCCCGTCCCTTCTCGGCCATTATCGTCGAGGGTAACGAAGTACATCATATTAATTAATCCAAGAAAGAATACAATGGCAAGAGATATTTCAAGACGTCATTTCCTCAAGATTCTGGGTGGTGGTGCTGCTGCAACCGCTGCCGTCATGACGGGCTGCAAGTCGAAAAGCGACTCCAAGGCTGCTGACGAGTATAAGAACCAAGTGGAGCCGCCGGTGGGGAAGATGACCTACCGCACAAACCCTAAGAGCGGAGATAAGGTGTCGCTGTTGGGCTATGGCATGATGCGCCTGCCGACGAAGACGGAGAACGGCGACGACTTCGACCAGGAGATGATTAATCGTCAAGTGGACTACGCTATCGCCCACGGCGTGAACTATTTCGACACTAGCCCCGTCTACTGTCAGGGCAAGTCGGAGCGTTGCACGGGCATCGCCCTGAGCCGCCACAAGCGGTCGGAGTATCTCGTTGCCACGAAGCTGTCGAACTTCAACCCCGATTACCACCAGCGCGAGAAAGCCATCGAGATGTACCGCAACTCGATGAAGGAGCTGCAGGTGGACTACATCGACTACTATCTGCTGCACGCCGTCGGCGGGGCGATGGAGGAGTTCGACAAGCGCTACGTTGCCAACGGCATGATGGACTTCCTCCTGAAGGAGCGTGAGGCCGGCCGTATCCGTAACCTCGGCTTCTCGTTCCACGGCCGTCAGGAGGTGTTCGACGAGATCCTCGCCCTCGACGAGAAGTACCACTGGGACTTCGTGCAGATAGAACTGAACTACCTGGACTGGGACTTCGCCAACGAAATCAGCAAGAACAACGTCGACGCCCACTACCTCTACGACGAGTTGCAGAAGAAGGGCATCCCCTCAGTCATCATGGAACCGCTGCTGGGTGGCCGTCTGACGAAGATTCCGCAATACCTGGCCACCGAGCTGAAGAGCCACGCCCCCGAGCGCAGCGTCGCCTCATGGGCCTTCCGCTATGCCGGTACCCCCGAGGGTGTGCTCACCGTCCTGTCGGGCATGACTTATATGGAACACCTGAAGGATAACCTCCTGTCCTACTGTCCGTTGGTGCCGCTAACGGACGATGAGATGCGCTACCTGGACAAGGAAGTGGCGCAGAAGATTGTGGGTTTGGAAAACATCCCCTGCAACGACTGCAAATACTGTATGCCCTGTCCCTACGGCATCGACATACCCGCCATCTTCGTCCATTACAACAAGTGCAAGAACGAGGGGATGCTGCCCTTGGATGCTGGTGACCCGGAGTACCGCCGCCAGCGCCGTCAGTATCTCATCTCGCTCGACCGCGTCGTTCCGCGCGACCGTCAGCCCGACCACTGTATCCAGTGTGGGCAGTGTGAACCCCACTGTCCGCAGAGCATCCATATTCCCCGGGAACTGGCGAAGATTGACAATCTCATTGAGGAGCTGAAGGTAAAGAGTGAAGAATGAAGAGTGAAGAATTTGCTACCGCCATCGAAGGGCGTGAAGAGTGAGGCGCAGATGGGAATATCAAAAAAATCGAGGGGCGGTAGCAAATTCTTCACTCTTCACTCTTCACTCTTCATTTTTTTTTGTACCTTTGCAGCCTGAAATATGGGAAGAAGGATTGTTTTGGTGCTGGCAGCCGTTATAGCGACGCTGACTGCCACCGCTCAGGAGACGCCTAACGCACAGCAAGCACGCCGTGTGTTCGAGAAGGCCTACAATCAGGTCTTCGGCTCCCAGGGCGCCACGCTCCACTACGATGTCAACATCATTGGCATCTACAAGACGCAGGGCACCATCTGGTATAAGGGCAAGAAGCAGAAGTTCATCGACGAGAAGGTGAACACCTGGAACGATGGCACGACAGCCTACATGGCCTACCGCAAGAAGCGGACGGTGGAGATACACCACGCCCAGTCGGACAAGAAAGACAAGTATAGCGGCAAGTTCAAGTTCTCGCCTGACGACTTCGACTATGCTATTGCCGAGGACGGCAACGATCTGCTCCTGTTGCTGAAGCAGAAAAAGCACGCCAAGGGTACCATCAAGGAAGTCTACGCGTGGGTGAAACGCGGTACCTTTGAGCCGCTGAAGCTGCGTATCAAGGTGGCGTTCATCTGGACGACGGTGACAATCAGTCAGTTCCGCTCAGGCGGTATCACCGACGACCTTTTTGTCTTCCCCCGTAGCCAGTACAAGGATTGGAAATTCATTGACAAACGAAAAGAATAAGAACGAATGGGAAAATTAGTCATCAACAGCTACGACGACTTCGCAGCACATCTCGGCGAGGAACTTGGTGCCTCGGAGTGGCTGCAGGTTGACCAGGATCGCATCAACCTCTTCGCAGACGCCACCCTCGACCATCAGTGGATTCACGTCGACACAGAGCGCGCCAAGACGGAGAGCCAGTACAAGAGCACTATCGCTCACGGCTACTTGACGCTGTCGCTGCTCCCCTATATGTGGGATCAGATTATTGAGGTGAACAACATCAAGATGCTCGTGAACTATGGCATGGACAAGATGCGCTTCGGACAGCCCGTCATCACCGGCTCGCGTATACGCCTGGTTACGAAGCTGCACAACATCCAGAACCTGCGCGGCATCTGTAAGGCCGAGATAGAGTTCCACATAGAAATTGAGGGACAACGCAAGCCCGCTCTCGAAGGTATCGCGTCGTTCCTCTATTATTTTGTATAAGACAATGGGTGGATTTTTCGGAACAATCAGCACGAAGGAGTGCGTGAACGACCTGTTCTACGGCACCGACTACAACTCACACCTAGGCACGAAGCGTGCCGGTATGGTCACCTTCGATCAGGAACGCGGCTTCAACCGCAGTATTCACTCGCTGGAGCGCGACTACTTCCGTTCGCGCTTCGAGGACGAGCTCGACTCGTTCAAGGGTCGTGAGGGCATCGGCGTCATCAGCGACACCGACCCGCAGCCAATTATCGTCAACTCGCACCTCGGACGCTATGCCGTGGTGACGGTGGCGAAAATCAACAATCTGCCGGAGATTGCCAAGGAACTGCTGGAACAGCGTATGCACTTCAGCGAGATGTCGGCTAACAACATCAACCAGACGGAGCTTGTGGCCCTGCTCATCAACATGGGCAACTCGTTCGTCGAGGGTATTAACAACGTCTACCGTAAGATTGACGGTTCCTGCTCGATGCTCATCCTCACCGAGGACGGCATCATCGCTGCCCGCGACTTCCTAGGCCGTACGCCAATCGTCATCGGCCGCAAGGAGGTACACCGACTGACGCCCATCGGCACCGAGGAGGTCATTAAGGCCCATGCCGTCAGCTCGGAGACCGCCAGTTTCCCGAACCTCGACTATAAGGTGGTGCGCGACCTCGGACCGGGCGAGATTGTACGGCTGAAGGCCGACAGCATCGAGGTGCTGCAGCCCGCTTTCGAGAACGAGCAAATCTGTTCGTTCCTCTGGGTCTACTACGGCTTCCCCGCCAGCGATTACGAGGGCATTAACGTCGAGAAGGTGCGTGAGGACAATGGTCGCATGATGGGTGAGAAGGACGATACGGAGGTTGACTGCGTCTGTGGCGTTCCTGACTCTGGCGTCGGTATGGCACTTGGCTATGCCGAGGGTAAGGGCGTGCCTTACGAGCGTGCCGTGCTGAAGTACACACCGACATGGCCCCGTTCTTTTACGCCGGGCAACCAGAGCCGTCGTGACCTAGTGGCAAAGATGAAGCTCATTCCTAATGGCGCGTTGCTGAAGGACCGCCGCGTGGTGTTCTGCGACGACAGTATCGTACGTGGCACACAGTTGCGCGACAATGTGCGCACGTTCTTTGAGTATGGTGCCAAGGAGGTACACTGCCGCATCTCCTGTCCGCCACTGGTCTATGGCTGTCCGTTCATCGGTTTCACTGCTTCGAAGAGCGACCTGGAGCTTATCACGCGCCGCATCATACGCGACTTTGAGGGTGATGACAAGAAGAATCTGGAAAAATATGCCAAGACCGACTCACCCGAGTACCAGCGTATGGTCAACGAGATTGCCCGTCGATTAGGGCTAACGACGTTGAAGTTTGCCAAGCTTGAGGACCTTATCGAAGCTATTGGAATGCCTAAGTGCAAGGTCTGTACCCACTGCTTCGATGGTACCAGCTACTGCCACATCCCCGAAACGGAAAAGTTCTTTTAGTAATTAAGAAATGTTGGCTGACGCCAATTAAGAATAAAATAATAAACCCCGAGTCTTGCGACCCGGGGTTTTTATTTAACTCTTCGCTCGAGCTTTGCTCGCTTTGCTTGCAAAGAATTCTTAAAAGTCTTTCGTCATCTCGGCAACTTTCGAGTTCACCTCGTCGATGAATGCCTGGATGGTCATGACACTCTGCTCGCCGCCACCCTGAGGACGCACGGCGACCGTCTTGTCGGCAGCTTCCTTCTCACCGACGATGACCATGTAGGGAATACGCTTAAGCTCGTTGTCACGAATCTTACGGCCGAGCTTCTCGTTGCGTAGGTCGATGGTAGCACGGACGCCGCCCTGCGAGAACAGCTTGCAGACTTCCTGAGCGTAGTCGTTGTATTTCTCCGACAGCGGGAGGATAGCCACCTGCTCGGGCGTGAGCCACAGGGGGAAGTGACCGCTGGTGTGCTCGATGAGCACGGCGCAGAAACGCTCGAGAGAGCCGAAGGGAGCGCGATGAATCATCACCGGCGTCTTCTTCTGGTTGTCCTCGTCAGTATACTCCAACTGGAAGCGCTTCGGCAGGTTGTAGTCCACCTGGATGGTACCCAACTGCCAGCGGCGGCCGATGGCGTCCTTGATCATGAAGTCGAGCTTCGGACCATAGAAGGCTGCCTCGCCGTATTCCACCTTAGCGGGCAGACCCTTCTCCTGACAAGCCTCCTGGATAGCCTTCTCGGCCAGTGCCCAGTCCTCGTCAGTACCTACATACTTCTCGTGGTCATTGGGGTCGCGGAGCGAGATCTGTGCCTCGAAGTTGAAGCCGAAGGCTGTCAGCACTACGCCGATGATGTCCATCACATTGAGGAACTCCTGCTTCACCTGGTCGGGACGGCAGAAGAGGTGAGCATCGTCCTGCGTGAAAGAACGTACACGGGTCAGACCATGGAGCTCACCGCTCTGCTCGTAGCGGTAGACGGTACCGAACTCTGCTATGCGCAGGGGCAGGTCTTTATATGAACGGGGCTTCACGGCGAAAATCTCGCAGTGGTGCGGACAGTTCATGGGTTTCAGCATATACTCCTCGCCCTCCTCCGGAGTGGTGATGGGACGGAAGGAGTCCTTGCCGTAGTGGGCGTAGTGACCCGAGGTGACATAAAGGCTCTTGCCGCCGATATGCGGGGTGATGACCTCCTGATAACCGTAACGCTTCTGCACCTTGCGCAGGTGGTCCTGCAGACGAAGACGAAGGTCGGTGCCCTTCGGCAGCCAGATGGGAAGACCTTTGCCGACCTTCTCCGAGAACATGAAGAGCTCCATCTCTTTACCAATCTTGCGGTGGTCGCGCTTCTTGGCCTCTTCGAGCATGACAAGGTACTCGTCGAGCATCTTCTTCTTTGGGAATGAGATACCGTAGAGACGCTGCATCTGTTCGCGGTTGGCATCGCCACGCCAGAAGGCACCGGCAACGCTCGTCAGCTTCACGGCCTTGATCTCGCCCGTGTCCACGAGGTGCGGACCGCGGCAGAGGTCAGTGAAGTTTCCTTGTGTATAGGTGGTGATAGAACCGTCTTCGAGGTCCTGTTCAATGTGCTCGCACTTGTACGTCTGACCGTCGGCAGCAAATGCCTTCAGAGCGTCGGCTTTAGCCACCTCTTTGCGGACGACAGGCTCTTTCTTGCCAGCCAACTCCTTCATCTTAGCCTCGATGGTGGGGAAGTCGCTCTCCTTGATCATCTGTCCGTCGGGGAGCAGCACGTCGTAGAAGAAGCCGTTCTCGACAGCCGGACCGAAACCGAACTGCACACCAGGATACAACTCCTGCAGGGCCTCGGCCAACAGGTGGGCAGAGGTATGCCAGAAGGTGTGCTTACCTTCGTCATCGTCAAACTTATAAAGGGCGATGGTGGCGTCCTCCATGATGGGACGGTTCAACTCTACGGTCTCACCGTTCACACCGCAGCTCACAACGCTGCGTGCCAGAGCCGGCGAGATGCTCTCGGCAATCTGAAATCCCGTCACGCCCTGCTCATACGAGCGAACAGATCCGTCAGGGAACGTAATTTTGATTTCCATATCTACAATATATGTTTGAAGTTAAAATTGCGTGCAAAGGTACAACTTTCTTTCCTAATAACCGAAAGTTTTCGACGAAAAAGCGAGACTTTTGCGGAAAAGTTCGTAACTTTGCCATCAATATGGAACAGAAAGTATTCGCAAAACTCATTGCCCAGCGCCTCGGTATTGCCGAAAACAATGTCGCCGGCACGCTGGCATTACTCGAAGAAGGTTGCACCATCCCGTTCATCGCGCGCTACCGAAAGGAACGCACCGGCGGACTAGATGAAGTGAAGATTGCCGCCATCAGCGAGCAATTCGACAAGCTGCGTGAACTGACGAAGCGCAAGGAGACCATCGTCAAAACCATCACCGAACTCGAGAAGATGACGCCGGAACTACAACAGCGCATCGACCAGACATGGGACGCCACGGAGTTGGAGGACATCTACCTACCGTACCGTCCGAAGCGCCGCACCCGTGCTCAGGTGGCTCGTGAGCAGGGACTGGAGCCGTTGGCCCAGATTCTCCTCCAGCAGCGTGAGCGCGACCCCGAAGACGCCGCTCGCCGTTTCGTGGCGGGCGACGTTTCTGACGTCGCCACAGCCATCAAGGGTGCCCAGGACATTATCGCCGAGATGGTCAGTGAGGATGAGCGTAGCCGCCAGCAGGTGCGTGGCGCCTTCCGCCGCACTGCCATCATCACGTCGAAGGTCGTCAAGGCGAAGCAGGACACCGACGAGGCACAGAAGTACCGCGACTACTTCGACTGGCATGAGCCTTTGAAACGCTGCACCAGCCACCGCCTGTTAGCCATGCGCCGTGGTGAGGCCGAGGGCATCCTGCGGCTGAGCATCGACCCTGTCAGCGACGAGGAGTGTTTGGAGCGGCTCAATCGCCATTATGTCTACGGCCATACGCCCTGTGGACGACTTGTAGCTGAGGCCGTAGAGGATGGTTACAAGCGACTGCTAAAGCCATCGATAGAGACGGAGTTCAGTAACCTCAGTAAGGAACAGGCCGATGACGAGGCCATCCGCGTCTTTGCTGAAAACCTGCGTCAGTTGCTGCTGTCAGCACCGCTGGGCCAGAAACGCGTCATGGGTATTGACCCAGGCTTCCGCACCGGCTGCAAGGTGGTTTGTCTCGACGCACAGGGCAACCTGCTCCACCATGAGGCCATCTTCCCACACCCGCCGGTGAACCATCGTATGCAGGCAACTGTCCATGTGCAACAGATGATTCAGGACTACCACATCGAGGCTATCGCCATCGGTAACGGTACGGCGTCAAGAGAGACAAGGGCGTTTGTGGAAGAGGTTACCCCGCAGGGGGTAAACGTTTTCGTCGTCTCCGAGGACGGCGCCTCCGTCTACTCTGCCTCGAAAGTGGCCCGCGACGAGTTTCCCGACGAGGATGTCACCGTGCGTGGCGCCGTCTCCATTGGCCGCCGACTCATCGACCCGCTGGCGGAGCTCGTTAAGATTGACCCGAAGAGTATCGGGGTGGGACAGTACCAGCACGACGTGGACCAGACGAAGTTGAAGCAGCAGCTTGACCAGACGGTGATGAGCTGTGTCAACGCCGTCGGCGTGAACCTCAACACCGCTTCGCAGCATCTGCTGCAATACGTCAGTGGACTGGGTCCGGCATTAGCGAAGAACATTGTGGACTATAGAAAGGAGAACGGCGCCTTCACCTCGCGTGCCCAGCTGAAGAAAGTACCACGACTCGGCCCGGCAGCGTTCGAACAGTGTGCCGGTTTCCTGCGCATTCCCGGTGCCAAGAACCCACTCGACAACTCTGCTGTTCATCCCGAGAGCTATGCCATCGTCGAGCAGATGGCAAAAGATCAGAGTTGCACCGTTGCCGACCTTATTATAAATAAGGAGAAACGCCAGAGTATCCAGCCCCAGCGCTATGTTACTAATGAGGTGGGACTGCCAACCCTTACCGATATCATGCGTGAATTGGAAAAGCCGGGTCGTGATCCTCGCGAACAGATTGAGGAGTTCCGCTTTGCCGATGGCATCGAGACTGTCGATGACCTTGTTGAGGGTATGGAGCTGCCTGGTATTGTGACGAACATCACCGCCTTCGGTGCTTTTGTCGACATCGGTGTTCATCAGGATGGACTGGTCCACATCTCACAGCTCGCCGACAAGTATGTTAAGGATCCGAACCAGGTGGTGAAACTCCACCAGCACGTCCGTGTCCGTGTTCTTGAAGTTGACCGTCGTCGTAATCGAATCTCGCTCAGTATGAGGAATATGCAATAATTACTCCATGGGGAAAAGGCCATAGAGCTTGGCATCAATCATGTCGGTGACCTGCTTAAGGGCCTCGTTGCTTTCGCCAAACTTACAATGGTCGCCGTCAATGATGATGAGTGGACCAGGATAGGACTTGATCCACTCCTCATAGCGGCGTTCCAGACCTTGTAGGTAGTCCAGGCGCATGGTCTGCTCGTACTCGCGGCCGCGCTTCTGGATTTGTGCCACGAGAGTGGGGATGGAGGAACGGATATAGATCATGAGGTCGGGCAGTTTGACGAGCGACATCATCAGTTCGAAGAGATCGTTGTAGTTTTGGAAGTCACGGTCGGACATCATGCCCTGACCGTGGAGGTTCGGCGCGAAGATGCGGGCGTCCTCGAAGATGGTACGGTCTTGGATGATGGTGTCGTCGGACTTCGATATCTCGACCACCTCCTTGAAGCGCCGACTGAGGAAATAGACCTGGAGGTTGAACGACCAACGGGGCATGTCGGCGTAGAAATCCTCAAGATAGGGATTGTCGTCGACGGATTCGAAACGTGGCGTCCAGCCGTAACGATGGGCGAGGAGCCTTGTGAGTGTGGTCTTGCCACTGCCAATGTTTCCTGCTACTGCGATGTGCATGTTCTAATTACTAATAATTCATTACTAATTATTCCGAAAAGAGTCCGAAAAGGGTCTGGTCGATGCGGTCAACGACTTGGGTGAAGTCCTGAGGACGATGCTCGAAGTCAAGCTGATCCTTGTCGATGATCATGACGCGGCCTTTGTAGTTCTCATTGATGAACTGCTCATAGCGGCGGTTCAGATTGTCGAGGTAGTCGAGCTTGATGGACTGCTCGTACTCGCGGCCGCGCTGCTGGATGTTGCCCACGAGGTGGGGCACCGTGGCGCGGAGGTAGATCATCAGGTCAGGCAGACGCACGAGCTGCATCATCTGGTTGAAGAGCTCCATATAGGTGTCGTAGTCGCGCTGCAAGATGTTGCCCATGTCGCGGTTGTTCTGTAGGAAGACGTAGACGCCTTCAAAGATGGTACGGTCCTGGATGATGGTGCTCTGGGACTGCTGTATGGCAATGAGGTCGCGGAAGCGCTCCTTGAGGAAGAACACCTCAAGGGCGAAGGACCACCGTTGGATATCGTTGTAATAGTCTTCGAGGTAGGGGTTGCGGTCGACGACTTCGAAGCGTGGCTCCCAGTGGTAGTGACGTGCCAGCATCCTGGTGAGTGTGGACTTTCCACTTCCGATGTTGCCTGCTATGGCGATGTACATAGTGTTGTGGCCTAATTCTTTTAGTCGGCTGACACCTTGGTAAAAGCGGCAAAGCCGAGCGGATAAATGATAATTGATAATTGGGTCTACGCCTGACTGTAGTTGGCGATAGTGTCGACGAGGGCGGCGGGGTTGCCCATGTCGTAACGCAGGGAGTTAAGACGGACGCCCATCATGCCAATATTGGCGCGAACGGCCTCGAGGGCGGCGGTAAGCTCAATCTCGGCATTACTGCCGGAGACGTCGGCACGTTCGATGTCGGCCTGAAGCTGGTCGAAAACCTCGGGGGTGAGGATGTACTGTCCGAAGACGGAGCAGTACTCTTTCTGTCCTTTCTGGTTGCGCACGCCAAGGAACTCTTCAGCATAGGCCGGTGTGGGCTTCTCGTAGAGGGTCGAGACATTGAGGATACGCTCGTCCTTGTCTTCCCAAACACCCGACATAATGCCGAAGTGACTGACATCGTTGGCCTCGACGGGGTATAGTCCAACGATAAGGCGGTTGTAGCGTTCGTACTCCTCGATAAGTTGCAGAGCACAGGGCTTGTTCGTCAGCGAGCGGTAGAGAGTGTCGCCGAGCATGAGCAACACGGGCTCTCCACGGGTGAACTCCGCGGCCTGGTAGACGGCATGGCCGAAGCCGCGCTTCTCCTTCTGATAGACATAACGCAGGCGCTTGCCGATGTCGAGGATGCGGTTCTCGTACTCCTGGCTCTCCTTGTTGAGCTTGTTCAGGTGCTCGGGAGCCAGCGGACGCTCGAAGAAGTTGGCATACTGGTGGCGCTCCTCCTCGCTGCCCAGTACGAGACAAATCTCCTCAATGCCACTCTGTACAAGCTCTTCGAGGAGGATGAGGATGACGGGGCGTACCATGCCATCGGGGCATGGAATGGGGAAGAAGTCTTTCTTCAGTCCGCGCGTGGCGGGATAGAGACGTGTGCCGAAGCCTGCCACGGGGATGATGGCGCGGCGTACGGTGTGGACGGGGTTGATGGTCAGCGTATAGGCCTTCATGCCCTGAAGGTTCAGGTAGTCTACCAGTTCACATTGTGCCTCGGCCGAGCGCGCCAGGAACTGTACGGAGCCGTCGCCGTGGGAGCCTACACCCTTGCCGCCATAGACCAGCGGCAGTATATTGGGGTCGTTGAGGACGGCATGCAGCTTGGGTGATGTCAGCTCCTCAGGACACATCGGGGCGACGTGGCTGTCAAAGAGGGCCTCGGCCTCGGTCATCAGGGCACCGAGTTTTTCAACCTCGCCCTCAGCCATGTAGCGGATAGCGCGTTCGATGATGTCCTGGTTCAACGGACCCAGTGCCTGTTGCTCGCGCTCCTCGAGCTCGTTCGAGGCAAAGGGGTATGCACGGTTCAGATCGCGGAGAATGCGCACGGTGTCCTTCTCGGCACAGAGATCGGCGAAGACCCAGTGGAGTGTCTTCTTCACGTTGAGCGTCTGTACTTCAATCTCATCGCCGTCAAAGGTCATCAGGTTGGGTTTCACACCGAAGGCGCAGGCCTGGTCCAGACGACCGCAGCGCGACGAGGTACGTAGCTCGCCGACATAGGCGATGTTCATCTCGCCAAGAGTGTTCAAGTTCAGGTTATATAATAGATTGAACGCGCGCGCGACGAGGACACAAATGGCTGCCGATGAGCTGAGACCCGACTTCATGGGTAACGTCATCGACGTGATGCGTATGCGTACGCCGCCCACCTTGTACCACTCTAGCATATAGGAAGCAACGCCGGCGCAGTAACAGAAGAAAGAGCCCGACTTAGCGATGCGCTTCAACTCCTGTTCGTCCATACGGCAGGCAAAATCCTGCCACTGCGATCCCATCTCGGGGGCAGTACTTTGCATCTCGAAGATGCTTGATTTCTCGACTTCGGCATAGATACCCTGCTCTATGCCCGTGACGATAGCTGCACCTGGCACGAGTTCAGCGTTCATCGTACGGTAGTGTCCTGCCCAGTCGGTGTGTTCGCCGAAAAGACAGAGGCGGCCTGGAACGAAAAGCTTAATCATAGACGTTTTCTTAGGTAGTATATCGATTTAGTAAGGCCAAAGGTACAAAAAAATAGGCAAAGTGGAAAGCAAAACGTGAAAAAAAATGATTTTTCTTTGGCGTTTTTGTTTTTTTTACTTACTTTTGCACCCGACATCAATAATTTTTAACCCGTTAAAACCCCATTTATTGCCTATCGGAACAGCTTTTACTTCATAAATATTCAAAAAAACATGAAGAAGTTTGAAGGAATGACCGACGAAGCGTTGGCATTGCTGTACATAGGAGGAGATAACCGGGCTTTTGACGAATTGCTGTCAAGAACTCAGACGAAGTTGTTCACTTACATCATGTTTGTGGTGCGTGACCACGATCTGGCCGACGACATCTTCCAGGAGACGTTTGTTAAGGTTATCACAAAGCTGCATGAGGGCAAGTACACGGACTCCGGGAAGTTCATGTTCTGGCTGACGCGTATCGCCCATAACGTCATTATGGACTGGTACCGCCAGCAGAAGGCGGAGCACATCGTCGAGCCGACGGAGGACAATGACTTGTCGAACCTGCGTGGGGCATCGGTTCTTGACTCCTATCGTGAAACTGAGATGGTGAACGAACAGGTGCTACTGGACGTGAAGAAGATGATGAACCTGTTGCCGCCGCCCCAGCGTGAGGTGGTCTATATGCGCTTCTACGAACAGCTGTCGTTCAAGGAGATAGCCGATATGACGGGTGTGAGCATCAATACATCGCTGGGACGTATGCGCTACGCTCTGATGAACCTTCGCAAGATGGCAAAGGAGAATAACATGGAACTTGTGTTAGAGTAGTTGTCGCTATGTCGTAATGACGTTATATCGTTATTACGTATTACGACATTAAAGGGCTCTTAACTGGCTGATGACCGTCTCAGGGTTGTCGGCCTTGAAGACGTAGCTGCCGGAAACGAGAACGTCGACACCAGCAGATACGAGCCGCGGGGCCGTCTCACCCTGCACACCGCCGTCGACTTCAATCAGTGCGTGGCTACCGTGCTCGTCGATGAGCCGGCGCAGGCGCTTTACCTTGTCGATGGTGTTTTCGATAAATTTCTGTCCACCGAACCCGGGATTAACACTCATCAGCAGTACCATGTCGACATCGCCGATGATGTCCTCGAGTAGTGAGATGGGTGACGATGGGTTCAATGTTACACCAGCCTTCATGCCTGCGTCGTGAATCTCTTGAACGGTGCGGTGTAGGTGGGTACAGGCCTCCACGTGGACGTTCATCATCATGGCGCCGAGCTTGGCCGTCTGACGGATGTACTGCTCGGGATGCACAATCATGTAGTGGACGTCAAGTGGCTTTTTACACAATGACGCCACCGCCTCGAGGACTGGGAATCCGAAGGAAATGTTGGGCACGAAGACGCCGTCCATTACATCGAGGTGGAGCCAATCGGCCTCACTGCGGTTAATCATCTCGATGTCACGTTCCAGATGCAGGAAGTCGGCAGCGAGCAGCGAAGGTGAAACCAGTGTCATTGACAATTACAAATCATTAATTATTAACTACTAATTCAGGCAATACGCCAGACCGTTCTTCATGCGGTAGGTGTAAGCAAATTCCCTGATTTTCTTGAGCGTCTTTTCGCTCGGTGTTGTCTCTTCGCGAGTAAATATCTGCATAGGCTGTACGTTTTGTTTGTCTATCATTGAAACGTAATCCTATACCGATTTATTATGTCAATCGACGAAAATATTTTCACGATTACTCAACATGACTGTTTTCAAGGTCTTTCATACCGTTGACGAATGCGGTGGCGTCCATACGCTTCTTGCCCGCCAGCTGCAACTCGTCAATCTGCAGCCACTCGTCGGCGCAGCTGACGTAGAGGTGGCGTTTGTCTACCGACAGTCGGCCGGTATTGCCGTCGGCGTTACGGCCGGTCTTCGTCGTCTTATAGAGCTTTAGCACCGTCTGTCGTCCGTCGGGACTGACGAGTGTCGTCCATGCACCGGGATAGGGACTGAGGCCGCGTATGAAGTCGTAGACGCGTTTTGCCGGCTGCTGCCACTTTACCTCGCATGTTTCCTTGAATATCTTTGGTGCGAGCTTGATGGCGGAACCATCAAGCACGCTGTCCTGCGGGATGCTTGCCGGGTGTCCGTCGGCGGCGATGATTCGCTCCAGCGTCTGAAGGCAGATGTCGGCACCGAGGTGCATCAGTCCGTCGTAGACATACTCCACGTCGGCCGTATCGGGGATGTCGAAGGGCAGCTGCATGATGATGCGGCCCGTGTCGATGTCGTGGTCGAGGAAGAAGGTCGTCACACCCGTCTGCGTCTCGCCGTTGATGACAGCCCAGTTGATGGGTGCCGCACCGCGGTACTGCGGCAGCAGGGCGGCATGGACGTTAAACGTGCCGTACTCGGGCATTGCCCAGACGATTTCGGGTAGCATCCTGAAGGCGACAACCACCTGAAGGTTCGCGCCGAAGGAACGCAGCTCCTCGACAAATGCCGGGTCTTTCATCTTCTCCGGCTGTAGAACGGGCAGTCCTTGCTCCAGGGCATACTGCTTAACAGCCGACGGCTTCATCTCCGTCTGATGACGGCCTACTGGCTTGTCTGGCTGTGTCACCACCGCTACGACGTTATACTGGTTCTCCACTAGTGCCCGCAGCGTCTCCACGGCGAACTCCGGCGTTCCCATAAAAATAATTCTCAGTTCGTTCTTCGTCATGTCGGTATTACGTTATAACGTTATTACGATCATTGATTAGTCCTCACTCATGTCGTGTACCATCTTCCTGTACAACGTGTATAGCCGTTGGCGCGAGATGTAGCCCTTCAGTCGGTTCTCGCCATCGACGACAGGCAGCCAGTCGGCATGGGTTGCCTCGAATGTACGCATGACGCTGGTCATCGGTGCCGTTTCCCGGAGGGCGGCGGCAGGTTCCTGCATGAGCTGGCTGGCCAGGAAGTGGTGGTACAGCTCCATGCGGAACACCACCTTACGGATACCTATGATGTCGATCTCGCCCAGCAGGGTGCCGGTGGCGTCGACAACAGGCAACACGGCCGAGCGGCTGCGGCTGATTTTATTGACGATCTGTCCCAATTCCATGTCGGGACTGACGGCCATATAGTCGTGCTCGATGACCGACTCGAGGTTCATCAGCGTCAGTGCGGCGTGGTCAGTATGGTGTGTCAGCAGGCGCCCCTCCTTGGCCAGTCGGGCACCGTAGATGCTGTGTGGCTCAAAGATGTTGATGGTCAGGTAGCTCGACACGGCGACAATCATCAGTGGCAACAATAGACTGTAGCCACCCGTCAGTTCGGCGATGAGGAAGATTCCTGTCAGCGGGGCGTGCATGACGCCCGACATCACCCCGGCCATGCCCATTAGTGCGAAGTTCTTCTCGGGCACGTAGACGCCTACTTCATAGACGTTCCATACGCGTGCAAAGAGGAAACCGGCGAAGCAGCCCACGAAGAGGCTCGGTGCAAACGTACCGCCACAGCCGCCGCCACCGTTGGTTGCACTGGTGGCGAAGACCTTCGTCAGTAGTACCAGTGCGACGTAGAGCAGTAGCATTGACGACTGTCCGGCGAAGAGTGAGTTGTTCAGAACCTCGGTCCAATCGGCCTCCGTCTTGCCATTCAGCAGGAGGTTGATGCTGTGGTAGCCCTCGCCGTAGAGTGACGGGAAGAGGAAGATGAGCAGCGAAAGCAAAGTACCACCGATGGCCAGACGTATGTACGGCTTATCCTTGAAGCGCGTGAAGATGCCTTCGGCGAAGCCCATGGTCCGCACGAAGTAGAGACTCATCAGTCCACAGAAAACGCCCAGCAACAGGCAGGCGGGGATGCGCTGAACGTTCCACTCGTTGTCCAGATGGAACGTGAACAGGGCTGCGTCGCCGCTGAAGACGTATGTAAAACAGGTGGCTGTTACGCAGCTGACGAGGATGGGCAGCAGCGACGACATCGTCATGTCGATGAGTAGCACTTCCAGAGTAAATACCAGTCCTGCGATAGGGGCCTTGAAGATGCCTGCGATGGCGCCGGCAGCGCCACAGCCGACGAGTGTCATCAGCGTCTTGCGGTCAAGATGGAACAGTTGTCCGAGGTTCGAACCGATGGCGGAGCCTGTCAGCACGATAGGTGCCTCGGCACCCACGGAGCCACCGAAGCCGATGGTGATGGCTGATGCGATGACGCTCGACCACGTGTTGTGTGACTTCAGTCTTGACTTGTTCGATGATATGGCATAGAGGATGCGTGTGATGCCGTGCGAGATGTTGTCCCGGACGATGTAACGCACGAAGAGCGAGGTGAGGTAGATGCCTATGACGGGGTAGACTAGGTACAGCCAGTTCACGGAGTCGCTGGCGAAGCGTCCCGTCAGCAGGGCAACGATAAGGTTGATGATGCCGTGCAGGACGAACGCAGCCACCGCTGACAGGAATCCGACGATGAGCGCCAAGATGATGATGAACATCTTGTCGCTCATGTGCTCCTTGCGCCAGTCGTGCAACCGGTGTAGCCAGTTCTTCTTTTGTCCTTCCTGCGTCATATTATTAAGCATTGAGCATTACTTCCGGATAATCTCCACTTCGCCGTTCTCCCGCAGACGGATAATGCTGCTGGGTTTGTGGGGCTGGTGCTCCTGTCGGCGGCTCCAGCAGACGTAGTCGACGGCCTCGACGATGTTCGGGTCTATGTCGCAGTAGTTCTGTGCCGCTGGCTCGCCGCTGATGTTTGCCGATGTGGAGACGATGGCCTTCTGGAAACGGTAGCACAGCTCCTTCGAGAACGCCTCCTGCGTGATGCGCAGGGCTATCGAGCCGTCGTCGGCGATGAGGTTGGGTGCCAGGTTAATGGCGCCGTCGAGGATGAGTGTCGTCGGGCGTGCATCGCTGTCCTTCAGACTGTCTATCAGCTGCCATGCCACGTCGGGCACGTTCCTGACGTAGCGCTGCAGACGGGCATCGTTGTCGACAAGACAGATGAGTGCCTTCGAATCATCGCGCTGCTTGATGTCGTACACCCGTTTCACGGCCTCCGCATTGGTGGCATCGCAACCGATGCCCCAGACGGTGTCGGTAGGGTAGAGGATGGTGCCGCCGCGGCGCATCGTCTCAACGGCATTCCGTATGTCTTCTTCTCTTGTCATCTTCTTCTGTTATGATGTTATAACGTTATTCCGGAGTAACGATAATACTTGATTAGAACTCCGACGTAAAGTGGAACTGGATATGTTCAAAGTCTTGTTGTGCCATCGAGAGCACATAGCCGCTGTCAGCGAGAAACACGTCGCGCCCCTCCTTGTCCTTGGCCATGTACTGGTACTTGCGCTTCTTGAAAGCCTCCAGTTCCTTGTCATCGTCGCTGCTGATCCAGCAGGCTTTATAAAGGTGGACAGGCTCCCAGCGGCACTTGGCACCATATTCATTCTCCAGACGATACTGGATGACCTCGAACTGGAGCTGGCCTACGGTGCCTATGATCTTGCGGTTGTTGAACTGGTTGACAAACAGCTGGGCTACACCCTCGTCCATCAGCTGGTCAATGCCCTTCTGTAGCTGCTTGGCCTTCATCGGGTCGTCGTTCTCGATATACTTGAACAGCTCCGGCGAGAACGAGGGCAACCCGCGGAAGTGGAGCTGCTCGCCCTCGGTGATGGTATCGCCGATTTTGAAGATGCCGCCAGTGTCGGGCAGTCCGACGATGTCGCCGGGCCACGCCTCGTCGATGGTTGATTTGCGCTGGGCCATGAACTGCGTGGGCGAGGTGAAGCGCATGGTCTTGCCTTGACGCACGTGGAGGTAGGGCTGGTTGCGCTGGAAACGGCCTGAGCACACCTTACAGAAGGCGATACACGAACGATGGTTGGGGTCGATGTTGGCCGTGATTTTGAAGATGAAGCCTGTGAACTTCGGCTCCTCTGGTTGTACCTCGCGTTCCTCGGCCTTCGTTGGGCGTGGCGACGGTGCAATCTCCACGAAGCAGTTCAGTAGCTCCTGCACGCCGAAGTTGTTCAGCGCTGAGCCGAAGAATACCGGTGCTACCTCGGCCGAGCGGTAGGTCTCAACATCGAAATCGGGGTATACACCGTCCACCAGCTCCAGATCCTCACGTAGCTTTTGCGCATCTTGTTCGCCAACGCGGTTGTCGAGCTCAACGGAATCGAGCTCCACGCTCACCTTCTCGGTGACACGCTGCTTGTCGGGGGTGAAAAGGTCCAGCTTCTGCTCGTAGATATTGTAGACACCCTTGAACTTCGCGCCCTGGTTGATGGGCCACGACAGCGGGCGTACCTTGATTTCCAGCTCCTGTTCCAACTCGTCGAGGAGGTCGAAGGGGTCGCGGCCTTCACGGTCCATCTTATTGATGAAGATAATGACGGGCGTATTCCTCATGCGACAGACTGTCATCAGCTTACGCGTCTGCGTCTCAACACCCTTTGCGCCGTCCACTACGATAATGGCGCTGTCGACGGCTGTCAGCGTGCGAAACGTGTCCTCGGCAAAGTCCTGGTGGCCCGGGGTGTCGAGGATGTTTACCTTATATTCGATGTCCTTGCCGTCAGGCGTATAGTCGAACTCCATGACCGATGTTGACACCGAGATGCCACGCTGCTTCTCGATATCCATCCAGTCGGAGGTCGCTGTCTTCTTGATCTTGTTGTTCTTCACTGCACCGGCCACCTGAATCTGTCCGCCAAAAAGCAGGAATTTCTCTGTCAGGGTCGTCTTACCGGCATCGGGGTGCGATATAATCGCAAAAGTCCTTCTACGTTCTATCTCTTCAATCATTACTTACCTTATTCAAATTTCAGCGCAAAGGTACTCTTTTTCAATGAAATGACAAAGTGTTTTCCCATTTTTGTACCTTTTTCTTGTAAGAGGCAAAAAAAAATGCGTTTTTTGCACTTGTTTCTTGAATTATTTTGTATATTTGCAGCAGAATGTTACGACTAACTAGATTTTTCACCAAGACCTTGTCGCTGCGAATCAGTCTGACGATTGTTCTGGCGATTGCCGTTCTGCTGACGGCGGCACTGTTCGTGATGTTCCGTTTTTCGCGCAAAGCCCTGAAGGAGGAGGCCTTCGCCAAGGGTAGTGAGACGGTGGAGGCCGTCGTTCAGAATGTCGACAACATCCTGTTGAGTGTTGAGCAGACGTCCGGCAACTTTTACTGGGACATATTAATGCATATGACCGATTCCGACCGCTTGTCGAACGATGTCCGTAGGCTGGTGGAATCGAATCCGCAAATAGACGGCGCAGCCATCGCCTTCGAACCTGGTTATTTCCCCGGCCATGGGCAGTATAAGATGTTCTATGCCCATCACGCCGGCATGGCGGGTGCCCGCGAGGGTGAATCACCTATTATTATGTCGGCCACCTTTAGTAATCGTCCATATACGGAGCAGCGCTGGTATGCCGAGCCGCTGAGAAAGGGAACCCCGTGCTGGGTGAACCCTCTAAAGAATGATGATACCGAGGAGAACGCTCTCATTACGTTTAGCCTGCCTCTTTACAGCGCGAAAGGTGTTGTGGGAATTCTTGGCGTGGACGTGGCTCTGGCTACCCTTACAGACATTGTGCTTGCTGCGAAGCCGTCGCCCAATTCCTATGCCTTGATGCTTGGCAGCGACGGCTCATTCATCGTCCATCCCGACACAGACAAACTGATGCATCATACCATCTTCACCCTGAAACACAAGGATACAGACCCGGAATTCATTGAGACTGCGCGTGCGATGATGGCCGGACGGACGGGCAGTCACCGTTTCAACAACGACGGCACCGACTGTCTTCTGTTCTATAAACCCTTCCATCGCGACAGCGTTCCCGGTCGGGCGATGATTGAATTAGGGTGGAGTATCGGCGTGGTGTATCCCGTGAATGACATCTTCGGCGACTACAACCGTCTTCTCGTTATTGTGATTGCCATCGTCGTGGTGAGCCTGCTATTGCTGTTAGTGCTTTGTAGGGCTTTTACACACCGCCTGCTGCTGCCCTTGCGAATGTTGACGAACTCCGTTCAGCGTATTGCTGAGGGCGACTATGACAGCACCATTCCCGATAGCTGTCAGCAGGACGAGGTTGGGCGTTTGCAGGATCACTTTCAGCAGATGCAACAATCTCTGTCACAGCGTGTTGGTGAGCTACAGCAGCTGACAGACGAGTTGAGACGCCACGGCCGCCAGTTGGAGGAAACCTACGAGCGGGCAAAGGAGGGCGACCGCATGAAGACAGACTTCCTACATAACATGACCAACCAGATGCTAGCCCCCGTCAATGCTATTGCCGAGAGCGTGGAACGTCTGGGTGACTGTAGCGAGGAAACAGCGCCGCATGACTGTGACATGATACAGAAGCAGGGAAAGATTATCACCGTACTGCTAAACGATTTGTTAACCCTGTCGTTAGAGAAACCAAAAGAATGAGGAACATCGCACAACGCATACGCCAGTCGCTCGCACTGAAGCTCAGTCTGGGCATACTACTGCTCACGATACCCATCTTCGTGGCATCGCTGGGGGTGCTGTTCCTGCAGTCGCGTAATGACATCAAAGAGGAGGCTCGCGAGCGTGCCGCTACTGTCCTGAACACGACGATGCACCGTTTGCGCCGTTCCATGAATGCCGTGGAGACGGCTACTGAGGCTAATGCGTGGTATGTCAGGGAGCATATGCAGCCCGACTCGTTACTGAGATATACTATGCGTATCGTAGCTCTGAACGGCAACGTCAGTGGCTGTTCTATTACCCCTGAGCCGAACACGTTTCCTGAGTATGGCCGTTACTTCTCTGCTTATAGCATTCGCCTTGCAGATAGCATCATCACCGTCCGTGAGGGCGAGTATGAGTATTACGAAAAGCCATGGTATGCCTTGGCGAAGCGGTTGGGTAGGGCATGCTGGACTGATCCCTTTGATGATTTCAACGAGGGGACGCTCTCGGCCAAGGGGTTGATAGCCTCGTATTGCAAGCCCATTTATGCTGTCGATGGACACTTCATGGGTGTTATCGCTACTGACCTGGCGTTGAGTACGCTGTCACAGGTTATTAACCGCGAGAAACCCTATCCGAAAGCCTATTTCCAGTTGCTTGGCTCCAGCGGTAGTGTCTTGGTTGGGCCAGATTCTGTACGCCAGAAAAGAGCGTCTGAGGCAGCGAACTTCGTCTGTAGTGAGGCGGTACCGGGCACTTCCTGGACACTGAAACTTGTTTGTCCAGAACGTGACGTCCTGAAGAGTTACTACCGCCTGACGTACATCGTCGCACCGCTTATCGTTATCGGGCTGTTGCTTATCCTGCTGCTATGCAGCCGCATCGTGACCCATGCCATCAGACCGCTGAACCAGTTGCTGAAGCAGTCGCAGCTGATAGCATCGGGACACTACGACGAACAGATAGCGCGCACTGACCGTCAGGATGCCGTAGGACGTCTGCAGAACAGCTTTGCACAGATGCAGGAGGCACTGGACCGGCATATTGATGATATCAAGATGATGAATGAAGGGGCTGAGCGGCGTAATGAAGAACTGGTGGTGGCAGGAAGAATGGCCGAGGAGTCTGACCGTCAGAAGACGCTCTTCATACAGAATATGTCGCACCAGATACGTACGCCGCTGAACATTATCATGGGCGTGTCGCAACTGCTGGGCGACGGCACCAGCGACTATTCGCGTGAAGAAGTGAGCGGATTGACTATGATGATGAACCACAACGTGACCACACTCCGTCGTTTGGTGCAGATGCTCTACGACAGCTCGGACCTTGGCATTGCCGAGGAATTGGCCAGTCACCAGTATGAGGAAGTGGCGTGCAACGAGATTGTCCGCGAGGCCATCAGCTATACGAACACGCAGTTCCCGGAGATAAAGATAGAATTACAGACCACGCTGCCTGACACGATGACCATCCATACCAGTCATCTCTATCTGATGCGTAGTCTTCGCGAGATTCTCTACAACTCGGCCAAGTATTCCGATGGTAAGCATATTTCCGTCCTCGTCACAGCTACCGACGATACCGTTTTCTATATTTTCGAGGACCGTGGCCCAGGCATCTCCGATGGCTATCGCGATCTGATGTTCGTGCCCTTTACGAAGGTCGACGACCTGTCGGAAGGCCTCGGACTGGGTCTTCCTTTGGCAAAGAGTCATATGAAGAATTTGGGTGGCGACCTGCGACTTGACGACACCTACCATGACGGCTGCCGCTTCATCATTGAGGTTCCTTTAAGATAATAGTCCTCCGCTCGGCTCTTCCGCTTCGCTTGTGAAGAATTGTCAATTGTCAGTTATCAATTGCTTAACGCATTCCGCCAGCGACTCCTCCCAATGGGGGATGTCCAGTGCATAGACCAGCTTGATCTTGGTCTTGTCAAGCACAGAGTAGTGTGGACGACGGGCTGGGGTGGGGTATTCCGACGTGTGCAACGGACGGACACGGCATGTCGTGATGTCTGCCAGACGGTGGATGGCCTTCGTGAAGTCGTACCACGACGTCACACCCTCGTTCGAGAAGTGGAAGATGCCGGGCACGATACCCTGGTCGATGGCGGCGAAGATGGCCACGGCCAGGTCGCGGGCATACGTCGGCGTGCCTATCTGGTCGAAGATGACACCCAGCTCCGCCTTCTCCTTGCCTAAGCGTAGCATTGTCTTTACAAAGTTGTTGCCGAAGGTGGAGTATAGCCACGCCGTGCGGATAATCATCGTCCGTCGGCAGGCCGCCATGACGGCCTCCTCGCCAGCAAGCTTCGTACGGCCGTAGACGCTGTCGGGACAGACTGCGTCGGTCTCAACGTATGGCGTATGGTTAGTACCGTCGAAGACGTAGTCGGTGGAGATCTGGACCATCCAGCCGCCGCGCTTCTCTACGGCAGCGGCCAGGTAGCCGGGTGCCACGTGGTTCAGCAGGTCGCACAGTGCGGTGTTCTCCTCGGCCTTGTCGACGGCGGTGTAAGCTGCGCAGTTGACGATGCCGTCAATCTGGTTCTCACTTACGAACCTCTCCACGGCCTCGCTGTCGGTGATGTCCAGTTCCTGGACGTCAGTATTATAATAGGTATGCTCAGTATGCATCTGCTCCAGCAGCTGCATCTCGTTGCCTAGTTGTCCGTTACATCCGGTAATCAGTATGTTCATCTATTCAAATTTCAGTCCTTCTTCTTTGTCTTTCTTATAGTAGTCGGAGAGCATCCCGATAAAGGTGGTGATCTCCTTTACGGCGTGCGCCGTGTTGGGGGTGATCTCTTTCTTCTGCAGACGCAGCATCATTACGCCGTAGAGGGCGTTCATGCACGTCTCTATCTCGTTCTCCTGCTTGTCGGCACCGCGGTTGCGCAGCTCGACAATGAACGGTAGCACCTTGTAGTAGGCGGCGTTGTAGAACGGGAACTTTGGCGACGCCAACAACTGCTGGTGCAGGTCGCTGAGCATCTGCATCGTGACACGGTTTATCTGCAGGTGCCCCTGCTCGCGGCATCCCTCCTGGTTCATCATACGTATGAGGTTGCCAAACCAGTCCACCTCCTCCTCTTTCTGTTCGTCGGTGTAGTCGAAGCGCTCGACGTACTCCGCCTTGATGCGCTGCAGCGAGCAGCCGAAGGCGCGTATCGTGTCCTCCACCTGCCACATATAGAGCAAGTATTCGGCAATGTTCTTCTTTCTAAGTTCTTGAGCTATAAACACCTTTGATATCTACGTTTTAGCGATTTTTTTTACCTTTTTCCTTTTTTCTCTTTTACCATCTCAGCAGGTTCGTGGTTGTGCCTAGCAGCATGATGATGGAGCCGATGATCACGGCCACACCGATAACCTGGTTGATGAGTTTGATGCCGTTGTTGTCGAACTTCGTGCGAATCTGGTCGACGAGCCAAGTCAGCCCCCACCACCATAACATGGCACCGCCGACGATGCTTGCGAAGCCCACGAGCATCTCGAACGGATGGCTGGGCAGCACGAAGGCAAACTGTGCGAACATGGCCAGGAAGAGGAAGATAATCAGGGGGTTCGAGAACGTCACCAGGAAGGCCGTCCACGTGTTGTACCACAGTGTGCCCTTCTGCTGTCCAGACTGGTGCATCTTCTTCGTCGGGTCTGTGCGGTAGGTGTAGAATCCGAAGCACAACAGCATGATGCTACCTGCTATCTGCAAATAGAAACGGTTCTGGTCGTTGCTGATGAGGTCCATGACGAACGACATACCAAAACCGGCGATGGCGGCATAGATGATGTCGCTGATGGCTGCCCCTAGTCCTGTGGCGAAGCCGTACCACCGTCCCTTGTTCAGTGTGCGCTGGACACAGAGGATGCCCACCGGCCCCATCGGCGCCGATGCTATCATCCCAATGAGCATACCCTTGAAGATGAAGTCCAGGATGTTGATAGGCATGTGGAATGGCATATCGCCGACAAAGGTACAATTTTTTATGCAGTTTATGAAGATAAAGAAGTTAAAGAAGTTAAAGAAGGCAGGAAGTTAGGAAGTTTTCGCTATCTTTGCACCAAACTAAGAACAAAAAATTAAAAACAATTGGAATCATGAACGAACAGCAAAGCAACAAACCGTACGTCATCGGTTTGGACCTTGGGGGAACGAACTCCGTCTTTGGCATCGTCGATGCACAGGGTGATATCAAGGCCACCACAGCCATCAAGACTGGTGGCTTCGCAACGGCCGCAGACTACGTCAATGCCTGTATCGAGGCACTGCAGGTCATCATCGGACAGGTGGGCGGCATCGGCACCATCAAGGCGATGGGCATCGGAGCTCCTAACGCCAATTATTATAATGGTACGATAGAGTTTGCCCCTAACCTGTCGTGGGCTCATGACGGCGTGGTGCCCCTGGCTGATATGTTCAGCCAGGCGTTGGGCATCCCCGTGGCCATGACCAACGATGCCAATGCTGCCGCCGTCGGCGAGATGGTCTATGGCGTGGCACGCGGCATGAAGAACTTCATCGTCATCACCCTCGGCACGGGTGTCGGCTCGGGCATCGTTGTCAACGGACAATTGCTCTATGGCCACGATGGCTTCGCCGGTGAGCTGGGCCATGTGACGATGATACGTGGTGAGGAAGGTCGTCTCTGCGGTTGCGGGCGTACGGGCTGTCTGGAGACCTACTGCTCGGCAACGGGTGTGGCACGCACGGCACGCGAGCTGCTGGCAAAGACCGACCGCCCGTCGCTGCTACGCAACATGAAGGCCGAGGACATCACCTCGCTCGATGTCGCCATAGCCGCCGGCAAGGGCGACAATCTAGCCAACGAGATCTATCAGTTCACGGGAAAGATGCTGGGCGAGGCGTGTGCCGACTTCGCAGCCTTCTCGTCGCCCGAAGCTTTTATTTTCTTCGGTGGTATGGTGAAGGCCGGCGAGCTCATCATGAAACCCATCCGCGAGGCTTACGATGCTCATGTCATGCCCATCTTCCGCGGCAAGGCGCAGTTCCTTGTCAGCGGTCTCGACGGTGCTTCGGCAGCCGTCCTTGGTGCTTCGGCCATCGGCTGGGAGATACAGTAATCAAAAGAGACGCTGTGTCTAAAAACAAGTTAGTTTGTTAACTTATTCTAGTCTTAACGTTAGTCGGCGGCCTCGAACTCCTCGAGGAAGCGGGTGTCGTTCTCAGAGAACAGACGGAGGTCGTTGACGCGGTACTTCAGGTTCGTGATGCGCTCGACGCCCATGCCAAAGGCATAGCCAGAGTAGATCTTCGAGTCAATGCCGCATTGCTCGAGTACGTTCGGGTCGACCATGCCGCAACCGAGAATCTCCACCCAGCCGGTGTGCTTACAGAAGCCGCAGCCCTCGCCGCCACAGATGAAGCACGAGATGTCCATCTCGGCACTGGGCTCGGTGAAGGGGAAGTATGAGGGGCGCAGACGGATCTTCGTGTCGGCGCCGAACATCTCCTTGGCGAAGCTGAGGAGAACCTGCTTCAGGTCGGTGAACGACACGTTCTTGTCGATGTACAGACCCTCCACCTGGTGGAAGAAGCAGTGGGCACGGGCGGTGATGGCCTCATTGCGGTAGACACGGCCAGGGCAGATGACGCGGATGGGTGCCGTCAGCTTGCCGTTCTCGTCGTGCATACGCTCCATGACACGTGCCTGGACGCTCGACGTGTGTGAGCGCAGCAGAATGTTCTTGGTGACGTCGTCGGGATGCTGCGAGACGAAGAACGTGTCCTGCATGTCACGGGCGGGATGGTCGGCGGCGAAGTTCATCTTCGTGAACACGTGGAGGTCGTCCTCCACCTCGGGACCGTCGGCCAGCACGAAGCCCATGCGCGAGAAGATGTCGATAATCTCGTTCGTCACGATGGTCAGCGGGTGGCGTGTGCCCAGCTTCACGGGGTAGGGGGTACGCGTCAGGTCGATGGCTTCGTCGCCCGTCTCCTGTGTCTCGCACGCCTCGCGCAGCTGGTTGATGCGCTCCGTAGCCAGCGTCTTCAGCTCGTTGATCTTCATGCCAACAGTCTTTTTCTGGTCGGTAGCGACGTTGCGGAAGTCGTTCATCAGGGCTGTAATCTCACCCTTCTTACTGAGGTATTTCAGTCTCAGCTGTTCCACCTCCTCAGCGTTCTTAGCGCTTAGTGTCTGTACTTCTTTCAGAAGCTCGTCTATCTTGTCGATAATCATAGCAAAAACAGTTTTTTCAAAATTTGCGTGCAAAGGTAGAAAAAAAAACTGAATTATGAATTATGAAACAAAAAAAATATGTAACTTTGCACGTTGATTTGAGAGAATAGCTCATGAATAGGCTTTCTATAGCGGTCGTAGCGCTGGTATTGCTGATGCTGTCGTGCAAAGGAAACCGGACGGCGAGTCCCGTTGAGGTTCCCGCAGATTCTGTGGCGTCTGAAGTGGCTGACACGGAGGATGTGGACACGCTGGAGCAGCTGATTGCCGACACACCGATGCCGCAGGCTGCCGACGAGCTGTTCGACGACTTCCTCTTCAATTTTGTGGCCAACAAGCGTCTGCAGATGGAGCGTGTGCTCTTCCCGCTGACGACGACGCGCAATGGCGACACGACGCAGATGGCGCGTGACGACTGGCGGATGGAGCGGTTCTTCATGCGTCAGGGCTACTACACACTGCTCTTCGGCTCGCGTAGCGAGATGGCCCAGATGAACGACACGTCGCTGACGGAGGCCACCGTCGAGAAGATCTACTTCAACACCGGGGCCGTCATCCAGTACAAGTTCCGCCGTCTGCGCGGCGCGTGGATGCTGACACAGGTAGACACGCAGCCCATTCAGGCCAACGCCAATGCCTCGTTCCTGCAGTTCTACCACCGCTTCGTCACCGACTCGCTGTTCCAGGGCGAGAGTCTTGAGGCTGAGGTGCAGTTCGAAGGCCCTGATCCTGACGACGACTTTGCAAAGATGGAGGGCATCCTGACACCCGACACGTGGCCGGCCTTCGCTCCGGAGCTGCCCGACAAGATGATTTATAACATCGTCTACGGTCCTCGCAAGCCCCGTACCGATCGCATCATCTTCATGCTGCGAGGCATTGCCAATGGCTTGGAGACGGAGTTGACTTTCCGCCGGCACGGTGACCAGTGGCGGTTGGCGATGATGAAGGAGTGATTTTTCGAGGAAGGAGAAACGAGGAACGAGGAACGAGGAGGGAGGAACGAGGAAGGAGGAACGAGGAAGGAGAAACGAGGAAGGAGAAACGAGGAAGGAGGAACGAGGAAGGAGGAACGAGGAAGGAGGAACGAGAAACGAGTAATGATGACGGAACAGTATGATTATAGCCTGAAAGGGCACAACACTTTTGGTATCGAGGCACGCTGTAGACGCTTCGTCGAGTATGCCAGTGTCGAGGAGGCTCAGGCGGTAGCTGCGCTGTTGCGGCAGTCGCCCGAGGAGCCGTTCTTGATTATTGGCGGCGGCAGTAACCTGCTGCTGACCAAGGATTTCCCGGGTGTCGTTGTACGCTCAGCCATCAAGGGCTATACCTTCGATGCAGATGACGACAGCGCCGATGGCGACAGCGCCGATGACGACAGAGACAGTATCAGGATGACCTGTGGCAGCGGCGAGGTGTTCGACGATATGGTGGCTGCGAGCATCGATGCCGGCTATTACGGCATGGAGAACCTGTCGCTCATCCCCGGCGACGTTGGGGCCTCGGCGGTGCAGAATATCGGGGCCTACGGTGTGGAGGTAAAAGACCTTATCACCACCGTTGAGGCTGTCGAGATAGCTACCGGCGCGGTGCTGACGTTTACCAATGCCGATTGTCAGTATGCCTATCGTCAGAGCCGTTTCAAGAACGACTGGAAGAACCGCTTCCTCATCACCCATGTGACTTACGCCCTCTCGCGCACCTTCACCCCGCGTCTGGATTATGGCAACATCCGCGCCGAACTGGATCGCAGGGCCATCACGGAGCCTACCGCCCGCCAGCTGCGCCAGACCGTCATCGACATCCGCAACGCGAAGCTGCCCGACCCCAAGGTGACGGGCAATGGCGGTAGCTTCTTCATGAACCCCGTCGTCAGCCGTTCTACATATGAGGAGCTGGCGTCCCGCTATCCTGATATGCCACATTATTATATAGATGGCGACCACGAGAAGATTCCCGCCGGCTGGCTCATCGACCAGTGTGGTTGGAAGGGCCGTTCTCTGGGTCGTGCCGGTGTTCATGACAAGCAGGCACTGGTGCTCGTCAACCTCGGTGGTGCCACGGGCGACGAGATTGTCCGTCTCTGCGAGGCCATCCGTCAGGATGTGCAGTCGAAGTTTGGCATCACCATCCATCCTGAGGTGAACATCGTTTAAGTATAAATCTGTTGTTAGAAGAGATATGCGTTTAACTTTCCTCGGTACAGGAACATCGTGCGGCGTGCCGACCATCGGCTGCCAGTGTGCCGTCTGCCAGAGCACGAACCCGAAGGACAAGCGGCTCCGCTGTTCGGCGCTGATTGAGACGTCGACGACACGCCTGATCATCGACTGTGGTCCCGACTTCCGCCAGCAAATCATGCCGCATCCCTTCCGTCGCATCGACGGCATCCTCATCACCCACGCCCACTACGACCACATGGGTGGTATGGACGACATCCGCCCTTACTGTCAGTTTGGCGAAATCAACGTCTATGCCGACCCCCTGGCCCGTCAGGGGATGCTCCAGATGCTGCCCTACTGCTTTGCCGAGAACCGCTACCCCGGCGTGCCGGCCATCCAGTTGCACGAGATACACAAGCACGAGCCGTTCAGCATCGGCGACATTGGTATCACCCCCATCGAGGTGATGCACCACGACCTGCCCATTCTGGGCTACGTCTTCACGCAATTCGCTTCATCCACGACCGTTCATCCTTCATCCATGACGTCTCAGGAGCTTGTCTACATCACCGACATGAAGTGTATTGCCGACGAGGAGCTGCCCTTCATCGAGGGTTGCGACACATTGGTGGTCAACGCCCTGCGCCAGAAGCCCCACCACTCGCACCAGACGCTCGCCGAGGCCGTCGCCTTTGCCCGTAGGGTGGGTAGCCGTCGCACCTATTTCATCCATGCCAGTCACGACATTGGCCTACACGACGACGTCAACAGGCAGTTGCCTGCTGATATGCAGATGGCTTACGATGGATTGGTGATCGATGTGTGAAGATTAGTGCTTATGCTTCTTCTTGCTGCCTGAGAAAAGGCTCGTAAGCCCGCCATAATTGCGGCGCAGCTTACGGTATAGCAGGATGAGGTCGATGACCGTCATCCCGTTGGCAATGAGACTGGCAATGTAGTCGCCCTTGGTCGTCTCCTCGGGCTTGACGAAGATTTTTCCCCACAGGCCGCTGACCTGTGTGCTGTCCGTCTGAATCTGTTCCAGGAGCGCATCCTTGCGTGCTCTGATCTCCTCGAGGGAACTGAATGTCGGCTGTTGTTTCTTTGTGGGAACCATCTTCTCTCTTGCTTATTTACTTCATCAACAGTTCTGCCAGGAACCTCACCAGCGGACGCTCTATCCACTGGTGACGCTTGGCGGCAACGAGCAGTAACAACAGCAGGTGCAGCGCTGCCACGATGAGGTAGGCCAGCGACATACTGATATAACTGCTGAGCCATTGGGCCAGTGCCAGCGACAGGAACAGCATGACGGCGATGATTAGCAGGAAGAAGATCACCGCTAAGGCGGTGGCCGTCAGCAGGCGCACCACCTTGTCGATGATGTCCAGCTTGACATACTCCTTCTGCAACCCGAGGTAGTGCCTTAGCACTTCCACGAGTTGCGCGATGGTCTCAACGTTCTTGTCGCTCGACAACATAATTAAATACTAATTGTCCGCTCGGCTTTGCCGCTTCGCTTGCGAAGAATTATCAATTGACATTGTCTACTCCTCGTCCGTGACGTCCTGGATGTCGTCCACGAGGTCGCCCACTTCCTTGCGGCTGAGCTTGATGTTGTGCTTCTTGAGGAAGTCCTCAATGGCGTCAGTAATTTTCACACGAGTCTCCTGACCCTTTTCCGGTGCAACGAGGATGCCAAGGGCAGCGCCGGCGATGGCTCCGCCGAGGAAAGCGCCAATGTAACCTAAACTTTTCATAGTCATTTCTCTGTTTTGTAAAGTAACTTGTGGTTTTGTTTCGCAAAGATAGGCATTTTTTGTGAAACATCAAGAAAAAAGCTGTCATTTTTTGTTAAAACGGCTAAAAACCTTTGTATTTAACAAAGTTTAGGTCGCATATTGTCTTGGTTTTGCGCAAAAATTCGTAATTTCGCGCTGTCATCAGAACATAATTACAACAAACATTCATAAAAACTGTAGAAAAAACATGAAAAAGTACATGGTTCTTTGCGCAGGTCTCAGCCTCGCAATGGTGTTCGCAAGCTGCGGCAAGAGCAGCGAGAGTGCTTACAAGAAAGCTTATGAGAAGGCAAAGTCGCAGGAGGCCGCTGCCGCCGTCACGCAGCCCGCTACGCCTGCTCCCAGCACCCCTGCCACCGTCCAGCCCGTTCAGACTCAGCCCGCCACTCAGACGGTTGTCGCTCCCGTTGCTGACAAGGACGTTCGTTCTGAGAGTGTCCAGTTGGTCAGCGGCACAGGCCTGAAGGCTTACAGCGTCGTCGTCGGTTCGTTCAAGGGTCAGGCTAACGCTGAGGGTCTGCAGCAGCAGCTTCGCAACAACGGCTACGATGCCCAGATTGTCCGCAAGGATGCCGTCGACGGTGCTTGGTTCCGCGTCATCGCCACGACTTTCGACACCAAGGATCAGGCCATCAGCAGCCGCGACGCCCTTCGTGCTACCTATCAGGGAGCCTGGCTGCTCTTCAAACAGTAAGCCTTGGCTCGCATATTATCTATCGACTACGGTAAGAAACGTAGCGGACTGGCAGTCACCGACCCTCTACAGCTCATAGCTGGAGGGTTGGCGACTGTCTCTACTTCTGAGCTCTTCGACTGGTTGCAGCACTACATTGCCACGGAGACTGTTGAGCGTATCGTCATTGGCGAGCCTCGACAGCCCAACGGACAGCCCAGCGAGAATATGGCACGTGTCGAGCAGTTCGTGAACCGCTGGCGCAAGGCCGTTCCCACGGTGCCCATCGAGTACTACGACGAGCGTTTCACCTCCGTGCTGGCCCATCAGGCAATGCTTCAGGGCGGTCTGCGTAAGAAGGCACGTCAGGACAAGGGTCTGGTCGACGAGATCTCCGCTACCATCATCCTCGAGGACTATCTCCGCAGCCGTAAGTAGGAATTCTTATCTCTTATCTATTATCTCTTATCTATTATCTCAAAAGTGATTCTACCTATTTATATATATGGCCAGCCTGTATTACGCAAGGTGGCCGAAGACATCACCCCCGACTATCCTGAGCTCCAGCAGCTCATCAGCGATATGTGGGAGACGCTGGCCGAGAGCGAGGGCATCGGCCTGGCAGCACCACAGATAGGTCGTGCCATCCGCCTGTCGGTCATCGACCTCGACGTGCTCAGCGACGACCTGCCCGAGTACAAGGGTTTCCGCCGTGTGTACATCAACCCCCACATCGTGGAGCTTGACGACACGAAGACCGACTCCAGCGAGGAGGGTTGTCTGTCGCTGCCTGCCATCCACGAGAAGGTGGTTCGCCCCACGCGCATCCATGTGCAGTGGCAGGACGAGCAGTTCCAGCAGCACGACGAGTGGGTGGAGGGCTACCTGGCCCGTGTCATGCAGCACGAGTTCGACCATCTCGACGGTCATATGTTCATCGACCGCATCTCGCCCCTTCGCCGCCAGCTCATCAAGAGCAAGCTGAAGTCGCTGACACTCGGCCGCTATCGTTGTGGCTACAAGACGAAGGCTGTGAGGAGATGAGCGCTGACAGATGAGAGATGAAAGATATGATTAGTTATTTTGCAGACAGTGGCTGTCGGATGGAGGTGAAGTCCGGTAGGTGTCATGCTGTTTCGGTAATCATATCTCTCATCTTTCATTTCTCATTTCTCATTGTCACTATTCTCCCTTCCCATGCCCAGTACAACGTCGAGCGTCTCGTCAACGTCGGGCGCTCGGCACTCTACTACGAGGACTATGTCCTCTCCATGCAGTACTTCAACCAGGCCATCGCCGCCAAGCCCTACCTCTACGAGCCCTGGTTCTTCCGTGGTGTGGCCAAGTTCTACCTCGACGACTTCGCCGGGGCGGAGGCCGACTGCACGGAGGCGTTGAACCGTAACCCCTACGTCACCGCTATCTACGACCTGCGCGCCATCTGCCGCATCCGTCTCGAGCACTATACCGAGGCGGCTGCCGACTATACGCAGGCTCTGCGCCACGACCCTGAGAACCAGGGTATGTGGCACAACCGTGTGCTCTGTCACATCCAGAACAAGGACTACGACCGTGCCCTGGGACAGCTCGACACGATGCTCACCCGCTGGTCCACCTATGCCCGCGGCTACACCATGCGTGCCGAGGTGTACCTGTTGCAGGGCGACACCACCGCCGCCGTCACCGCCTTCGACCGTGCCCTGGAGCTCGACCCCTACGACGGCGAGACGTGGGCGGGACGTGCCGTCGTCAGTCTTTCGCGCCAGGAGTGGAAGGATGCCGAGCACTATCTCGACAAGACCATCCACCTGCTGCCTCGCCACGTCGCCAGCTACGTCAACCGTGCCCTGGCACGTGTCAACCAGAACAACCTCCGTGGGGCGATGGCCGACTACGACACGGCCCTTGACCTCGACCCCAACAACTTCCTCGGCCACTACAATCGCGGACTGCTGCGTGCACAGGTGGGCGACGACAACCGCGGTATCGAGGACTTCGACTTTGTCCTGAGGTTGGAGCCCGACAACCTCATGGCCCTCATCAACCGTGCCTTGCTGCTTGAGCAGACGGGCGACCTGCGTGGTGCCGTCCGCGACTTCACGAAGGTCATCGACGAGTTCCCCAATTTCTGGTTCGGCCTGCAGCACCGTGCCGACTGCTATCGCCGTCTGGGACAGTCGCGTCAGGCTGAGCTCGACGAGTTCCGCATCCTCAAGGCACAGATGGACAAGCGCTACGGCCGTCGCCAGCCACGCCTGAACCGTCAGCAGATGCGCCGTCGCAGCGACGATGCCGATCCTGAGAAGTACAACCAGATTGTCATTGCCGACGACCAGGAGGTGGAGCACGAATACAAGAGTCCCTACCGTGGCCGTGTGCAGAACCGCCAGACGGACGAGACGCTGCTGCCGCTGTTCTGTCTCACCAACGAGCAGCCGACGGCTACTGACGATGTGCGCAGCGCCATTGCCTACGACCGTCATGTCGAGGCGTTCAACAGCCGTTCATCGCGCCGCCCGCTCTATATCAGCACCACGGCACCGTCGCCGCTCGACGAGCAGGGTGCCCAGCCACTGGTCGACAGCCTCACCGCCGTCCTCCATGCCGACAGCACGTCGATGATTGCACTCTGGCAGCGTGCCGTCTGCCACTGGCGCCTGGCCCGTTACCAGACGTCGCTGGGCGGCAATGCCAGCCTCCAGTTGTCGTTGGCGCTGGCCGACCTGAACCGTGCCCTCGCCGTCGACCCTCAGGACGCACTGCTCTACTATAACCGCGCCACACTCTATGCCGAGCGACGCGACTACCGTCAGGCCATCAGCGACTACGACCGTGCCCTCCGCATAGAGCCTAACCTCGCCGAAGCCTGGTACAACCGTGGCCTCTGCCACATCTTCCTCGACGACAAGGCCTCTGCCGTCAGCGACCTCAGCAAGGCTGGCGAACTGGGACTCTACACCGCCTATAACCTCATCAAACGCTACCGGTGAAGAATTGAAGAAGGACGAACTACTACTACGCATCCGTGAGCGACAGAAACTGACTACCGGCGAACAGCTGCGACTGGTGGTGCTGCTCAGCGTGCCGGCCATCCTGGCACAGGTGAGCACCATCCTGATGTTCTACATCGACGATGCGATGGTAGGCTCGCTGGGGGCGCTGGCCTCGGCATCGGTGGGCTTGGTGGCCACGACGACGTGGCTCTTCTGGAGCATCATCAGCTGCGTGGCGACAGGCTTCTCCGTCCAGGTGGCCCACCGCATCGGTGCCAACGACCTCAGCGGTGCCCGTGCCGTGTTCCGCCAGAGCATGACGGTGGGTCTGCTGCTGTCGCTGGCGGTGTCGCTGGTGGGTGCTGGCGTCAGCCCCTGGCTGCCCGGCTGGCTGGGTGGCGATGCTGCCATCAGCCACGATGCCACCGTCTACTTCCTCATCTTCGTCCTTGGCGGTCCGCTGGCCATGGCCGATATGCTGGCGTCGTCGATGTTGCGTAGTGCCGGCGAGATCAAGGTGGCCAGCTGGGCCAATGTGGTGATGTGTGTGCTCGACGTGGTGTTCAACTTCTTTGCCATCTTCCCCACGCGAGTGTGGGCCGTTGCCGACTGTAGTGTGACCATCCCTGGACTGGGGTGGGGGGTAGCCGGTGCCGCCGCTGGCACACTGCTGGCCGAGGGTCTGGTGTCCGCCTTCCTCCTGTGGTACGCCGTCACCCGTTGCCGTGAGCTGTGTCTTGTCGGCGACGGCAGCAGCTTCCGTCCCCAGCGGTTGGTGATGCGCCGTGCCTCGACCATTGCGGGACCTATCCTGCTGCAGCGGGCGCTGATGAACGTGGCCCAGATCACCTGCACCATCATCGTCGCACCCCTGGGGGCGGTGGCCATCGCTGCCAACGTCCTCGGCGTGACGGCCGAGAGCCTCTGCTATATGCCTGGCTACGGCATTGGCGAGGCGGCGACGACCCTCGTCGGCCAGAGCTACGGTGCTGGCCGTCTGCGGCTGACGCGCCACTTTGCGTGGATGACGACGCTGCTGGGCATCGGCGTGATGACCGTGATGGGTGTGGTGATGTACGTCGCCGCCCCGCTGATGATGGCCTCGCTGACCCCCGACGCTGCCGTCCGCCTGCTGGGCACGGAGTGTCTGCGTATTGAGGCGTGGGCCGAACCGATGTTCGCTGCGAGCATCGTGGGTATGAGTGTCTTCATCGGTGCAGGCAACACCGCCGTTCCGTCGCTGATGAACCTCTTCTCGATGTGGGCGGTGCGTGTCACGCTGGCTGCCCTGCTGGCGCCTCGCTACGGCCTCCACGGCGTGTGGTTCGCCATGGCTGTCGAACTGACGTTCCGCGGCCTCATCTTCCTCGCGCGGATGAAGTGGGGCAGGTGGATGGAGGAGAAGAATTGAACTTTTCGAGGAACGAGGAAGGAGGAACGAGGAACGAGGATAGTTTTAGCATTAAGCATTAAGCATTGAGCATTAAGCATTAAGCATTAAGCATTGAGCATTAAGCATTGAGCATTAAGCATTAAGCATTAAGCATTGAGCATTAAGCATTGAGCATTAAGCATTGAGCATTGAGCATTGAGCATTAAGCATTAAGCATTGAGCATTAAGCATTAAGCATTAAGCATTAAGCATTGAGCATTAAGCATTGAGCATTAAGCATTGAAAAATTGAAAATATGGAGATTATACGAAATCAGAGTTTTGGCGGTGAGCGGCCGTTGTTCGGCATCCACGACACCCGCCTGGAGAACGTGACCATCACCGAGGGCGAGAGTGGCATCAAGTGCTGCCAACGCATTGAGGCCGACGGGTGCCGCTTCATCGGTAAGTACCCGTGGTGGCATGTCGACGGCTCGCTCATCACGAACTGCGTCTTCGAGGTGGGCTCGCGGTCGGCCATCTGGTACAGCAACGACATGGTGATGCGTGATACCGTCATCGACGCCCCGAAATTCTTCCGCGAGATGCGGGGCCTGACCTTGGAGAATGTGCAGCTGAACGATGCCGACGAGACCTTCTGGCGTGTCAGCGACCTCACCGTCCGCAATGTCCGTCTGCATGAGGGCACCTATCCCTTCATGTTCTGCGAGGGGGTCGACGTCGACGGCCTGGAGAGTGACTCGCGCTACGTCTTCCAGTACGTTCGCAACGCCGTCATCCGCAACGCCCGCATCGTGACGAAGGACGCCTTCTGGGAGACGGAGAACGTCACCATCTACGACTCCGTCCTCGACGGCGAATACCTGGGCTGGCACTCCCGCAACCTGCGCCTTGTTCGCTGCCATATTGCCGGCGAACAGCCGCTGTGCTATGTCGACGGGCTGGTGCTGGAGGACTGCACCTTCGACGCCGCCTGCGACCGTGCCTTCGAGGACAGCACCGCTATCGATGCCACCATCCGCGGCAGCATCAGCGAGATCAAGAACCCGTGCAGCGGCCGTATCGTCGCCGACAGCGTGGGTCGCGTCACCCTCGACGCCCATCTCCGTGCTCCCGGCAATTGTCAGATTATTACCTTATGAACAGTCCCTTTGACAACATCACCCCCCGTCGCGGCACCAGCTGCGTGAAGTGGGACGAGTGTGGCGACCCTGAGGTCATTCCGATGTGGGTGGCCGACATGGACTTCCCCACGGCCCCCTGTGTCGTTGACGCCCTGCGCCGTCGTGTGGACCACGGCGTCTTCGGCTACAGCATCGTTCCCGAGAGTTTCTACCAGGCCATCATCCGTTGGCAGCAACGTCGTCACGGCTGGCATGTCGACCGCTCGTGGATACAGTATACCACCGGCGTCGTGCCCGCCCTCTCGGCCATCATCAAGGCGCTGACGAAGCCCGGCGACGGCGTCCTCGTCCAGACGCCTGTCTACAACTGCTTCTTCTCGAGCATCCGCAACAACGGCTGCCGCATCGTCGAGGCACCCCTCACGTGGCACCCCCGGGAGGAGCGCTACGACGTCGACTTCGAGGCTCTGGAGCAGACCATCGTCAATGAGCACGTTCGCCTGTTCCTGCTCTGCAGTCCCCACAACCCTGCGGGCCACGTGTGGACGGCCGACGAGCTGCGTCGCCTGGCTGAGGTCTGCCGCCGTCATGGTGTCATCATGGTTGCCGACGAGATCCACGGCGAGTTCGTCAACCCCGCCTTGGGACGGCCCTTCCAGCCCTTCGGCCCCATTGCCGACGAGGTGGGCGTGGAGTGGGTCGTCGCCGGTGCCCCGAGCAAGGCGTTCAACACCGCCGGCCTGCAGATAGCCTACATCGTCAGCCCCAATGCCGACTTCCGCCAGCGCATAGACCGTGCCATCAACGACAACGAGGTGTGCGACGTCAACCCCTTCGGCATCGTCGCCCTGGAGGCCGCCTACAGTGCCGACGGCGAGGCCTGGCTCGACAGTCTCGTGGACTACATCTATGAGAACGACCGCACGTTCCGCAGGCTGATGAAGTCGCATCTCCCTCAGCTGCCCGTGGCCCGTCTCGACGGCACCTACCTGGCGTGGGTCGACGTCAGCAGCATCACCATGGACACGGAGCGTCTCTGTGCCTGTCTGCGTGCCGACGAGAAGGTGTGGGTGAATCCTGGCGAGATGTACGGCTGTCAGGGCTTCCTGCGTGTGAACCTCGCCGCCCCTCGCCAGCTCGTCGAGGAGGGCACACGTCGCCTCATCCGTGGGCTGAACGAAAAAAAATAGGGCCTATCGTTTGTCAGTTTCAACGGATTTTGTTACCTTTGCAGGCGATAAGGAGTGAGTGACCGAAATCAATAAAAAATTAAATAGTAAATCTCTTAAATCGTAAATCAAAATGACTATCAACGAAATGAACTTTGCCGGTAAGAAGGCAATCGTGCGCGTTGACTTCAACGTGCCCCTGGACGAGAATGGTAAGATTACGGACGACACCCGCATCCGCGGTGCTCTGCCCACGCTGAAGAAGATCCTGGCCGACGGCGGCGCTGTGATCATCATGTCGCACATGGGTAAGCCCAAGGGAAAGGTCGACAAGAAGAAGTCGCTCGGACAGATCCGCGAGGCTGTCGAGAAGGCTCTCGGCGTGCCCGTTGCCTTCGCTGACGACTGCGCCAAGGCTGCCGACGCTGCCAAGGCCCTGAAGATGGGTGAGGCCCTGCTGCTTGAGAACCTCCGCTTCTATCCCGAGGAGGAAGGCAAGCCCGTTGGCATCGACAAGGCCGACCCCGCCTACGAGGATGCCAAGAAGGCCATGAAGGCCTCGCAGAAGGAGTTCGCCAAGACCCTCGCCAGCTATGCTGACTGCTACGTCATGGACGCCTTCGGTACCGCTCACCGCAAGCACGCCTCTACCGCTGTCATCGCCGACTACTTCGATGCCGACAACAAGATGCTCGGCCTCCTCATGGAGAAGGAAGTGCAGGCCGTGGACAACGTCCTGTCGAACATCAAGCGCCCCTTCGTCGCCATCATGGGCGGCTCGAAGGTCTCGTCGAAGATCGGTATCATCGAGAACCTCCTGGGCAAGGTCGACAAGCTCATCCTCTGCGGTGGCATGACCTACACCTTCGCTAAGGCTCACGGCGGCGAGATCGGCGACTCCATCGTCGAGATGGACAAGCTCGACGTAGCCCTGGGCGTTGAGGAACTGGCCAAGAAGAACGGCGTCGAGCTCGTCCTCGGCACCGACTGCACAGCCACCAACGGCCTCGACTTCGACACCATGACCGTCAAGGCCGGTGCCGAGATCATCACCTGTCCCGCCAACAACGTTCCCGCTGGCTTCGAGGGCGTCGATGCCGGTCCTGAGAGCCAGAAGGCTTTCGCCGAGGCTATCAAGGGTGCCAAGACCATCCTCTGGAACGGTCCTGCCGGCGTCTTCGAGTGCGACGCCTTCACCGCTGGCTCACGTGCTATCGGCAACGCTATTGCCGAGGCAACGGCCGAGGGTGCCTTCTCGCTCATCGGCGGTGGCGACTCCGTGGCTTGCGTCAACAAGTTCGGCCTGGCCGACAAGGTCAGCTACATCTCCACTGGCGGCGGTGCCCTGCTCGAGGCCATCGAGGGCAAGGTGCTTCCCGGTGTGGCAGCTATCAAAGGTTAATCCTTTGAAAGGTGCAAGAAATGCAGCTATCAAAGGTTAATCCTTTGAAAGGTGCAAGAAACATAAACCTCACGGCGGGAATCGCTCCCGTCGTGAGGTTTTTTAGATATTTGGGTCAACTTCTATGTTATTGCCATGACGTGTCATCATATAGCATTTCATTCATCTTTATTGTCAAACAATCCACGTATTTCCTTATCAAAGTCAGAGTCGATTTTCTGTTTTGGGTTAAACAGGCTGTATTCCTCTTCTGCTTTTCGGTCGGC
>JAEEQH010000022.1 GCA_016285245.1 Prevotella sp.
AATCTTTCAAAGAACGCTTCTTCGATGCTCCCGTTTTGACTTTTCAAGTCGAGAATCCGCTACGCTCGGCATTGCTCAAGTAAACTTGGCACTGCTCTCACTTGCAGGATTTTTTCGAAAGCGGGTGCAAAGGTACGACTATTTTCCGAACCAACAAAACTTTTTGAGGAAAAAATTTAAATTTTTAACAAAAAAATTAGTCCGCTTGACATACATCAAGCGGACCGTATTGTTTCACCTTTATATTATATTATTCCTGCGGGGCCTGACCAATCAGATCCATGAACTCGTCGAGCTTCGGCGTGATAATAATCTGTGTGCGGCGGTTGCGCTGCTTACCCACCTCCGTGTCGTTGTCGGCAATGGGGTTGTACTCACCACGTCCACCAGCGGTAAGACGCTTCGGGTCTACGCCATAGTCGTTCTGGAGAGCCTGGACGACGGACGAGGCACGAAGAGCAGAGAGGTCCCAGTTGTTGCGGATATTCTCGCGCTTGATGGGTACATTGTCGGTATTACCCTCGATGAGCACGTCGTAGTCCTTGTAATCCTTGATAATCTTGGCAATCTTCGACAGCGTCTCAGCAGCACGGCTGTTGATCTCGTAGGAGCCGCTCTTGTAGAGCATATTGTCGGCCAGCGAGATGTAGACGACACCCTTGAGCACCTGCACATCGACCTCCTTCAGCTCTTCCTTAGAAAGTGAGCGGGTGAGATTGTTCTGAAGCACGAGGTTCAGCGAGTCGCTCTTCGACTTCACTTCCACAAGGTGACGGATGTACTGGTTCGACTCGTTAATCTGGTCAACGAGTTTCTCGATAGAGATGTTGTTCTGCGATGCGTTCGTCAGACTCTTGTCGAGCGACTCCTGGAGTTTGGCATACTTGGCTTCAGCAGCTTTGAGTGCCTGCTGCAGGCCCTTCTGCTGTTCCTCGAGACTGGCTATACGCGCATTCTTTGCTGCCAGATCTTCCTTAGCGCTCTGGAGCGATGTCGTGAGCGACTTGTTCTCAGTCTGACAGTTGACTAAATCCTTCTTACTGGCACAGCTGGTCGTCAACAGGCCAGCGGCAAGTGCCATCATTAATACCTTAGTTTTCATACCTTTTGAATTAAAAATTAATGGTTTCGGTGTGCAAATTTACGCATCCAAGCGCTCAATTCCACCAATTATTCAATTCAATTAGAATAATTTAACCTCTGTTTTGATGTCCTTTGCCTACACTTTTGCTACTGATTCTTTGGTCAGATGGCAGATTTTTCGTAACTTCGCAGCCAAAAATGTACAACAAACCATGAGTATCAGATTCAGACTATTAACCTTCCTGCTCTGTCTGACCGTCATCGGCAGTACGGCACAGCGCAGAAGCACCAGGACCACACAGCGAAAAGCCACTCCCCAGGCATCACAGACAACGCAGTCGCTGAAGGCTGGCGTCACTAAGGAACTGGCCGCCGAGCGCAGCCGCATCATCAGCCACGTGAACTACGACCTCACGTTCAACATCCCTGCCAGCCAGAAGCAGGTCGTCACGGGCACCGCCGTCATTACCTTCCTGCTCAGCGAGCTTACCGACGTGGTTCTCGACTTCCAAGGCACGTTCTCCGGAGCTTGTATCATCAACGGCAAGCAGCGCACCGTCACCTACCAAAAGGAGCATATCGTACTGCCGATGAAGCAGCTGAAGGAGGGCCTGAACACCGTAGCGCTGACTTTCACCAGTGCCAACAGCGCCTTGAACCGCCACGACGACTATCTCTACACGCTATTCGTTCCCGACCACGCCCGTTCCTGCTTCCCCTGCTTCGACCAACCCGACCTCAGGGCGCTGTTCACGACGAAGCTGAACGTTCCCGATGGATGGAAGACGATGACCAGCGACAGCGAGAACCCGCTGCCCACCTATCTATATTCGTTCGTGGCAGGACGTTTCCAGGAAAAGAAGTCTCAGCGTGACGGCCGTCTGATGCGCGCCCTCTTCCTTGAGACCGACCCGAAGAAGACGGCACAGTTAGACCACATCTTCGACGAGGCGGGCAACGCCCTGCGTTGGATGGAGACCTACACCGGACTGAAGTGTCCGTTCAAGGAGTACGGTATGGTCATCCTTCCCGGCTACCAGTTCGGCGGCATGGAACATCCCGGAGCTATCCAGATGAACGACCGCCGTCTGCTGCTCGGCGAGAATCCGTCGCAGGAGGAGCAATTGCGCCGTACGGAGCTGATAGCCCACGAGACAGCCCACCTGTGGTTTGGTGATATGGTATCGCTGAAGTGGTTCGAGGACGTTTGGACGAAGGAGGTCTTTGCCAACTTCATGGCAGCAAAGATTACGCGCCGTCAGTTCACGAAGGTAGACCACGACCTGAACTTCATCAAGACCTACCAGGCACGCGCCCTTGCCATCGACCGCACCGAGGGCACCCACCCCATCGCACAATCGCTGACCAACCAGAACGAGGCGGCTATGCTCTACGACAACATTATCTACGACAAAGCCCCCGTGATGATGCGTATGCTGGAGCAGATGATGGGTGCAAAGAGCATGCAGGCTGGTCTGCAGAAATACCTACGGAACTACTACTTCAAGAACGCCTCGTGGGACGACCTCATCGAGACCCTCGACCGCGAGGCCCCCACTGTCGGCATACGCCAGATGAGTGAGGTGTGGGTGAAGCAGAAAGGAATGCCGACGATACAGTCCGTCTACCGCGACGGTAAGCTCGTCGTCAGCCAGCACGACCCCTATGGGCGTGGTCTCTGCTGGCGGCAGAAGTTCGATATACGTATCATCAACGACCTGGGACGCAGCCGCACAATCACCGTCGACATGCAGCAGCCCACGATGTCGTTCGATATCGGGCCAGCCCCCAGCTACATCATCCCGAACTACAACGGCTCGGGCTACGGCCGCTTCACGCTTGACGACGTGTACACCCGCAAACTGCCACAGCGTCTTATCGTCACCCGCGATGACCTGCAGCGCTACGCCCTACTGCTGACGCTCCACGACAACTACCTCATGGGCCTCATCCCCGCCAGCTACTTCGGTGAGCTGTATCGTGACATGATGAAAGAGAAGAACCCGCTCATCATGCAGACATGCGTCGACCATATGTTCAAGATAGCCTTCGACCTGACACCCCGCGAGCGACAGACACTGGAGCAGTGCATGATGGACCTGCTGTCAGAGAACCGCAGCGACGAGTGCCGCCGCACCATCATCCGCAAGATGAGCCGCCACGCCACGGCTCCGGAAGTCGTCCAGCAGATCTATGACCTGTGGAAGAACCACAACGACCGTCTTTTTGACGAGCATGACTATATGGAGATGGCCTACCGGCTGGCCATCATGCGTCCAGAGGAGTGGCAACAGATTATCGTGAAGGAGCGCGAATACCTCAGCAACGACCTGCTGCGTCAGGAGTTCGACTACGTCAGTCGTGCCTGCACGCCGAACGGCAACGCTCAGCGCCAGCTGTTCAACGAGCTGCTGAAGCCTGAGAACCGCAAGCAGGAGCCGTGGGCATTACACGTGATAGAGCTGTTGAACGCCGATGTCCGCGAGCCTCAGAGCAACGCATACATCCCGTCGAGCCTCGCCTCGCTGGAATATCTCCAGCAGACGAGCGACATCTTCTTCACCAGTGACTGGCTTCAGGCCTTGCTGTCGGGACACAAGAGCGAAGAGGCCAGCCGTCAGGTAGAGCAGTTCCTGAAGAAAAACCCCAACCTGCGTCCTCAGCTGCGCAACAAAATCCTCGAAGCAGCATGGCCGCTGATGAATATCCGTCGATAAATTTGGCCTTTTAAGTTATTTGCAGTACCTTTGCAGCGAAAATAAAAAATAAAGCATTTTACATATATGATTCTCTTTTTCAAGACACCCCAGCAGAGCGTGATAGCCACCGAGACGGACCATCAGCTCACCCAATCAGAAGTACAAGAACTTTGTTGGCTCTACGGCAATGCCGAGCTCGTTGACGCCCAGACGATGGAAGGATTCTTCGTCGGTCCGCGTCGCGAGATGGTGACTCCTTGGTCAACGAATGCCGTTGAGATTACACAGAATATGGGTCTCAAGGGTATCAGCCGCATCGAGGAATACTTCGCCGTGGCGAGCAAGGATGCCGAGCACGACGAGATGCTTCAGCGTATGTACAACGGCCTGAACCAGGACATCTTTACGATCAACATCAAGCCGGAGCCCATCAAGTATGTAGATAATCTGGAGGAATACAACGAGCAGGAAGGTCTGGCCTTGAGTCCCGAGGAGATTGAATACCTGCACGGATTGGAGAAGCAGAACGGCCGTCCCTTGACCGATTCAGAGATCTTCGGCTTTGCCCAGATTAACTCTGAGCACTGCCGTCACAAGATTTTCGGCGGCACCTTTATTATTGACGGAAAGGAGATGGAGTCGAGCCTCTTCGCCATGATCAAGAAGACCACGCAGGAGAATCCCAACAAGATTCTCTCGGCTTATAAAGATAATGTGGCTTTTGCACAGGGTCCGGTCGTTGAGCAGTTTGCACCGAAGGACCAGAGCACCAGCGACTGGTTCCGTGTGAAGGATATCGAGAGCGTTATCTCGCTGAAAGCCGAGACGCACAACTTCCCCACGACTGTAGAGCCCTTCAACGGTGCTGCTACCGGTACCGGTGGTGAGATCCGCGACCGTATGGGTGGTGGTGTAGGCTCTTGGCCTATCGCTGGTACTGCTGTTTATATGACTGCATATCCTCGTCTGACAGATGACGACAAACTGACTCGCGACTGGGAGGACATCCTGCCCGTTCGTCAGTGGCTTTATCAGACGCCTGAGCAGATTCTGATCAAGGCATCGAACGGTGCTTCTGACTTCGGAAATAAGTTCGGTCAGCCGCTGATCTGCGGCTCTGTACTGACCTTCGAGCACCAGGAGCCCAACGACACCAAATATGCTTACGACAAGGTCATCATGCTGGCTGGTGGCGTAGGTTACGGCACCAAGCGCGACTGTCTGAAGAAGGAACCTCAGCCCGGCAACAAGGTGGTCGTTGTTGGTGGTGATAACTACCGCATCGGTCTTGGCGGTGGTTCTGTGTCATCAGTTGATACGGGCCGCTATAGCAATGGTATCGAGCTGAATGCCGTGCAGCGTGCTAACCCTGAGATGCAGAAGCGTGCCTACAATCTGGTGCGTGCGCTCTGTGAAGAGGATGTGAACCCCGTCGTTTCTATCCACGACCACGGATCAGCCGGTCACCTCAACTGTCTCTCTGAGCTCGTTGAGGAATGTGGTGGTGAAATCGATATGACCAAACTGCCTATCGGTGATAAGACCCTCTCTTCGAAAGAAATCATCGCCAACGAGAGTCAGGAGCGTATGGGCTTGCTCATCGATGAAAAGCATATCGAGCATGTACGTAAGATTGCTGAGCGCGAGCGTGCTCCGCTGTATGTAGTTGGTGAGACTACTGGCGATGCCCATTTCTCGTTCAAGCAGGGCGATGGCGTGAAGCCATTCGACCTCGACGTGGCTCAGATGTTTGGTCATTCGCCCAAGACTATTATGAAGGATAATACTGTAGAGCGCCACTATCAGGACGTAACCTACAGTCAGGATAAAATTAACGAATACCTCGACCGCGTACTCCAGCTTGAGGCTGTGGCTTGTAAGGACTGGCTGACCAACAAGGTTGACCGTTCCGTGACCGGAAAAATTGCCCGTCAGCAGTGTCAGGGAGAGATTCAGTTGCCCCTGAGCGACTGTGGTGTCGTTGCCCTCGACTATCGTGGTGAGAAGGGTATCGCCACAGCCCTTGGACACGCTCCTCAGGCTGGCCTGGCTAATCCAGCTGCAGGTTCTGTGCTCTCTGTAGCCGAGGCGCTCACCAACATTGTTTGGGCACCATTGGCCGAGGGTATGGATTCACTCTCACTCTCAGCCAACTGGATGTGGCCCTGCCGCTCTCAGGAGGGCGAGGATGCCCGTCTGTATGCTGGTGTGAAGGCACTCTCTGACTTCTGCTGCGACCTGCACATCAACGTGCCGACAGGTAAGGACTCGTTGTCACTCTCTCAGCAGTATCCTAACGGTGAGAAGATCATCTCTCCGGGAACGGTCATCGTCAGCGCCGGTGGTGAGGTCAGCGATATCAAGAAGGTGGTGAGCCCCGTCTTGGTTAACGATAAGAACGCATCCATCTATCATATCGACTTCTCGTTCGACGAGCAGCACCTGGGCGGTTCTGCCTTTGCCCAGAGCTTAGGCAAGGTGGGCGATGATGTGCCTACGGTAAAGAACCCCGAATACTTTGCTGACGCCTTCATGGCTATCCAACAGCTTATTGAGAAGGGCTGGATTCTCGCTGGTCACGACATCTCTGCCGGTGGTCTGATTACCACGCTGCTGGAGATGTGCTTCGCCAACACGAAGGGCGGTATGCATATCAACCTCCACGACATCTGCAAGGATGGCGATGTTGTAAAGACTATGTTCGCTGAGAACCCGGGTGTAGTCATCGAAGTCAGCGATGAGCATAAGGAAGAGTTCAAGGAGTTCATGGAGGAGCAGGGCATTGGCTACGCTAAGATTGGTTATCCCGTAGAGGACAGTCGTACCATCGTGGTGAAGGCTGGCGACATCGAGCAGACCTTCGACATCGACGCTCTCCGCGACGTATGGTATAAGACCAGCTACCTGCTCGACCGCAAGCAGAGCTTCAATGGCAAGGCTAAGGAGCGCTTCGAGAACTACAAGAAGCAGCCGCTGGAGATGAAGTTCAACAAGGACTTCACGGGCACGCTGGCACAGTACGGACTTTCTTGGCGTCGCGATAAAATCGCGACAAACTCAACACCGAAGGCTGCCATCATCCGTGAGAAGGGAACCAACGGTGAGCGCGAGATGGCTTACTGCCTGTATCTGGCTGGTTTCGACGTGAAGGACGTGATGATGACCGACCTGATCTCTGGTCGCGAGACACTGGAGGATATCAACATGATTGTGTTCTGCGGTGGTTTCTCTAACTCCGACGTACTTGGTTCGGCTAAGGGTTGGGCAGGTGCTTTCCTCTTCAACCCCAAGGCTAAGGAGGCACTCGATAAGTTCTATGCCCGCAAGGACACCCTCTCATTGGGTATCTGTAACGGTTGCCAGCTGATGGTGGAACTCGGTTTAACTGGCGCAGCAGGAGCAAAGATGTTGCACAACGACTCGCACAAGTTCGAGAGTGAGTTCATCACACTGAGCATTCCTCAGAACAACTCTGTGATGTTCGGTTCGCTGAGCGGTAATAAGCTTGGTCTGTGGGTAGCTCACGGAGAAGGAAAATTCTCGCTGCCTGAGGCAGAGAGCGCCTATAACGTGATTGCCAAGTACAACTACCACGGCTATCCCGCTAACCCCAACGGCTCCGACTACGACGTGGCAGGCATCTGCTCGGCCGACGGTCGTCATCTCTGCATGATGCCTCACCTGGAGCGAGCCATCTTCCCCTGGCAGAACGCCTGGTATCCCGCCGACCGTCGCAATGACGAGGTGACACCGTGGATTGAGGCCTTCGTCAATGCAAGGAAGTGGGTAGAGGAAAAATTGAAGAATTGAAAAATTGAAAAATTGAAGTGAGCAATATCTACTGGGAATCCTTTAAGACCTTCTTTAAGATTGGCATATTCACCCTTGGCGGTGGATATGCCATGATTCCTTTGATAGAGGAGGAGGTGGTGAACCGTCACCGATGGGTGGAAAAGGAGGAACTGCTCGACCTGATAGCCATCGCACAGAGCTGTCCCGGCGTCTTCGCCATCAACATCGCTACCTTCATCGGCTATAAGCTGCAGAAGACCCGCGGCGCCATCTGTACGACCGTTGGCACTGCCCTACCCTCGTTCCTTATCATTCTCGCCATCGCCATCTTCTTCTCGGCGTTCAAGGACAACCCCGTCGTTGCCGCCATGTTCCGCGGCATACGCCCTGCCGTCGTCGCCCTCATCGCCGTCCCGACGTTCCGCATGGCACAGCAGGCGAAGATTGGCTGGTCGAACGCCTGGATTCCCATCGTCTCGGCCCTAGCCATATGGGCACTTGGCGTTTCTCCCATCTATATCATTATCATTGCAGGCATTGCAGGTTATCTGTACGGAATGTACATCAAACCGACAGAAAACAATTCGTGAAATCCGTGTAATTCGTTGTTGAAAAATGATCTTCCTACAGTTGTTCATCACATTCTTCAAGATCGGGCTGTTCGGCTTCGGTGGTGGCTACGGTATGCTGTCGCTCATCCAGCACGAGACGGTGGAGTCACACCACTGGCTGTCGACATCGGAGTTCACTGACATCGTCGCCATCTCGCAGATGACGCCCGGTCCCATTGGCATCAACTCAGCCACCTACTGCGGCTATACCGCCGTCCACAACGCAGGCTTCAGCAGTGCGATGGCTGTTCTCGGCTCCGCCACAGCCACCTTTGCCCTGGTGCTGCCGTCGCTCATTTTGATGATCCTCATCTCCAGGCTCTTCATCAAATATATGAACACGCGGCCCGTCCGCTCCGTCTTTGCCGGGCTGCGTCCCGCCGTCGTCGGCCTGCTGGCTGCCGCCACGTTGCTGCTCTGCAACGCCGAGAACTTCTCCACGCCATTTGAGAATCCCTGGCAGTTCTTCATCAGCGTTGCCCTTTTGGCCGCCACCGCCTTCGGCACCGGCTATCTGAAGATCAACCCTATCCGCATGATCTGCTACGCCGCCTTTGCCGGCCTGCTGCTATTATACTAACCATCCTTTACCAAAACCTATGAAACATCGTTTATATCTCATCGTTGTGAGCAGCCTGATGGGCGTAATGCTCTGGGCCCAGACTAGCTTCGACCAGGCCACGACCCTCTATCTGATGCACAGTAGTGGCAACCACTTGGAGCGGGGTACCGACGACGGCGGATGGATTGAGTCCGCAACCAAAGCCAGTCCTCAGCAGATGACGCTGACACCCCTCGGCAACGGCTACTACAGCATCCAGGTGGCCGGCCAGCAGAAGTTCCTGTCACAGTCGGGACAGTGGAACTCGAAGTTCATTGCCAGCGCCACGGGCGACGAGGCGAAATGGACCATTGAGAAGGGCTCCGGACAGTTCGTCAGACTGCGTTGCAAGGCCAATAACAAATGCCTGGGTACCGACTCAAACAATGCCCATGAGAAAGTATATACCGACAAGGACGGCTCGGACATGAAGCACCTGTGGTACTTCAGCCAGCAGGTGAATGGTGTACCGCCCACCGACACGCTGAAATACATGGTTGCGCCTCAGGTGGTGCGCCAGCACTTCGACGGCTGGGGCGTGTCGCTCTGCTGGTGGGCCGGCCAGTGCGGCAAATGGAGTGACAAGAAAATCGACGAGATAGTGGACTGGCTCGTCAGTCCCACGGGGCTAAACTACAGCCACTTCCGTTACAACATTGGCGGTGGCGACGACCCGCAGAACCGCCACTGCACCCAGCACCACATGGGTAATGGCAAGGGCCTGCGCGCCGAGATGGAAGGCTTCAAGGACTTCAGTGGCGACGAATATCACTGGGACCGCGACGCCGCCCAGCGCAAGATAATGCTGAAGATCAAGGAGAAGCGCCCCGACGCCGTGTTCGAGGCCTTCAGCAACTCCTGTCCCTACTATATGACCTATAGCGGCTGCGTCAGCGGCAATAGCGACGGCGGCAAGGACAACCTAAAGCCAGAATACTACGAGGAGTTCGCCCACTACCTGGTGGATGTCTGTAAGCACTACAAGGACGAGTACGGCATCGAGTTCAAGACGCTGGAGCCGTTCAACGAGGCCGTCACCAACTTCTGGTACGCAAACGGCCCGCAGGAGGGCTGTCACTTCGACTACGCCTCGCAGATCAAGTTCGTGAAGATGCTGGCACCCATCCTGAAGGAGTCGGGGCTGAATACCGTCATCTCGGCTGCCGACGAGACGAACGTGGGCCTGGCTGTCGAAGGCTTCAAGCAGTTCATCTCCGCCGGCGCCGACAAGCTAGTGGGCCAGTGGAACACCCACACCTATTCGGGCAGCAACGTCGACCGTGCCCGCTTTGCGCAACTGGCCCACGAGACGGGCAAAGCCCTCTGGATGAGTGAGACGGGCTCCGGCGGCAACGGCATCGGCGGCAACCTCGCCCTGGCACAGCGCCTTTTCGACGATATGCGCTACATACAGCCCGAGGCCTGGATAGACTGGCAGTACATGGAGGAGGCCAACGACCAGTGGTGTACCATCCGCGGCAGCTTTGCCAATCAGACTTATTCGAAGGTGAAGAACTACTATGTGCGCCAGCAGTGCTCGCGGTTCATCCGTGGCGGCTACGACATCGTCTCGTCGCTCTGTCCGCAGTCGCTGGCTGCCGTCAATGCCGACCGTGACACGCTCGTCCTAGTACTGCTCAACGAGGGTACGAAGGCAGTCCACGACGTCGACCTCTCGCTCTTCAGCAACCTGCCGGCGCTCAGCGACATCAAGGCCTACCGCACATCGTCGAGTGAGAACCTGACCAGCACCAAGAACGGCGTCACTCTCGACGGCAGCCTGCTCCGGGTGGTCATGCCCGCGCAGTCCATCATGACACTCGTCATCCCCGCCAAGAGCATGATTCCCGAAGCCGAGGAACTGCTGAGCGACGGTGGCGACTACCTCATCGTGCCACGTCAGGAGACGACACGCGCCGTCTCGGCCACGGCCAGCAAGGTGACCATCGAGGACATCAACTATGGCGATGCACAGCGCTGGACGCTGACAGATAACGGCGACGGCACCTACGGTTTCCAGAACGCCATCGGCCTGCGACTGACGGCGCATCGCAACAGCAACAGCTCATCGCTCACAGCCCAGAAAGCCACGGGCAGCGAGCAGGACTTCTACATCGACGAAGTGGACTATCCCTACTTCAAGATCCTGGCCAGCAAGGGTCGCAGCCACGGCTTCGACCTCACGAATACGTCGTCTAACAGTGGCACCACCGTCGGCATCTGGCAGTACGCCGAGGCGTCGAACACGACACCTACCCACCGCCAATGGATGCTCGTGCCGCTCAAAGCGATGCAGCAGGCGACGGGAATCAAACTCCTCTCCATCTCCCCCGAGGGGGAGAGAACAGGAGCCTTCCCTCGGGAAGGTTTGGATGGGGCTTGCTACGACCTCTCTGGCCGTCGCATTGACAACAGCCAGAGACTGCCCAAGGGCATTTACATTATCGGCGGGCGGAAGGTTGTAGTGGCGCAGGACCGTTGAGTGTCGGCGTGACGGGGACGATGCGTCCCTGCTTGTCGAACGTCAGGCGGTCGATGCACACTTCTCGGTGGATGCCGGGCTGGTTGTTCAGGAAGTTCTTGTTGATGCGGTGGTAGACGATGTACCACTCGTCCTTACCGGGAATCTGTAGCACGGAGTTGTGGGCGGTGCCGTAGATGGCATCCTCGGGCTTCTGACGGATGACCAGATAGTTCTGCTCGTCAATCGTGATGGGGCCCAGGGGCGACTTCGCGGTGCCGTAGCAGACGTGGTAGTTGGGTGAGCCGGTGTCGTCGACGCTCCACATGAAGTAGTACGTGCCCTTACGGTAGAAGACATAGGCAGCCTCGCGGAAGGCCCATGTCTGGAGGTTGCCGCCCTGGGGTGTGAGGTGTGTGATGGTCTCTTTCTTCACCGAGAGCATATCGTCGCTGAGCTCGGCACCGGCCATAAAGCCGTTACCCCAGTAGATGTAGCACTTGCCCGACTTCGGGTCCTGGAACACGTCGACGTCGATGGCCTGTCCGCCGCGCGCCTCCTTCGGACGGTCGGCATCGGTCAGGATGGGTGCGCCGCTGTCCACGAACGGTCCGGTGGGCGAGTCGCTGACGGCCACGCCAATCTCCTTGCGGTTCGACTGTGGGTTGTGGGCGGAGAAGTAAAAGTAATACTTCCCTTTCTTTTCTATGATACACGGTGCCCACGCATTGCCGTTGGCCCAGCGCACCTGGTCGCCCTTGACGTCGAGCATCTTGCCCTCGTCAGTCCAGTCGATGAGGTTGGTGGAGGAGAAGACGCTGAAGTCGTGACCGCCCCATCCGGGGGTGCCGTCGGTAGTCGAGTAGATGTAGTACTTCTTAGTCTTCGTGGAGTAGAGCACCTCCGGGTCGGCATGGAAGCCCGTGAGGATGGGCTGCTTGTGGTTGGGGAACGCCTTCAGCAGACGCTCCTTCTCGGCACGCGTGATGGGGATGATGGTACCGTGACGGGGCGTGAACTTACCCTTCATCTCGGTGTTCTGGATGAACTTGAAGGTCTTCAGGTCTTCCGACTTACAGAACTGGTAGTGGCCGTTGCCGTAGCAGTCGTACATAATGATCCACGACTTGCCGTCGATGGCCTTGCAGACGCCTACGCCCTCGACGGCCTCCTTCGTCTGCTCGACGTTGCCATCGAGCATCTGCCAATTGTCCGTCAGCTGCTTGGCTACAGCCTGGTAGATGCCGCGGCCGGACTCCTGCTTATAGAAGAGGTGGTACAGCTGGTCGGCATCGTTGTAGACGATGTCGCCGTCGATGGTCGCATTACCGGCATCGAAGAGCCACTTCGGCTCACCCTCCAGGTCCGTGAAGTCCTTGTTGGCATACTGGTAGTAGATCTTGTCGTAGGACTTGGCGTCGCTGGTGCGTAGCGAGTAGAAGACCATGTACTTCCCCGCCTGATGGTCGTAGATGGTCTCCGGCGCCCAGACGCGGATGACGTTCTTCCATGTCTTCGTGTAGCGTGTGGGGAAGTTGATGGTGGAGTGCGTCCAGTTGACAAGGTCGGTCGACTTCAGCAGCACCATGCCGCGGTTGCTCGACCAGCCGAGGCTCGACCTCATGTCGGTGACCACCATATAGAAAGTCTTGCCGTCCTCACAACGCAGGATGTGGGGGTCGCGGACACACTGTGTCAGGGCGATGGTGTCGCTCTCGATGACGGGCACGCCGTCGTTCAGCGGCGTGTAGTTGTAGCCGTCGTCGCTGATGGCGTAGCAGATCTGCTCGTCCTCGGGAGCGTTGCTGTTGAAGTACGTGAAGAGGTAGGCCACCATCTCGTTAGGGTCCTGAGCCGCTTCGTTCACCGTCTTTTTCTGAGCGCCGCTGGCCGTCATGGCGACAGCTACCAGCAGCATCATAGTCAGTAGTTGCTTTTTCATTGAATCTTATTTGTTGCTTATTCTTTTTCGGACGTTATCAGCAAAAATAGAGCGATTGTACTGAATAACCGTGCAAATATAGTAACATTTTGCGAGATTACAAAAAAAACAACCAAAATAATCCACTGGCCGGAGGTGTTATTTGTCGTCCGCCTCAGATTCTTAATTCTATAAAAGCAAGATTCCGCAAGCCCTTGATGAGCATGCGGAACCTTGCTTTTAGCTCCTGATTTGATCAGGGGGTTATTCAGGAATGTAGAACCAGCTGGAGGGAACGCTCTTGCGCTCACCCATCCATTTCTGTTCAGGACTGACAGCGATAATCATCGGAGCCTCGCCAGCCTTCGGGAACGTGACGGTATAGACGGCGCCACTCTTCTGTTGCACCTCAACGCTGACATTGTTCCTATCGGGAATCCAGCCGCTGACGTTCTTGGTGATCTCGACATCGACATCAAGCTGTGGAGTAATGTCGTCGATGGTGGTGTTACCAATCTTCAGAGTAAAGGGCAGTCTGCCGCCGAGGTGACGGATGACGGCCTTCTGGGTCTTGCTAGTATTGGTAACGATGTCGGTAATCAACTCGCCCTTGTTGCCGTCGCTGTCCACCTTGTAAGTGCGGTGGTGGGTCTCAGTGGTGTTCTCCGTCACGTCAACAACGATGTCGTTGAAGTCGAAGTCGTCAGTGGCACCGAGGTCTTCAATCATGTAACGCTTGGTGATGTTGGTTTTTATAGAATATTTGTCATCGATAATCTTTTCCGTAGGCGGTGTGTCGGGATTGCCCACAACACAGAGCACCATGTCGTTGTAGTCGAGGTCATAGTCGTACCGATCCTCAATGCCAATATACTGCACGATGGAGTTTTCCTCCAGGGGCACACCCTCGGGTCTAGCGTCGGTGTTGATGACGATAGCGCTGCCGGTAACCGTGCTGGTCATGGGTTGAGAGCCGTTTTGGATTTTGTCGAGGTATATCTCAACGGGTGTTCCCGTTGGTGCGGTGACATGTACACCAGGCATTTCAGCGCGCTTGGTGACGTTGAGCACACCATCCTTCACCGAACTGTTGGTAGCCATGCCGTTTAAGTATGGCTTTGTATAATCAGTCCAGAACTTGTGGTAGACTTCAACGGGTTCGGCATCGCCCACTCTGACATAGAACTTGTGTGTCCATTGTCCCTGACAGCTGATGGGATAGATGTAGAAGTCGTTGGACGGAGCCACCAGAATGGCCGATTCGCCTTGGTGCTTGACCTTGTCGGGAAGCTTCAGGGGCACGTCGTTGTAGATGGCCAGGTTCTTGGTGACGGTGAAAGCGTACTTGTTACCTTCGCCTACGCTCTCCTCCAGGCCCCAGTCGAGTCCGTCGACCAGTTCAATACTGATGTCCTCACCGCCTCTTGAGGCACGCGTGCCCAGGCTTACCTTGCCACCGGTGAAGTCCCACGTCTGAGTGGGGCTGATGGTACCATACTTCTTAACGAAGTTGTCGGCATACGTCTGCTTCTGCTGCTGTTCAAGGGAAGCAGAATCCATCACCTCATTCGTCGTGCAGCCGTTGAGCAGTATCAATGCTCCAGTTGCAAACAGACTGTTGATAAGTAAATGTTTCATGCTGTTGAATTTATTGAATTTATAATCGTAAGGCTAATATGCGCTGCAAAGGTAACAAATAATTTAGACATTTCCAAACAAATTGGAGAATAAAACAGAATTTCCTGTTATTTTCTCCGATTATCAGGCGATTATGGGGGCATCCAGGATGATTACAGGGTCCAACTGGATTGACACGTTGAAAGGACGCACCCTGTACGAAGAGAGGAGCCTGTTTACGGGAGCGAGGAGGCTGTTAATGGGGAAAAGCCTTATCGTAGCAGGGGAAAGGCCGAACTTTTCGTTCTCGCAGCGGACGGGGAAATAATCAGCAGCGCCCGCTGCTAATATCGGCAGCGGGCGCGGAAATTATCGGCAGCGTTCGCTGCGTACCTGGATTTATTCGTTATCACTAGTTACGTCTTCAAGGATAATGTCTGGACGCTCATCGGGACGCATCAGTTCGAACTTCACATTCTGCAGATGCAGACCGTCGACGTGACGGGCGAAGAGACCGTAGGCAGGCGTGGGACCAGCCCAGCGGGGTTCGGGATAGTTCGCACCCTGTTCGCGATAGGGCGTCGTGACCTTCTTGCCCCCGCCCCGATATTGGATGCGGATGTTCGTCAGCGAGACGTTGCGGATGGGTTCGCCCTCCATGCCGGTGATGATGATACCTGCCAGGGAGTCGCAGTCATCGGCCACCACATTATTAATATAGATATCGCGGGCCGACGACATTCGCGTCACTTCCTTTGGCCCACGGTTTCGGCAGCCCGTCGTGATGTAGATGGGGTAATGGTGCACGTGACTCAAAGAGATGTTCGAGACGGTGATGTTCTCCATCCGTCCCTGGTCCACCTCCTCGAAGGCGAGGCCGCTACTCCACATACACGTGCAGTTGGAGATGGTGATGTTGCGATAACCACCGTTCGACTCTGTGCCGAGCTTAATGCGCCCGCACACCCAGTTCACCTGCTCAGGAATATACTCACCACTCAGGAATGTGCCGAGCTTATACCCCGTCACGATGCAGTTGGTGATGAGGATATGCTCGCACAGCACGGGCCGCTTCAGGGCATACGAACTCTTCAGTACGATGGCATCATCGTTGGGCGTGTTCACCTTCGTGTTGCTCACGGTGAAGTATTTGCAGCAGTCGATGTCTATGCCGTCGCGGTTAGTGTCGATGGTCACATTGTCGATGGTGCCGATGTCGCAGCCCGTCACGATGATGGCGAAGTGGCCACCACGATAGATGGTGATGTCGCGGATGGTGACGTTGCGGCAGAGTTTCAGGGCGATGGCCTTGTCGCCCGTGCCGATAGAGCCACCCTGCACGTTGCCCGCCTTCTCGGTGTCGCGTTTCGTCAGGCCCTCGCCGTCAATCATCCCGTAGCCCGTGATACTGACGTTCTGCTGCCCCTCGGCCCAGACCAGACTATTATGGAAATAGGTATGACCGCCGTCCTGGTATTCGGGGAAACCACCGAACGACTCGCTCTCGTCGTAAGCCTTCGTCGAGGCAGGGGCTGCCAGAATCCTCGCCCCGGCCATCAGGTGCAGATCGACATTACTCTTCAGTCGGATGCTGCCGCAGAGATAAGTGCCTGCCGGTAGCACTACTTGTCCACCGCCATCAGCCGTCGCAGCCTCTATCGCCTTGTTAATAGCTCCGTGGTCGAGCGTCGTTCCGTCGCCCTTGGCTCCATAATCACGCACGTCATACACTCCTGACGCTGCCATCATCCTACAGCAGAAAGACAGGACAAACAGTATGCAAAATACAGTTCTTGACTTCATCGTAATTGTAGTAGTTTTTTTTCTGGCACAAATGTACGCAAAAAAAGCCAAAGTATGATGGAAATACCTCGGGATTTATGATTATTTGGGATTTTCGGCGTTTTCCTTTGCCACCTCGCCGAAAAGCATTATATTTGCGACGGAATTACGAAAACATATCAATGACATGGGAAAGATAAACGAGGAACGAGGAAAGAGGAACGAGGAAAGAGGAAAGATGAACATCTGGGGGCTGCTGAGAAACATACTGCCCTTCGTACTGCCTTATCGCTGGCTGATTGCCGTGACGCTGGTGCTGACGCTCGTCGGCTCGCTCATGGCTCAGGTGAACGCCGTGGTGCTGGACCGCGCCGTGGACGCCATTAACGCGCTGACACAGACACCTGGCGGCTTCCGCTGGGCCGAGGCGGTGAGGATACTGACGGTCATCAGCATCATCCTGCTGGGCAAGGAGGTGGTGGGGGCCGTGGTGACGTTCTTCCAGCGCTACTACGGCGAGCGGATGCGTATCCTCGTCAGCCGCGACCTGTCGCTGAAGGTGGTGGAGCGCATCCTCTCGTTCCGCATGGCGTTCTTCGCCGAGGATGGCAACGAGACGGGTAAGCTGCAGTCGCGCATAGACCGTGGCATCATGAGCCTGTCGAACACGGTGAACAACTTCTTCATCGAGATCCTGCCGCTGTTCACCAGCGCCGTGCTGGCCCTGGGACTGATGTTCATGGCGAACGTCTACGTGGGACTGGTGGCGCTGTGCATCGTCCCCATCTACTTCTGGGTGACGTACATCCAGGCAGGACGGATGAAGGGCGGACGGCGCAACATCTTCGGCGGTCACCAGGCCGTGAGCCAGGGCATCCTGAACATCCTGGAGAGCATCACCGTCATCAAGTCGTTCAACCGCGAGGAGATAGAGGCCGGGCGCCAGGAGGCGCTGCAGGACCGTATGACCGCCCTGCAGCTGAACACGCGCAAGCAGAGCTACTTCTTCAACGGTCTGAAGAGTTTCCTGGAGCAGATAGGCACGGTGCTGATTATCATCCTCACGGCCTACCTCGTGCTCATCGACTACCCGGGGATGTCGATCGGTAAGATCATGTACCACGTGATGCTCTTCGCCAACGTCAGCGCACCGATACGCCAGCTGCACCGCATCTACGACGACATGAACGACGCCCTCATCTACGCCGAGGGGTTCTTCGGCATCCTGCATGCCGACCACGAGGTGGAGGAGAGCGGCCACGAGAAGCCCGCCGAGGTCAGGGGCGACATCGTGATGAGCCACGTGGACTTCACCTATCCCAACGGCACGAAGGCGCTGCACGACGTGTCGCTACGCATAGAGCCGGGCAAGATCACCGCCCTCGTGGGACTGAGCGGCGCCGGCAAGAGCACCATCGTGAATCTGCTGGACAAGTTCTACAACCCACAGAGCGGCACCATCACCCTCGACGGCACGGCGCTGGAGCAGTGGGACACGCAATGGCTACGCGACCACGTGGGACTGGTGCTGCAGAAGAACCACATCTTCGACGGCAGCATCGAGGAGAACATCCGCTACGGCTGTCCCGGGGCCACCCACGACGACGTCGTCCGCGCCGCCAAGCAGGCGTACATCTACGACCAGATTATGCAGCTGCCCAACGGCTTCGAGACGACGGCCCTGCAACTCAGCGGCGGCCAGCAGCAGCGCATCGCCATTGCCCGAATGTTCATTAAGAACCCGCCCATCATCTTCCTCGACGAGCCCACGGCCAGCCTCGATGCCATTGCCACCGAGCAGATCAAGGCCTCGATCGACGCCATCAAGCAGGGGCGTACCGTCGTCATCATCTCGCACAACATCGGCCAGATTATCGATGCCGACCGCATCTACGTGCTGGAGCAGGGACGGGTCGTACAGGGCGGCCGTCCCGACGACGTCTATCGCCAAGGCGGACTCTACAAGGAAATCTTCGATGCCAGTGCCCGCAGCCTGAACGTTGACAAGATTGCGTCGACGTTGGGAGAGTAAAACGAGGGGGAATTCAAAAAAACGAAAATCTTCAAAAATCTTTCAAAAATAAGCCATCCGAAAGCCAATTTTTGTCAGACTTTTGAAGATTTTCGTTTAGATGTGACGTGTTACGTCACAGTCTCGAGTATAAGATTAGAAGCCGATCTTGCCCTTCCAGTTCAGGAACCACGACTTCTGGTCTTCCAGGTTCTTCTTGATCTCGCCACGCATGATGTCGCGATTATCCTGACCACGGCGAGCGTAGATATACTCAGCCATCGTCTTACCAGGATTCGGCTGACGCAGGGCGAAGCGCATCAGGTCGTAGTAGCGCGTACCCTCGAAGCACATCTCCAGTGCATTCTCGTTCAGAATCAGACTGTCGACGTAAGCCTGCTGGATGGGACGCAGCTGGTCCTCAGTGAGCGTCGAGTCCTCAGGCAGGCGGTAGTACTCGTTCATCGGCGTCCAACCGGATCCACGTGTGTGGATACCCATGGTGTTGATGTAGCCCGTGGTACGTCCGTCGACCAGGTGCTCCTCGGTAAAGATACCATAACGTGCGGCAGGGAAGTCAATCTGGCTGGCCCAGGCAGAGTCAGCCTTAGAGAGGTGCTTATAAACATTATAAATGTTCTCATCGCCATGACCTGCCAGAACAGCAATAGTATCGCCCATAATCTCATCGTTCAGACCAGTTGCCAGGATGTCGTAGGCCATACGTGGGAAGCCGCCGCCGTTGAGGGCCTCAGCCAGGCGCAGGTAAATCTGAGTGAGACGGTAGATGTGGATGTTCTTTGAACGGAACTTGTCGACGTACTGTGTCTCAATACGCTGGCTGGAAGAAGGATCGATGTAGTAACCCTCATCGTCGAGGATACCATAGAGACGGAGATCGCCCGCACGGTGCTCGCTAAGACCCTTCTGAGCATAGTAGGCAGAACGGCCGTCGGCACTCAGCACACAGTGCTCCTGCGACTCAGAGAGGGCAATGAGGCTCTTCGAGGGGGAGAGGCTGACACGGTAGTTGTTCTCACTCTGCGAGTTGAACAGCAGACGCAGCTGGCTGTAGTTGTTGTCAGCACGCAGGGAGTCACCGGGAATCACGGTAATCAGCTCGTCGCCGGGCGTCTCACTACGCTCATTATAGTAGTCGATGAGCGAGCCCCAGCCATACATGATATCCCATTCCGTTGCGCCCGGACTCCATGTTCTCAGGTTCAGACCGATAGGACAATAGGAGTTATCGCCATTGCGCTCATTGATGTACTTGTAGTAGCGTAGGGCAGCCTCACGATAGGTAGCCTGACTGTTGGTCAAGGTAGCCAACCAGAGGTTCAGGTCGCCCAGCACGATGTTGATGGGGAACCAGAGCATATAGGAGTTCACCGAGGCGATGCTGCCATAGCCGGGATACTCGCGCTTGTAACGCTCTGCCAGCGGCTCGAGGTCGCTGATGAAGTAGCGGCATACTTCCTCGATACCATAGAACGGATACTGCTTCTCAGCGTCCTGCTTCGTCATCACAGGCTCCGTGACAAAGGGCACCGAACCATAGTTAAGCACCAACTGGAGGTAAGTCCACGCACGGATGGCTTTCACGGCAGCATACTCCTTCATGAAGATGTACTCGTTACGGTTGTTCTTCAGAGCCGTGTCGGCATGTGCTACAAAATAGTTACAGTTGTTAATGACAGCATAGTAATCGCTCGGCTGATTGTACCTATTGTCATCACTCACATTAAAGAAGGCAAGGTCGCGCAAGTCACTGTTGGCCACATTGGTGACATCTACCAGGTCGGCACGCACCTCGCCAAGCAGGATGGTGCGGTCGGCGATGGCCTGCAACTTGTTGACGATACCGACAACGCTATACATCGTATCGGTAGCATGAGTCAGGTGCTCCGTCTCAGAGAAGATGACCTGATCGGAGTCCTGCTCAAAGAAGTCTGAGCAAGCCGTGAAAGTGCCAGCGGCAAGCAGTGCAGTAATGAATATATAAATCCTTTTCATAATCGTCATGTATTAGAGGTTGATTTTGATTCCGGCAACAAACGAACGGCTCTGAGCCAGCTGCCCAACGTCGATGCCCTGACCAATAACACTGGAGCTCATGCTGAATTCAGGATCGGAGCCCAGATACTTGGTAAACGTGAACAAATTGTTGGCCTGAATCCAGAACTGCAGACCCTGGATGTACTCAGAATTCAGTGGCAAGTCATAGCTCAGCGTAGCGCTCTTCAAGCGCAGGTAGGAGCCGTCCTCAATCCAACGGTCGCTGAAACGCGAGTTACCCATGGGATCCTGGAACGACAGACGAGGAATGTCCGTCACCTGTCCCTCCACCTGCCAGCGGCGGTTCAATGCCTTTGTCTGGTTCATGAAACGTGAGCCGCTCTCCAGCTGCATACGCTGGTAGTTGAACACATCGTTGCCCAGCGAGTAGTTGAAACGCAGGTCAAGCTTGAAGCGCTTGAACGTCACTGCACTGGAGATATTACCATAGATGTCGGGGTTAGGATCACCAATGACAGTACGGTCATTCTCATTAATCTCATGGTTGCCATCAAGATCGGCGAACTGAATATCACCAGCCTTGAACATATCATGGTCAACACCATTGTCGTTCAGGATATAGAGACCGGCAGCCTCTGCCTCAGCAGTGGTCGAGAAGACGCCCTTGCTCTTATAGCCGTAGAACAGGTTGGCAGCCTGACCAATCTGTGTACGGATGGTAGCACCGTAGACCTCATTATCAATGTACTGCTTATTGTCAGGCAGCTCGGTAATCTTGTTCTTGTAGTGGCCAATACTGACACCAGCCTGCCACTGCCAATCCTTCGTAGCCACGATCTTAGCGGTAGCCGTCACGTCGAAGCCCTCGTTCTTCAGCTGTCCACCGTTCGACCAGTTCTCTTTCAGACCAGAGAGGAATCCGAGCGACTGAAGCGTCAGGAGGTTGTCGGTAGTAGAGCGGAAGTAGTTGATGCTTACACCAATGCGGTTGTTAAACACACTCGTCTCGAGACCGACATTGAAGCGACGCGTCGTCTCCCACTGAATCTTCTTGTTACCGATGCCGGAGAAGACAAGGCCGGAACGTGAATTCAACACCAGAATAGAGTTGAAATAGCTGCGAGCAGCGTAATAGTCGATATCATCGTTACCGCTGACATCGAAGCCAGCCGTCAGACGCAGGTAGTTGATGCTCTTGTTAGCAGCCAGCCAGGGCTCGTTGCTAAGCACCCACGATGCCTGTACGCTGGGGAAGAGGCCCCAGGCTGCATCGAACAGACGCAGGTTACCGCCATCGCTACCGAAGCGTGACGAGCCCTCAGCCGTCAAGTTGGCCTGCAAGTAGTAGCGGTTACGGAAATTGTAATTAGCCTGTGCATACCATGCCAGGGAGTTCCAGGAGTCACCGATACACTCGTCATCGGGGTTGGTCAGACTGGCCTTGATAAACGGCGTCTTATCGTTACCCGTGTTATAGCCGAGCAGCGAAGTCATCGTATAGTTTTCCCAATTGATGCGTGCGCCACCAAATACATGGATGCTATGGGCATTGTAGCGGTTCTCCCAATCCAAACGGGTGTCGCTCATCACCGAATTCTGCTTCGATGCCAGTGAGCGTACCTCGTTCTGACGATAGGAACCGAGAGCAGCCACATAGTAGTCAGGTGTACCGTTGATGGGAATATAGTATTTCTCGTTGGTATTCACCAGGTTGTAGCTGAAGTGTTCCGAGATGGCGAGGTTACGGGTCAGTTGGATGCGCGGCGTTGCCGTCAGGTTCAGCATGGAGTTCTCGAAGCGGTTCTTCGACTCACCCTCACTATACTCGTTAATGGCTGCGGGGTTACCGATACGCCAGTTATAGTTCGTGTAGTAGGCCAATGCTTCATCAAGATAAGACTCTGCCTCGACATCAAAGAACGTATCACTCAAGCGTCCCATACCATAGCTATAGGGGCTGAGGAACGGGCTCTTGGCATAGGCCAGGAAGCTGGGTGCCGTCGGTGTGCCGTCATCATAACTTGCGGGAGCTCCGTCATTACGGATGTTACGCGTGATGTTGGCAAACGATGCATCAAAACGAATATCAAAAGTCTGAGTCAGCGAGATATCGGTATTGAAGCGTACGTTCAAACGGTTCATGCCGTTCTCCTTCAGCGTGCTCTGCTGACTGGTGTAGCCGACAGACAGGTTGTAGTTTGCCACGGCGTCACCACCCTCGACGTTGATGCCATAGTTCTGCGTCATCGCCGTACGATAGACATAGTCCTTCCAGTCAGTTTCCTGATGGTACTTCTTATACCAGTAGTAATCAGGATCCTCATTGAGGAACTTGAACTTCTGAATCTGCGTATTAGTAGACTTCAGCATCTCAGATGCGTAGCTGCGATACTGTCTAGCATCCATCACCTGGAGGAACTTCGGCTCCAGCACCACACCGGCAGAGATGTTTGCTGTGATACGCGTAGCCATTGACTTGTTACGCCGAGTATCAATGAGGATGACACCATTGGCACCCTTGGCACCATAGAGGGCCGTACCATTGCGCATCACCGTCACCTTCTCAATGTCGGCGGGGTTGATAGCTGACAGCACATCGTTATACAAGCCCTGATGGAGCACCGAGCGGTTATACTGCTGGTCGAAGACAACACCGTCGACGACGATCAGCGGCTGGGCGTTGACGTTCAGAGAGTTCAGACCCTGAATGAACATCACACTACCAACACCGGGCGTCGCGTTACGGGTGACGGTATATACCTGACCGCCCAACTGCTGCTGAATCTCATCCTTGATATTCACGCTGTTGGTATACTTGAAGTCGGTAGCCACACGGTCGTTACGCGGATCTATCTGCTTACCATAATCGGGCGTGAAGGACGTTGGATAGAGCAGTACATCAAACTGTTTCTCTGACGTCTTCAGACCCATACGAACGGGCGTATAGTCAGTCGTCGACACATAGACGGCGGTCGCGAACACCGGCACTTTCAGCTCATAGCTGCCATCGTCCTCCGTGAGAACGCTGTATCCGTCGATACCATCGGCAGTGACGATGGCACCACCAACAGGCTGGCCGGTAATGGCACTCTTCACCTGTCCACGGACAGTGCGGGTGTCATACTTCTTCTGATTCTTCTTGACGACACGAGCAGAGACGAACTCCTCGTCCTCCTGGTCATCATCCTGTGCTGAGACGCATACAGGGAAGGCCATCAGCAGGGTAAGTCCGAATAATATATATCTTTTCATAGCATTACTGTTCATCGAGGATTAATAACTCTTTACATTTCGACATCCTAATCGTCTCGCCATCTCCATGTGGTTCGAAGTAGAAGTAATCGTCATCAGTCCACGAAGCGCCATGAGGTATCAGCAAGACATATGCAATGTTCATGACACGTGTGTGTGTGTTACGACGATACTCCGTAACCGTGACATCGGTCTCAATTCTCAACGACACCTGTGGTGTACTCTCGTAGAGGCTGTAAGTACAGAACGGGAACTTGTAGTCCTCAGCCAGCAGGATGTAGTCGAAGATGTCAGTATTGACGGGCTGCTTCGTCACAAGCTCCGTAGAGTCCTTCTTGCCGGCCTCGTTCAAGTAGCACATATGTGCCTTGAACTTTACCGGAAGACGCTGGATAGCCGTTGCATTACTGTCCGCGGCCAGGATAGGAGCAGTCACCAGATAGACGTCATAACCCATGTTCGACAGCACATCGGTGATGTTGATTCGGTAGAACACGTTCACGGCCTTCTGAGGCTTAAACTGCATGAAGCGGTTGCCCCAAATCTTGTTGTAATAAGGCGAGGTGGGAGGAATGTCCATTGCCGTCAGAGTGACAATCTCCTCCAGCTGCTTCGTTGACGCGTTCTGATCCTTACTCATCTCCTGAATAGCAGAACGGCTAGTTCCGGGAATGACAATAGCCTGCTTGAAGGTGTTCAGCGGGTTGATCTTCCACCTGTTCACCTTCCTGACGATACCATTGGTACACTCCACATTCTTCGGGTCGGAAGGATCGTCGATACCATTCAGAACGCCACCGACTTCCAGCGGTTTCTGTTCACTCCTATTACCGCCAGTACCGTACTGATAGTAGCGCAGGAAAGGCAATCCCCAGTAACTTTCACGGTAATCACCGTTCACAGCGAGCGTCGATTTGGCAGAGTCGCCAAGGGCTCTTGCCGGGTTAAGCGTCTCACTGAAGATGGTTCCCTGCATAATAGCCAGACGGGGGAACGTATAGGCAAAGGAGTCGCGGTCTACCGTCGTGGGATGGTAGTTGAAGTACGGCTCATAGGTCTCCAGAAGATCACGCCATTCTTCGTTCGTCGGCGCCAACATCCAGTAGGTACTATCCTCGTCCGTCAGACGGGCATTGAGGAACCCTCTGCCGAACAGCTCATTGACCTGAGAGAAGACGGAGTCGAGATAGACGGTCTTACCCTGCTCAATGCCACCAGCCACACTCAAGCTCGGTTCAAATTCCTTACGATAGAAATGGCTGTTATACAGGAAGCTGCGGAGGCTGTCCAACTCGGGATCCTTACGCAGGTACTCGAAGATGTTCGGCAAGTAGTCAATCTGCTTGTCTACGACAAACAGCATACCGTTCTCGTAGTGTTTGTTTGACCTGTCGGTAATAATCTTCGTACCGGCAATGTCGTTCTGCGAGAAGAGCACACGCTTACCGTTCATCAGCAGCAGCGAGTCGACAACGCCGGGAGCGACAGAGTGGTTGTACATGGCGATGTGGTTCTTCACAAACTCCTTGATGATGGTGTTGTCTTCTTCATCCACCAAATTCTTCTCGGCGTTATAGTTGGCAATCAGCGCTGCTGCCTCCTCGGCCGTGAAATTGTCGTTTGTCGGTGCAAAGACCGTGAACACCTGACTGCTGGCCAGCGACTTGTCGAAGCCACAGGCCTTCAGCACACTGGCAAAGTTGCTCAGGTTGCCGTCTTTCTCAATAGCCTGCCACAACGACCCTTCCATTACGCCGTCGGACATCCCCTCATAGTGGTCATCCCACGTGTCGGAGCAGGCTGTGAAGGTGAGGGCGGCCAGCGCCAGCCCTATCACCTTTTTATATATTCTCTTGTTCTTCATAATTGTCTATTATCAATTATCCATTTTCAATTACAGATCGTCCTCCATGTCGCCTGTTCCTTCGACACCGTAGACGCTCTTGGGAACCAACTCCAGATAGTCAAGCATGAACTCGTTGTTGTTACCCTGCAGACCGTTACTTGCCACACGGAAGCGGATGTAGTGGTCCTTCGTGGCGTCGATGTATGCCTGACAGAGGATCTTACGATAGCGTGCTACGTGGGTGATGAAGTAGGACATCGAGCTACCGTCATTGGGCCAGCTGAACAGGGCACGTCCGTCGAGGTAAGCACCGAGGTTCTTCAACAGCTTCTGGTCCTCAGCCTTCTCCTCATCGGTCATCTGGTCGTAGGCACTCAGATCACTCTTGAAACGGTCGCCAAGATACATGGTCTCATCGTTGATGTTCTTCGTCATGTCAAGAGGTATACCCTGCGGCACACCGTCGAAATACACCTGCATCACACCACGCGTCGGCTCGGCAGCGAATCCGAGACGCAGCTGCCAGTCACCGCTGAACGGTACCGGCGGGATGCGGAATGTGAAGTCGTAGTCACCGAAGAGGTTCCACTCGTCACCCTGCCAAGAGTCAAAGGTAGAGTGAGGACGGCGTAATACGCAGTAACAGTTAGGATAGTTGAAAGACACACCATCCAGATACCCCGGCGGGAACCAGTAGTTACGTCCGTTCTTCGGCGTAGCAGCATCGTCGGGCACGTCTGTGGCGTCATCCTTGAACGTACCTTCATAGCGCAGGCTGTTGCCGATGACCTCGGGGAATACCGTCGAGAAGTCCATACGGATACGTACGTTCTGAATCGTATTCTGCACATCTTCGCTGAAGGCGAGGATGTCGTTCACATAGAAGTAGTGGCCATTCGGGCTGTCCTGTACGTACTCAGGATCGCTCGACGGGTCAATCCACTGTCCCTCAAACTGGAAGTCGTCGTCATAGCGGCGGTTGACGTAACGCTCCTCAGCAATGCTCGGGCCGATGTATTTCTTCACCGTCACCTTCTCTACCTTCATCATGGTGTGGGGCAGCAGCGTCATGTGCCAGTCGCAAGGATTCAGCATATCCTCATCGACACCGACGGTCTTCACCTTCGTACTGGTCTGCACGACAGAACGGTAGTCCAGCGGTGTCAGGTCAGGCACAGAGGCCACGTATTTGTTCAGCACATGGTACTGCATGAAACGGCGCAGCGGATTCACGGAGTCCGTCAAGTTCTCAAAGCTGTGGCCTGGTTTGTTGACATCCATAGGATAAACCGCGTCGTAAATTTCACAGGCCTTGTCATATAGTGCGCGCAGGTCTCCCTTGGCAATGCCATACTTGGCACTCAGGATGGAGTCGGTGACTACGAAGATGGTATGTCCCAGAATCTTCTGGTCAGGCACCCAAGCCACCTCTGTCCACACATGGGAACGATAGCGGTACTTCTGGGTCTTGTCCTTGATTCTTGCCTCACGCTCATCCTTGTAGTCATAGTCCTCGATGCTCGTGATGTCATCATAGACACCTGTTGCCTGCAAGGCAGCGTAGTATGTGCTAATCTTCGGATTCTGCGCCAGCAGGTAGTCGATGTATTTGTTGGACTTCTGAATAACAGCGTTGACAGGCTGCATGATACCATTCTCCACGGAGTCGTCCTTCAGATCGTTCATAACCTTTGCCTTGTCCTCGATGTAGACAGACATGATGCTGTCTTCATCGACATGCCAGTACGGCGTGAGGGCACGGCCCAGCAGGTTACGGTTGGTCAGTGACTTACCATCCAGCATCTCGTACGTGTTGTACGTGTTCCTGATGAGATGGGTACGTGCGATGGTGTCGCAGTCGGCATCGGTAAGGTCAGCCAGACTGCTCATGCCACGCGACTTCAGGTATTCTTCTACGGCCTCGTTGGTGGGGGCGAAACAAGTGTATTCACCGTAGGTCGACAGCAGGTCGGTCAGTCCTGCACGTCCGATGATCTCGTAGAACTCGCTGAACTGCGGACGGTTCTTCAGATAGTCGCTCATCATCTCGCCCGTGAAAGTGTAGAAGTTCTCACCATCGGGCTCGTCAGTACAGGACACTGTGCCCATGAAGCTCATGAGCCCCAAGAGCCCCAGGAAGCCCCATTTCTTTATCTTAGCTATTGTCTTCATATCGTTGTTCTCCTTTCTTTAATAGTTCTTCTTATAGCTCTTGTCCTCACCACTGTCAAAGGCAGGATTCTGAACCAGGTTCTTGTTCACCTTGATCTCCTCGTAGTTATAAGGCCAGTAGATGGCATCCATCTTCTCGAGCTTGTTAGCAATCAGTGCCTGCGAGGTCTGAGCCTTACGCAGGGCAGCCTGAGCGAGGTCTGCGGTGCTACCGGTACGGCGGGAGATACGTACGAGGTCGTACCAGCGCTTACCCTCGAACATCAGCTCACGCTGACGCTCCTTGTACACCAGCGTTTCCATGAGGCTCTTGGTGTTGTAGTCGCTGGCTACCAGCGTATCTTTGAGCTGGGCCAAGGGCTGGCAGATAGAACGCTTGTTCACTGCATTCACCAGCGTAAAGGCCTCTGCCAGAATCGGTTTGTTGTAGGCTACCACATCCTCTTCAGAGCCTTCCATCAGTTTCTGGCTCAGCGCCTCGGCCTTCATCAGCATGATGTCCGTCAGACGATAGACAATCCAGTTCGAGCCGTTCTGGTTCTGGGAATAACGTCCGGAATAGTCTGCCCTCGGGTTTGCCTCCGTTGTGGCATTGATGCTTACGTCAGTTGCCGTGTACTTGTTGATACACTTGTCGCCAGTACTGAAGTTCTCATACAGACGGGCGTCCAACTTCTTATTCTTAAGGTCGAAGACCACACGGTTCTGGGTCTCGTCGCGTTCCTCGAGCAGGAAGTCGGAAGGTGCCACAAGTCCTACACGAGCAGAGCTGTTACCATAGAAGGAATTGACGGCTCCATTTGCATACGAGCTGTTATTCGTAGCACGGCTGTCTTCGAACACAAGCTGGAAGATGATCTCCTGCATATAACGCGTAGCATTGTTATCATCGCCAAAGATGGTCGAATAAGCATTACCAAAGTTCTTACCGCTCGTCTGTGAGTCAATCAGGGGATAGCCGTTGGTACGTTCGAAAAGAGCAGTACCGCCAGAAGAGGCGTAATTACTGGACTTCTTACGGTTGTCCTCACCAATCTGCTTCTTCGAAGCGATCACCAAGTCAGCATACTTGATGCAGTTGTCGTAGTCCTGCTTCCACAGGTACATCTCACAGAGCATGGCACGGATAGCATCCTGGGTGATACGTCCCGTCTGGTAGATCGGTGTGTCCTCCGGATAGCGCTGGACGGCATCGTTCTCTACTGATTGCAAGCTGCTGATAAGCGAATCAAGCACAGCGTTGAATGGCGTGGCGGGCAGATCCATCTTCTGGCTGTCATCGGTATAGGCCTCTGTTGTGTATGGCACGTCTCGGAACGTACGTATCAGATAGAAGTATGCCAATGAGCGAAGTGCCACCACTTCAGCGATGTCAGCTTTCAGCTCACTCTGCGTGTAGGCGGGGTCTTTGTCTGCCACCTTCGGTGCATAGAGAATAACGGTGTTACAACGGTTGATGACGTCATAAAATCCGTCCCAGTTGGTGTAGGTGTTCTTGGCGTCGATGTTCTCCATGAGCACCTTCTCCAAGTCGCCATCGCTACTGATATTCTCACCGATATAGATATGATCGCTGCGGAACTCTCCCCACACCATCATACGCTTGATATTGGCATCGCTCTCCAGCGCCGAATAACAGCCCGTGATGATAGAGTGTACGTCGCTCTTTTCTGTCCAGAACTTCTCCAGGATAATATCATTCTGGGGTTCCACTTCCAGGAAGTCCGTACAGCCGGTCAGTGTGAAGCCCATCAGCCCCACAAGGCCCATAAAGCCCAGTTTCTTTATCTTCATTATTTTCTTTTCCATAATCTTTCCTCCCTTAGAATTGAACATTAATACCAACTGTGTACTGGTGAGGTGACGGCGTCGGGTTGTTATCGATGGCCGGTGCACCGGCATTGTTCGGCTCTACACCTGTATACTTAGTCAGTGTGAACACGTTCTGGGCATTAAGATAGAACGATACGCCGCTCAAGCCAATCCACTTCAGGTGCTTCTTGTCAAGCGAGTAGTTCAGACTGATGTAGTTCATACGCAGGAAGGAGCCACTCTCCACATAGCGGTCGCTGACCAGCGTGTTGTAGTTGGACTGGTTACCATACATGGCACGGGGGATAGGCGTGATGTCGCCTTCCTTACGCCAGCGGTAGTTCACAGCCTCACTCTGGTTGTTGTTGCTAATCATTGCCTCAGCGTTCAGACGGGCCATGTTCATAATCTTATGACCTATGCGGTAGACGAACTGAGTGCTCAGACGCCAGCGGTTGTAGTTGAACGTGAAGCCGAAGCCACCGAGCAACTTAGGCAGTGAGGAGCCCAGATAAACGATGTCAAGGGCGTTGATCTGACCGTCGTGGTTGATATCCTCGTAGATAACATCACCACCGCAGAAACGGTAGTTACGTCCCGAGGCATCAGTAGTGTAGTTGTACATCATACGCAGGGGATCGCCCTGTGCGTCGAGCACCACCTCGCCATCCTTGTTCATCACCACCGGAGCGGTCTTGCCAGAGGCGAAGAACTCATTACGCTCCTCCTCGGTCATGTACTGCACTGTCGAATAGTTATACTGGTAGACACCCTTGTAACGGAAACCGTAGAGTGCACCCAGCGGGTTGTGCAGCTGCACGCGCTTCAGGGTCTCAGCATTGTTGTATCCGAAGGTCGAGTTTTCGTTGTTCAGCACGTACTCGTCCATCTCCAGGATCTCGTTGCGGTTGTTAGCAAAGTTGACGTTCATGTCCATCGAGAACTTACCGGCCTTAATCAGGCGGTTCGTGTTGATATAGAACTCCCAACCAGTGTTGCGCATCTTACCGGTGTTACGATAGGGCACGGTCTTGAAACCTGTGCTCGAGGGGATGCGGTAGTTAGACATCAGCTGGTCGGACACCGTCTCCTGATAGACCTCAAAGGTCAGCGTCAGACGGTCCTTCAGGAATCCCAGGTCGAAACCTAAGTTCTTCTTCACCGTCCACTGGCAGTTCAGGTCAGAGAGTCGGATGTTGTTGGGCTTCATGGCCGTCATGTCAATATATCCTCTTTCCTCACCATACTTAGACGTGTAGAGGAAGTCAGGAATGTTGGCGTTACCGATGTGTGCCCAGCTGGGACGAACGGCAAGCATGGACAGCCACTTCTCCGTGGGTTTCATCCAGGGCTCGTCGCTGATGATCCATTTTCCTGAGATAGAGGGGTTGTAGATCCAACGGTGGTTCTTACCGAGCACCGTAGTACCGTCGGCACGTACGGTAAAGTCGGCAATGTAACGTCCTTTGTAAGCATAGTGTCCAGTGGCGGTGTACGACATACGGCGGTTAGGACCGTAGTTCGAGTTCATGCCGGTGATACGGCCGCCGCCCTTGGTGCTTGTGATACCCGAAGCAACACCCTGCTTGTCCTCGGACTGGCTGGTATTCATGCTGCTCGACAGGTCGAAGAAGCCCATGAGCATGGCGGAGTGATCCTTGTTCTTGAACGCAGGAATCAGCGTCAGGTAGTGCTTCGTGTTGAACGAGACATTCTTGCTGGAGCTGTCCGAGGCATCGTTCACGCCATCGGCGATGGTCTTCGTCGTCAGCACCTGCGGGTAGTAACGCTCATTATAGGTATTGTTCGTATTCAGCGTCACGCGGCCCTCATAGTTCAACTGCCAGTGATCCTCGTCGATACCGAGCAGATAGTACTTGATCTGCAGTTCCGGCGACATATCATAGGCACGGCGGATGCTCTTTGCCAGGTGGGCGACAGCCACGGGGTTGGCGTAGCCCTTCTGGTCGTTGTTGAACTCCGAGCTACCACTCTGCAGCATGGTGTAATAGGCATCCGTATCCTCACCAGTAATGGGATTCTGCTCGTAGATGCTCATGTTAGGCATCTTCTTACGTGCGTTGTCCAGCAGACCACTGTAGTTCGAGTAGTTCTTCTGGTAAGACAGCGAGAAGTTCGTGCTGACACGAATACGGTCAGAAATCTTATAGTCCAAAGCCACACGGGTGGTGAAACGGTTATAGTTCGTCTTGATGGTCGTACCGTTATCGTGCTCATAGCTACCACTGATACGGAAGGCGGCCTTCTCACCACCACCACTGACGTTCAGGTTGTGCTGCTGGCGCAGACCGAACTGCGTGACGGCGTCCACCCAGTCCGTATTGTTATTGTACTGCTCATACTCCGAGAATGTCGGGTCGTAGTTCAACTCACGGATGTTTGAGGCTGCATCACTCTGCTGGGGGTTGAAGTAACTCTCCTTGAGCAGCATGGTGTAGTCGTCACCATTAAGCAGTTTGTATCCCTTGGGCTGGTAGGTACCCGTCACCTTCAGCGAGTAGGCCAGTCTGGGTTTGCCTCGCACACCACGCTTGGTGGTAATCTCGATGACACCGTTTGAACCGCGGGAACCGTAGATGGCAGCAGAAGCACCGTCTTTCAGCACGCGGATGTCAGCGATATCCTCAGGGTTGATACTCAGCAGCTCGGAGAACTTCTCGTTCAGGTCCTGTCCCGAAAGGTCACCCACGCTCAGGTCGTTACGCTCGTTACCGTCGACAACGATCAGCGGGTTGCCACTGGTGACGTTCGACATCGTCGACACACCACGCAGACGCATCGTGGAACCGGAACCAAGGTCACCGGAGTTGGCAATAATGTCCAGACCGGCGATGTGTCCCTGCAGGGCCTCCTCGACTGAAGTGATGGCCAGACCCTCGAACTCTTTCATCGAGAGGCTCTGTGTAGCACTCGAGAGCTCACGCTCGGGGATGGGCAGACCGTTACCGTTGACACGCTTCTTCGACTTCACCGTCACCTCACGCAGTGTCGTTGCCGATGTCATGTGTACCTTATAGGTCGTGCGGTCGATGGCGAGCGATTGTGTCTTCAAGCCCACATAGCTGAAACGGATCTTGTCCTTGGGGTTCTTCACTTTCATCGTGAAGTTACCGTTCAAGTCGGTAATAGCCGAGTTGATGATACGTCCGGTAGCGTCAATTTCACATACCGTAGCACCCATCAGCGGGCCCATGTCGTCGCTCACGGTACCATGAACCGACGTTATCGTCTGTGCGCTCAAGGCAGTGGTAGCCATCAGCGCCATCAGCAATATGATTGTTCTGAATATTCTCATACCTTAGTTCCTCCCTAATCCTTTTGAAGTTCGTTTAGAATTTCGTTTTTCCAGAGCGTCGTCTTGTTCACCAGCGGTGACAACAGCGGACTGTCAATCTGATGCACCACGGCATCGGACGACGAATAGATGGTTGCCGTTGCAGGAGACTCAGCACCCTTAATCCAATACTCACGGCAGATGAGGTTGTACAAGCCATTGTCCTGAATGACGTGATGCGTCTGGTTCATGGCGTCAGTAGCCGTCAGATGACCTTTGTTGAAGTCCACGGTAATGGGATAGAATCGGCTGGTCTTCGGGTTGCGGGTCATCGACTCAAAGGCATTCACATAAACAGGTACACGCTTGACTGTCTCACCATTCTCCTCAATATCCTCGTACACATCGGGAGCCATGTTGATGGCAACGGAGTGGTCCTGGATATGATAACGAACGAAGTTCAGGATAACGTTCTTGATGGCGTTCTTAACCTTGGTATTGAAAGCAGGATTATATGCGGTGGAGTCAGGGATATTCAGCTCCTGACACAGCTGCCTGTAGCGCTCTGCCAGTTCTAAGGTCTCCTCATCGTCCTTGCCGTCACCTTCTTCCTTGACGCCAATCATACGGTAGTCGTCCCATGTGGGCAGCACGCCGTCGTTGATCAGTTCACGGATGCTCTCATTCGTGGGAACATAAATGGTGTAGTTGTAGTTATCCATCAGCGTAACGTTTCTGTTACCCTGGCTGCCCATAGCAGCAGAACTGCCGTGCAGCGAAGTAGCCATCAGGGCTGCATCGTCATCGGCAATAAGGTCGTAGAACTCAGAGAACTCCGCGTTGTTTCTCAGCGTCGTGTAGACACTGTTCTGAGCCGTCAGCGGCATCTGCTCGTTCAACTGATAGGACTTACCGTTCTTCTTCGTGAAGATCTCGTTCTGGTTGACAACGAGCGGCTTGTGGTTCTTCTCCATCTGCCAGCCACCTTCGAATATCAGCTGACCATTCTCACGTGTAACACGAATCAGCGAACCGCCCTTCGTCTTATAATACTCATGGCCGTCTTCCACGTCACCGACAATAATCAGGTCGTTGGCCAGTCTCTTCAGACGGTCCTGAATAACGGCCTTCGACACCGAAGTCTGTGTACGCTGGCCGAGGGTGATGTTACCATCCTCGTCGACAATGGTATTATAGCGGTAGGCCTGCACACGCTCGTCGATGGACTTACGCTTGTCATAGTAGAACTGGAGCACCGACGGAGCATCCATGCCGGTCTCACGGTCTTCCTGTCCATAGAAAGCCGGATCGACATACCACAGCATGGCGTCATTCGTCGGCAGCAGCAGGCTGTAGTATGAATCCATAGAGAGCAGGTACGGCAGGTAGTTGAACGGGAAGTTGTAGCGCGACGGAGCGGTCTCGGCGCCCGAGAGGGCCCAGTAGATGACGTTCATCGTCTTCTCATGAGCCAGGGCGGGATAGATAACCGAGGCGTACTCTGCCGGTGTGAACACCTTGTTCGTCAGGTAAATCAGACCGTTACAGCCCATGTAACACTCAGCTACATCCTGGGGAGTGATTCCCAGCTGCTCCATGGCGTCGTTGAGCACGAGGTCGAACTTCGACGGGAAAGCGCTGGTGAAGCGCTCAAGCATATTCACGTTGATGAGCTTGGCGATGGTGGCATCGGGGATGCTGTCCCACTCCTTGTAGTTGTCCTGCAGGTCACGTCCCTCGTTGTTCCACCAATCGTTCAGGGCCTCGTCCGTCGGCACGATCATCACACCGCAGTCGTAGTGGAGGTCATAGCTCATGGAGTTGTTGTACATATACTGGTTCCATCCCGGATCGAACTTCAGCAGTGCGGTGACGTTGTCAGTCTTACCGTCGGGGTCTACCTCAAGCGAGTTGCCACCGGCCGAACGCGAGCTGAAATAGCGCAGCACGTAGACAGAATCCTCAGTATTGTACAGACGGTTAAACTCCTTCGTGGCGGCATCATTATAATAAGGTGCCGAGAAACGGTCGAGCAGCGACGACCACATCTGTGTCTGCGGGTTCGTACGGATAATCTCGGCCATGTTCGGCGACGACTCGATGACGCCGTTCACCTTGTGGATGTAACCATTCTTACAGGTGATGTCGCGCTCCACAATCTCCTTACCGTTCACCCAGGCAGCAGTGATGTTGTCGGACTTGTGGTTGGAGATGACCTGCATATCCGTGCTTGTCATGGAATTGAACTTCATGAAGGCGGGCAGCAGGTGGATCATCGGGGGAATCGTAGCATCCTTCAGCACACGGATGCTCTTGCCAGCGTCCTTGTACTTCTTCCAGAACACCGTCTTCGGCATCTTGTCGGGTGTAACGATCTCCACGGAGTCATAGACACTCGTGGCCGTTTCGCGGCGCATACACATTCCCTCCTTCGGGGGATTGCCGCTGACATTCGACAGCAACTCCACCAGATAGGCGTTGTTCACCATCGAGTTGTTCAACAACAGTTTCTTCTGTGCCAACGACAGCTGGTCGTAGCTGCGGACACCCCACGCGTTGTTTTTGTACCACTCGTTGTAGGCGGAGTCGTTGGCAACAAACAGCGTCTTTGAACCCGTGTGGCTCAGCACTTCGTGCTGGCCCAGGTCGTCGATCAGTCGCAACATGGTCGTGTAGTTGCCCTCGTCCTGCAGACGCTCATAGATGGAGTTGCCCAGCCATGATGGCTGACCTGTCAGCAGAAGGTCGTCATCCTTACACGACTGTAGAACCCAGGCACCCATGAGCAAGCCGCAAGCAGCGATGGCCACTCTACGTCCTTGTCTTACGAATTGTCTCTGTTTCATACGTTTCAGGTTTTATTTGTTTATTTGTTAATATATTGATTTTTGCAGATGTTTCTATTTCCGGTGGCCAGACCTCTCAAGAGTGGGTCCAGCGTTGTCCTTCGCGTCTCTTATGTTCTAGTGTTGGTCTTTCTTTGGTTATGGTTTTGGTCTTTCTTTGGAAAACAAAGGAACCGGAGACGGGTTTTTACGCCCGCTCCAGTCCCTTTTTTAGGTTTATATACTAGGTGTTTTCAATGAATTTTTCAATTCTTTCATTTCACCTTTTTAATTACGCGTACACTACCGTCACTCATGGTCTGCTTGACGATGACCAGTCCACGGGCACTCTTCAGGCGCGAGCCACTCAGCGAGTAGTACTCGGTCTTCACGACACGGCTCTCACCAGCAATGCGGCCGATAGCCGAAGGCTCGAGGGCGCTGTTCTTACCGTAGTAGGTAAGTGTCCAGTTGGTCCAGATGGTCCAGTCGTTGGTAATCGTCGTACCCTTCTTGATACCGATGCGTGCCTTGCCGTCATCGCCTACCTTGAAGATCACCTCGTTGCCACTGTAATTGATGGTCTCGTCAGTCTTCTGGAAGGCCACCTCAGCCTGCTCCATGTCGTTGGGAACAACGGAGTGCTGTACCACGGTGTCGGGCTCCCAGCTGAGAGTATCAGTCTTCGCAGCAGCCCATCCGCCTGGAATTTCTTCACTAGCAGCCAGCTGTACCATCTCCTTACAGAGACGCATCAGCGGTGTCTGATAGGTGTTGTCACCAGCCTTGACATAGAGGAGGGCGTTGTTGTTCTCCTCAGGATTCTCCTGCAAGGTCTTGTAATCGTTGGCAGGACCATGACCACCAGCGCGGTAGAAGCCCTGTACGGTCACCTTATAGGTACCGGGCAGCAGACCCTCAAGATCCTGATAATAGTCGAAGGTCTTGTTGAACATCTCGGCCTCGTGGTAGTTCACGGCAGCACCACCGGTCCAACCGTCATCCTTGTTGTCAGTATACTTCGGGTTGGTGATGAAGGCCGTCACATTGACGTCATTGTCGTCAGATGCATTATCCATGCCTGCAGGCATCTTCAGCTTAGCCATCACCTCGGCAATCTTATCCTTATACTCCTTGGCCTCCACATCGGACAGGGTGTTGCCCTCCATCTTCAGCGAAGCTTCTTCAGCCAGTTCGTAAGCCTCGGTGACGTTAGCTTCGTCGGTGATACCCATCTGGTTACCAGCCATCACCTGGAGGCTGCTGATATCAGCAGCCAGTTCAGCAAAGAGAGCGATGGAACCATCGACATCGACAGCTACCAGTGCAGCGGCAGCGTCGAACATGGCCTTACCGTCTTCGCTGTCCATCAGAGCCTCTGCAGCTTCCAGCTTCTCAACGAGTGTAGCACGCAGGTCAGAACCGAAGCTCTTTTCCAGATTAGCCTTGGCAGCATCAATAGCATCCTTGAGCACGGGCTTCACGGACTCTGCTTCGAAGCCCTTATAAGTCAGCTTGAAGTTATCCCAGATGACCCAGCAGTCGCTCTGGCTAGCGAGTTGCGTCGAACCCTTCACACCAATACGCAGCTTGTCGCCCTTCTTGGCAATGAGGCTCTTGGCGCTCTGCTTGTAATAACCTCCCGAGAAGGCGAGGGCAGCAGAGGTCATGCCGTTGGGATAGAACTCGGTAGGATCGGTAGCAGGATAGTTCTGGACGCTGTAGGGGATATCCCTCCACTTGTAGAGTCCACCCTCAGTCTTGGCGGGCTCGCCGGTCTCAGCGTCAGTCTCAGCCATGCTGGCATAGAAGTCTGCACCCAGGCTGGGCACGTCATAGACATTCATGAACGGGGTCTTCACATCGTTCATGTAAACGAAGACGGGTGCGCCACCAGGCTTGACATACTCCTCATCCTTATTCTGGTAAGTAGTGTAGGCTGCATCGTCACGGCCATAGCGGAAGAAGCCCTGCACCTCAATCTCATAGACACCTGCGGGAGCCTTCTCCACCTCCTGATAGAGGTCGAACTCCTTGGCGCTCCATGCCTCGGCGGTGATATTGTAGTCTTCCTTGTTGGCATCGGTCAGACCGCCGGTTACAGGCATATTGTTGGTAGTCTTGTGCCAACCAGTCCAACCCTCCTCGGGCTTGCCGGTGAGCTTGCCGTCAGTACCCTCAATCTTCAGGTCGAACGACGGGTTGGTAAGCATATAGGTAACATCGTCGCCAGCCTGGATGGCGTTCTTGACGGCATCCTTGACGGCGTCCATCATCTCCTTCAGCTTAGCGATCTCAGCGGTCAGCTCCTCGTTGTTCAGACTGCGGGCAGCCTTGATGGCAAGACAAGTAGCGGTAGGCGTCTCTTCATCGCAATAGTCCAGCAGCGGATCAATCTCGTCGTACTGCAGGTAGTTGTCGTCGATCAGCATTTCCTGACCTTCCTTCACGGCATCCTCCCACTGTGACCAGAGAGCCATATTCTCGTTCAAGTCAGCACGAGCAGCCTCAGCAGCAGCAATGTTTGCTTCCACCTCAGCCTTGCTGGCGGCAGCCTTACTAGTAGTAGCGGCAGTCAGAGCAGCCAGATAGCTCTCCGTATACAGGGCACCCTCAGCAGGTGTATAGGCATTTTTGGCAAGCTCCGTATCAGACCAAAGCTGATAAGCATCGGTACCAGCACCATAATAGGTCAGCGACCAGTCGTCAACGATGAGCCAGTCTGACCCAACCTTCTGGTTTTTGAAGAGACCGATGGTCAGCGTGCCGTCCTCGACGCTACTGAACACAGTATTCTTATAGAGTCCGAGTTTATGCATGTAATGCTCGGCAGCTACCATGTTGTTGGGGATGTAGTAGGGGCTGCCACCGTTTTGCTCATCACCAACACCTGTCTTCGCAGTCGGTGCGTCCTTGTAAGGTGAGCAAATAGCGGTAAAGAGCGAGTCACTGCCGTTGAAGGCAAAGAGCTTGGCATAGCGCGAAGCCTCGTTGTTGGCTTGGAAGTTGGTCCAAGCGTCAGTGGAAGTACCGGCACGATAGAAGGCGTTCACGCCGACGGCATAGACGCCGTTGGGCAGGCCCTGAATCTTCTGGTAGACGTTGATCTTATTCTTATCATAGAGCTCGGCATTCTCCTTACCATTATAGGCACCGAAGTTATCGGTTCCGGAAGCGGCGGTCCAGCCTTCTGTGAGGCTCGAGACATAGTCGGGATTGGTGATGAAAGATGTGGCGCTCTTCGGGTCTGCAGCTGTAGCGTTGCCCAAAGCTTCCTCCTCCATCTCCTTCTCACGGGCCTGAATGGCCTCATTAACCTTTGAGATAGCCTCCGTCAACTGTGCGGCGGTACTCCCAGTATTATTATATACGGTCACCTGATCATCAACTTTGGCACCAATCGCTTCAGCTTGATCAAGAGCCTTCTTCAGGTTCATCGCTGTATTGTAGAGGCTTGCAGCAGCTCTCCACTCCACAATCTGGTCAAATGCATTTTCGGGAAGACTTGCATACCAAGCCTCATAAGCAGCGGGCGAGACAAGCTTCCAGTCAATGCATGCTCCCTCGGCATCAGCAGCAAGGAAGTAAAGGCGAGTGTCGGCGTAGTCGGGTGTCCAACCGACGAACAGCTCCTTCTGCTTCACAACGTTCTGCAGACGGTATGTGCCGTTGCCCTGATCGATAATCTTCCAGAAGCGGTCGTCACGCGAGTCATTGTCGGTCCAGATGTCGTCAAAAGCGTTACCACCGAAGGCACTCAGGAACTTTGAGTCGCGGTGCATATAGTTCTTGATCTCCACGACGCCGTCACCTAATGCTGTAGCAGCAGATGTCGGAACAAAGTAGATGGCAGAGCCTTTCACGCCTTCTCCTGAGGGAGTACCGTTGCTCTGGCCGTCAGCCGAAGTCAGACTGGCACGTGTTGCATAGTTGTTACCACTGGTCCAGAACATGTGGGTGCCCACATTGTAGAAGTAAAGCTCCTCACCGTCAGCGGCACTAGGAAGTGTGGCCGTAGTCTTGTAAGTTGCAAACTCGGTCACCTCTGGGAAAGCGGGAAACGCTGGCTTCTGCCATACGTTCGCGTCAACAGCCGCCCATGCGTTCTTGCCCACAAGCAGCAGTACCCCCAAAACGAGTAGTTTTGTAAATTTCATAAAAGTTTGTTTTTAGTTAATAAAATTAGAGTATGTTGTTAGTAATGGAATAGCCATTCTGACATATATGCATACTGATATCTTAGGGTTTTGTTATTTATACTTCGGTTTTTGGCGCAAAGATACGAATAATTTTTGATTCGCCAACACTTTTTTCCAAAAATTTTTAGTCTAAGTGTCAATTTAACACTCAAATACCCGTAAACGTTTACGTTAACAGCCGAAAATGTCATCTTCGCGCGCGCGAATTAAGGACTGTTATATGCGGAAAATACGTGTCCTACGTGTCCCTGGTAGGGTGCGGGTTAGGTGTAGGTTAGGTGCGGGATAAGTGACACATGGGACACGTAGGACACGTCTTTTGGCGTTTAGCTACTTTCTATGCGCGTATGTGTACGCGCGCACGTATATGATGGTGAAAGGGAAAATTATCCCGCTTATCCCGCTTATCTTACACCTAAATCAATGCTTCGCTCGACCTCTGGTCGCTTTGCTTGCAAAGAATGCTCAATGCTTAATGCTTAATGATATACCCGTAGGTGTGGGATAAGCGGGATAAGCGGGTTATTTTCTTGTTTCAGTACTATTTACGCGCGCGAGACTTCCAGGAAACAAATGAGACGTTTTTCTTAAAATGGAGAATCACTTTGGGAAAATTTGGTTTTCGTGACGCGGCCGCCGGAAAAGGTCACCTTTAGCTGTGAAAAGGTCACCTTTAGCGACGAGAAGGTCACCTTTAGCGACGAGAAGGTCACCTTTAGAATCGTAAAGGTGACCTTTTCGTGTATAAAGATAAGCTTTTCTTGCAGTTTGGGTAAAGGGTCGGCAAGCAATTAGTATTGGAGGATGAGCGACTGGCGAGGCTTTAGTTCCACATCGTGCGACAGATCGTAGTAGCGCCCGGTCAGAATATCCTTAACGCGGGCGGCGGCGCCTATGACCTCACGGTAGCGCTGCACCTCCATCGTGGCGCCCTTCGTCGTGCCGTTGAGCACTGTCAGCACCGTCTTACCGTCCAGCTGGCGGGCAATGACGTAGACGCCCTTGTACGGGATGAACTGCTTCATCGTGCCGCGGCTGATGACAGGGTTGCCCTGTCGCCAGTGCAGCAGGCGGCTGAGCCACTGGAACATCTGCTGCTGGGCCTGCGTGCGGCCCTCGCGGGTGAAAGCATTGCGCTGGTCGCCGGGGAAGCCGCCGGGGAAGTCCTTGCGGACATTACCGTCGGTGACGGCCTTCGTGCCATTCATCAGGATCTCCGTGCCGTAGTACAGCTGGGGTATGCGCTTCACGGTCATCAGCAGCGCCAGCGCCTGCTTCAGCATCAGCGTGTCGTGGCCATCGCCGAGGAAGCGGTCGGTGTCGTGGTTGTCGATGAACGCCATGACGCTCGACGGGTTCGGGTACAGGTAGTCGTAGACGAACGAGTTGTACAGGCGGTTCAGACCGTCCCACCAAGCGTCGGTCTCCTCGTTCTTCGCCTGATTCAGCTTGTCGAAGAACGAGAAGTCCATCACCGTCTTGAGATAGCTATCGCCAGAAGCGCCAGCCACACGACTACCGGTCTGCCAGGCGGCGGTGTAGGCGGGCTCGGTGACCCACGTCTCGCCGACGGTGTTGAAGTTCGGGTACTCGTCGTTCAACTCCTTCATCCATTGTGCCATCGCGCCGGCAAAGGCGTAGGGGTAGGTATCCATGCGGATGCCGTCGATGCCGACGGTCTCTATCCACCAGAAGGAGTTCTGGATAAGGTAGCGCATCAGGTGCGGGTTATGCTGGTTCAGGTCGGGCATGGTGGGCACGAACCACCCCTCGACGGTCTCCCGGAGGTCTACCTCCGAGGCGTAGGGATCCTTGACGGGTGTCAGCTTATAGGAGGTCTGCAAGAAGTCGGTGCCTGTGGGATCGCTGCTGCCCTTCGACTGTTTAAGCCAGTCGGAGAGGTTGAACCAGTCTTTCGACGGTATGTCGGCCACCCACGGGTGGTCAAAACCACAGTGGTTGAAAATCATGTCCATAACCACCTTCAGTCCGCGGGCGTGGGCCTCGTCGACGAGGCGACGGTAGTCGGCGTTCGTGCCGAAGCGCGGGTCCACACGGTAGTAGTCGGTGGTGGCGTAGCCGTGGTAGGTGGAGAAGCCCCGTTCGTCGTCGGGCGAGTCGTTCTCCAGCACGGGTGTCAGCCACAACGCCGTCACGCCGAGGTCACAGAAATAGTCCAGGTGCTGGCGGATGCCCTCCAGGTCGCCGCCGTGGCGCAGCGAGGGCTGCGAGCGGTCCTCCCGGTAGGTGTTCTTGATCTGCGGCCGCTTGCCCTTGGTCATCTGGGCTGCCGTGGGATGGTCGGCACCCTGGGCGAAACGGTCGGGCATGAGCATATAGAGCACATCGCTGATGTCAAAGCCGCGGCGCTCGCTGCCGCTCATCTCACGTGCCCTCAGCCGGTACGTTACTCGTTCCTCCTTCCTCGTTCCACGTTCCTCCTTCCTCGTTCCTCCTTCCTCGTTCCTTCTTCCTCGCTCCTCGGAGAACGACAGCGTCATCGTCCCCGGCTGGGCACCGCTGAGATTCAGGTAGACCAGCAGGTAGTTAGGCGAGTCGAGCGCGACCACACTGTCAACCTTGACACCCGGATAGTCGGTTGTCACCTGCCGCAAGGCGCCGATGCCTTTACCGTAGACCATCAGCTGTAGCGACGGGTTCTTCATACCCACATACCAGTCGGTGGGGTCTATACGTTGAATCACTGTTTTCGTTGCAGCCATTGTCGTCAGGTTTAGTGCCACGAGGGCTGAAAGTAAAAAAAGTTTCTGTTTCATGATACTGTTCGTGTGGGTCTAATCGTAAAGAATCAGGGCCGACTGCGGGTCGACGGTCACCTTGCTGCCAAGGACCTCGCCCATACCCTCCTCGTTGATGGCGCCGTTGCGGCAGACGATGATATAGGAGCCCTCGGGGATAGTCATGTCGATAGCCTTGGTCTCGCTGTTCAGGATGACGATGATGTCGCGCCACGGGTCACCGCCGGCATTGTCCTTCAGGCGGAAGGCCACGACGGTGTCGGGGGCAGGCAGGAATTCCAGGTGACGGCGCACAAGGTCGGCACTGCCGAGGCGGAACGCCGGATGGTGTCGCCGGAGTGCGATCAGGGCGCTGAGATACTCAAAGACCTGCGGGTAACGGTCCTTGTTCTTCCAGTCCAGGCGGTTGATGCTGTCGGGGGCGTTGTAGGAATTGTGGACGCCCTGCTTCGTACGTAGCAGCTCCTCGCCGCTGAGCATGAACGGCACGCCCTGCGACGTGAAGACGGCGGTATGGGCCAGCAGGTGGAGGCGGATCAGCTCGTCTTTTAACTGAGAGTTGAGAACTGAGCGCTCGAACTTGTTCGCTTTGCTTGCAAAGAATTGAGAGGTATGATTAGTTTTGGCAATGACCGATGCCATAAGGCGGTCGACGAGACACATATCGTCGTGGCAGGAGACGTAGCTCATCATCTGTGTGGGTTCCAACGCCCACGGTTCCTTGGTGTAGTTCACCTTGGTGTAATCCACCTGCGGATGCTCAATCATGCCGGCAATGCCTGCCTTGATGCTCTCCTTGAAAATATTCATGTCGGCCTCACAGTCAGTAACGGCACAACGCCCCAGCCAGCCTTCCTCCTTGTCGTCGTCGAACGGACCGCGCAGGGCGTCGCGCAGCTCGTCGCTGAAGGCGGCGATGCCTGGCATCTGCGCCGCATTGGCCTTCACGCCCAGTTGTTCCGTGGGCAGGGCACACTGGCCAGCGCTCCAGCCCTCGCCATAGACGAAGATCGACGGGTCCAGCGCGGTCAGCTCCTGTCGTATCGCGTTCATCGTCGCGATGTCATGGCAGCCCATCAGGTCAAAGCGGAAGCCATCGATGTGGTATTCCCGTACCCAATACTTCACGCTCTCTATCATGAAGCGCCGCATCATCGGCTGCTCCGAGGCCGTCTCGTTGCCACATCCGGAGCCGTTGCTGAACTGAGAACTGAGAGTTGAGAACTGAGAGGTATGATTAGACTCAGCGGCAGATGTAGTATCAGATTCAGCGGCAGATGTAATCATACCTCTCAGTTCTCCGTTCTCAACTCTCACTTTCCGATAGTAGTAGTCAGGATACGTCCTTTGGAAGTTAGAGTGTTCGATGTCGTAGGTGTGGTTGTAGACCACGTCGAGGATGACGCGGATGCCGGCGCGGTGGAGGGCCTGCACCATCTGCTTGAACTCGCGGACACGGCACAGCGGGTCCGTGGGGTCGGTACTGTACGAGCCCTCGGGGACGTTATAGTTCACGGGGTCGTAGCCCCAGTTGTACTGCGGCTCGTCCAGACGCGTCTCATCGACGGAGCCGAAGTCGTAGCTCGGCAGGATATGGACGGCGTTGACACCCAGCTGCTGCAGGTGGTCGATGGCCCATGGTTCCGTCAGCGCCAGGAACTTGCCGGGATGCTGTGCATCGGGACGGGCAATGGAGAAGTCGCGGTGGTGCAACTCATAGACGACGAGGTCGGCAGGCGATGCCACCGCCGGACGACGGTCGGCCTCCCACCCTACCGGGTCACTGTCCTTCATGTCGACGACGACACCTTTCTGGCCGTTCACCGTCACCGCCTTGGCGAAGACGCCTGGCGAGGCCTGGCCGTTGACCACGAACTCATAGGTCTCGCCCTTGTGGTCGCCCGGTGCCGTGACGGTCCAGATGCTGTCGGCACCGAGCGTCATCGGCAGGCTGTCGGTGCCCAGCCGCACCGAGCACGTAGCATCGGCGGGGGCAAAGAGGCGGAACACCGTCTCTTCAGGCGTGTACGTCATTTCGTCGAAGGTATAGGTCTCCTGTCCGGGGCTACAGGCTATCGTCAGCGCCACCATACTTATCGCTATCAGTTTCTTCATCATTCGTTTCTGTCGGTTTTATCGGGCCATCAGGCTCATGGCGAATCCACCGCCGGGAGCCTCCTTGACCTTCAGTGTCTGACCGGCTTTCACCACCTTCTTCGTGATGGTGTAGGCCTGCGGATTCGTCTCGTAGTGGGCGTCGCGGGCATCGGCGTAGATGGTGCAGTCGTACTTGCGGCCCTTGTCGAGGAAATCGAGCTTCACCACAGCCTCGTGGCCCTGCTCGTCGCACTTGCCGCCGACGAACCAGTCGTCGGTGCCCTTGGCCTTACGCGCCACGGTGATGTAGTCGGCAGGCTCGGCCTCCAGATAGCGGCTGTCGTCCCAGTCGCAGGGCACGTCGCGAATGAACTGGAAGGCGTCGTCGAAGCGCTCGTAATGCTCGGGCAGGTCGGCGGCCATCTGCAGCGGTGAATACATCGTCAGGTAGAGGGCCAGACTTCCCGCCAGGGTGATACGTGCCCAGCTGGGGTTGTCGCTCCACTCCGAGAGACGGGTGACGAAGATGCCGGGGGTGTAGTCCATCGGACCGCCCTGCAGACGGGTGAACGGCAGGATGCACGTGTGGTCGGGACGCGAACCGCCGAAGGCCTCGTACTCCGTGCCGCGGGCACTCTCGTTACCGACGAGGTTCGGGTAGGTACGGCAGAGGCCCGTTGGACGTGTCGCCTCGTGGGCGTTGACCATGATGTGGTGCTTGGCGGCCTCCTTGACGACGTAGAGGTAGTGGTTGTTCATCGACTGCGAGTAGTGGTGGTCGCCACGGGGAATAATGTCGCCGACATAGCCGGTCTTCACAGCATCGTAACCGTAACGGTTCATCAGCTGGAACGCCTGTTCCATGTGGCGCTCGTAGTTCTGCGTGCTCGACGAGGTCTCGTGGTGCATCATCAGCTTCACACCCTTCGAATGGGCGTAGTCGTTGAGCATCTTCAGGTCGAAGTCGGGATAGGGTGTCACGAAGTCGAAGACATCGCGCTTCCACAGGTTTGCCCAGTCCTCCCAGCCCACGTTCCAGCCCTCGACGAGCACCTCGTCGAGACCATTCTTCGCGGCGAAGTCGATGTAGCGCTTCACCTTCTCATTGTTGGCGCCATGGCGGCCGTTGGGCTTCACTTTCGTCCAGTCAATCCGGTCGAGCTTGATACTGGGGTACTCGTCGGTGTAGTTCCACGTGGACTTGCCGACAATCATCTCCCACCACACGCCACAGTACTTCGTCGGGTGAATCCAGCTGACGTCGTCGAGGGCACAGGGATCGTTGAGGTTCAGAATGAGGTTCGACGACAGCATATCGCGGGCATCGTCGGAGACCATCACCGTGCGCCACGGCGTCTCGCAGGGGGTCTGCATACAGCCTTTCAGTCCCGTGGCGTCGGGTGTCAGCCACGAGGTGAAGGTCATCGTCGTGTCGTTGAGGTTCAGGTGCATCGTCGCATAGTCGGCACAGGCGGCCTCGTGGATGTTGATGTAGAGACTGCGTTTCTTACCGTCTATGTCAACGGCGGCGGTCTTCATCTGGAGCGACGTCTGCACGCCAGTCTCCGAGAAGACGCCCACCGAGGAGTTGGTCCAGTTCACAGCATCATGGAAACGGCTGCGGATCTCGGAGAGCTTCGACTCCTGCGTCTCCTGCTCCTGGGTGTCGTAGTCGCCGGGCAGCCACCACGCGGTGTGGTCGCCGGTCATGGCGAACTCGCTCTTCTCCTCCTTGATGAGGAAGTAGTTCAGCTCTTTCTGCTGCGGGAACTCGTAGCGGAAGCCGATGCCGTCGTCGTAGACACGGAAGCGGAGGAGCATCCGCCTGTGTTCCGTTTGTTGCTGTAGTACAGCAACATACTCGACATAGTGGTTGCGGATGTCGCGGGTCTCGCCCCAGACGGGCTGCCACGTCTCGTCGAACGTGGCGGTCTCTTCCTTGGCGATGGTGAAACCTGCCAGCAGGTCGGTCTCGTTCATACCCTTCGAGGCGTGCTTGTCGGCAGCCAGCTGCAGACCGAGGTGCGAGGGCAGCACCACGGGCTGGCCCTTGTACGACATGCTATAGACTGGCCGTCCGGTGGCATCTACCGAGAACGTCAGCTCGATGTTCCCGTTCGGCGACTTGACGGTGGCGGCGTTTATTGGTAAAGAAGTAAAAAGGTAAAAAGGTAAAAATACCCACACCCACTTCTTTACCAATAGAATCTTTTTCCTCATCATTTGCTTATTTACTCTTTTACCTATTTACCTTTTTACTTTTAGTTATTTCCTGCCGCTCTGCGTGATGAGCGTACTGATTTCGTAGTTCAGGGCATCGGCCTTGAGCAGCTGTTCGATGTTCAGGTGCATACGGTAGCGCCAATAGTGGCGGGGATTGGCCGGGATGTTGATGCGCTCGGCATTCTGGTCAGGCAGGCGCAGCTCCTCGTCGATGCTGAGCCAGTCCTGCAAGGACAGCAGACAAAGCATCGACGGACAGGTGAGGTGGCGCGAGACGATGTCCTTAGCCAGCCAACCGGGCAGCGGATGGGGAGCGTCGCCACCACGGTAGAGCATGGTGTTGTAGTAGTCCTGCGTCCGCTCGTTGTCCTCGTCCCACCACTGGCGTAGCGTCGGCATATCGTGGGTGGAGATGGTGGCAACGGAGCGGTAGGGGTTCTGCGACAGGTGGCCGAAGCGTACGCGCGGGTCCTTGGGCATCGACTGTATCTCGAGCGAGAGGATGCGCAGCTCGTTCATCACCCAGGGCACGCAGTCGGGCACCATGCCGAGGTCCTCGGCACAGACGAGCATACGCGTGGCCTGCGTCAGTCGCGGCAGCTTCTTCATGGCCTCCTGGTACCAGAACTGGTTGTTGCGCTGGTAGAAGTAGTCATTGTAGAGATGGTTGAAACAGGACTTCTGCTCCTCGGACAGCTGTTCGTAGACCGTCTGGTACTGAACGGCAATACGCGGATGCCAGCGGTCCTGGCGCTTGTGGTCGACGAGGAACAGTCCCTCGTTGAAGCGCACGCCGTAGCCTTCGATCTCCTCGAGACTCAGACCGAGTGCCGGCGCAAACTGTCCCATGAGTCCCGACTTCTCTGGCACGGGGATCTCCCAGATACGGAAGAAGCCAAGGACATGGTCGATGCGGTAGGCGTCGAAGTACTGTGCCATCTTGCGGAAGCGGCGCACCCACCACTGACAGCCATCCTTCAGCATCTCGTCCCAGTTGTAGGTGGGGAAGCCCCAGTTCTGGCCGTCGGCCGAGAACGGGTCGGGCGGTGCTCCGGCCTGCCCGTTGAGGTTGAAGTAGCGCGGCTCCACCCAGGCCTCGACACCGTCGCGCGAGATGCCGATGGGGATGTCACCTTTCAGTATCACGCGGTGCGCACGTGCGTACGCATGAGCCTCGCGCATCTGACGGTCCAAATGATATTGCACGAAATACCAGAAATCTTGGGCGCTATCCTTCCTCGTTCCTCCTTCCTCGTTCTTTGTCTTCTCAGGCCACTTGCTGAACTCCGCCGTGCCGTACTTGTCGCGGTTGACACAGAAACGGGCGTAGGGCTCCAGCCACTCCTTGTTCTCGGCAACGAACTGCTTATAGGCGGCGGTACGCTTCGTCTTCGCACCTTCCTGCTGGTAGATGGCCTGCAGGTAGTCCATCTTGGCACGGAACATCCGCTCATAGTCGATCTGCGGCAGGGCGTTGAGCTCCTGACGCAGCTGTTCGAAGGTGGCCTTCAGCGTTTCGTCTTTTAACTCAGGCAGCTGTCTGAAGTCGCAGTACTGCGGGTGCAGGGCGTAGATGCTGATGGAGTTGTAGGGATAGGAGTCCTGCCACGTGCCGGTCATGTTCGTATCGTTGATGGGCAGCACCTGGAGGATACGCTGGTTCGTCTTCTCACACCAGTCGACCATCTTCTTCAGGTCGCCAAAGTCGCCGACGCCGAAGCTGCCTTCAGAACGGAGCGAGAATACGGGGATGACGGTTCCGGCCCCTTTCCACGGATAGACAGGGAAGAATGCCTGCGGCAGCTCATAGATGACCACCTCACCCTCGGCCATTTCCGGGAGGGCGATGGTGCGATTGATGCCGTTCTCCCACATCGGAGTGAAGTCAACCTCCTCGTTGAGCACCACGAACTTGAACTCAAAGGTCTGCGGCAGCACGTCGGCATCGAGTGAGATGACCCATTCATTGCTTTCGTGCTCAGCCATTGTCAGGGCTTTGCTTGCTTCCCAGTTACCCAGGCTCTGGCCACCACCGATGACAGCCAGCCGCTCGTTGCTGCGCAGCTGCGGCGCACGCACCTTCAGTCTCACGGTGTGCTGGAACTCCGTGCCTGTACTGAGATGGCGCTCACGCTTGTTCACGCAGTCGGTGAACGCCGACGAGTACATATACGAGTCGTCGGGGACGTCGAGCCAGTGGTCATAGACCGTATAGAGCGCCCCGCGGACGGCGGCAAACTCCAGCCGGTGAGGTTCGACGAGCCACTCATGACGCGCCAGCTTGCCGTCGCGTAGCACCGTGTAGTAGTAGTCGATGTACGCTCCGGCCTTCACCGTCTTGGTGAGTTCACAGCCCCAGTGACAGCCGTCGAGGGTACCCATCTTGTGTGTCTCCGTCTTTCCATCCTCTTTAAGGACATTCAGCACCAGCTCCTCACCAAAGGTCGTCTGGTACTCCACATTAAACCGTATTTTCATAGTAATGTTATATTATTTTGTGCAAACGTTTGCAATCTTTCAATTCTTCTCTCTAATGATAAACACGCACCCACTTCCCACGAGGAAGCAGACAGCCGACACCAACATCATCGTTGACGGATGGTGGCCCACCAACGACAGGATGCCTCCGCCAAGGAGCGCAGCCACAATCTGGGGGATGCAGATGGTACCATTGAACAGTCCCAGATAGGCACCCATGTGACCATAGCCCTGCAACGCATTCGTCACCAGCGTGAAAGGCATCGCCAGCATCGCCGCCCAGCCACAGCCAATCAGCAGGAACGGCACGATCTGACCGTACTCGTTAGGAATAAACGGTATCAGCACGAAACCGACAGCACCTAACAAGAGGCTCACGCTATAGGCCATCTTCACGTTACTGAAACGAGGCAGCACCATCGCCCAAAGCACCGAACCCAGAGCCTGGATGGCATAGAGCACACCCGTCCAGTTGCCAGCCTGCTGATAAGCCTCGGAACCGGCATCAGTAGTGCCCCACACCGTCTCGCTGACAGCATCGACGACATACGTCCACATATAAAGCATACCTGCCCAACAGAAGAACTGCACCAAGCCCACCTTCCAGAAGGTGGAGGGTGCCTTCTTCAGCAGCACAAGCCAGTTAGCACTACGGCCGGCGGTTCCGCCACCGTCGGCTTTGCCGTCACCATGTGACGGCCCTACCCCTGGCGCCTCAGAGCCCCCATTATACGCTGCATACTCCTGCGGCGGCCACTCCTTCACCTTCAGCGTCGTATACACCACACAGACAATCAGAATGGCGGCACCGATATAGAACGACCAGATTACCGTATCGGGCACGACACCCTCGGCAGCAACATTGCTCAAGCCCACCGCCGCGAAGATGAATGGGAAAAGGAAGCCCATAATCGAACCGGCATTACACAAGAACGACTGGATGGAGTAGGCCTTTGCCTTCTGACGTTCATTCACCATGTCACCAACAAGCATCTTGAAAGGCTGCATCGCCATGTTGATACTCGTATCAAGCAACATCAGCGCAAAGAGACCGAAGATCAGGGCCGCAGACACACCCATGCCAAACGAACCCGAATTAGGCAACAGACACATCACCGCCACGGCCATCGCCGCACCGACAAACAGATAAGGTATACGGCGGCCATAGCGCGTCCACGTCCTGTCGCTCAACGTACCTACGATCGGCTGCACGATGATGCCCATCAGCGGCGGCAACACCCAGAAAAACGACAGCTGGTGAGGGTCGGCACCCAGCGTACGGAAGATACGGGAGATGTTACCACTCTGCAGGGCATACGCTATCTGTACGCCAAAGAATCCGAAACTCAGGTTCCAAAGCTTCCAAAAACTTAAATCAGGCTTCTGTTTCATTATAGTTTTTTCTTTTGGTCTTTTTCTTATGGGGCCTATGGGTCTTATAGGACTCATGGGACTTATAGGACTTATGGGTTACCTCGTCGTTCCACGGATAACGAGCCGCGTGCGCACCACGCGCTTCTCAATGCTGTCCATGGGCAGAAGGCCCTCCACCTTGTCGATAAGGATCTCGGCGGCCTCCTCACCTACCCGCTTGCCACGCTGTTCGACGGTCGTCAACATCGGATCGCAGGCCACGGCACGCTGGCCGTTGGTAAAGCCACAGATCGAGATGTCCTCGGGCACACGCAGCCCCATACGCTTCACCGTGTAGAGGATGCCGATGGCCGTATCGTCGTTGACGGCAAAGAACGCATCGGGGTAGTAGTCGCCGTCGAAGAGGTCTGGTGTTATCAGTTCGGCATCCTGGCGGTTGTCACAGATACGCACCAGATGTTCGTCGAAGGGCAGACCGCGCTTGAGCAGAGCGTCCTTATAGCCATTGAAGCGGTTCTTCGAGATCTCCAGCTGCATCGGCGAGCCATAGAAGGCTATACGACGGCAGCCGGTCTCAATGAGATGTTGCACGGCAGTGAAAGCGCCCATATAGTCGTCGACCACCACACGGCTGGCATTGACGCCCGTACAGATACGGTCATAGAACACGATGGGTATCTGTGAGTCCAACAGCTTCTGGAAATGGTCGTAGCGACGCGTGTCCTTGGCCTGCGAGACGATGACGCCACACACCTTCAGCCGGTGGAACATCTCACAGATACGCACCTCACGCTCATAAGTCTCGTTGCTCAGCGCCACCATAATATAATACCCGCGTACGATGGCGGCCTCCTCGATACCCGTCAGGATACTGGAGAAGTAATAATGCGTGAACTCCGGGACGATGACACCAATGACACGCGACGGCTGCACACGACTGTGACGCAGCGACTCAGCCAGCACGTTCGGCGTGAAGTTATGCTCACGGGCATACTGCTGCACCATCCGGCGCTTCTCCTCGCTGATGCGCGGAGAGTCGTGCAGCGCACGCGATACCGTGGCCACGCTGATGCCCAGTTCACGGGCAATGTCCTTCATCGTCAAGACAGGCTGTTCGTTCATCTTTTAGGTTTTTCGCTTACAAAGTTAGACAAAAGTTTCGTTCATGTATCTTCATACATTGGTTTATTGTTTGTATTATCTGCGCA
>JAEEQH010000002.1 GCA_016285245.1 Prevotella sp.
ATCCTACCTATCCTACCTATCCTACACCCAGAGCAATGCTTAATGCATAATGCTCAATGCATAATGTTATGCCCGTGGGTGTAGGATAGGCAGGATAGGTAGGTTATTTCCTTGTTTCAGTATTATATGCACGTACACGCGCGCGAGGCTCGTGGAAACGAATGGGTGTTTTTCTGGAAAAGAATTGGAAAGAATAGGAAATAATTGAATCCAAAAATTGCAAATAAATTTATTCTAATTGTTGAACATAATTCTTGCCCATTATTGCTTATTGTTTTCCAAAAACAATGAGGGTATAAATATTCATTTTGAAAATTATCATTAGAAAAATTAAGGTCAATTTGGATGATTTGTTTCTTAAAAATACCAATTAATTGCTGTTCGTGACCCGGTCGTCTGAAAAGGAGGACCTTTAGCCGCGAAAAGGTCATCTTTAGAAACGAGAAGGTGACCTTTAGCGACGAAAAGGTGGTCTTATAAAGCATAAATATGCGGATAATTATACGGTCAGGCAAACTACTGTAGAAAGGGCTGATTCCCACTCATGAGAATCAGCCCGATTTCGTTGTCAGCAAAGGCGCGAGGGCTACTTCACCGGCTTGATGGCTACGGTGAAGTCGTAGTCCTGGAACGGCAGCTGGTACTCGCCGCGCGGCCAGGCACCCCAGGAGTTGACGCATCCCAGTCCGAACTGCTTCTGCTGGAGGTGCACCTGGGTGAGCGGACGCTCGACGAGGTCGCCGGAGTGGCGGCCCCACTTCTTGTCTTTGTGAGGACCGTCGTCGAGGTCTTCCACCAGGAAGTTCAGGGCGCTGGCCTCCATCGGTGCGTTGCTGTAGAACTCGAGTCCCCTACCCTCGGCATTGAGCACGCGGAACCAGCGGACGTCGGTGTGGTTGCCGGACTCCTGCGGACGGACATAGGGATAGTACTCGTCCTTCACCTTATTATTATAAATGCCGATGAACTCGGAGGCGTTGCGGTCACAGTAGTTCTCGACAGGGCCGCGGCCGTAGTACTCGACGGCATCGTACTGGCGGGGCATCTGCAGCTGGACACCGTAACGGAACAGCTGGCTGATCTTCATCTCCTTGTTGACGGCCATCTGCTGGCGGATGATCACCTGGCCTTCGTCGGTCAGCGTGTAGGTCATGGTCAGCGTGGCAAAGGGCGGGCGACGCTCGCCACGTGGGCGCTGTACCCAGGGCTGACGGGCCTCGGGCTCGCGGAGCTCGATGGTGGCGACGGCGGCGTTGTCGCTAACGGTGACGCCGGTGACCCGCATGTCGGGGCTCTTCCAGATGCCGAAGCGGTTCTGCAGCTGGGCGCCGTAGTCGTTGTCCGTCGGAGCACGCCAGAACTCGGAGGTGATGGACTCGCGGTCGATGAGCATGGGCTGTCCGTCGACGTCGAGGTAGTCAATCCATCCGCTCCTCTTGCCGACGGTCATCGTCGTGCCGGCGGCCTGGAACTTCACGTAGCTGTTGGTCTCCTCCTTAGTGAAAGCCCCCCTGACCGCCCCCGAGGGGGCCTCTTTAGCCTGTTTGCTGACCTTTGTGTCGCCCACGGATGATAACATGGCGTCAAAGTCGGGGAACTTGTAGTCGTTGATGCGGAACTGCTGGCGGGCCATCACCTGTCCCTTGTCGATGAGGGGCTGTGCCTGCTTCGACTTGAACTGGAAGATGATGAAGAGCTCGTTGTCGTTGTGGTGATTCAGGACGCGCTCCACGGTCTGCCGCAGCTCGTCGGAGGTGATGACCTTGCGCTGCTGGGGCTGAATGCCGCTGATGTCGATGGTTCCTCCGTGACCGAAAGTCATACCGGCAGGACGTCCGGCACTCTCGTGCTGATGGTCGCCGGCACCGCCGACGAACCAGTCGAGCTGCAGATCGTCGAGGGTCTTGAAGAAGTTCTCGTTATAGATCTCGAACTGTCCCTGCTTCAGGTCCTTGTCGGTAATCCACACGTTCTGGTACCAGTACTGTACCTCGTAGGCATGGGGATTGAGCCGACGGTCGGGGGCGATGATGCCGTTGCAGTTGAAGTTGTAGTCGGAGGCGGGATAGCGGCCGTAGTCGCCACCATAGGTAAAGATCTCCTTGCCCGTAATGGGGCTCTTGTCGCGCATACCCTGGTCTACGAAGTCCCAGATGTAGCCGCCCTGATACTTCGGATACTTGCGGACGAGATCCCAGTACTCCTTGAAGCCACCCATGGAGTTACCCATGGCGTGGGCGTACTCACACTGGATGAGCGGACGGGGGTTGTCGTTCTTCGAGTAGGCCTCGCAGCCCTCGTAGCCGTAGTACATCGGGCAGAAGATGTCGGTCTTGCCGTTCTGTCCGGCCTGCTCAAACTGGCAGGGACGCGTCGGGTCGGTGGCCTTCACCCAGTCGTAGGCCTTTTCGAAGTTGGGACCGTAGCCGGCCTCGTTGCCCAGCGACCAGACGATGATCGAGGGGTGGTTCTTGAACGAGTGGACGTTGCCGTACTGACGCTCGAGGTGTGCCAGCTCGAAGTCCTGGCGCTTGGCCAATGTACCTTCGCCGTAGCCCATGCCGTGGCTCTCGAGGTTCGACTCAGCCGTCAGGTAGATGCCGTACTCGTCGCAGAGGTCGTACCAGCGGGGGTCGTCGGGATAGTGGCAGGTGCGCACGGCGTTGATGTTCAGCTGCTTCATGATCTTGATGTCCTGGATCATACGCTCCACGGAGACGATGTAGCCGCCATCGGGGTCCAGCTCGTGACGGTCGGCACCCTTGATGAGGATGGGCTGGCCGTTGACCAGCAGCTGGCCGCCCTTGATCTCAACGTGGCGGAAGCCCACGCGCTGGGGGATGACCTCGAGCACCTTGTCGCCCTGCTTCAGGGTCATCAGAAGGGTGTAGAGGTAGGGCGTCTCAGCCGTCCAGGCCTTGACGTTGCCCAGCGACTCCAAACGGAAGGTGAGCGGGCCGTCGTTGAACATCGTGGCCTGCGTCTGCTCCACCAGCTTGCCCTGAGCGTCAAGGAGCTGCATCTCCAGGGTCTTACCCTTGGCAGACAGAATCTTCACCTCGCCGGAGAGGACACCCTGTTTGAAGTCGTCCTTCAAGTCGGCGTTGATGAAGTAGTCCTGGACATGCACCTTCGGACGGGCATAGAGGTACACCTCGCGGGCGATACCCGTGAAGCGCCAGAAGTCCTGGTCCTCGAGGTAGGAGCCGTCGCACCAGCGCATCACCTGCATGGCGATGAGGTTCTGGCCCTTCTTCACGAACTTGGTGATGTTGAACTCGGCAGCCACCTTCGAGTCCTCGGAGTAGCCGACGAGCTTGCCGTTCACCCACACCTTCACGTTGCTCGTGGCGGAGCCGATGTGGAAGTAGACATTCTGTCCGTTCCAGTCGTCGGGCAGCTGGAAGGTGCGACGGTAGGAACCCGTGTAGTTGTTCGTCTCGTCGATGAACGGCGGGTTGCTGTAGAAGGTCGTTCCCCAGGCATAGCCCACGTTCTTGTAAATCTTGTCGCCGTAGCCCTCGATCTCGAAGAGGCCGGGGACGGGGAAGTCGACCCATTTCGAGTCGTCGTACTTCACGGCGAAGAAGTCCTTCGGCGCCAGGTTGTGGTCCTTCACGAAGTTGAAGCGCCACTTGCCCTCCATCGAGAGGTAGCGGCTGGACTTCGTCTTGTCATTCACTTGCGCCTTGTCGGCATCCTCGAAGGCGAAGAACACGGCTCGGCGTGCCTCGCGGTTGATCTGGTTCACCGCGGGGTTCTTCCACTCGGGCGTCGTCTTGTCGGCGGCCATCGCAGGCATCGCTGCCAGACAGGCGAGCATCAGGAATAGTCTGTTAATCATTTTGTTTAGTATTTCTTTCTTATTAGTTATTCTTCAATAGGTTATGGTATGCTGTTCAACAATTACTACAACAGCGAGAAAGCGACGTCCATCATGTGGGTGAAGGTGGTCTGACGCTCCTCGGCGGTGGTCTGCTCGCCCGTCAGTACATGGTCCGAAATCGTCAGGAGGACCAGTGCGCGCTTGCCGGCGCGGGCAGCATTCATGTAGAGTGCCGAGGCCTCCATCTCGATGGCCAGCACGCCCATGTTTATCCACTTGTCGTTGTGGGGGTTCTCCGAGTAGAACATGTCCGATGACAGCACGTTGCCCACCTTATACTTATAGCCGAAGCGCTCGCAGGCCTCGACGGCACCCCGTGCAAGCGAGAAGTCGGCGATGGGTGCGAAGGTGCCAGGCAGCTCGTACTGTGCGGCGTAGTTGGAGTTCGTGCACGCTCCCATAGCCACCACGAGGTCGCCCACATGCAGGTCTTTGTTGATGGAGCCCGCAGAGCCCACGCGGATGATGGTCTTGACGTCGTAGAAGTTGTAGAGCTCGTAGGTGTAGATGCCTATCGAGGGGATGCCCATGCCGTGGCCCATGACGCTGACGCGCTTGCCCTTGTAGGTGCCGGTATATCCGAGCATTCCGCGGACGCTGTTGAACAGGACGGGATTCTCCAGGAACTTTTCGGCCATGAACTTCGCACGCAGGGGGTCGCCGGCCATGATGACGGTCTCGGCAATCTCTCCCGGCTTTGCGCTGATGTGCGGGGTTGGTGTGTTGCTCATAATCTAATATGTTTTAGGGTTACATTTTAGCGGTTACAGTTTCTTGGTGTTGACAATCTCGATGTTGCTGGTATTCGTCTTCTTGCCCAGGAGGAACTTGTCGATGAACGCCTCTACCTCCGGGAACTGGCTCTCGGGCAGCTGGCAATGGCCGTGGCCGTCGACGATGCTCCAGCCCATGCGGTCGCCGATGCCGAAGCTCTTCCACACCTCTTTCGCGGCCTTTGCCGATACGAGCATCGAGCCGTCGGCCAGCCACTCGTAGTCGGGGTTACCGAGCAGCAGGAGGGCACGCGGACAGACCAGCGCACAGAGCTCGTGCTGGTCGTAGGGCAGCCGGTAGACGCTGTCGCCGTGGAAGTTCTCCTTCTGGCTCTCCTGGAACCAGTGGTAGTCGGTCTTGTCGAGGTCCTCCAGATTCTTGCCGGCCAGCGTCGACTCGTGGGAGGTACGCCAGGCGGCAGCACCGCCGCCACCAGGCTCCTGGGCGATGGTCAGGGCCACACGTTCGTCGAAGGCACCGCAGTAGAGGGCCATCTTACCGGCATAGGAACAGCCCGAGACGCCGATGTGCTTCGTGTCAATCTTCGTCACCTCGGGGCCCAGCTGCTGCAGGCCGTCGATGAGGCGGCTCAGTCCCCAAGCCCACATGCTGTAGGCGCCGTTGTCCTTCAGCGAGGGATAGAGGCGGTCGAAGTCGTGCTCGCCACGCTCGTGGTGACGTCCGAACTGTCCGTAGTCGTTCACCTGCTTCTCGTTGAAGTTCAGCGTGGCGATGGGACGGTTCTCGAAGAGCTGTCGCGGCAGGGCGAGCATACTCGTGCCAATCATCAGGGCATAGGGCGGCTGTCCCACCTTCGGGTAGCGGATGGTGGAGCGGAGTGTCAGGGTGTGGCCATTAACAGTGACGTTGACGGTCAGCGTGTCGCCGTTCATCCGAGCCACGACGGCGCCGTCGGGAACGGTAGGCTTCGTGCCGATGCCATAGTGCTGTATCATGTGGCTGATCTCCGAGCGACGCTGTGCCCAGTCGGCGAACTTCGTGACGCGACCCTTGCCGTTAGCCCAGGCCATCGCGTCGGGCAGGTCCTTGATGACCGGAAGCTGGTCGACGGTGGGCATCGCCGGAGCGGCGAAGGCGGCACCAGTATTCTCTACGTTGTAAACTTGTGGAACGGCCGTCCGCTGGGCTGTCATCGTGGTGATGCAGCCACACATCAGGCCGATTGTCAGAAATGCAATCTTCTTCATTTTGAGGCTTTAGTTTATTGGTTTCAGTATTTTGTCGCAAAGATACGAATAAAGTTTCAGACTACCATAAAAAAAGACGAAAAAAAAAGAGAGCCATACTCGCGGGGAGTACAGTTCTCTTTATCTTGCGAACGTGTCGTTGTTCTTACTTCACCTTCTCAACGATGGCCTTGAAAGCCTCGGGGTTGTTCATGGCGAGGTCGGCGAGCACCTTGCGGTTGATCTCGATGCCGGCTTTCGTCAGAGCACCCATGAGCTGAGAGTAGCTCATGCCGTTGATACGTGCAGCAGCGTTGATACGCTGAATCCAGAGTGAGCGGAAAGCGCGCTTCTTGTTGCGGCGGTCACGATAGGCGTAGGTGAGACCCTTCTCCCACGTGTTCTTTGCTACTGTCCAAACATTCTTACGAGCTCCAAAGTAGCCACGGGTGAGCTTCAAAATTCTCTTGCGCTTTGCTCTTGATGCGACGTGATTTACTGATCTTGGCATAGTTTTCTTACTTCTTTAATGTTCGACAATAGGTGGATTAACGGAGACACAACAGGTCGCGTACCTGCTTCATGTTTGTCTGGTCGACGATGGTGGAACCGCAGAGGTTGCGCTTCTGCTTCTTGGTTTTCTTCGTCAGGATGTGGCTGTGGTAAGCGTGGTGTCTCTTGACCTTACCTGTACCGGTGAACGAGAATCTCTTCTTGGCGCCGGAATTTGTCTTTACTTTTGGCATTTTTTTTAAGTGTTTAATTTGTTATTAATAATCGGCGGCTACGCATATACCGGGCGCGCTGCCTTTTGCTTCGCAAATTGATAATTCTTGCCTTGCAAGCGACCATAGGTCGAGCGGACAATTTTTATTCCTCCTCTGTCTCCGTCAGCTTCTTCAGAGCGTCGGCGCTGATCTTGGCGTTTGCCAGGAGTCCGCCGTTAGCGGGTTTCTCCGTGTCCACCTCCTGGGCGGCGGGCTTGGTGTTCTCCTTGGCGTCCTGTGCTGATGCCTCGCGGTCGCGAGCCTGCTGGCTCTTCTTGGCGACGCCAGCCTTCTTGGGAGCGAGATAGAGGAACATCTTCTTTCCTTCGAGCGACGGCATGGACTCTACCTTGCCGTACTCCTCAAGGTCGTTAGCGAACCTCAGCAGCAGCACTTCGCCCTGCTCCTTGAACAGGATGGAGCGTCCACGGAAAAATACGTACGCGCGTACCTTATTACCTTCCTCAAGGAACTCCTTGGCGTGCTTGAGCTTGAACTGGTAGTCGTGCTCGTCGGTCTGTGGTCCGAAACGGATTTCCTTGACCTCCACCTTCACCTGCTTGGCTTTCATTTCCTTAGCACGCTTCTTCTGCTGGTAGAGGAACTTTGAGTAGTCGATGAGACGGCATACTGGCGGGTTGGCGTTGGGTGAGATCTCGACGAGGTCTACGCCTTGCTCTCGGGCCATATTGAGGGCATCGCGGGTAGGCATAACGGTCGAACCGTTGTCGCCGACGATGCGTACTTCACGTACTCGTATCTGTTCGTTGACACGGTACTGTTGCTTCATTTTGTCATTCTTCATCTACTACTTTTTGAGAAATCGGCTGCAAAATTACAAAAAATCAGCGAATTAGCAAAATTTTTCTCAATATTTTTCTGCTGTTCAGCCAATCATTTCCAGGAATTCGTCTTCGCTGACGATTCTGATGCCCAGTTTCTCGGCTTTCTGCAGCTTCGACGGTCCCATATTCTCGCCAGCGAGTATGAAGCTGGTCTTGCTGCTGATGCTGCCGACGTTCTTGCCGCCGTTCTGCTCGATGAGCTCTTTGTACTCGTCGCGTGAGTGGTGCTGGAAGACGCCGCTGATGACGATGCTCTGATTTTCGAGGACGGAGGAACAAGGAACGAGTAACGAGGCTGACAGTTCGAACTGCAGGCCGTACTGACGCAGGCGTTCCACAATCTCGCGGTTCGTGGGGTTCTGGAAGTAGCCGACGATGCTGCCGGCCATCACCTCGCCGATACCCTCAACCTCCTGCAATTCGTCGGGCGTGGCGGCCATGAGGGCGTCCATCGTCTTGAAATGGCGTGCCAGCAGCCGTGCTGATGTTTCTCCGACGAAGCGGATGCCGAGGGCGAAGACGACGCGCTCGAAGGGCACCTCCTTGGACTTCTGGATGGCGTTGACGATGTTCTGTGCCGACTTGTCGCGCGAGCCGTCGCCGTTAATCTGCTGCACGTCAATGGTGTAGAGGTCGGCGATGTTATGAATGAGTCGGCGGCGGTAGTATTCTTCGATGATCTCCGGTCCGAGTCCGATGATGTTCATCGCCTTGCGCGAGACGAAGTGCTCGATGCGCCCCTTGATCTGCGGCGGACAGCCGGCGTCGTTGGGGCAGTACCAGGCGGAGGAACCCGCAGGAGAACCTGCGGGCACAGTAGCCTCGCTCACCCCGCCCAGTTTCACAAGAGGTGTGCCACACTCCGGGCAGCGGCGGATGAACTGTACGGGCTGCGCGATGATGGGGCGCTGGTCGATGTCCACACCGACGATCTTGGGGATGATCTCCCCACCCTTCTCGACATAGACGTGGTCGCCGATGTGGAGGTCGAAGGAGCGGATGAAGTCCTCGTTGTTCAGGGTGGCGCGACGGACGGTGGTGCCGGCGAGCTGCACGGGTGTCATGTTGGCGACGGGAGTGACGGCTCCCGTTCGTCCCACCTGGTAGGTGACCTCCAGCAGTTCGGTGCAGGCGCGCTCGGCCTTGAACTTGTAGGCGATGGCCCATCGTGGCGACTTGGCCGTGAATCCGAGTGCTCGCTGTTGGCGCAGGGAGTTGACTTTCAGCACGATGCCGTCGGTGGCTACGGGCAAGTTCTTGCGCTCCGTGTCCCAGTAGTTGATGAAGTCAAGTATCTCCTCGACGCTCGTCACCTTCTTCATGCCCTGGCTGATTTTGAAGCCCCACCCACGGGCGGCCTCAAGGTTCTCGTAGTGGCCGTCGGCAGGCAGCTCCTCGCCCAGCAGGTAGTAGAGGTATGCATCGAGCTGCCGGGCGGCGACGACACGAGGGTCAAGACTTTTCAGGGTGCCGCTGGCAGCGTTGCGGGGGTTGGCGAAGAGTGGTTCCTCGGCAGCCTCGCGCTCGCGGTTCAGCCGTTCGAAGGAAGCCCACGGCATGAGAATCTCACCGCGGATTTCGAACTCCCTTGGGAAGGGAGAAATGATAGGTTTCATCTCTAATCTATCATTTAATACCAGCGGAATAGATCCAATAGTCCGCACGTTGGCGGTCACGTCATCGCCATGCACGCCGTCGCCTCGTGTGACGGCCTGTGTGAGCTGTCCGTCGACATAGGTCAGGGAGATGGAAAGTCCGTCGTACTTCATCTCGCAGCACACCTCGAAGGGTTCGCCGGCGAGGCCCTTTTGGACACTCTCGTACCATTGCCGCACCTCCTCTTCCGAGTACGTGTTGGCGAGCGAGAGCATGGGGTAACGGTGGGTCACCTGACGGAAGCCCGTCTGCAGGTCGCTGCCTACGCGCTGAGTGGGCGAATTGGGATCGTAGAGCTCGGGGTGGCGTGCCTCGAGGTCTTGCAGCTCGTGCATCAGCTGGTCGAAGTCGTAGTCGCTGATGGTGGGCTGGTTGTCCACGTAGTAGCGGTGGTTGTGTTCGTGCAGCTCCCGCCGTAGCTGCGCTATGCGTTCTGTCTCGGACATTCGGGGTTTTGAGAAGTTAGAGAAGTAAAGAAGTTCTTCGCAAGCGAAGCGCCGCTTCGCGTCGAGCGAGAGAAGTTATTTTATGAGCACCTTGCGGCCCCCGACGATGTAGACGCCACGCGAGGGCTTGCTGACGCGACGGCCCTGCAGGTCGTAAACGGCTGCTGGCTGGTCACGGTCGGCCACCTGTACGTCGCGGATTGCTGTAACACCTGCTGCTGCACGGTATTCGGCCAGCTCGTCCTCGCTGATGATGATCCATTGCTGCGAGGTGGCTTTGTTAGTGAAGTCGAATTCGACGGCGGTGAGCGGCGAGTAGCCGAGGGTGCCGACCAACGGCCTGGCGTTCATCGCCTTGAAGCCGTTGCTGTCAGTCCAAGTCAGCCAGTAGCCGTGCGTCTTCTTGGCCGTTGCGCCTTTGCCGATGGTGACGTCCGTACGGTCGGGCATCAGCTGGAACCACTCGGTGGACGTAGGCTTCGTCGTCGATTTGGTTTGTATGCCCGTTGCATGGGTGAGGTAGCGCCCTGTGGCGGCGTTGCGGAAGAGGTAGTAGCAGTTCTTCGCGTCGTACTCCAGGTACCAGGCTGCCGAGTCGCTGATGGCCTCGTCCAGGAAGTTCTCCTTCCATGCTACGATCATCGACGTGCGCTGGAAGGCGACACCCGTGCCGAGTCCGCTCTCAGCGTTCTTGTTCATCAGGTAGTACTTCTTCATCTCGTCAAAGTTGTAAGCATAGCCGGAGATGCCGTTATGCTGCGTCACTCGATAGTCGCTCGACGTGGGGTCGAGGCCGTCGATGAACATACCGTAGAGGATGCACATGCCGCCGATGTACTGCAGCTCCTGATGCTTATCCTTGTCGGCACCATTGACGAGCCAGTCGAACGACGCGTTGGTACCCCAAGCGTGCTGACGGTCACCAACGACCGTGTAGTTGCTGTTGCCCTGCTGGTTCTCCAGGAACTGGTACACCCTGTTTGCCTCGCGACCGAGCCACGTCCCACTGTGCAGGTTCTCGTCGGCATAGCGTGCATGGGTGCCCACACCAACGCCGTGACCCGTCTCGTGGAGGACGGTACCGATGGCCTGGTTGCCGGCATTGGGACCTATGCGCATCCATCCGCCGTACGAGCAGTCGGCCGTCGGTGTGTTAGCGCCGTAGTGGCCTGACAGGTGGAAGCCCATGATGCCCGTCCACTCGTTGAAGTAGTCGATGGTCTGCTGGATAGCCGTCCGGCAGCGCTCGTTGGCAGCGGCGTCAGGGGCACCTTCGTTCCAGGAACCCGAACAAGTACCCTTGGGATGCGTCACAATCTTCACCTCGTCGCCGTAGGCCACCTCATAGAAACTGTTCAGGATGTACGGGCGCAGGTAGTAGACGGTCGACGGCGTCAGACCCTTGACGTGGAAGATGTTGCCGTTCAGCGTAAACTTCTTCGTCGTACGCTCGTCAAGTACCGTTGGCTCGTGGCTGGTGCTCCAGCAGACACCCTGTTCCAAGACGCTACTGCCCGTCATCGTGGCACGCATCAGCGCCTCGTGGGCTCCAGTGAGCACGTAGTGGTCGGTCTTCGTCACGCGCGGGGCCACGCCAGCCGTCCCCGTGGGATTGGCGATGCGGTAGGCGAAGAGAGCCTTCTCCAACAGCACCTTCTCGTCGGCCGTTGCCGAGCGCAGAGCTTTAGCGGCATTGCTGATATCGGTGTCCTCCGACGCCTCTGTCAGCGCCTTCGCGGCGGCCAGGGCATTGGTAAAGGCCTCCGCATGGTTGTACGTCGAGGCAATCTCCTCGGGTACTGACAGCGCCTCGGCAGCATCAATCAGTTGCTGTACGAAGCCCAGGGCTGTCGCCTTGTCAACATCACCTATTTTATAAAGGCGGAAGTTGTCAATGGCCAGCCAGTTGCCCTGAGCGTTCTGGGCTACATAACCAATCTCAACCGAGCCCGCCACACAGGTAAACTCCACCGAGTAGTCGTCGGGCGTGTAGACCGTTGTCTGCTCGCTGCCGGCGAAGATGTAGGCACCCGTGCATTGGCGGCTGGTGCTGCTCTGCGACAGGTTCTGCGCACCTACCGTCAGGCGATACACCCCCATCGGCAAGTCCTCCAGCGTCTGGCGGACAGAGCCGTTACCGGCAATGGATACCGACGACACCCACTTTTCCATATATGTGCCACCAGCCTTCATCGTGAACGAGTCGTTCGTCTGGAGACCGAAGTCCGAGACAGTCCACCCGTTCGTGCCACTCTCGAAGCTGGGGTTCGTGATGTACTTCGTCATGTCCTGCTGCGCCTGTACCGAAGTGACGGCCAGAAGCGCGAACAGGCAGGTAAAGAGCAAACTCTTGCGATTCATAATAGTAGTCATATTCATTGTTTATTCGTTTTATGTTGCAAAGATATGAAGTTTTTTTGAGAGTGACAAATTTTTCACCTATTATTTATTAGCGCCATTTTACTGATTCTGACGGATTTTTTTGGAGATTCCGCTGAAAAAGCGTATCTTTGCAGCGACGAAAAATACGCAAATAGCAGCAAACGACACAATGAAGCAACATGGCATCAGACTCTTCGGACTGCTGCGACTGGTATGGCGGGCACGCCGTCCCAGCCAGGTGAACGACATGCCGGCCTTACCCGGCGGGTTCTGGCTGAAACGCGGCTACGATGCCCTGACGTTCTTCGGCACCATCATCACCGACAGCGTCAGCGAGGCAGAGTCGATGAACGGACGGCTGACGGCCATGAAGAACCACGAGATGATTCACCTGAAGCAGGCGATGTCGACGGGCGACTCCTGGTGGCGCTTCTACCGTCTGTACCTGCGCTACTGGTTCCAGGGCTGGCTCCACCGCAAGCGCTACCCGAGTGCTGCCTATCGCCTAAATCCGTTCGAGATGGAAGCCTACGAGCACATGCATGACCTGCATTATCTGGACAGTTGCACGGACGGCGCGACGGGATGGAAACGCTATGCAAACATGAGTGTGGAAGAAAGATACAAATACAAAAATAATTGACATAATTAGAATATTAAAATTGACATAATTAGAATACAAACATTTAACAATGAGAATAGACATCATTACCGTGCTGCCAGAGATGCTCGAGGGGTTTGTCCATGAGAGCATCCTGGCACGCGCAGAGAAGAAAGGTCTGGCGGAAATCCGACTGCACAACCTCCGCGACTACACCCTCGACAAGTGGCGCCGCGTGGACGACTACCCCTACGGCGGCTCGGCGGGGATGGTCATGCAATGCGAGCCCATAGACCGATGCATCACAGCCCTGAAGGCAGAGCGCGACTACGACGAGGTTATCTTCACATCGCCTGACGGTGAGCGTTTCGACCAGCACATCGCCAACGAGCTGTCGCTGAAGGGCAACCTCATCATCCTTGCAGGCCACTACAAAGGCATCGACCAACGTGTGCGCGACCACTTGATTACCCGTGAAATCAGTATCGGCGACTTCGTGCTGACGGGTGGCGAACTGGTTGCTGCGATGATTGCCGACGCCGTCGTACGCGTCGTACCGGGCGTCATCGGCGACGAGCAGAGTGCCCTCTCCGACTGTTTCCAGGACGACCTCCTGGCAGCGCCCATCTACACTCGTCCGGCTGACTACAAGGGCTGGAAGGTGCCCGACATCCTGCTCTCTGGCAACGAGGCCAAGATACGCAACTGGGAGCTGGAACAGGCACTCGAACGCACCCGCCGTCTGCGTCCCGATCTGCTGGACAAGGAGTGATTCGTGTAATTCGTGGTTAAAAAAGAATATAACATTATTGAATATGAAAAGACTTGGAATTTTATTGACATTTGCGCTAACAGCGACGACCTCGTTGTTGGCCGAGCGCGTCGTCATTGAGACGAAGCAGATGACGATGGTGATTGACGTCGACGAGGGTCGTCAGCCGCAGTACCGATACTTCGGAGCCCGCCTGTCGGCCGAGGATATCGCCGCCCTACCCCAGCCCGTCGGCGGACGCATGGACGTCTACCCTGCCTACGGTCAGAACGCTCCCGCAGAGGCAGCCCTCGCTATGCGCCACACAGATGGCAATATGTCTACAGAGCTCGTCGCTACGGGTGTGGAACGACTTAAGAACGACGGTAACCAGGTGACCATCATCCACCTGAAGGATAAGGTGTACCCGCTCGCCGTAGACCTCCTGTTCCAGCAGTACCGCGACGTCGACATGATCGAGGCCTGGACGCGCATCAAGACCGACGAGAAGGCGGGTGTGACGCTGACGCAGTTTGCCAGCCTCATGCTGCCCATCCGTCGCGGCGACGTGTGGATGAGCCATCTCTACGGCACATGGGCCAACGAAGGGCAAGTCGTTTGCGAGGCGTTGACAGCCGGTCAGAAGATTATCAAGAACAAGGATGGCGTCCGCAACGCCCATACAGATCATGCTGAGGTGATGTTCTCGCTCGACGGTCGAGGACGTGAGCTCACGGGCGACGTCATCGGCGCAGCACTCTGCTACTCAGGCAACTACGAGCTGAAGGTGGAGACCGACGACACGGAATACCACTACTTCTTTGCCGGCATCAACGCCGACAATTCCGAGTACCACCTGAAACGTGGCGAGACGTTCGAGACACCACGCGTGGCCCTCACCTTCTCGCAGGAAGGTCTCTCGGGAGCCTCGCGCAACTTCCACCGCTGGGGTCGCAAGTACCGGCTGGCTCACGGCAACCGCGAACGCAAGATCCTGCTGAACTCCTGGGAGGGCGTCTACTTCGACATCAACCAAGAGGGAATGGACCAGATGATGAAGGACATCGCTGACATGGGCGGTGAGCTCTTCGTGATGGACGACGGCTGGTTCGGTGAGAAATATCCCCGCAAGACCGACAACTGCGCCCTCGGCGACTGGGTGGTAGACCGCCAGAAACTGCCCGACGGCATCGAGGGACTGCTGCGCGACGCCAAGAAGCGCGGCGTCAAGTTCGGCATCTGGATAGAGCCCGAGATGACCAACAGCGTCTCCGAACTCTATGAGCGCCACCCCGACTGGATTGTCAAGGCCCCGAAGCGCGATGCCGTCCTGGGACGCGGCGGCACACAGCTCGTCCTCGACCTCTCGAACCCGAAGGTTCAGGACTACGTCTACAGCATTGTCGACCGCCTGATGACCCAGTACCCCGAGATTGACTACATCAAGTGGGACGCCAACATGGCCATCATGAATCACGGCTCGCAGTACCTGCCGATGAGCGACCAGAGCCACCTCTACATAGCCTACCACCGCGGCTTCGAGAGTGTCTGTAAGCGTATCCGTGCCAAGTATCCCGACCTCACGATACAAGCCTGCGCCAGTGGCGGCGGACGTGCCAACTGGGGCGTGCTCCCCTGGTTCGACGAATTCTGGGTCAGCGACAACACCGACGCCCTGCAGCGCATCTACATGCAATGGGGCACCAGCTACTTCTTCCCCGCCATCGCGATGGCCTCGCACATCTCAGCTGCGCCCAACCACACCGTTTACCGCACAACCTCGCTGAAGATGCGCATCGACGTGGCTATGTCCGGACGACTGGGAATGGAGATACAGCCGAAGAACATGACCGACGAGGAGAAAGCCCTCTGTCGTAAAGCCATCGCAGAATACAAGGAGATAAGGCCCGTCGTGCAGTTCGGCGACATCTACCGTCTCGTCTCACCCTTCGACAAGCGTGGCGTGGCCTCGATGATGTATGTCGACGAGAAGAAGGATCGTGCCGTCTTCTATTGGTGGAAGACTGAGCAGTTCCACAACGAGCATCTGCCGCGCATCAAGATGGCCGGCCTCGACGCCAACCGCCGCTATCGGGTACGCGAGCTCAACCGCATTGACCTCACACCGATGTACTGCGAGGGCAAGAGCTACAGCGGCGAGTACCTCATGAACCGAGGCCTCGAGATACCCACCACGCACAACCTGGACTGGGGAAAGAAGACCAACTGGTCGAGCCGCGTGCTGCTGCTCGAAAGCCTCTAACGTTTCCGAGCCTCCTCAAGACAAAGCCCCTAACGTTTCCGAGCCTCCTCAAGGCAGAACCGTTCACCAAGCTGGAAGCCTTCCTCATAGAGAGCTTCCAGTTTTTTCGTGTCACGACACATACGATCCACCTCCATAGGACGCTCAGGACGGATGACGATAATCTCGCCCCAGTCCTCCATGCGCTCGACAAGCGCCAGTTGCTCGTTGTACGCCTCCACATGGTGGCTCAGCACCACCCGCAGTCGCGGATAGTCCTTGTAGAACAGGCGCGGCACCTTGAACTCAAGGTCCGTCGAGCGGAAACCGCGATTACGCGTCAGCACTACCACGTTCGGTGAGTAGCCCTTGTCGACGGCACGAACGATGGGAATGCTGTCCACAATGCCGCCGTCGAGCATCGGCACACCGTCCACCTCCGTTATCTGCGCTACATAGGGCAGCGACGACGTAGCCCGACAGATAGCCAGCAGACGCCTAGGATCGCTGTGCTCGGAGAGATAGGCCGCACGGCCCGTCAGACAGTTCGTACACACCATCTCGAATTCCATCGGATTAGCGAAAGCAGTCGCGTAGTCGTAAGGCAGGATCTCGTTCGGGAAACGCTCGTAGAGCAGCGTCGGGTCGAAGATGGAACCCTTCGTGATCAGCGTCTTCAGCGAGATGTAGCCGTACTTCTTCAGCAAGTCGATGTTCGAGAAGCGAGCACGGCGGGGCTGACGGCTCAGGTAGCTCAGCCCGTTGCAGGCTCCTGCCGACACCGCCACCGTGTAGGGGAAGTACAAGTCGTGTTTCATGAACGCGTCGAGAACACCCGACGTGAACACGCCACGCATACCTCCACCCTCGAGTACCAGTCCTGTTTTACGACCTAATTGCATATTTTTAGCATTTTTTCGCTGCAAAGGTAAGACTTTTTCATATAAAATGTGTAACTTTGCACCATAAAAAACTCAAAAACCACTGAAATGTTTACAAAAGACACCTATATACGCCGTCGGGCAGAACTGAAAAAACAAGTCCAAGAGGGAATCATCGTACTTTTCGGCAACAACGAGGCACCAGCCAACTACCCCGCCAACAGCTACGCACCATTCCGACAGGACTCCACGTTCCTGTACTACTTCGGACAGCATCGCGACGGACTCGTAGGTGTCATCGACATCGACAACGACGAGGAATGGCTGCTGGGCGACGACATCGACGTTGAGGACATCGTCTGGATGGGTTTCACACCTTCTGTCAGCGACCTCGCAGCAGAGGTGGGCGTCACCAAGACCGCACCGCTCTCGCAGCTCCGTTCCGTCTGTTGCGACTCAGTCGCAACAAGCAGGGCGCTCCACTTCCTCCCCCCTTACCGTCACGACACAATGATCCAGCTGATGGACCTCACGGGCATCCATCCCTCGAAGCAGAAGGAAGCCGCTTCCGTCAAGCTCATCAAGGCCGTCGTCAAGCAGCGTGCCACAAAGACAGCCGAAGAGCTGGCCATCATCGACGCCGCCTGCGACGTAGGCTACGTCATGCACACCACCGCCCAGATGCTCATCAAACCGGGCGTCACGGAAAGATTCGTTGCAGGTCAGGTGGACGGCATAGCACGTTCGCTGGCTCAGGGGAACAGCTTTGCGACCATCTTCTCACAGCATGGTGAAATCATGCACGGCTGCCCGTCGGACGCACCCTTGGAGGACGGACGACTGGTACTCTGCGATGCTGGCTGCGAACTCGATGACTACTGCTCCGACCACACCCGTACAATGCCCGTAAACGGACACTTCACACAGCGTCAGCTGGATATCTACCGCATCGTTGAGGAGTGTCACGACTACGTCCTCGAGGTAGCCAAGCCCGGCGTCAAATATATGGACGTCCACTTTGCCGTCTGCCGACTGATGGCCGAGCGGCTGAAGGAGCTGGGACTGATGAAGGGTGACCTCGACGACGCCGTACGAGCCGGTGCCCACGCTATGTTCCTGCCTCACGGACTGGGGCACATGATGGGAATGGACGTACACGATATGGAAGGACTGGGACAGATCTATGTCGGTTTCGACGACGAGACGCGCCCAAACCTCGAACAGTTCGGCACCAACTGCCTACGCATGGGACGACGGCTGGAACCGGGATTCGTGCTCACCGACGAGCCGGGCATCTACTTCATACCCGCACTCATCGACGAGTGGCGAGCCAGCGGACATTGCAAGGACTACCTCGACTTCGACCGTCTGGAAACCTACAAGGACTTCGGAGGCATACGCATCGAGGACGACCTGCTCATCACACAGGACGGCTGCCGCTTCATGGGCAGCAAGCGCATACCCTACCATCCGGAGGAACTCGAAGAATTCATGAATAACAAAAAATAAAAGCACAATGAAAAAGACCATCATTCTTGCGCTCATGGCACTCATCGCCGTAGGCGCACAGGCTGCCAAGAAGAAAACGGCAGCAAAAGACCAGAACAAACCCGTCTTCACGGTGATTAAGGAGAACCCCATCACCAGCATCAAGGACCAGAACCGCTCGGGCACCTGCTGGGACTACTCCACACTCTCGTTCTTCGAGGCCGAGATCCTGAAGGCAACGGGCAAGGTGTACGACCTCGAGGAGTCGTTCGTCGCCAACAAGACCTACATGGAGCGTGCCATTCAGGTGGTGCGCTATCACGGCGACTGCCAGTTCTCTCAGGGCGGCTCAGCCGAGGACGTGCTCGCCACGATGAAGACCCACGGCATCATCCCACAGGGTATCATGCCCTTCCCTGGCTCCCTCTATGGCGACTCGCTGAACAACTTCAACGAGTTCTTCTCGCTACTTGAGCCCTACGTCGCAGCCATCGCCAAGAGCGACGCCAAGACCATCTCGAACCAGTGGAAGGTTGGACTGCAGGGCATCCTCGACGCTTATCTCGGAAAGTGCCCCGAGAAGTTCACCTTCGAGGGCAAGGAGTACACCCCGAAGACATTCATGCAGTCGCTGGGCATCGATCTCAACGACTACGTCTCCATCACCAGCTACACACACCACCCCTTCTACACCGCCTTTGCCGTAGAGGTACAGGACAACTGGCGATTCCCACTGAGCTACAATCTGCCGATGGACGAGATGATGCAGGTCATTGACAACGCCGTCAACGAGGGCTACACCATCGCCTGGGGCGGTGACGTCTCGGAGCCGGGATTCACTCGTCAAGGATTGGCCTATGCCGTCGACACGAAGAAGACCGAGAGCCTCGCTGGCAGCGATATGGCCAAGTGGCTGAAGATGACTGCTGAGAAGAAGCGCAGCATCATCGACTCGCTGGGCTACAAGGTGCCTGAGGTCGTGGCCACACAGGAGATGCGTCAGGAGCGCTTCGACAACTGGGAACTCACCGACGACCACGGAATGCTCATCTACGGCGTCGCCAAGGACCAGGCTGGCAAAGAGTACTATATGGTGAAGAACTCGTGGGGCGAGACAGGCGAGTACAAGGGCATCTGGTATATGACCAAGACCTTCATCGCCGCCAACACGATGGACTTCCTCGTGAACAAGAAGGCCATTCCCGCCGAAATACGCAAAAAGCTGGGCATCTGAGTCGAACGTTAAGCATGAAGAAAGATGCACTTCAAATGGAATTTCGAACCACCCACATCGGATCGGATTGCAGCTGCTAAGGAGCTGGCCGAGAAGATTGGCATGAGCCCCATCCTGGCCGACCTGCTCATACAGCGCGGCATCAAGACGGAGTCGGCGGCCAAGCGATTCTTCCGACCTATGCTCAACGAGCTTATCGACCCCTTCCTGATGAACGATATGGACGTGGCCGTCGACCGCCTGAACGACGCCATGGGGCGCAAGGAACGCATCATGGTTTATGGCGACTACGACGTCGACGGATGTACCGCCGTTGCGTTGGTCTATAAGTTCCTCCAGCAGTTCTACAGCAACATCGAGTACTATATCCCCGACCGATACGAAGAGGGTTACGGCATTAGCAAGAAAGCACTCGATTATGCGGCAGGACAAGGAGTGAAACTCATCATCGTACTCGATTGCGGCATCAAGGCCATCGATGAAATAGCCTATGCTAAAACGCTCGGCATAGACTTTGTCATCTGCGACCACCACGTCCCTGACGACGAACTGCCTTGTGCGGTGGCCATCCTTAACCCCAAGCGCGAGGACTCCACCTATCCCTTCAACCACCTCTGCGGATGTGGCGTGGGATTCAAATATATGCAGGCGTTCGCCAAGAACAACGGCATACCCTTCTCACGACTCATACCCCTGCTTGAGTTCTGTGCCGTCAGCATCGCTGCCGACATCGTACCCGTCACCGGCGAGAACCGCATACTTGCCTTCCACGGGCTGAAGCAGCTCAACCAGAACCCGTCGGTAGGACTGAAGTCCATCATCGAGGTCTGCGGACTGACTGGACGCGAGCTTACCATGAGCGACATCGTCTTCAAGATAGGACCGCGTATCAATGCCTCAGGACGTATGCAGAACGGTACCGAGGCCGTCGACCTCCTCGTAGAGCGCGACTTCAAGAAAGCACTCGCCGAGGCGATGCTCATCAACGAGTACAACGAACAGCGCAAGGATGTTGACAAGCAGATGACCGAAGAGGCCAACCAGATCATCGCCAAGCTCGAGAGCCAGAAACACCACGCCAGCATCGTCCTCTACGACGAGAACTGGAAGAAAGGCGTCGTCGGCATCGTCGCCTCGCGTATGACGGAAATGTACTTCCGTCCGACAGTCGTCCTCACACGCTCAGGAGAGTTTGCCACAGGATCGGCACGCAGCGTCGCCGGCTATGACATCTACGACGCCGTCAAGTCCTGTCGCGACATCCTCGAGAACTTCGGAGGACACACCTATGCCGTCGGTCTGACGCTCCGCATAGAGAACATCCCGGAGTTCAGACGCCGTTTCCAGGAGTATGTCAACAGCCACATTCTGCCCGAGCAGAAAGAGGCGTCCATCGACATCGAGGAAGAGGTGGACTTCAAGGACATCACGAAGAAACTGCACAACGACCTGAAGCGCTTCGCCCCGCACGGTCCGGGCAATCCCAAGCCCATCTTCTGTACGCGAAACGTCTACGACTACGGCACCTCCAAGGTCGTAGGACGGCAACAGGAGCACATCAAGCTGGAGCTTGTCGACTCGAAATCGTCGAACGTCATGAACGGCATTGCCTTCGGACAGAGTGAAGCAGCGCGCTACATCAAGTCGAAGCGCTCGTTCGATATCGCCTTCACCATCGAGGAAAACATCTACAAGCGCAGCGAAGTGCAGTTGCAGATTGAGGACATCCAACCAAGTGAAGAGTGAAGAACTGAGAACTGAGAGTTGAGAACTGAGAGTTGAGAACTGAGAGTTGAGAACTGAGAGGTATGATTAGTGATGAGTATTCAACGGAAAAAGGCAGAGATTATCAGGCTACTGTTGCCAATGGTTCTAATCATACCTCTCAATTCTCAGTTCTCAGTTCTCAACTTCTGAAAAGGTACTGGGGCTACGACAGCTTTCGTGGTGTCCAAAGGGAGATTATTGACTCCATACTCTCAGGTCATGACACCCTTGGACTGATGCCTACGGGTGGCGGAAAGAGTATCACTTTCCAGGTACCTGCATTGGTGCTGGAGGGTACTTGCGTCGTCATCACACCCCTCATAGCGCTGATGAAAGACCAGGTGCAGAACCTCAAGCGCAGGGGTATCAAGGCTGCAGCCATCTATACGGGAATGCGGCGCGACGACATTATCACCGTCCTCGAGAACGCAGTCTTTGGACAGGTGAAGATTCTTTACGTATCGCCGGAGCGACTATCGAGCGACCTCTTCCGCACCAAACTGCGCCACATGACCGTCAGCTTCGTCTGTGTCGACGAGGCGCATTGTATCTCACAGTGGGGATACGACTTCCGTCCCAGCTACCTCACCATCGCCGATATACGGCGGGACCTGCCCAAAGCTCCCGTCCTGGCGCTAACGGCTACAGCAACGCCCGCCGTCGTCGACGACATCCAGGCCAGACTGTCACCACCAAGTCCATACACGACCGACGCCCCATCAAGGCCTTCTTTACCGTTCAACGTCTACCGCATGAGCTTCGAACGGAAAAATCTTGCATACATTGTACGCAGATCGCCCGACAAGCAGCAGGAGCTCATTCATATATTAAATAATGTACGCGGGACAGCCATCGTCTATGTGCGCAGCCGACGACGTACGAAGGAGACGGCCGAACTCCTTAATGCCGTCGGCATCAGCGCCACGTTCTATCATGCAGGACTCGACAACGCCACTAAGGATAGCCGGCAGCAGGCGTGGCAACAGGACAAGGTGCGCGTGATGGTGGCTACCAACGCTTTCGGTATGGGTATCGACAAAGCCGACGTACGTCTCGTCGTACACATTGACTGCCCTGACAGTATCGAAGCCTACTTCCAGGAAGCGGGACGTGCTGGACGTGACGGCGAGAAGTCATACGCCATCCTGCTCTACAGCGATGCCGATGAGCGGAAACTCGTCAAGCGCATCAGCGACACCTTCCCGGAGAAGGATTTCATCCGACAAGTCTACGAACATCTCGCTTTCTATTATCAGGTAGGCGTAGGCTCCGGCTATAACGCCACCTTCGAGTTCAACATCGACGACTTCTGCCATAAGTTCCACCACTTCCCCATACAGGTACACTCCGCCCTGCAGATACTGAACCGCGCAGGCTACATCGACTACATTGAGGAACAGGAGAACCAGGCACGCGTCAAGTTCCTGCTGGGACGCGATGAACTCTACCAGTTGCAGTACACAGAGCCTGACGAGGAACGAGTCATCACGGCGCTGCTGCGCAACTACGGTGGGCTGTTCGTTGACTACGCCTTTATCGATGAGGTGTTCATAGCCAATGAGACGGGACTGTCGCGAGCAGTCGTCTACAACATCCTCAAACGGCTCGCCCTGAAGCGCATCATACACTTCATTCCACAGAAGCACACGCCCTACGTCAGGTATATGCAGCGTCGCGAGGAAACGGGGCAGCTCATCTTTAAGCCAGAGGTGTATGAAGACTTGAAGCAGCGCTACACGGAACGCATCTACGCCATGATCGACTATGTGAAGACCACCAACCAGTGTCGCAGCCGTCAGCTCCTGCGATACTTCGGCGAGGAAAATAGTCACGACTGCGGACAATGTGATGTTTGCATGGCTTACAACCAGACAAACACGAATACCTCGAAAATCAAGGAAGCAAAGACGCTCATCACTGGTCTACTAGCTGACCACGAACGTCATCCCATCACGCTACTGCACAGCCTGCCCCTGCCCTATGAGCAGATTGAGGCAGCTCTCAACGATATGAGTCTCGAGGAGGAGGTTATCGTCATCGACGGATTTATCAAGCTGGCATAAAAAAGTGGATGGCGCAGGACGCTTCCATCCACAAATATGTTGATAAGGGGATCTGCAATTGCAGATAAATAAACTTATCGAGCGCAAAAATAGTACTTTTATTGACAAGTTGCAAATTTTTTCGTGAAAAAATTACAATTTTAACATTGTGCGCGCTTACAGCAAACTTTTTCTGGTCATTTGGCAAAAAAAATCACGAAAAAGTTTGCAGTTAAAAAGAAATAGCGTAACTTTGCAGGCGAAAAGAAACAAAAATAGAGAAAACGATGACATTTACAACAAACTTCTGGTGGTGGCGCAACTCAAGATTAGCACAATCGTGAGAAGATAGCCATGTACCCAAAGGAAGGGAGCAAAAAGATATACAGAGGCCTGTCGTTCTTACGACGGGCCTCTTTTTCGTAAAGAAAATATGACACCGGCATTACGTCATAATGACGCAACAAAACATTGTTATAACGACACAATGCCATAACGATAGAACGAAATAATAACACAATAAAAAAGAAACGACAACAATGAGTACCTATCAAGTAGATGAAAACGGTTTTTACGGAGAGTTCGGAGGAGCCTACATCCCAGAGATTCTCTATGCTACAGTCAAGAACCTGCAGGAGCAGTACCTGCCCATCATCGAGTCGCAAGAGTTCAAGGACGAGTATCACCAGCTGCTGCGCGACTATGTCGGACGCCCCAGCCCTCTGTACTTTGCCTGCCGTATGAGTGAGAAGTACGGCTGTCAGCTTTACCTGAAGCGCGAGGACCTTAACCACACGGGCGCCCACAAGATCAACAACACCATCGGACAGATTCTGCTGGCAAAGAAGATGGGCAAGACGCGCATTATTGCCGAGACGGGAGCCGGACAGCACGGCGTGGCCACAGCAACGGTCTGTGCCCTAATGGGAATGAAGTGCGAGATATTCATGGGAGCCACCGACGTCGAGCGTCAGCACACGAACGTCGAGCGCATGAAGATGCTCGGTGCACAAGTGAATCCCGTGCGTACAGGCAACATGACGCTGAGCGACGCCTGCTCGGCTGCCATCCGCGACTGGTGCTGTCATCCTAAAGACACCTACTATCTGGTGGGTTCCACAATGGGTCCGCATCCTTATCCCGACCTCGTAGCTAAGATGCAGGCTGTGATTTCAGAAGAAATCAAATGGCAGTTGGAGGAGAAGATCGGACGAGACTATCCCGATTACCTGATAGCCTGTATCGGTGGAGGCAGTAATGCCGCTGGTACCATCTACCACTATATGGACGACGAGCGCGTGAAGATTGTGCTGGCAGAAGCCGGTGGACATGGCTGGCAGACAGACCACACGGCAGCCACCATCCACAAGGGTACAACGGGTATTCTTCACGGCGCCAAGATGCTGGTCATGCAGAATGAGGACGGACAGATCGAGGAGGCGTTTACCATCTCCGCCGGTCTCGACTATCCTGGCGTTGGCCCCATGCATTGCAATATGGCAAAGCAAGGGCGCACAGAGGTACTCAGTATCAACGACGACGAGGCCATCATCGGTGGCTACGAGCTGACACGCATGGAGGGCATCATCCCCGCCATCGAGAGTGCCCACGCCATCGCCGCCCTGTCGAAACTGACTTTCAAGAAGGACGATGTCGTCGTGCTCACCGTCAGCGGCCGTGGCGACAAAGACGTAGAAACATATCTTAAGAACAAAAACTTAGCTGGAGAATATGGAAACTTTTAATTTCACAACAACAAGTCGGACCATCTTGGCCGACCTCTATACCCCCGTCGGCGTCTATATGAGACTGCGCGACCTCTATCCGCAGAGCGCCCTGATGGAGTGTGCCGACTACCACGACGCCGCCAGTTCACGCTCATTCATCGGCATCAACCCGATGGCCAGCATCGCCATCGGACACGGTGTCGCTACCGCCACCTTCCCTGACGGGACCACCGAGAGCAAGCCCCTGTCAGCAGGATTCGGCTCTGCCGAGGCCATCCACACCCTCATTGACCGCATCCACGTTGAGGGCGACGATGCCTCTGTCTGTGGACTCTTTGGCTACACCTCGTTCAACGCCGTCCGTTACTTTGAGAACATCAACGTCAAGGACGAGACCCAGGAGAAGAACGACGCACCCGATTTGCTCTATATATTATATAAGGTGGTCATTGTCTTCGACCATCACAACAATATGCTGAAGGTGGTGAGCCTAAACGATAACCATAAGGAAAACGAAAAAGATAATGTCGATGCCGTACTGAAGGCGATGAACAAGGCCAACGTGCAGGCGTATGATTTCCATCCCGTTGGTGATGTTCGTTCGACGCTGACCGACGAGGAGCACAAGGCGAACATCCGTCGCGGCATCCAGCATTGTCTGCGCGGCGACGTCTTCCAGATTGTCCTCTCGCGACGTTTCATCCAGCAGTACGAGGGCGACGACTTCAAACTTTATCGTGCTTTACGAAGCATCAACCCCTCACCCTATCTGTTCTATTTCGACTTCGGCGGCTTCCGCATCTTCGGTTCCTCGCCCGAGACCCACTGCCGCATCGAAAGTCAGCCGGTTTCGCCCTCTGGCCAAAAGCAATTCCGCGCTTACATCGACCCCATCGCCGGCACGACGAAGCGTACGGGCGATGCCGAGGCCGATCGTCGTGGTGCCGAGTTCCTGCGCAACGATCCCAAGGAGAATGCCGAACACGTCATGCTCGTCGACCTTGCCCGCAATGACCTCTCCCGTAACTGTCACGACGTCAAGGTGGACTACTACAAGGACATCCAGTACTACTCGCACGTCATCCATCTCGTCTCGCGCGTCAGCGGCGAACTTGACAACGGTGCTGATCCCATCAAAGCTTTTATCGATACCTTCCCTGCCGGCACACTCAGCGGAGCTCCGAAGGTGCGTGCCATGCAGCTCATCTCCGAGTACGAGCCCCACAACCGCGGTGCCTATGGCGGCTGTATCGGTATCATTGGTCTCGACGGCTCACTCAACCAGGCCATTACCATCCGCACGTTTGTCGCCCGTAACGGCGAACTGTGGTTCCAGGCCGGCGGCGGCATCGTCGCAAAGAGTAACGAAGAATACGAACTTCAGGAAGTCAACAACAAGCTCGGTGCCCTGCGCCGCGCCATTTTAACAGCAGAAAAACTATGAACATTGTCATCATCGATAACTACGACTCATTTACCTATAACCTGAGTCACCTCGTGAAGGAGCTCGGCGCCAACGTCACCGTGTTTCGCAACGACCAGTTTGAACTCCCCCAGCTGGAGCAGTTCGACAAGATCATACTAAGCCCGGGCCCTGGCATTCCCTCGGAAGCAGGTCTGCTACTCGACGTTATCCGCACTTATGCCGGACGTAAGCCCATCCTCGGCGTCTGTCTTGGTCATCAAGCCATCGGCGAAGCCTTCGGCGGTCGTTTGGAGAATCTCTCTGAGGTGTTCCACGGTGTCGCCACACCCTGTCATATCGTGGCCGACAGCCCCGTCTTCCAAGGTCTCGACAACACCATCACCATCGGTCGCTATCACTCGTGGGTGGTCTCTACCGAAGGTCTGCCCGACTGTCTGGAAGTGACTGCCAAGAGCGATGAAGGACAGATTATGGCTCTGCAACACAAGGAGTTGCCCGTCTACGGCATCCAGTTCCATCCCGAATCAGTATTAACCCCTGAAGGAAAATCAATCATCAAGAACTATATCGAACTATGAAAGAAATCTTAGCCAAACTCCTCAACCACGAGGAACTCTCCCGCGAGGAGATGAAGAACATCCTGGTGGGTATCACCCACAGCGAGTATCCCAACGAGCAGATTACCGCCCTGCTCACCGCCCTGCAGATGCGCGGCGTCACCGTCGACGAACTGCTCGGCTTCCGCGACGGAATCCTCGAGACGGGTGTTCCCGTGCCCCTCGACTGCGACCGTTACATCGATGTCGTCGGCACCGGCGGCGACCGCAAGAACACCTTTAACATCTCCACCACAAGCTGCTTCGTCATTGCCGGCGCCGGCTACAAGGTGGCCAAACATGGCAACTACGCTGCTACATCGACCAGCGGCGCTTCGAACGTCATTGCACAGCACGGTGTGAAGTTCACCGACGACCTGGACCAGCTGAACCGCTGCATGGACGAGGCTGGTATCGTCTACCTCCACGCCCAACTCTTCGCCAAGGCCATGAAGTTCGTCGGCCCCATCCGCAAGGCCCTGCCCTTCCCCACCATCTTCAACCTCCTCGGCCCGCTGGTTAACCCCAGCCGTCCTAGCTGTCAGCTCCTTGGCGTCGCCAACCTCGACCAAATGCGTCTCTACCAGCAGGTATACCAGCGTCTGGGCATCGACTACGGCATTGTCAACTCCATCGACGGGTACGATGAAATCTCGCTGACTGGCGACTTCAAGGTGACCACGAACAGCTATGAGCGCATCTTCCGTCCTCAGGATCTCGGTTTCGAGTGTGCCAAGCCCGAAGAGCTCGTCGCTGGTGCCACAGAACAGGAAGCCAAGGAGATCTTCGACGCCGTCCTCGAGAACCGCGCCCTGCCTGCTCAGAAGAACATCGTGCTCACCAACGCCGCTTTCGGCATCCAGGTGCTTGAGAAGGGACACAAGGAAATCGACGAGTGCATCGCCATCGCCCGTGAGAGTATCGACAGCGGCGCTGCTCTTCGTACGTTCAAGAAGTTCGTTGAGCTGAACTCATAAGACTTATCTGTACTTTAAGACTCATAAGACCCATAAGTCCCATAAGACTCATTAGCCCTATGAAAGATGTTTTACAAGAAATAGTTGCCACCAAGCAACAGGAGCTGGAGCGGATGCGACGGAAGAAACCGTCGCTCCGCGAGGCCCTGCTCGCCTCCGACACGGGTATCATCGCCGAGTTTAAGCGTCGCTCACCGTCGAAAGGCTGGATTAAGGAGGAAGGTCGTCCGGACATCATCCCTCTGAGTTACCAAAAGAACGGTGCTGCCGCCTTGAGCATCCTCACGGACAAGCAATACTTCGGTGGTCACGACCGTTTCATCGTCGAGGCCCGGCAGTCGGGCGTGACGCTCCCCATTCTCTACAAGAACTTCGTCATCGACGAGTTCCAGCTCTACGAGGCTTGTCTCTGCGGGGCTTCTGCAGTACTGCTCATCGCCGCCTGTCTCCCGAAGGAAAAACTTCAGATGCTGATAGGTAAAGCGCACGAACTAGGTCTTGAAGTCCTACTTGAGATGCACAGCGAGAAAGAATTGGAATACTGTGAGTTACAACCAGATGTCTATGGTATCAATAACCGCAATCTCGGTTCCTTCGTAACCAGCGTCGATAACTCGTTCCGTCTTGCAGAGCAGCTCCGGTCAGCGTGTTCAGGAGCCGACCGGGAGCCCGTCCTGGTGAGTGAGAGCGGTATCTCAAGTCCCGACACAATCCGTGAGCTGCGTCAGGCCGGTTTCCGTGGTTTTCTTATAGGCGAGACGTTCATGAAGATGCCCGATCCTGGTAAGGCGCTGGCCGACTTCATCGCCGCCATCAACAGCTAAATGTCAACACATCGTTCATTGTAAATTGTCAAATCGTCTATGAAGAGAATACTCAAAGTATGCGGTATGCGCGATAGTGAAAACATCCGTCAGGTAGCTGCTCTCGGCATCGACTGGATTGGGCTCATCTTCTGGCCCAAGTCACCACGCTACGTCAACATGATTCCGACACTCGTCGGCACCATGCCCGACCGCACCAGCCTCTCGCCCGTCACCGCTCAGCACTCACCTCAGCGAGTAGGTGTCTTCGTCGACCCGATGGCCCAGGACGTCATCACCCATGTGGTGAACTTCCAGCTCGACCTCGTACAGATGCATGGTCACGAGACGCCGACGCTCATCCGCAACCTGCGTCGTACGCTGGATGACATCCGCCCTGTGAAGTTCATCAAGGCCATCAGCGTCAGCAGTCGTGACGACATTGCGGCCTACCATGACTATGAGGACTGTGTGGACTACTTCCTCTTCGACACGAAATGCAAGACTGTCGGCGGCAGCGGCGAGCAGTTCGACTGGTCTGTCCTCGACGCCTACGATGGCACGAAACCTTTCCTGCTCAGCGGTGGCATCGGCCCCTATGATACAGAACGCGTCCGCAACTTCCATCATCCCAAGTGCATCGGCATCGACCTCAACTCACGTTTTGAGACCGAGCCGGGCCTTAAGGACATCACTAAACTTAAACAATTCTTAGAACAATTATGAATAAGATCAATCAAGTATTTGCAGAAAGGGGCGACCGGAAACTGCTAAGCCTCTACTTCTGCGCCGGTACCCCCACCCTCGACGGCACCGCCGACGTTATTCTCACCATGCAGCGCCGCGGCATCGACTTCATCGAGGTCGGCATCCCCTTCAGCGACCCGCTGGCCGACGGTCCCGTCATCCAGACGGCGGCCACAAAGGCCCTGAAGAACGGTATGAATTTGCATCTGCTTTTCGAACAGTTGAAATCCATCAAGGACCAGGTAGAGATTCCCCTGATCCTCATGGGCTACCTGAACCCCATCCTGCATTACGGCGTGGAACGGTTCTGCCAGTCGTGTGCTGAAGCTGGCGTCTCAGGTATGATCATCCCCGATCTGCCGTTCAAGGACTACCAGGAGGTGGTGAAGCCCGTGGCCGACAAGTACGACCTCCGCGTCATCATGCTCATCACGCCGGAGACCAGCGACGAGCGCATCCGCTTCATCGACCAGCACACCGACGGCTTCATCTATATGGTCAGCAGCGCCGCCATTACCGGCGAGCAGAAGTCGTTCGACGAGCAGAAGCAGGCCTATTTCCAGCGCATCAACCAGTTTCAGCTGCGCAATCCGCGCATGATTGGCTTCGGCATCAGCAACGCCCAGACGCTCCGTGCCGCCCAAGACAACGCCGCCGGTGCCATCATCGGCTCGAAGTTCGTTGCACTCTTAGACGAAGCCGAGGGTAACGCCGACCTTGCCCTCAACCGTCTCTTTGAAGCGCTGGGAAAATAGTCTCACCAGGCCTCCTTTGTGCAGATATTATTATGTTTTTGAATATAGGTTGCATTGTTGCTGCCCCCCCCCTTTATCAGCAACTTTGCAACCTTTTTTCATAATCTCCTATAAATGCTGCATATATTACCAGAGAAAGAGGCCCTTTGGTATTGGCCGAGAAAGTGTAAACGATTACGTTATAAAAAAACTTAATAAGTTCGGGATTTCGGGCTTTTTTCCGTATCTTTGCCGTCGATAGGCAAAGAGATATACGTCCTTTGTCGAGACTACGGACTAAAACAAACGACTATATGAAGAAACTATTCCTACTGATGCTCATCGGCACGTTTCTGACACTCACGGCGAAAGCCAGCGAGTGGGACGAAGCTGAATACAAGAAGATCGAACAGAGCATCAAGTCGCCACAGATTAGCGGTAAGGACTACCTAATTACGAAGTTTGGCGCCAAACAAACCAACACAGCTGCACAGAACCAGAAGGCCATACAGAAGGCCATCGACAAGTGCTCGAAGAACGGGGGCGGACGCGTCGTCGTGCCTGCCGGTCAGACATTCCACACGGGTGCCATCGCGCTGAAGAGCCACGTCAACCTTCACGTCGAGGAAGGCGCCGTCCTGCAGTTTGCATTCGAGCCAGAGCTCTACCCCATCGTCGAGACGTCGTGGGAGGGTCTGGAGTGCTTCAACCTCTCACCCTGTGTCTACGCCTTCAAGCAGACCGACATCGCCGTGACGGGCAAGGGCACCATCGACGGCGGTGGCTCCAAAGAGACGTGGTGGCCGTGGGTCGGCACAGCCAGACACGGATGGAAGGAGGGCATGATAGCCCAGAAGATAGAGGCACGCCCGCGCCTGCTGAAGAACGGCGAGGACGGCATCCCGATGTACGACGAGCAAGGCCGTCGCTCCCCCGAGCGTGTCTTCGGACCGAAGGACGGCCTGCGTCCGCAGCTCGTCTCGTTCAACAAGTGCGAGCGCATCCTGTTAGAGGACGTCACGCTGCTGCGCTCCCCGTTTTGGGTCATCCATCCGCTGCACTCCACCGACGTCACCGTTCGTCGTGTAAAGATGATCAACGACGGTCCCAACGGCGACGGCTGCGACCCGGAGTGCTGCGACCGTGTGCTGATAGAGGACTGTTTCTTCAACACCGGCGACGACTGCATCGCCATCAAGAGCGGCCGCAACCGTGATGGCCGTGAGCGCAATATGCCGAGCAAGAACATCATCATTCGCAACTGCGAGATGAAGAACGGCCACGGCGGCGTCGTCGTAGGCTCGGAAATCAGCGGCGGCTGTCAGAACGTCTATGCTCACGACTGCGAGATGGACTCCCCGAATCTGGACCGCGTGCTGCGTATCAAGACAAACTCCTGTCGCGGCGGCATCATCGAGAACATCAATATGCGCAACATCAAGGTCGGCCAGTGCGGCGAGGCTGTTGTCAAAATCAACCTGGACTACGAGCACAACGAGATCTGCTGTCGCGGTTTCAACCCGACGGTTCGCGATATCAATGTCGAGAACGTCACCTGCGGGAAGTCCAATTACGGCGTGCTGGTCATCGGACTGGACACCGTCTGCAACGTCTACGACGTGAACATCCGCAACTGCCGTTTCGACAACGTAGCCCATGGTAACAAAATCACCGGTCTGACGCGATATATCCGCTACGACAACTACTTCTGCAACGGTTCGCTCTGCCTGACGGAGCTGCCCTATAAGCACTACTCCGAATGGATGACCTACTCTGAGATGAAAAGAACGCCGAGGTCCTACATGCTCGACTTCTCGACAAAGCCCAAGTGGTCGTACGTCATGGGCATCGAACTAGAGGGAATGCTCGACACCTATCTTAAATATGGCGGCGAGGACATCCGCCGCTACTGTCAGGAGTACACAGACACGATGATTAACCAGCAGGGCGACATCCGCGGCTACAACATTTTGGACTACAACCTCGACAACATCCGCACCGGCCACTTCGTAACCCGTATGTACCAGCAATGGCCCGAGGCCAAGAATCTCAAGGCCATGCAGACCATGATGCGCCAGCTGCAGAACCAGCCGCGCACCATTGCCGACAAGGTGTTCTGGCACAAGGCCATCTACGCCTATCAGGTGTGGCTCGACGGTATCTTCATGGGCTTGCCCTACCGCTGTCTGACAGCGCCCATCACAGAGGCTGCCGATAAGTCCAATAAGACAAATAAGACCCATAAGTCCCAGACCATCGCCATCTACGACGACGCCGTCAACCAACTGAAGGTGACCTACGAGCGCACCCTCGACCCGAAAACTGGCCTCAACCGCCACGCCTACGACGAGACCCGCAAAGCCTTCTGGGCCGACAAGGAAACAGGACTCTCACAGCATTGCTGGGGTCGTGCGCAGGGCTGGTACACGATGGCGCTCATCGAGGTGCTCGACGCCCTGCCCGAGACCTACAGCCGCCGCTCCGAGGTCATTGAACTTCTCCAGAAGGATTTTGATGCTATTCTGAAATGGCAGGACAAGAAGAGCGGCGTGTGGTATCAGGTCATGGACTCGCCGGGAAGAGAAGGTAATTATCTGGAGTCAACCTGCTCGGCCATGTTCACTTACGCCCTGCTGAAAGCCTACCGCAAGGGCTATGTCGGGGCGAAGTACCGCGATGCCGGCATCCGTGCCTACAAGGGTATGATCAATAAGTTCATCCGCGTGAATGCCGACAAGACCATCTCGCTGACCAACTGCTGTTCGGTAGCCGGTCTTGGTCCCGCTGCCACCCCCGAGGTGGAGGCCGCGCTGAAGAAGGTGAACCCCAAGGGCACGGTAAAGGAGAACCAGAAGCGTGACGGCAGCTACGTCTACTACCTCAGCGAGAAGATACGTGACAACGATGCCAAGGGTCTCGGCCCGTTTATCTGGGCGTCGCTGGAGATGGAGATGCTTGGCTATGATACCAGCAACACCACGGCTGAGATTAACCGTCAGGCTGTGGTCTCGCGAAATAACCCAGTCATCACCGAGGCCGACGCGCTGGCCTCCCTCACCGTGGGCAACGGAAGTTTCGCCACGACAGTCGACGTCACAGGCCTGCAGTCGTTCCCTTTTGATTATGAGGCAGGTGTGCCTCTGACAGCCATGTCCGACTGGGGATGGCATAAGTTCGAAAACACCAACGGCCTGACACCCGAGGACAGCGAGAAGTCGTTCGACTTGGGGCACGGCCATCCCGAGGTCTACGCCGTGGAGTACAAGGCGTCTAAAGGCGATGCTGAGCGCAACGTGGCCGCCACGGAGTACTTCCGCGTCAATCCTCACCGCCTGAACCTCGGCGTCATCGGCCTCGACATGACCCATGCCGACGGTAGCCGCGTGGCGCTGAAGGACCTTAAGGACATCCATCAGGAGTTGCAGATGTACGACGGGAAGATTGAGTCGCACTTCGCTGTCGATGGCAACCCCGTCGATGTGACCACCGCCTGCCGCTACAACCGCGACGCCGTCATCTACCGAATCAAAACGACGATGCTTAAGCAAGGCCGCGCACACGTCAGCATCCGCCTACCCTATCCCACCGGAAAGCATGCCGACGGCGCTGCCGACTGGACGAAGCCTGAGCGCCATCAGAGCCGCATCATGACAGGTCAGACGACGGAGCCCAACAGCGCCATCATCGAGCACAGACTGGACAGCACCACCTACTACATCCAGCTAAAATGGCAGGGTAACGCCACGCTGAGCGAGAAGGCTCCCCACGAGTTCATGCTCACCACGGACGACGAGGTGCTGATGTTCAAGGCCGAATACATGAATCAACTGAACAGGGCCGATCCCGACGAGGGCGGTCTGGTGTTCGACCAGCAGCTGCGCTCCATCATCAGTTCATGGAACCGATGGTGGCGGGATGGCGCCATCGTCGACTTCAGCCAATGTACCGACCCACGTGCCAAGGAGCTGGAGCGCCGCGTAGTGCAGTCGCAGTACTTGACGAAGGTTAACTGCGCCAACGCCCTGCCGCCTCAGGAGACGGGCTTGACGTACAACTCGTGGTTCGGACGTCCGCACCTGGAGATGACGTGGTGGCACATGGTCGACTTCGCCCTTTGGAACCACCCGGAAGTGGTGGCACAGGTGCTCGACTGGTACAACCAGCAGGCTTTCGGCAATGCTCTGAAGATTGCCGAGCGCCAGGGCTTCAAGGGCGCCCGTTGGATGAAGATGACCGACCCCTGGGCCGGTGAGGCACCGTCGAACACCGGTTCGTTCCTCATCTGGCAACAGCCACATTATATATATATGGCCGAAGAAGTCTACCGTGCCGAGCCCACGGCGTCGACCCTCGTCCGCTTCGGCGAGCAGGTGGAACAGACCGCCGTGTTCATGGCCGACTTCGTGAGTTACGACAAGAAGACGGGCAAGTACTTCCTTCAGGGAGCTACGTCCATGCAGGAGTCGATGTCGAAGGACTTTTCGTATAACCACCCGTTCGAGCTGGCCTACTGGCAGTATGGTCTCACGCTGGCCAATGCATGGCGTGAACGTCAGGGCAAGGCCCGAAATGCCGAGTGGGACAAAATAGCCCGGAACATGGCACCCCTGCCGCAGACGAAGGACGGCATCTACACCGCCGGTCTGCCGAAAGGCAAGACGACCGGACTGAAAAGCTTCGACCCCTTCGATGCCGTTGCCAGCGGTGCCCAACCCGTCGTCTTCACCGAGACGTTCGAAGAGAAATGCCGCAACGACCACCCCGCCGTCCTCGGCCCCTTCGGTATGCTGCCGACGGTCTCTATAAGCCGTAATACTATTGCGGCAAAGAAGACGTTGGACTGGGTGATGCAGAACTGGAACTGGCCGACCACTTGGGGCTGGGACTACGGCATGACGGCGATGGCCGCCGCCCGTCTCGGACAACCGGAAATGGCTCTGCAGGCGCTGCTCATCGACACCCAGAAGAATACCTACCTTAAACAGGGCCATAACTTCCAGACTGCCGACCGTCTGCGCATCTACCTGCCCGGCAACGGTGCCTTGCTGACGGCCGTGGCCATGATGTGTGCCGGCTGGGACGGCTGTGAACAGCCCCTGAACCCCGGTTTCCCCCAGGACGGCACATGGAATGTGCGCTGGGAGGGCTTACAGAGAATGCAATAAAAACAAAAAATTACAAAATGAAAAAACTACTTACTACACTAACTCTCGCAGCCCTAACGCTGGCTGCACAAGCACAGACCGCTCCCGCCTTTCCTGGCGCAGAGGGACACGGCCGCTACACTACCGGTGGCCGCGGCGGCAAGATTGTCCACGTGACGAACCTCAACGACTCTGGAACAGGGTCTTTCCGTCAGGCCGTCAGCGGTACCGACAAGAAAATCGTAGTCTTCGACGTCGGCGGTGTCATTGCTCTGACGAAGGACGTCAACATCGGTGCCAATACCACCATTCTCGGACAGACGGCGCCTGCTCCGGGTATCACCCTGCGCTACTTCACCGTCAACCCTAACGGCAACAACATCGTCATGCGCTTCGTACGAGTGCGTCGTGGAGAGGAGAAGGATGTCAATGACGGTGCCGACGCCTCCACGGCCCGCCATTTTACCGGCATTATCATCGACCACTGCTCGTTCTCATGGAGTATTGACGAGGTAGCATCTTTCTATGACAACAACAACTTCACCTTACAGTGGTGTACTGTCGGCGAGAGCCTGAATAACGCCGGCCACGGTAAGGGAGCCCACGGCTACGGCGGCATCTGGGGTGGCAAGCTGGCATCGTTCCACCACAACCTTATCTGTCACGTGAACAACCGCTCTCCACGCTTCAACGGTGCCCGCTACGATTGGAACGGCTATACCGGGAACAAGCTCTACAGCGAGTATAAGTGGGCGAACGCCGTACAGGCCGAGAACGTGGACTTCCGCAACTGCGTCATCTACAATGCCAACGGCTGCTACGGCGGGCCTGGTGGCGGACAAGTCAACATGGTGGGCAACTACTACAAAAATGGTCCTGCCGCCAGCATTGACCGTTTGACGACAGCCAGTTATGGTGACAACGACAACTCGGAGAATTACCCCAAGTACCAAGGCATGAATAGCCGCTACTATCTGGACGGAAATACTATCAATGGTCAGGCTGCGGGCTGGGAGAAGATGAAGTATGACGCCAGCACGCCCAAAGTAGGCAGCACCTACTACAGCTATGACCCCAACCACTACTACGGCAGCGACCTCACCTATACGACGGTGAACGGTAAAGATGCAATACCCATGAAATTGACGGAACCGGCACCCTATGGTGAAGTGACAACCCACACGGCCGCCAAGGCCTTCGAAAAGGTGCTCAGCTATGCCGGTGCATCGCTTACCCCCGACGATGTGGACCAGCGCTACTTCAAAGAAGCCAAGAACGGCACGGCCACCTACAAAGGATCGGTAACAAAGAAATCCGGTCGCATCGACAAAGTCTCTGACGTCAACGGCTACACCGAGGCAAACTTCGGCACGGGCAGTCGTGAGGCCGGCTTTGACACCGACCGCGACGGCATTCCCGATGCCTGGGAGACGGCCAACGGCCTGAATCCCAACGATGCGACGGATGCCTTGAAGACGACGCTCGACCCTGCCAAATACTATACGAACATCGAGGTCTACGCCAACTCGCTGGTACAGGACATCATGCTTGCTGGCAATGCTGACGCCAAAGAAGCCGCCAAGGAGTACTACCCCGCCTACAAGAAGGAGGACGGCACACAAGTAGAGGCAGTCAACACCTCGGGAGCGGACACCAGCGGTAGCGGTACCACGCCTTCGCAGGAGGCCGCAACGTATACCGTCATGTTCAACGGTTCAAACGTACAGAATCCCGACGGTTTTTTTACGTTCAATGAGGCAAAGCACAACTTCAACACTAAGTTTCAAGGCTCATACGACGGTCTGACCTTCAATAGTGGTCTGAAGTTGGAAGGAGCGACCCTCGTTGCCTTCACCACCAACGCTATCGGTACGGTAACTATCGTCCAGTCTACGTGGAGTAACTTCTCCTTGAAGCTTGACGGCAACGAGCTAGACGTTGCAACGGCCACCACACCTGCAGGCAGTGACGGGGTTCGCGTTTATACGGAAGCTATTTCGGCAGGCGAGCACAAGATCACTCGCGGTAATGGCGAGAGCGGAATCTTCTACGTCATCGTGAAGACTGAGGGTAACGCTACGGGTATCACCACCGTCAGAGCCCGCACTCAGACAGGTGCGACGTACAACCTCGGCGGACAGCGTGTAGCTGCAGGTTACAAAGGCATTGTCGTGAAGAACGGACATAAGCAGGTCGTTCGCTAACACGTACACAAAAAAAGTGCCACTTTTCTTCGGATAAGTGGCGCTTTTCTGCAAATAAGTGGCACTTATTCGGAAATAAGTGCCACTTATTGTATGAATTCTCGAGAGAATTCAGCGGAAAGTCGGCTCCTTTTACTTCATGTACTTACGACCGTTCTTGATAACCAGGCCTTTGTAGCCAGCACCCACCTTCTGACCAGCGAGGTTGTAGACGGCGCCGTCTTTCTGTTCAGCCTTAACGGTGCTGACACCAGCGCTACCGCCGCGAACGACCTTGATAAGCGTCACGTTTGTAGCGGTGTTGCCATTACGGCCAAGATAAATCTTATCGGCATCGGCCTCAAGCGTGTAGCTCTGCTCAGCGGGATCTTCAGCGACAATGCGGGAGTTGATGAAGTCATCGAAGGTATTCAAGGCAGTAGGAGTAGTACCATCGAGGGTGAAGACGACAACAGTACCTCTCTTCGACTCGTCTGAATTGTTGATGGCACCAGAAACAGTAATGACATCACCAGCCTTGAAGCCGCCCTCAACCTCCAGATTGATGGAGTTGTTATTGTATACCTCGTCAGTAGTAAAGCCATTTGCCAGCTTGTAGCAAGCTACGGCGTCAACATTCAAGTGAATCTTGACAGTAGCCTCAGTAGTGGTACCTGTGAACGTAATTCCATCCTTACTGGTGGGGAAATCAATCAGCGTGGTCTGTGCGTACATGCCAACAGATGCAAGCGTAGTAACGATAAGTGTAAAAATTTTCTTCATAAGCATATTTGTTTTAGTTAATAAATAAGTATTCTGCTGCAAAGATACGCTTTTAATTTCATACTTCAAAGGAAAGAAAAGAAAAATTTACGTAAACGTTAGCGAAAAAAAACGTGGGAAATATTTTGTTCTACTCATGTTTTTTACTATCTTTGTCCCCGCAATGACTGACAAAGAGCTAAAACATTAATAACAATCTAATCAAAAAACGTATGAAGAAACATTTACTCAGACTCAGTACACTATGGCTGCTTGTTGTGGCCGCCGTGGCTGCACACGCACAGGACGTCACCGCAACCTGGGACTTCACCAATGCGACGGTAGTCGCCGAAGCCGTTGCCCTGAACGGCAGCACAACGGCAGGCACCATCAAAGCTGTCGAAGACAACGGCATCCTGCTGACAGTAGAGGCTAACGGTCAGACCATCCGTGACAACGGCAACAGTATCCAGACGGGCAACGTTGTATTCAAGGTTCCCGTACAGAGCAAGGGAGACGTGGTTACAGTCAATGGTTACTCAGCTCCTTACTTCGCCTATTCTATCGGCGGCACCGACGCTACCGAAGCTACGACGGTCTACACCGCCAAGGCCAGCGACGTGGCTCAGGGCTATGTAGAGATTGTAAACAAAAGCCAGTACCTCATCTCCATCAGCGTCACACAGAAGGCTAGTACTGCCGTGACGTTGACATGGGACTATACGGAGAACAAGATTCCCACGAAAGGTCCGGACAACGGTCTGTACTACGAGGCTTACGTCAACGACGCGCCGAGTACGAACCAGGGTCTGAATGGTGTGAAGCTCAACAGCACAGGTTATGCCTACTTCGAGAAGCCCGCCGTGGCTGGTAAACTGACGTTGTCCTTCGGCAACCGCAAGACCGCCGATGCCTATGTCGTGAACGTTTATGCCTGCACTATTGCCGACGGCGTAGCCACAAAGGGTAGCTTGATCGGCGAGGTGGCCATTGATGCCAGCCCCAACACGGGCAGCATCGACATTCCTGCTGACGTGACAGGCATCTTCATTGAGCGCAAGACAGGAGCAGAGGGCGTGCTCTGCAAGGTGGTGTTCAAGGAGAGCGTCGCCCGCTCGTTCGTAGACTTCGAGATTACCAATGAGCAGATGATGAAGGAAGGCTTCGACGGCTCTACGCTGCCAGCTGGCGTCACCTTTACTGGCACGCATCGTGGCGACAATCACGGTTATGGCAATGTGACCATCGTTGTCCCCGTCGACGGCACCGTGAAGTTCACTATCGGCGGTTGCCGCTATGCCAACCCCGCAACCTGTATGATTAAGAATGCTGCCGGTGAGGTACTCGCAGAGCCCACCTTGCTGACATCTACCTGCTATCACGAGGACCAGAACGCCGCCACCTATTTCTATACGGGCGAGCCCACAACCCTGACATTCTCGAACATTGCCTACCTCCCCTACTTCAAGGCTGAGGCAACGGAGGTGTCGGAAGCCACCATCACCTTCCGTGACCAGAACAACAAGGAGCTCGGCACGAAGACCGTCTTCGAGGGCGAGCCTGTCGGCGATATTCCCTATACCGAGGCCGACCTTACCATCCCCGACGGGCAGAAGTTCCGCGGCTGGGTGAACGCCAACGGTGTCAAGGTCAAGGCTACCGACTTCGTCTCGGGTAACATGACCATTTTGGCTAGCGTGACACCCATCGAGTCGGTCAGCGTAGGTAGTGTCCAGGTGTACGACCTGCGTAAAGCCACATTCTATCCAGAGGATCACGAGACCTTTAGCGTTACTGACGGTTCGTACTACAACGACCACGGTTTCACCTTCAACGCCGGCGGTTCGTTCACCGTCGACGTAGCCGGCAAGGCACAGATTGTGCTGATGCTCTGCCAGTATGGCAATGGTACGACCATCAAGGTGACCGATGCTAACGGCAACGTCATCAAGGACGATATGCCCGCCATTGCAGAGAGCGACGGCGGTATGACCAGCGTCTCCTACGACGGTCCGGCTACACAGTTGACCTTCACCTTCGCTGCCCAGACATATCTGCACATGGTCACCGTCTACAACGTCACGGAATTCCTGGCCAAGGACGAGACTTCTGGCTATTACATCGTCCCTGCCGGCGATGGTGCCGGTCTGCTGATGGCCCTCAACACGGCCAGCGGCGAGGAGGGTGCCAAGATTTTCCTGCCCAACGGAACCTATGACCTTGGCACGGCTGCCGAGACTTCCGTCTCGGGCAAGAACATCTCGATTATCGGTGAGAGCGCCGAGAAGACCATCATCACCTCGAGTCCGAAGGAGTCGGGACTGGGCAAGGGCGACCTGCTCGTCAACAGCGGCAGCGCACTCTATATGCAGGACATCACGCTGAAGAACAATTTCGCCTACAGCGGCAACGAGGGTCAGGCACCGTCGCTCCATGACATGGGTACGCAGACCATCTGCAAGAACGTCCGTCTCCTGTCGTACCAGGACACCTACTACTCGCACAAGGTAGGCGGCGTCTACTACTGGGAGGACAGCGAGATTCACGGCACCGTCGACTATCTCTGCGGTAACGGCCATGTATATTATAACAAGGTGAAGCTCGTCAACGAGGTGCGCGGAAGCGCCACCGTCACGGCCAACAGCGAGCTCTATGTATTCAACGACTGTACCATTGAGAACAATGCCGATACCTGGAACCTTGGACGTGCGTGGAGCGACAATCCCACTTGCATCTACCTGAATACTACCCTGCTCGACCCCACCCGTCTGGTTGCCACACGCTGGCTGCTGAAGGGCATCAACTGCGACTATAAGATTGCTGGCGAGTATGGTACGAAGGACGCAAGCGGACAGAACATCACTCCTGCCTCGAACGAGGTGACCTTCACCAAGGCCAACACTAAGATGAACACCATCCTTAGTGCCGACCAGGCAGCCACCTACACCATCGACTACGTTCTGGGCGACTGGGCTGCTACGGCACAGCAGCAGGCCACACAGCTTGATGCTCCCGCCAACGCTGCCTATGCTGACGGCAAGGTGACTTGGACACCGGCAAACAACGGTGCTACAGCATATCTGATTGAGAAGAACGGCGAGTTCGTTGGTATCACCGAAGGTACATCGTTCGACGTTACGGCCGATCCCGCCAACGACGCCCTGACCATCCGCGCTGCCAACAGCCGCGGTGGCTTCGGCCCCGCTGCTCCTGTAGCAGGCACCGTCAACAGCATCAGCAGCACGAAGGTTGCCGCTAACGACGACGCCATCTACACTCTGCAGGGTGTCCGTGTGAAGAACGCTACCCGCGGTCTCTACATCAAGGGCGGCAAGACGTTCATAGTGAAGTAACACGTTTATACTCTTTAATCTCAGCAGGCGGACCTTACGGTTCGCCTGCTGTTGTTTTTTTAAAAAACGCAAACGTTTACGAAATTTTTCCTACAGAATCTGTCGGTTTCCCGATTTTATTTCGTATCTTTGCCGATGAAAAGCGAAACAAGCTCTAAAACAAACCTAAAGCGAACAAAACAATTCATCAATATTAATTAAACAAATCATTTTATGTCTGTAAATTTCAAGAGTATCAGAACGACGCTTGTCGCCGCTCTTCTCCTGTTAGGAGGAGTCGTCGCACAGGCACAGACCGTCAAGGTCAACGTGAAGGACTCGAGCGGTGAAGCAGTCATCGGAGCCAGCGTCATTGAACAAGGTACGCGCAACGGTGGCGTCACCGACTTCGACGGTAATTTCACTCTCAAGTCAACGGGCAAGCCCATCACCATCTCGTACATCGGTATGAAGACGAAGACGGTCGACGTAAAGGGCAAGTCAAGCATCAACGTCGTACTCGAGGACGACAACACGACGCTGCAGGAAGTCGTAGCCATCGGTTACGGCTCTGTCCGTAAGAAGGATATTACGGGTTCTGTGGCAACTGTCAACAGTGAGATTCTTGCCGCCGTACCGGTTGCAAGCGCCTCCGAGGCCCTGACGGGTAAACTGGCCGGTGTACAGGTGACGACGACTGAGGGTTCGCCCGATGCCAATGTGACCATCCGCGTCCGTGGCGGTGGCTCTGTGACTCAGTCGAACGAGCCGCTTTACATCGTCGACGGTTTCCCCGTTGACGGTATTGGCGACATTCCGGCCACCGACATCGAGGATATCACTGTGCTGAAGGACGCTTCCTCAACTGCTATCTACGGTAGCCGTGGTGCTAACGGCGTTATCCTGGTAACGACCAAGGGTGGTAAGGAAGGTAAGGTGAAGGTGAGCTACAATGCCTACTACAGCTGGAAGAAGACGGCCAAGACGATGGATGTGCTCGATGCCAGCGACTACCTGAAGTGGCAGTACGAATACTTCATGCTGAAGAACGACAATGCCGACAACTACGAGAGTGTCTTCGGTCTCTATGCCGACCGCGACCTGTATGCCAACCAGCCCACCAACGACTGGCAGGACATCACCTTCGGCCGCGTAGGTCATGCTTTCAACCACAACATCAACATCAACGGTGGTTCCGACGCCATCAAGTATGCATTCAGCTATGCACACATGAACGACAAGGCTATCATGTACGGCTCATCGTTCAATCGTGATAACTTCTCGCTGAAACTAAATACGAAGCCCTCAAAGCGCACAACACTGGACTTCCAGGTGCGTTACAGCGACACCGAGATCAACGGTGGCGGTGCCAACGATGCCAGCAGTACGTCGAGCACAGACAAGCGTCTGCGCAATGCCGTGGTCTACCCGTCTCTGCCACTGGGTGGTCTGGCTCAGGGTGCTGAGTTCGACGACGATCAGGACGTAGGCGGTCTGTACCACCCGCTGGTGTCGGCCGACGACAACGACCGCAAGCAGCAGCGCAGAAACCTGAATATGGCCGGCGCCTTTGGCTGGGAGATCTACAAGAACCTGAAGCTGAAGACTGAGTACGGTCGTGACTCCTACACCAACTACGATATGCGTTTTTATGGCAAGACGACATACTATGCCCGTGAGAACGTACACAGCGAGGCTTACAAGCGTCTGCCCGCCCTGCAGCTGGCAAACACCGACCGTCAGCGCTATCGTAACACCAATACTATCAGCTATAACTTCAAGGATCTCTTCGAGAAGAACAGCAAGCATACGCTGAACGCCATGGCCGGTCACGAGTATGTGATTACCAAGAAGCGTGTCAACACCGATATGCTGGAAGGATTCCCCGCCAGCTTTGACTTTAACACAGCTCGCAAGCTGACCAATCAGGGCCACCCCTACTCTGTCGACGATAAATACAGCCCCGACGACAAGCTGCTCTCTTTCTTCGGCCGTGTGAACTATGACTACGACAGCAAGTACCTGATCAGCGCTACCTTCCGTGCCGACGCATCGTCGAAGTTCTCGAAGGAAAACCGCTGGGGTTACTTCCCCTCTGCAGCCTTGGCATGGCGTGTTTCTTCTGAGCCGTTCATGGAAGGCACGAAGAGCTGGCTGACGGACATGAAGCTGCGCTTGAGCTACGGTACTGCTGGTAACAACGGCATCGATCCGGGTTACCTGAAGCAGGACCTCATCTCCAGTAAGATTGAATATGTCAACGGTTTCACCAGCTACATGGGTCCGTCAACACGTATGGCCAACCCCGACCTGAAGTGGGAGACCACCATCACCCGTAACATCGGTCTGGACTTCACCCTCTTCGACGGTAAGATCAACGGTAGCCTCGAGGCTTATTTGAACACCACCAAGGACCTGCTGATTGACTACCGCATGAGTGGTGCCTTCACCTCTCAGTACCGCAACCTGGGTGAGACACAGAATAAGGGTCTGGAGTTCTCGTTCACCTATCACATCGTGAACCAGAAGAACTGGGGCATCGACTTCACAGGAAACCTCGGCATCAACAAGTCTAAGATCAAGTCGCTGGGCGATGGCTTCAACCCCTACACCACATCAGGCTGTCTGGGCTCTACCGAGATTCCCAACGACTATGTGCTGCAGGTCGGTTCGGCCGTGGGTCTGATCAACGGTTATGTTAGCGACGGTCGTTATGAGGTCAGCGACTTCAAGGGCTATGACGAGGCCACCAAACAGTGGGTCCTGAACGACGGTGTTGTCGATGGTACGAACTTCCTGGGTCACTCGGTACGTCCTGGTGACATGAAGGTAAAGGACTTGGATGGTGACAATATCATCAAGACGGATGGTGGTGACTGTCAGGTCATCGGCGACACTAACCCGGACATGACCGGTGGTTTCGCCCTGTCTGCACGTGCTTATGGCTTCGACTTCGCTGCCAACTTCAACTTCAGCATTGGCAACGATATCTATAACGCCAACAAGATTGAATACACCACGGCTTATCGCAGCGGAAACTACCGTAACATGATCAACATCATGGAGGACGGCAAGCGCTGGACCAACATCAATGCTGCCGGCGAACTGGTGAACGACCCCGTTGAGTTGGCTGCCATGAATGCCAACACCACGATGTGGAGTCCCTACATGAACTCCTACAGATTGACCGACTGGGCTATCGAGGACGGCTCGTTCCTCCGTCTGAACACCTTGACCTTAGGCTACACTCTGCCCGAGACTCTTACCAAGCGCGTTGGCATCAACAGCCTGCGTTTCTACGCAACGGCCTACAACGTATTCGTCATTACCGGATACTCTGGCTTCGACCCCGAGGTTTCTACCATCACGAAGGATGGCGGTCTGACTCCTAACGTCGACTACTCAGCTTATCCGAAGAGCCGCCAGTTTGTCATCGGTCTTAACTTGAACTTTTAAACTATAAAGAATTAACAGTATGAAAAAATATATTTCTATTGCAATCATGGCAATGTCTATCGCAGGTATTACCTCCTGCGATATGGATGCGCCGTCGCAGTCATCGCTCGACGCCTCGGTGGTATTCTCCCAGTCGGACCTGGCTGAGGGTTCTGTCATGGCCATACACGACTGCTGGGGTAAGACCAATTCCTACCGCGGACGCTGGATAGCCTTCTACGGCATGAACAACGATGCAGAATGGTATAACGGCTGTACCTATAGCGAACGTACAAATGCCAAATTCGCCACAGCCAACTATTCAACAACGGAAGACAATACACAGCTGAACGTCACTAACGATACTTACACGGCACTTTACCAAGGTATTGAAAAGGCAAACATCGCCATCGACAACATCCGCCAATATGGTGATGTAGAAAACAATGCTGGCATGGCTCACCTGTTGGGTGAGGCTCTGACCCTGCGCGCCCTGATCTACGTGGAGCTGATGAGAACCTTCGGCGACGTGCCTGCCCGTTTCGAGCAGACAACCAACGAGAACACTTATCTCCCTCGTTCTAGCCAGGATGATATCTACAAGCAGATCCTCGCCGACCTTGAAGAGGCTGAGAACTACTGCTACTGGCCGAACGAGAATACAGTCACCAAGACCACCGAGCGTGTCAGCAAGTCGTTCGTCAAGGGTCTCCGTGCCCGTGCTGCACTCTATGCCTGTGGCTATAAGCTCTATTCAGACGGCAGCTACCGTCAGAGCACGGATGCCGAATTATCTGGCGACAAGATGTATCAGATTGCCCGCGACGAGTGTGTCGATGTCATCAAGAGCGGTCGCAACACCTTAGGCACGTTTGAAGAAAACTTTAGAAAGTTGTGTGAAGAGAACTACACCGCTGGTGAAGAGAGCATCTGGGAAATTCCGTTTAAAGAAGGACGCGGACGTGTGGTATCGTCGAAGGGTATACGTATGCAGTCGCCTTGGAACCAGTACGTCCAATATCAGAAGACAGGTAGCGTTGGCGGCGAGTGCGGCCCTGTGCCCACCCTGTATTACGACTATGACGTCGAAGACATCCGCCGCGACATCACCTGTATCCCCTACCGTTGGTATAACGGTGGCGACAACAACGAGGGTGATGCCAAGCAGGAGCTCTGGGGTATCAAGAACTGGTGCTTTGGTAAGCTGCGCTACGAGTGGATGAATCGTAAGGCCACTTCTCTGGACGATGGTATCAACTGGCAGCTGATGCGCTATGCAGACATCTACCTGATGGCTGCCGAGGCAGAGAATGAGCTGAACGGTCCCGCCAATGCCGTACAGTATCTGCGTCCTATTCTGAACCGTGCTCTGCCCGCAGAGAAGGTTAATGCATTGATTGCCCAGTATTCTGCCAGCAAGGAAGCATTCCGTCAGGGCATCCGTGACCAGCGCAAATTTGAGTTTGCCGGCGAGATGCTCCGTAAACAGGACCTCATCCGCTGGGGTATCCTCGACCAGACTCTGGCAGAGACGAAAGTCAAGTTGCAGCAGCTGGCCAAGCGCGAGGGCGCCTATGCCGACCTGCCTGCCAAACTGTATTACACTTACATTGATAAGCAGACGCTGAAGATCTACGGTCTGAACCATGGCGAGACGGACGATCAGGGCGATGAACTCCGTAAAGAGGAAGGCTGGGAGAGCAAGGGTTGGATCACGAGCAACGACGAGCCTAACTTGACAGAAGACATCATCAATGGCTACTATGTCGTCGATAAGCCCAGCCAGCACTGTGTATGGCCTCTGCCTCAGCTGGTTATCAACAACAGCTCTGGTACTCTGAACAATGATTTTCTTAAATAACAACTAAAAGCAATCATCAATATGAAATTCAATAAAATAGCTTCAATATGCATGGTGGGTCTGGCCTTTACGGCCACGACCTCATGCAGCGGGCCAGACGATGAAATCACCAGTCTGACGTTCAATCGCAACTTCGCGCCCCTGCAACTCGAAGCATCCAACGTCAAGGAGACGACCGCCAACATTTCGTGGAACACTTCTGCTGGAGCAACGAGTTATAATCTGGAAGTCTTCGCTGACGACAGTCTCTCTTTCGAGGGCTCGCCCGTACAAACGCTGACGGGTATAACGGCTGACCAAATTCCCTACACGCTGGAGAACCTGTTGTTCGACACGAAGTACTCGGTACGCGTACAGGCTGTTACGGAAGGTAATGATAGCCGTACATCCAACTGGAACGGTGCCTACTTCAAGACTGGCACAAAGCAGTTCCTGAAGAACCCGAAGCCTGCACAGATTGCCGACCGCAGCGTTGTCCTGACATGGGAGGTTGAGGATGGTTTTGATGTTTCAAACATCGTCGTTGGCAATATCAACCACCAGATTACTGATGAGGAGAAGCAGGCTGGTCAGGCAATCGTCGATGGACTGACCCCTGAGACAGCTTACGACGTGTACCTATATTATAATGGTAAGCAGTGCGGCAACCGTAGCTTTACAACCATTGCTGACCTGGAGGGTGCCATCATCGTCCGTAGTGGCGACGACCTGACAAGCATCATTACCGAAGCTCAGGCTGGTGCTGTGCTTGCCGTGTTCCCCGGAACCTACGTACTGAACCCCACGGAGATTACCGATGAGGCAAGTGGTGAGGTGACAGACATCAAGGCTGGTGCTGTCAAGGTGAACAACACCATCACCATCAAGGGTGTCTATCCGACAGACCAACCCGTCATCAAGGGTCGCCTTGAGCTGTATGATGGTGCCGGACTGAGTCTGAGCCAACTGAAGATTAATGGTCTTGACAACGCTACTGGTGACCAGATCTTCAACTACAAGACTGCTGACGCAAACTATGGTGCTCTCGACATCCAGAACTGTGAGATTTACGGTATGTCTACCTGCAAGGGTATCCTCTATCTGAATGTGAAGGCTATTGTTGAGTCCATCACCATTAACAACAGCATCGTTCATGGCATCGAGTGCTCGGGTGGCGACTTCATCGATAGCCGTGCGGGCTTGCCCAGAAAGATCACCCTGACAAACAGTACGTTCTACCAGTGTGCTACAAGCCGCGACTTCATCCGTGTCGACGACAAGTCGGCCGACTTCGAAGGACAGGTTGGTCCCCAGATTCTGGTTGACCACTGCACGCTCTACAATGTTGGCAGTGGCGGTGCAAACTACCGTATCATGTATCCGCGTTTTGCTGGTAACAAGATTACGTTTACCAACAATATTGTAGTCGGTACAAACCATAAGCGCGGCTTTGCCAACCAGAAGTCGACAGACATGGAGCCGACACTGGCAAACAACTACTACTTCAATTGTGAGAACCTGACGGAACCTGGCGCTACTGCTGATGCTTCTATCACATGGTTCGACACAGAAGGAATTGTTGGTGATCCCGGATTTGCTGATCCTGCCAATGCAGACTTTACCCTAAATCCCGACGGTGCTGCCTTCAAGGGCGCTGCTGGCGATCCACGCTGGAGGAAGTAAGCGGTCGATAAATACCAAAAATAAACCGGAGCGAAATGCTCCGGTTTATTTTTTAGTTTGAACTTTAATGGGTATTGGGATTTTTACTCTCCTACATCCCGAAATAGTTATTCTGCTATCTTGGCCGGATTCTTATTTCTCCTCAGCCTTCTTGGCAGAAGCCTTCTTGGCCGGTTTCTCAGCCTCGTACTTCTCGAGCTTAGCCTTTAGACGGGTGATTTCCTTGTCCTTCATCTCAATCTCGTCACCTTGGTTCTTGATGGTGGTGAGCAGACCCTCGAGCTCGTCATTGTCGATGTCGAGCGGATAGAGGGCGTTGACTCTATTGATGAAGTCGCCGAGGATATTCATGTAATTGGTGAAGGCGTCGAACGGTCCGCTATAGATGCCACGGTCCAAACCCACGTTCGAGGGTTTTGTGGTCATGAAGCGGAAGTTATTGGATGCCTGCAGATAGTCCCAGTCCTGATTGATGCGCGGGTCGTTGGCAATGCGCAGACGGTCGGCCACAGAATAGAGCTTATTAAAGGCTTCACGCTGCATAGCGTTACCGAGCCAGCACGAACAGTCGCGTTCCTCGTCCACCCAGCTGAGGGTGTCAGGCACGTCGACAGCACCAACACTGGGAACCTTCATGCAAATCTCCGTCGGTGTGGCGAAGTCGATACCCTTTTCCTTCGCACAAGCAGGAAGCGCCTTCAAGAACTCAAGGATGTTCGACGACAGCGGCTGGGCGATGCCAAGTGCCGACAGTTCCATGAAGATATTGATAATCTTCTCCTCCTCGGGCAGGCGTGCGATGCGGTCGATGTAAGCGTCAGCAAACAGGGGATAGCCCTCCCACTCCGCATTGTTGAAACGCAGCGAGATATCATCGGAGAACTCCACGTCGCGCAACAGCAACTTCAGGTTTGGAGCAATGTTACAGTTGTAGACATAGTGCGGCGACTTCCATCCGAGAACATGCTTGGCACCTTCGGTGAGCATTCCCTTGAAGCCCATGGCAGCAATCTGAGAGCCGATGTCGTCGCTGTAGATGAGTGACGAGTTGCGGGCTACCTGAGGCTTCTGTCCGAAGAGCTCTTCAATCTTCTTGCATTGTTTCTTGACATCGAGGGCGAAGGTCTCCTCGTTAGCCAGCGACGATAGTCCGTGGCTGTAAGGCTCTGCTAGAAACTCCACGCAGCCAGTCTGTGCGAGCTCCTGCAGTTTCTCTATCACCTGCGGTGCGTGCATCTCCAGCTGCTCGATGCCAGTGCCTGAGAGACTGAAGGCGACCTTGAAGTACTTGCCGTTCTCCTGAATCATCTGCTGGATAGTGTTCAGAGCTGGCATATAGCTGCGCTCGGCGATGTCGGTGATACTGCGCTCGTTCTCGTAGTCATCGTAATAATAATGGTCGGTACCGATGTCAAAGAAACGATAGCGCTTCAGATGAATAATCTGATGTATCTCGAAATATAAACAAATCGTTTTCATAATTATCAATTTTCAATTATCAATTTTCAATTAATTATTCTTCCCAGCCGAGTGTACGGCGATAAAGTGTACGAATCCAGCGTCCAACCTTCTCCCAAGTAATCTGGTCTACTTCGCGCTTACCCTCATCCTTGAGGTACTGGAAGAGCGACTCGTTGTGGCAGATACTATAGATGGCGTCGGCCAGGGCGTGGATATCCCAGTAATCGACCTTGATGCAGTTGTCCAAGATCTCGGCGCAGCCAGACTGTTTCGAGATAATGGAGGGTGTACCACACTGCATGGCTTCCAGCGGCGAGATGCCGAAAGGCTCAGAGACGGAAGGCATAACATAGACATCGCTGGCTTTCAGACACTCGTAAACTTGCTTACCGCGCATAAATCCCGGGAAGTGGAAGCGGTCGGCGATGCCGCGCTCAGCAGCCAAATGGATCATGGCGTCCATCATATCGCCGGAACCAGCCATACAGAAGCGAACGTTACGGGTACGGTGGAGCACCATCGTGGCAGCCTCGACGAAGTATTCAGGACCTTTCTGCATAGTGATACGTCCGAGGAACGTAACAACCTTCTCCTTACCCGTATGGTCGGGACGCGGGATGGCTTGATACTCATCGGGCAGCGGATAGACCGCGTTATGTACAGTAAAGCACTTACGCGGGTCCTGATGATATTGGTTGATGACCGTCTGACGTGTCAACTCCGACACACACATAATGCAATCAGCCCAGTCCATGCCATTTTTCTCGATACCGTAGACGGTGGGATTTACCTTACCGCGCGAGCGGTCGAAGTCGGTAGCATGGACGTGGATACACAGTGGCTTGCCACTTACCTGCTTGGCATGGATGCCGGCCGGGAAGGTAAGCCAATCGTGTGCATGGATAATGTCAAACTCCTCAGCACGAGCCACTTGTCCGGCTATAATCGAGTAATTGTTTATCTCCTCATGCAGGTTTCCTGGATAGCCTCCGGCAAACTCCATGGCGCCGAGGTCGTTGACGTTCATGTAGTTGAAATCGGCATAGATATGCTCGCGGAGCTTGAAATAATAGTCGGGATCCATGATGTTGCCCACGCGCTGCTTGACATAGTCATAATCGACGTCGCGCCAGGCGATGGGTACTGCGTTCATGGCAACAATACGGCAGGCGTGCTGACTCTCGTCACCAAAGGGGTGTGGCAGGCAGAGTACGGTCTCAATGTCGCCCTGTGCCTTCAGGCCTTCGGAGATACCATAGTTAGCGGTAGCCAGTCCACCGAACACGTGAGGAGGATACTCCCATCCAAACATTAATACTTTCATACAGCGTTCCTCCTATTACTTTTGATACGAATACTTCTCCAAGAGTTTCAGCGTGCGCAGGATCTCGGCCACGTTCATGGCAAAGGCCATGGCGCCGCGTCCATGGAACGGCGGGTTACCGTCGAATAGCTCGGAGATGGTACCGATAGCGTGATAGTCAATTTCATCCTCGTAACCCACCATCTGCCGTTCGATGAACGACAGGCGTGAGCGCTTGTAGAGTTTCAGGCAGGCCTCCATATAGAAGCCGCCGAGCCAAGGCCAAGCCGTTCCCTGATGGTAGGCATAGTCGCGTTGTGTCTGTGGTCCGACATACATCGGATTGTAGCCTCCACTCTTAGGCGACAGTGAGCGCAGTCCCTTCGGGGTGAGCAACTCGCGCGTACATATATCTACTACGCTCTTCATCTGCTGTTGTGACAGCGGCGAGTAGTCGAGTGCCACAGCGAATATCATGTTCGGACGTACAGACCAGTCCATGTTCGTACCGTCGACATAGTCGAGCAGATAGCCGTATTCATTAACAAAAGTCTCGACAAACGACTGCTTCGTCTTGGCAGCCTGTTCCTCTAGCAATTCGGCTCCTTTCTGGTTACCCTGATCGGCCATCATTGCAGCACAGAACTTCAAAGCGTTGTACCACAGGGCATTAAATTCAACAATGTATCCCGAACGTGGCACTACAGGACGTCCGTTTGCTGTGGAGTTCATCCACGTTACGGCACGGTCGCGGCCATTGGAATATAGCAGTCCGTTGGCATCGAGACGAAGGTTCGGATGTCCGCCGTCCGAGATGTAGTCGATGATGTCACAGACGAGCTTGCCATACATCTGGTAACCCTTGTCCTTACCAGCATCCTTGACATACTGCTGAATAGCCCAAATGGCCCAAAGGGGAACATCGGGTTGTTCTATCTCGTAGATCTTCACACTCAGCGGCTTGTTTGCCATGAACTCACGCAATCCCTTCTCAGCGGTCTTCATCACCAGTTCGAAGTAGTCCTGCTCACCAATGGCCAGCGTCAGACCTGGCAGCGCAATAAACGTATCGCGGGCACGGGCCTTGAACCACGGGTATCCCGCCAACAAGTAACGGTCGTCGTTCGGCTTTCGGTTGTGGAACTGGTGTGCAGCCGTCATCAGAATGTGATAGAAGTTATCGCGCGGAAGACGGATGGACACCTCCTTGTCGAAGAGCTTTTTCAGCGTTGACGACTTAATCTGCGACGTAGAACCTGCGAATACTATCGACTCGCCTTTCTTGATGTCCATCTCGAAGTAGCCAGGCACGTAGAGATCCTCGTTCGAGGCGTAGCCGCGCTCCTGTTCTTTCGGATACTCTATGCCGCGGTACCAGTCGGGCTGGAAAATGAACTCGTTCTTCTTCGAGAATTGCATGTAGAGGTCAGGATAGCCTGCATACATACAGGTCTTGATACCGTTGTCGACCACGCCATACTCCCGGCTGGCGGTCATGTTCTCGTGAGTAAACTGTCTAACGGAGCGGAAGGCCAAGAAGGGACGGAAGCGCAGTGTCGTTGCCGAATGGGCGTCGACAAGCGTGTAGCGAATAAGAATGCGGTCCTCATAAGCTTGGAAAATGACTTCTTTCTTCAGAATGACGCCACCAACGCGATAGGTAGTCGTCGGCACGCTCGTAGCGTCGAACTCACGGATGTACTTGTGTCCTTTAGGACTGTAGTTGTTGCCCTGATACTTGTGGAGACCGAGGTTAAACTCCGCTCCGTGCTGCACGACCGTACAGTCGAGCGACGACAGGAGCACATGGTTCTCGTCGTCTAGCTCAGGTACAGGTACGACCAGCAGTCCGTGGTACTTTCGCGTATTGCAGTCTACTAAAGTAGACGAGCTATACGCTCCCGAACGGTTGGTGCGGAGTAATTCGCGTCGTAGACTTTCCTCCAGGTTAGTCATCACGGCTTTTTCGTAGCGTAAATTACTCATAGATTTTATATTAAGGTATTACTTCAATTTGAGTGTTTCGTTTTAGATTTCAGCCCAAAGGTAATGATTTTTCTTGTGTGAAGCAAGGAATTAAGGTTATTTAATACTTTTAGGCAACAAAAAAGTTTGTTCCTTCCTATTATTCTTTGTACCTTTGGTGCCAAACAAACGAAATATGAAAAAAACAACGCTACTAATTACCCTGCTGCTGCCCATGCTGGCTACAGCACAATATCGCTCACAAGTGTGGTGTCCTGACAACAGCAACGGCACCTTCACCAACCCTGTTATCAATGCTGACTACAGCGATCCCGACGTCTGCGTGGGAGCACCGCTGCCAAACGCGCCAGCCGGTCATGACGGCGAGGATTACTACATGACGGCATCGTCGTTCCAGTGTACGCCGGGACTACCCATCCTACACTCTCATGATCTCATCAACTGGGAGATTGTGGGCTATGCCCTTGGCAACCTCTACGAGGGTTATCCCGAGTTGCTCGCCCATTTCGACGGCGCACCACAACACGGCAACGGTGTCTGGGCCCCTTCCCTCCGCTACCACGACGGCTGGTACTACATCTACTGGGGTGACCCCGACTTCGGCGTATTCATGGTGAAGACCCAGAACCCAGCCGGCAAGTGGACTGAGCCACTGTGCGTCATCCGCGGCGAAGGCTACATCGACACCTGTCCGCTATGGGACGACGACGGCCGCTGTTACCTCGTCAACGGCTGGGCCAACTCGCGCGCCAAGTACGCCTCGGTGCTAACAGTACGCGAGATGAGTAATGACGGCACGCACCCCATAGGACAACCCGTCATCGTGTTTGACGGCAACGGCACGGCCAACCGCACGTGCGAAGGGCCGAAGTTCTACAAGCGCGACGGCTGGTACTGGATCATGTGTCCCGCCGGCGGTGTCCCCGAGGGTTTCCAACTGGCCATGCGGAGCCGTTCACCCTACGGTCCCTACGAGCATAAGATTGTTCTGTCACAAGGCAAAACAAATATCAACGGCCCCCACCAGGGTGGCTGGGTACATACTAAATATGGTGAGGACTGGTTCCTGCACTTCCAAGACAAGGAAGCCTATGGTCGTGTCGTCCATCTGAACCCCGTTGACTGGTCTAGTGGTTGGCCTATCATGGGCAGGAAGGGGGAACCGGTGATAACGTATCCGAAACCAAAAGCATCGAGCGCAGTCATCGTGAACCCTGTTGAGAGCGACGAGTTCAACGCCCCTACCCTCGGTCTCCAATGGCAATGGCACGGAAATTACGACGAGAAGTTCGGTACAGCCACGGCTTTCGGCACCTACCGTCTTTACACCTACAAGTTGTTGGAAAACTATAAAAATTTCTGGGGGGTGCCCAATATGTTACTGCAGAAGACACCCGCCGACAAGTTCACCGCCACCGCGAAGGTGCGCTTCACGTCGAAAGCCGACGGTCAGATGGGCGGTCTCATCATGATGGGGCTCGACTACTCCGCACTCGTCGTTCGGCGTGTGGGCCGCGAGTTCCAGCTGCTGCAACTGACGTGTCAGCAAGCCGACAAGGGAAAGGCGCAGACGGAGCAGCTGCTGGCCACACTAAAGCCTACTGCCGAAGACAAGACCGACTACAAACCTGGCATCCATGAGGACATCTACTTGAGGCTGACGGTGAGCAACGTCGAGGCTGGTGCTGCCCATGGCGGCAAGCCGATGGTACACTTCGCCTACAGCCACGACGGGAAGAAGTTTACCGACTGCGGCACGGCGTTCACGATGCGTCAGGGTAAGTGGATCGGTGCGAAGTTCGGTTTCGTCAGCGTGGAGACCGAAGCGAAGTCCGACCGTGGTTGGCTGGACGTCGACTGGATCAGGGTGACTCCTTAACAGTAGACCAACTATTTAGTCCGGAATCAGGAAGTTGATGACCTCCTGCTCCACGTTCACGCGATAGGCGCCGACGGGGGTCTTCATCAGGCGACCGTCGATACCCACCATCGCCTTGCGTGCCTCGTCGACAAAAATCTCGCAGGTACGGAAGGGGTGTACGCTGCGGTGGTTCAGGAAACGGCCGGCGATGAGCAGCCACAAGCCCTCAATGAGCTGCACCATCTCCGGATGGTAGACCACGGAGACATCGAGCATCCCGTTATAGGGAACGGCGTTGGGCGTCTGTCCGTAGCCAGGGCCGGAGCCAATGCAGACGGTCATCACCTTACGGTCGATGGTGTCGCTGTTGATGCGCAGCTTCATCTTGTACTCCATGCGGTGGAACAGCATGACGAAGAGCGACGTAATAAAAGATAAGGTACGCGAGCCGAAGAGGCGGCGTGTCTGTCGGCGCAGGTTCATAATGTCGGCCGTCATGCCGATGTTCAGGCAGTTCAGGAAGTAGCGGTGGCACTTCTCGTTATTCTTATTCGTATAGCGGATGCAGCCCAAGTCAATCTTCCTCACACGCTTAGCGGCGAGCCAGCCGACAGTCTGCTCCAATTCATCCTCGTCGAAGCCCCAGAATCGGGCGAAATCGTTCATCACACCGTTGGGGATGACACCCAGACTGATGGTGTCGCGCACCTGCTTCTCGACCTTCATCAGACAGTTCACGGCATCGTTAAGCGCCGAGTCTCCACCCACAATGATGATGGTCTTGTAACCGTTGTTGATAAGCATCGTCATCAGGCGTTCCACCGAGTCGCTGGTCTCACTCTGCACCATGTCGAAGTCGACATGGCGCTCACGGAGCACAGCGGCAATCTTCTCCCAGCGCTTCTGCTTGTTGCTGATTCCAGTACGGGGACAGTACAGCACGCCCCACTTCGTCGTTTCTATAGCCATAGGTCTTTTGCTTTTTGCTTGCAAATGTAGCTATAAAAACGTTACGAACCAAATTTTTTCCCCATTTTATTTGTTGTCCACTTGATTCCCGTGCAATGCGCCAATCATTGGTACTGCCAATCACTCCGTCGTCAGATAGCCGACATGCAGGTTACCATTCTTCAGCAATTGCCTCAGGTGAGCCTTCAGCGAAGCAGGCGTCACCTGGCAGATATAGGTGTCGTCACCATTCACTTCAGGAATAACGCCAAGTTCACGGTCCAGATACCTCAAACGCTTCTGGTAGTCGTTGTCCTTGTAGGCAGTCTTGTTCTTCTTGACCTCTGTCACATAGCTGTCGATAAGCTCCTGCGTGATGAGGTCGCCCTCGGCCATGTCGCCGACGAGCTGCTTGACATCTGCTGCTATGCGCTCGCGCTGCTTGGGGTCGCAGGTGAAGCTGATCACACACATCATGTGGTGCAAGGGCAACTGGTCGTCCTTCACTACGCAGTTGGGGGTGTAGATGTCGCTATGCTGGCTGCGTAGGACGCTGAACAGCAGGTGTCGCAGGACACTCTGCAGCACCTGGTTGTGGGCGTGCGACAGCTGCGTGTACTGATAGTTCTGCTCCCACGTATAGCATAGGGTAATCTGGCAGATAGGCGTGGTGTTCTCTATCATCTCGGTGACGGTGCTGTTGGTGGTCTTGTAATGGTCGGAGGGCCAGAGGGCACGCTTCGCGGGCACCGGCTTCGACGGCAGGGCTGCAACATACTTCAGCAGGCCAGGCATGATGCTGTCGGTGTCGTATTCGCCCTGAACGAGCACTACCGAGCCGTTGTAGTTCGAATAGTATTCCTTTACAACCTGGCGGAAGCGATCGACGGTATAGGTGGCCGCCTCCGCGGGCGTGGGTGGCAGATAGCGGCGGGTGTCGGCTACAGGCATGTTGCTGATACGCAAGACAGCCTGTGCCACAGGGTTCTGACCATCGATGGCCATGGCATGAATCTTTCGCAGATGCTCCTCGACAGCTACGGAGTCGACCTCAGTGGAGGTAAGCATGGCATAGAGGTTCTTCATGCAGGCTTCGGCTTTACTCATGTCGCGGAACTGTGTATCGATGAGGTCCTCATAGGGTTTCACGCTGACACCTGGCGAGCCGCCCCACCACTGGTAGCGTCGGACACCCTCGGAGAGTATGTTATTGTAAAAACGCTCGTCGTCCTTCAATGCAGAGTGACCCTGCGGACGCTTCAGCATGACGTGAACTTGATTGTCAGACACCTTCGTCTTCCACAGCACCACCTTGACGCCATTTGAGAGCTGCAACTCGGTAATACTGTCGTTGAGTACCTTACTACTGGCAACGCTGCCAGGCACGGTCATGATGTCGAGGCTGTCAGAGTTAAGACGGCTCAGTTTCTCGGCCTTCTTCACCACAGCGCTGGACAGTTCGTCGTCCGACATCTGTCGCACACGGTCGTAGATGGCCAACACCTCATCCTTCGTTGGCAGCGCAGCGTTCTTGGGGAACAGTTCGAAGAGGAGCATGTTGCGCCCGTCGGTCAGGTCGAGCAGCGTCTGGTGAAGCTGCTCAGGAGTAATCGTCCTATTGACATGACGCTCAGTCAGTTGCACAGCCACACGGTCCTTGACAGCACGCCCTTTATAGAAATGGTCGCTACAGAAGTCTATCCACTTCGAACTGCCGTTAGGGTCCGTAGATTTCACCATCGCCGTGTCTGTCATGATGATAGCTGTCGAGTCGGAATTGTACTCAGGGGCGGAGTAGAGCTTCAGGTGCTTGATGTCGTCGTCGGTAAAGCCGTTGCGGCGCAGATACTCTATCTGCTTGCATAGCGCTTCGAGCGTCTGAGGCCAGCGTTCGGTGGCGGCATTGAGATTGAAGAGCATGATCTGCCCGGCATCGGCCAGCGGCATGGACTGCGATTCTACGCTCAGAATCGTCTTGTCCTGTGCCTGCAGGGCTTTCAGCCTGTTGGTCAGAAGGGTTTTCACCTCGTCGCGCAGCTTCTGGGCACGCATATCGCCCACCGCGTCTTTCGGTCCAAACGTATCCTCAGGCAGACGGAGCACCATCAGCAGCGAGTTGACGGGCAACTGGGCGTCCTGATAGAACGACACCTGCGGCTGCTCGATGACGGGCAGCGAGGGTGGAACGGGCACAGGAGTTTTGCCCCGCTTCAGGTCGCCAAAGAGGCTGCGAATCTTCTCGGCCATCGCGTCGGGGTCGATGTTTCCAATAACGACAACAGCCTGATTCTGTGGCTGATACCATCGACGATAGAAATCACGTAAAAGTTTCGGCTTACAGGTTTGGATAATTCTCATGTCGCCAATGGGAATGCGCTCAGCGTAGGCGGAGTTGGCAAAGAAATCGTTGCGCATCTGGTCGGCAAACGATACGTTGTGTCTCATGCGCCATTCCTCTACAATCACGTTGCGCTCGGACTCAACACCCTGGTCTTCAATGATGACGTCGCCCGCCCAGTCGCGCAGCAGCAACAGGCAGGAGTCCACCAGCAGGCGGTTGTCTGACGGGATGTCGTTCAGCAGGTATTGCACAGTGTTGAAGCCCGTGAAGCCGTTCATGTCGGGCCCAACGTTGATGCCGTTACGTAGCATGAAGGGCTGCACGCCACCGTTAGGAAAGTGCTTGGTACTCTTGAGCATCATGTGCTCCGTGAAGTGTGCGATGCCGAGTTCGTTGTCGCGTTCCACCATCGAGCCACCCTTTTGCAGCAGACGGAAGAACACGCGGTTCTCCGGCTTCTCGCAGCGACGTACGTAGTAAGTGAGACCATTGGGCAGAACACCACGGCGCAGGGCTGTGTCCTCTGGAATTTGCTGCTGTTCAATAGCGTCGAAGTGGGTCAATACGACATCCTCCTGCGCAAAGCAGGGAATGCAGAATAGGCAAAGTAAAATGGTCGGTATAGTTTTCATTCGGTTGATGTTAGTTTCGTGTTAGCTTCATGATGGTCTCTAATTTCTCTTCCATCGGCAGCGTGGCGTCAATCCAGTGAATAGTGAAGCCGCGCCGCTCCATGCCCCGAAACCAGGTCATCTGGCGCTTGGCGAACTGATGGATGGCTATCTCCAGCTGACGGAACATCTCGTCGTAGGTCAAACGACCAATGATGTACTCCGTCAGGAACTTATACTCCAGACCATAATAAATAAGGTCATCGGCAGGAATACCTTCGTCGAGCAATGCCCGCACCTCGTCGACCATGCCCTCTTCCAGTCGGGCTTTCAGACGACGCGTAATCTTCTCCCGGCGCAACTCGCGGTCGATGTTGACGCCTATTATCAATGAGTCGACAGGCGGCAGCTCGCGCAGCGGCACGGGATGCTCCAGGTTGTAGGTTTCAATCTCGATGGCACGTATGGCACGCTGACATGAGTCGACATCGGTCTTGTTGTGCATCACCGAGCCGTTCTTCCGCTTCAGCTCCGTCAGCATGGCGGTCAACTCGTCAAGCGGCTTACCTTCCAGCTGCGCCCGCAACTCGGGGTTCTGTGGCACGGGCGACAAGTGGTAGCCCTTGAGCACCGCCTCGATGTAGAGTCCCGTACCGCCACAGAGTATGGGCAGCACGCCGCGGCTACGGATGTCCTGGTAGGCATCGTAGAAGTCCTGCTGATACTGGAACAAGTTGTACTTCGTCCCTGGCTCACAGATGTCTATCAGGTGGTAGGGCACGTCTTGCACCTTGCCCCCTGCTCCTTGCACCGTATGAAATTCCCCCAGATCCTTGCCCGTGCCGATATCCATGCGGCGATACACCTGACGTGAGTCGGCCGAGATGATCTCACCGCCACAACGGCCGTCAGCCGTCAGCGGCAGACTGGCGGCCAGCGCTACTGCCAACGGCGTCTTGCCGCTGGCGGTAGGTCCAAGGATGGTAATCATCTGCGTCATGACTGTTTCGGGCTTTAGCGGATGCAAATATACACATTTTTTTTCGGTTCAGCGCGTTGTAGATGGTTTTTTTGCGAAAATTCTAAATTATCGTTAAAAACAAGCACTTTTCCGCCCGTCAGCCCTCGCGTTTCACTTTTTCTTCGTACCTTTGCGGCCGCTAAAGCAGACACGTCGTCTGGAAACGCAAAAAACATGGGCCAGTCCTGTACGGCCAGCTCCCTCGGAATCCTCCAGGACGGGAACGTAGCAAAGGTACTTGGTCGTAGCGGCGCGATGCAGACCGCTGGCTCACCCGCCTCTTTAGCTCAGTTGGCCAGAGCACGTGATTTGTAATCTCGGGGTCGTTGGTTCGAATCCGACAAGAGGCTCAGAAGAAAGGTTGCCGGGAAGCAACCTTTCTTTTTATACACCTCCATTTACATGAAGCGCCGTGTATGATATGTTTTACGGCAGCATGGAGCCTTGGGAGTTCGCTCTTCCTTGATACTCTGTGTACTCCATGAGTGGCTTGCTGGAGAACATCCTCTCTGTGGAGCTCCGTGCCTGTGTGGGGAAGTGAAACTTTTTTGCCGTTTGTTTTTGCGTTAAGGCGAGGAAATTTTGCGTACAGACACAAGATGCTTTGCGTATAGGCGCAAGGCATTTTGCGTATAGGCAAAAACGAAATAACCCTATACTTTTACCCGGCAACATTGGCCTTTGAACCCACAAAGGCCCACCCTGTACCCGTAAAGCTGCCTCTCACGCAAAACAAACTTAAGGATTTCTTCGGTCGGCACAATGCGCAGCCCATCCTTTTAATCCTTAGAATAAGAAAACAAACGCCGCAGCACCTGTAAGCACAGGCGTTGCGGCGGTAGTTAAAACTCAAGTGTAACTATCAGGTTACAGGCGGTTACTTATAGCACTGGAAGATGCCGTCAATGGTCTGCTGGGGCAGCTTCTTCGTAAAGAGGCTGACGAGCAACACGACGGGGAAGCCGCCGACCATGGCGATGGCACCACAGTTGATGGGGTTGATGGGGTTACCCAGCAACATATTGACAACCGTCAAGCCGACACCCCAGACGAAACAAGCCCAGACGGAAGCCGTCGTCACACCACGCCAGTAGAGTCCGAGCATGAACGGAGCAAGGAAGGCGCCAGCGAGTGCACCCCACGAGATGCCCATGAGCTGAGCGATGAATGTCGGGGGATTGAGGGCGATGAGCAGGGAGATGGCGATGAAGAACATGATGAGCACACGCATCACCACAACCTTACGGCGCTCAATCTTCTCGGCTACCATATCGTCGATGGTACCATCCTCCACCTCACCGGGCAGTGATTTCTTGTCGCGGTAGATGAGATCGAGGGTCATCGTGCTCGACGAGGTGAGCACCAGCGAGGCCAGCGTCGACATGGAGGCTGACAGCACAAGTAGCACCACAAGTGCGATGAGCACGTCGGGCAGGGTGACAAGCATGGCGGGCACGATAGAGTCGAAGGCAATCTTGCCTGTAGCCTCGTTGATGACGGGGTCGTAGAGACGTCCGAAGCCGCCTAGGAAGTAGCAGCCGCCAGCGACGACGAAAGCAAAGATGGTAGAGATGACGGTGCCACGCTTGATGGCACTCTCATCGGTGATACTATAGAACTTACCTACCATCTGAGGCAGTCCCATCGTACCGAGCGACGTCAAGATGATGACGCCGAGGAGCCCCCACGGATCAGGTCCGAACCAGGTAGCAAACATGCCGCTGCCAGGGTCGGTGGCGCCATCGGCAGGCAGCTGTGCCAGTTTGTCGACAGCAGCCACAAGTCCACCCTGTGCCGAGAGCACGGCGGCGATGACGGCAACGATGCCGAAGAGCATGATGATTCCCTGTATGAAGTCGTTCATGGCCGTAGCCTTGTAGCCGCCGAGGATGACGTAGACGGCGGTGAGGATGGACATGATGACGACACAATACTCATAAGGGATATTGAAGCCCATCTCGAATAGTCGCGAAATGCCACTATAGACGCCTGCAGTATAAGGAATCAGGAACACGAAGGCGATGATGGAGGCGGCGACGCGCAGGCCCTGGTCGGAGAAACGAGTACCGAAGAAGTCGGGCATCGTGCGACTTTCTATGTGCTGAGTCATCAGCTTCGTGCGACGGCCCAGGATAATCCATGCCAGCAGCGAGCCGATGACGGCGTTGCCGATGCCTATCCACGCGCTGGACAGGCCGTACTTCCAACCAAACTGTCCGGCGTAGCCGACGAAGACCACGGCGGAGAAATAGGAGGTGCCAAAGGCAAAAGCCGTCAGCCAGGGGCCCACAGCACGTCCGCCAAGCACGAATCCCTCAACACTACTGGCCTGCTTGCGGGTGTAGAGTCCCACACCGATCATCACGGCCAGAAAGATGATGGTCAAAATAACTTTGATTGCCATTTCGTTATGATGTTATACCGTTATTACGTGATTTCTATTCTCGTTAGAAAGCGACCTGTACCTGTGCCTGTAGCCAGTTGTAGTCCTTACCCAGCATATCGCCGCAGAGACAACGGGTGTACTGCAGCTGTAAACGACATTTCTTGTAGTACCAGTACTGGAGTCCGAGGGTGAGGTTCGTCTGGTCCCAGCCGTCGACGGAGGTGTTACGGTCGAAAGTCTCGCCCGAGGCCACCACGTCAAGAGCATCGACGACGGGTATGCAGAAGGTGGCATAGCCGCCGCGCGATCCTACCTCACCGTCCTTACCGCCGAGCCACTCGGCACGGACGCTGGCAGGACGGGCTTCCTTGTACTTGCTACCGGTATAGGGGCGCGTCTTGTACTCGATGCCTGCAGAATAACGATTGCGGGTGTAGTTCTCGCCCACTTCGATATCGGGGTTCCAAGCAGCTTTGCCTACAGCACAGCCAGTGCCGAGATAACCTGAAGCTACGAGACGGAGACCGTCAAGGGGTTTTACCTCGAGTTTAGCGATGAAATCTTTCTGGTTATTTTGGTCCTTACGGTTGATGCCCTGACCGCTCATCAGCGCGAGCTCGTAATGCAGATGGTCCTTGAGCAAGTCACCATAGACCATCAAGCCCATGTCACGGCCGTAGTTGACGCCGTTCAGGGGATCAGGGCCCTCACCGGCGAGGTATAGCACAGCCTGAGAGTAGACATCGATAAGCTCGAGAGCCGTCGGCGACAAGGGGTTCTCCATGGTGTAGGAGTGCTTGAACTGTCCGAGACGGACGCTCATAGCCTTGTCGTTAGTAACGCGATAGTCGGTGTAGAATTCCTGAACGACGCTCGAAAAGTCGTGCATAAACAAGAATGACCAGCGGTCGGTGATGCGGGCCTTCGCCCAAAGAAGCGTGCGTTTCAGGTTGTAGGAATTTGTTTTTGTGCCGTTGGGATCCTGGTACGACCAGCCTCCCTGTGCATAACCGTTGAGTGTGATACGGCTCGTCAAGTCCTTGAGCCATTCATCGTTACTCAGATTTCCTTGCTGTTGTCCCATAGCGGCAACACTACTGAACACTGCCAGCCCTGCTGCCAGTGTCCTTAACATGAAGCTTTTCTTTCTCATTTTTTCATTGGTTATTTTTAAGAGTTAGGTTCATGCGGCGACAAAGGTACACTTTTTTTAGCAAGCTGACAAGAAAATCGGGAAAAATGTGTACCTTTGCACCCTAAATTGTAAATAGTTATTCGTCAAAACGATAATAAACATGGTAGTTTGCATAGCAGAGAAACCCAGCGTAGCGAAAGACATTGCGCGCATCATCGGCGCCACAGCCTCACACGAGGGCTACATGGAGGGCAATGGATACCAGGTGACCTGGACTTTCGGACACCTGTGCGAGCTGAAGATGCCCGAGGACTATACTCCAATGTGGCGGGCGTGGAGTCTGACGTCGCTACCGATGATTCCACAGCGTTTCGGCATACGTCTGAAGGACGACCAGGGCATCAAGAAGCAGTTCGGCATCATCGAACGGCTGATGCAGTCGGCCGACGGCATCATCAACTGTGGCGACGCCGGCCAGGAGGGTGAGCTCATCCAGCGATGGGTGATGCAGAAGGCCGGCGCGAAGTGTCCCGTCCGACGACTATGGATATCATCGATGACCGACGAGGCCATCCGCGAGGGCTTTGCCACGCTGAAGGATCAAGGCGAATACCAGTCGCTCTACATGGCCGGGCTCTCGCGTGCCGTGGGCGACTGGCTCTTAGGCATCAACTGTACCCGGCTCTATACCATCAAGTACGGCCAGAGCACCTACGGCCAGAACCGACAGGTGCTCTCCATCGGCCGTGTGCAGACCCCTACCCTCGCCCTCATCGTGAACCGCCAGAAGGAGATTGACAACTTCAAGCCCGAACCCTACTGGGTGCTGGCAACGGTATACCGCGACACAACGTTCACCGCAACCAAGGGACGCTTCACGTCGAAGGAAGAGGGCGAGCAGGCCTTCAAGACCATCGAGGGCAAGCCGTTCACCGTGACGAGTGTCGAGAAGAAGAACGGGCGTGAGACGCCCCCGTCACTCTACGACTTGACGTCGCTGCAAGTGGACTGCAACAAGAAGTTTGGCTTCTCCGCAGAGATGACGCTGAACATCATCCAGCAGCTCTACGAGCAGAAGCTGACCACCTACCCGCGTGTGGACACCACCTTCCTGCCCGACGATGTCTACGCCAAGTGTCCGCAGACCATGAACGGCTTATTCCAAGTGAAGCATGCCGGACAGGCACCCTACGCTGAACTAGTGCGTCCCCTTGGTGGCAAGCCGCTACCGAAGTCGAAGAAGGTGTTCGACTCGTCAAAGGTCACCGACCACCACGCCATCATCCCTACCGGCATGATTCCCACGGCCCTCACCGACTTGCAGCGCAAGGTTTACGATCTCGTAGCACGCCGCTTCATCGCCGTGTTCTACCCCGACTGCAAGTACGCGCAGACCACCGTACTGGGTGAGGTGGACGCCATCGAATTCAAGGTGACTGGCCGCACCATTCTGGATGCCGGCTGGCGCGCCGTCTATGCCAAGGACACGCAGACCGACGACGACGAGAAGAAACCCGAGGAAGAGGAGCGCACGCTGCCTGCCTTCGAGAAGGGCGAGAGCGGCCCCCACACCCCCACCCTGACCGAGAAGATGACCACCCCGCCGAAGTACTACACCGAGGCCACGCTGCTGCGTGCCATGGAGACCGCCGGCAAGCTGGTGGAAGACGAGGAGCTACGCCGCGTGATGAAGGAGAACGGCATCGGCCGTCCGTCGACACGCGCCGCCATCATCGAAACCCTCTTCAAGCGTCGCTATATACGCAAGGAACGCAAGAACCTCGTGGCCACGCCGACGGGTATCGAACTCATTGACCTCATACATGAAGACCTGCTGAAAAGTTGCGAGCTGACAGGTATCTGGGAGAAGAAACTACGCGATATCGAAGCCAAGAAGTACGATGCCCAACAGTTCATCAACGAACTAAAACAGCAGGTGACGGACATCGTGAACGAGGTTATGAGCGACCCCTCGAACCGCCATGTGGCCATCACCCCTGAGGAAGAGCAGAAAAAGAAGAAAAGCGCAAAGAAACAATAAAACCACCCAGGCATACGTTATTAAAGAAGTATGCGAAAGTTTGTCACCTTATTATATAGTGTCGTGGCAGCCGTGCTCCTCGCGGGGTGCGGCAGTCCTGACATTGCCATGAAAAAGGGCGACAAGCTCTATGCCATGGGCGAATACTACAATGCCGCTGACCAATACAAGAAAGCCTACGCAAAGACGCCCGCTAAGGACAAGCCCACACGCGGTCAGCGGGCGCTCAAGATGGCCGACTGCTACCGTCGCATCAACTATACGCAGAAAGCCATTGCCGCCTACAACAACGCTGTCCGCTTCAAGCAGGCAGACACCACGGCGCTGTTGCACTTAGGCCAGTTGCAGCTGAAGAACGGCAACTACCGCGAAGCCGGGAAGTTGTTCCAAGCGCTACGCGACAGCGGTCTACAGTCGCAACTCGTCGTCAACGGTATGGAGTCTGCACGCATGGCTCCCGAATGGCGTCAGCAAGGTTCAAAGTACACTATCAAGCGGCAGGAGCTGTTCAACTCACGGCGCTCAGACTACTCACCTATGCTGGGTGGCGATGAATACGACCAATTGTACTTCACCAGCACACGTAATCAGGCTCAAGGCGACGAGCTGAGCGGCATTACTGGCACGAAGAACGCCGACATCTTCTTTGCACAGAAAGACGACAAGGGCAAGTGGGGCAAGCCTCAGACCATTGACTCTGAACTTAACAGCGAACTTGACGAAGGAGCCTGTACGCTAACGCCCGACGGCAAGACAATGTACCTGACACAATGTAAGACCGACCCTAGCTATCCGCGATACGCCACCATCGTCAAGGCCCAGCGCAGCGATGCCTCATGGTCAAAGCCTACGGAGGTGACAGTATCGAAGGATACATTGTCAGCCTTCGCCCACCCCACGGTGTCGCCGGACGGCCAATGGCTCTACTTCACCAGCAATATGCCTGGCGGCTATGGCGGCTATGATATTTGGCGCGCGGCACTGACAGACAACGGTGTCGGTGCCGTTGAGAACGTTGGCGAGCCTATCAACACATCTGGTGACGAGATGTTCCCAACCTTCCGTCCCAATGGCGATCTCTACTTCTCGTCGAACGGCCACCCGGGCTTCGGCGGATTAGACATCTACATTGCTCACGACGTGAGCAATGAAATGAGAAATGATTTTTCTATCGAGCACCCGGGCTACCCCCTGAACTCTCAGGGCGACGACTTCGGCATGACCTTCGAGGGGCTGCACAACCGTGGCTACTTCTCCAGCAACCGCGGCGACGCCCGAGGCTGGGACCATATCTACTCGTTCGAGAAGTCGGAAGTGCTGGTGACTGTCAAGGGCTGGGTCTACGAACAGGACGGCTATGAGTTGCCCGCCGGACAAGTATACATGGTTGGCAACGACGGTACGAACCAGCGCATCAGCGTTAAGGGCGATGGCTCGTTTACTCAGGAAATAGAACTGGGTGTTGACTACGTGCTGCTGGGTACCTGTCGCGGTTATCTGAACCATAAGGAGGAACTACGCGTCGACACGGCAACCGTTTCGAACGAGTACGTCCTACAGTTCCCGCTGGCAAACATATCGGCTCCTGTGCTGATTGAGAATATCTTTTACGATTTCGATAAGGCAACACTCCGTCCAGAGTCGCAGACGGCACTCAACGAACTGGTAAAGCTGTTGGAGGAGAATCCCAACATCACCATCGAACTGAGTGCACACACTGACTACAAAGGTTCCGCCCAGTACAACGAACGGCTGTCACAACGCCGTGCCGAGTCGGTGGTCAACTACCTCATAGACCATGGCATCGCTGCCGATCGTCTGACACCGAAAGGTTACGGAAAGGGGAAACCCAAGACCATCAAACGCAAAGTGGCTGAGAGGTATCCGTTCCTAAAGGAGGGCGATGTACTGACTGAGGAATTTGTCATGGCACTGAAAGATCCGGAACAGCAGGAGCAATGCAATCAACTGAACCGCCGCACGGAGTTCCTCGTGCTGCGTACCACCTATGGTATGTTCGATGATGATGGCCGTTTGAAAAATGATGCCAAATCGGACGACAAATAATCCGATATTCATACGCTAAATCAGGCGATAACGCTCACGACTGACCAGTTCGAAACCCGCCAGCAGCCAGATGATACCCACGGAGACGGCGAACATCAGCAGAGTGTGATGCGTAGGAGGTGTCTTGATTAGCAGAATCAGGCCATGGACTACCACCTTGAAACCATCGAACACGATAAATAGGGCTGCTGCCACCGCCACACAAAACACCGTCCACAGACGACTGAGCGTCCGGGTAGAATGATTAGGTATCCGCTCCATCACACGGTCTGTGAAACCGTTGTCGGCAACGGTCATTTGACGCGCCGGGGCAAAGAGCTTCTCTAAGAGTTCGTTATCTGTCATATCCATTCTGTCTTAAGTAGTTGGCTAATTTCTCCTTACCACGCGAGAGGTGCGACTTCACAGTACCTTCCTTCATTTGCGTGATACGTGCAATCTCAGCGATGTCGTAACCGTCAATCAGCTGTAGCGTGATGCACGTGCGTTCTTCCTCTTTCAGTTGCGTCAAGGCAGTGTAGAGGTCCAATTGTAATGAGGATTGAGAAATGAGGAATGAGGAATGGGTTGCCTCAACGTTTTTCATTCCTCCATTTTCATTAATCATTTGACTTCCCCTTCGGCCATCGACCGTTGGTTCTCCTCTTTCATTTTTCATCTTCCTCGTGTAGTCGTACCACACGTTGTAGGCGATGCGTGTCAGCCACGTCAGGAAGCTCGAGGTGCCGCGGTACTGGGAGATGTGGGTGTAGGCCTTTAGAAAGGTGTCCTGAGCCAAGTCATCGCTCAAGGCTTCGTTGCCTGACGTCTGGCTGAGGAAGAACCTGCGCACAGGCGACTGGTATTCACGCACCAGCTGGTCGAACGCCCGCCTGTTGTGAAACACAGCCACCTGTGTCGCCAATGAGATGTCGTTAAGCCTTCCCACAATCCTTTCTGCTAAACTTCCTCGAAAAGCACTAATTCCTCATTATAATCATTCCTCAGTACTTCTTCTCCGGCATGACAATCCACATGACGATGTAGAGGAGCAATCCTGGGAAACCGGCAGAGAAGATTGTCAGAAACGCATAGGCGATACGTACCAGGACGGGATCAAAATCGAAGTATTCTGCAAGGCCGGCACAGACGCCACCTAATAATTTGTCGTTCGATGAACGCATAAGTCTTTTGCTACTCATAATCTCTAATGTTTGTTGGGTTATTACTACGGTTATTGTGCGAATTGATGGTATTGGGGTCAGCCTTCGGCTTACGGGCAATCATCACCTTACCAAGTCCGATGAAGAACACCAGGGCGCCGATGCCAAGACCAATCTTTCCAATGGTGAAGCCTAGGAACACCATCAGTCCAATGCCCAGAAACAACTGGCGCATACCACTCTGATAGGTGTCATTGTCGTCAGGCTCCGACTCATGCAGCAACTGGTCGGGAATAGGTTGTCCGTTCCTCATGGCCATTTCCGCGAGACGCATCTTCTGCTTACGCTGGCGGAAGATGAAGAAGAGAATCAGTCCGAAGATAACCAGCGGCGATATGACGAAGATGATCAGTATGACAAACAGCGCAAAGAACATTCCTGCGATATCTTCGCCGTCAATCTCTTTCAAGAGTTTTTTGATAAGTGGTCCGGCATCCTCGTCGTCCCATTCGTCGATAAGATTGATGTTGCGGGTGATGACCGAATCGGCCTCCGCCAATGTGGTATCGCTGAAGGCTTCCAGCTGATCCTGTGCAGCTGAGTCCACAAGCTCCTGCTGCTCTTGTTTCTGTGGTGTCTGCGCTACTGTGGGAACGCTGGTTCCGAAAGTAAGCAGCATAGATAATGCAATGAGGTACTTTTTCATACTTAAAAGGTTTTTTGAATGTTTCTTTGTTCGTTAGACGGACGTGACCCAGAAAAAGTTGCAACATTATCAACTTTTTTTCACCTTATGTTTTCATCCGCAAGTTTTACTTCCCACTAATCACCTTATATGTTCCCGAGCGACGGCGGATGATGTTCACGCCACGCTGCGGACGACTGCTGCGGATACCGTCTGCCGTATAGTAAACCGTCTCACTTTTGTCATTATCGTCCTTCGCCAGACAGTTGATACCGTCAGCCACGGGTTCCTTGTGGCGGGCACCGAGGAAAGCGTCCATGACCAGCGACGGTTTGCGGCTGATGGGGTTCCAGGCACCGAGGTCATATTCGTCGGCAAGCTCAGGCTCCCAGTAATAAAGTCCAGCGCCGCCGGCACCCATCAGCTTCACCATGAAGTCGCACAGCCACTGGTTGGCTTCAAGTGCACGGTCGTTGTAGTAACCTGTTTCGACGATGAGCACAGGCTTATCGTAACGCTCATGGAGTGTCTTGACGTTCTGTGCCACGAGGTCGGTAAGTTCATCGGGGTTCAACGTTGACGTCTTAACGTGAACCGACAAGCCAATGGCGTCAAACTGGGCTCCGGCTGCCAACAGGGCATCAAAATAGTTCGTCAGCAGCCCTATGTCCTCGCACTCACAGACGTGTATCAACGTTCTTGTATTGGGGCTGATAGCCTTCACGGCATCATTGGCAGTATTGATGATTGAGACGAGGTTGGTGGTGTCACGACCATCCTCCAACAGCAGACCGTGGTCTATCTCATTACCTATCTGCACCCAGCGCACTTTGGCCACCTTCTTAATTGTATTAATTACTGAGGTGGTGTGGTTCTTCACCGCCGTCAAAACCTTCGTCATATCATACTTCTTCCACGCCTCAGGCTTCGTATTGTCACCCAGCCAGTCGCTATATCGCAAGTCGAGCATGATGCTCATACCATACTTGTTGGCCATCGTTGCCAGCGTCTTGACATACGGTGTGTTGTGATTACTGTTCTTCGGACTAACAAGCACGCGCAGACGGACACTATTGACGCCCTGCTGCTGGAGAATGGCCGTCGGTGTCTGATTCGTGCCAGCTTTGTCGTAGAACTTCTTGCTCTGACGTGTCTCCAGCGTCAGCGAGCTGATATCGGCGCCGAAATCGAAGTCGGCATCCATAGCAATACGGTCGAAAACGGTGTCGACGCTCGTCTCTATGTCCTTATAGGGCTCTTCGTACTTCTTGTCAGCTGCCGTGAAGTTACGGTTCTTAAAGGTCCACTTGCTCGAGATTCCCGTTTTGTCGGGCTTCAGGAAGAAGCGCGCGTTCTGCTTATAGCCCTTCATGTGCCAGTCCATCCACTTGATGGCCACCTTGCCAAACTCACCACCATACTGATTGTAATAGGTTCCGCCATGACCGGCATCCGAGAGATCAGCCCATACCACAGGCTTCTTGACCTTCCCATAGTCCACCTTCGCATTCTCGTAGGCAACATCACCAGTACCTCCTGTCATATATAAAATAGGTGTATGGAGCTTTTCAAGCGACTGCGGTGAGGCGCCGCCCATCGACATCGAGCCCATGCCGGCGTTCATGATAAGCAGCGTCGACACACGGCTATTGCCACAGTAGCCGATGGCCTGAGCGCCACCACACGAGTGCCCCGCCAGCGCAATGTTCTTCACGTTAATGGCGTGATAATAGTCGCTGGTAGAGAGTTTCTCCTGCTTCACTAGCCAGTTGATGGCATCCTGCACCTTCTTCTCCGAAGCTGTGCCGTCATCACGCTCGCTGTCTTGCATTTCGAAGGCACCCAGTCCCACGACAACATAGCCGTGCGAGGCCATCTCGTTGAGCATACGCTCGTAGCTGGACGAGGAGTCCGAACAGGCACCGTTACACCAGATGAGGACGGGCAGCGGTCCTTCGCGGCGCACAGCATATTTGATATTGCGGGGACGGTAGACGGCGAAGGCCTGCAGCGACTTCTCGTGGACGACGATGGCAGCATAACGGCCACTGCCGCCATTGTCCAACACTTTCTGTCTCGTCACTTCCGGGTTGATGGTCTCGCTCTGGGAAAAGACATTGTTCGGCATCGCTATCAACAATCCCATAGCTGCCACGACGGTCACTCTTCTCAAAGTTTTTAGGCGTTTCATAGGTTTTTGGTTTATTGCTGTTATAAAATATGGCGCAAAAGTACAACTTTTTCCCAAGACTACAAAGCATTTTCCCGAGTAAAATGATGGCCGTTTCAGAAATAATGCGTAACTTTGCCCACGTCTTATGCAGTTACCTGACGAATTTATCCAGACTACCCGTCCGTTGATGGGCGACGATCGTTTCGAGCAGTACCTCGACGCGTTCCGTCATGAGTCGCCCGTCAGCATACGTTTGAATCCACGTCATTCTTCACTCTTCACACCTCCCTCCTCATTCGAAGCAGTCCCCTGGTGTCACAATGCCTACTACCTCCCTACCCGTCCGAACTTCACCATGGATCCTCTGTTCCATGCGGGCTGTTACTACGTACAAGAGGCCGCTTCGATGTTCCTCGACAAGGTCATTTGTCAATACTCATCTCTCATTCCCCATTTATCAAGAGCTCTCGATATGTGCGCTGCCCCCGGCGGCAAGTCCACGCTACTACGTTCCGCAATTCCCGCTGACGGCGTCCTCTACTCCAACGAGCCTATACGCAACCGCGCCAGCATACTCTTGGAAAACGTCACGAAGTGGGGCTACGAGAACCATATCGTCACTAACAACTACCCAAAGGATTATCGTAAGTCAAAGATGACGTTCGACCTCATCCTTTGCGATGTACCTTGTTCTGGCGAGGGTATGTTCCGCAAGGATGAGGCAACCATCTGCGAATGGAGTCCGCAAAACGTCGAGAAGTGCTGGCGACTGCAACGCGAGATTGTCAGCGATGCCTGGTCCTGTCTGAGTCCCGGTGGACTGCTCATCTATAGCACTTGCACGTTCAACACCAAGGAGAATGAGGAGAATATCCGCTGGATGATGGAGGAGTTCGACGCCGAGGTGCTTCCTGTCGACATCCGTCCTGAGTGGCATATCACCGGCTCGCTCTTGGAAGGCTTCACAGCCCCCGTCTACCGTTTCATCCCCGGCATCACCCGCTCGGAGGGACTCTTCATGTGCGTATTGAAGAAAAGAGGAGAAAGGGGTGATCAAAGAGGAGAGAGGAGAGAGGAAAGAGGAAAGAGAAATGAAAAAAGAGGGAGAAAAAACGACGATCTTACCATCCTCGCTCCTCTCTCCTCCCTCCTCTCTCCTCTTCAGAAAAGCTCTCTCCTCGCTCCTCTAAACTACCAGCAAGCCATAGCTTACCTCCGCGGCGAAGCCCTCCAGCTCCCCGACGAGACACCAAGAGGCATAGTCACTGTCACCTTCCACGGTCTTCCCCTCGGTCAAGTGAAGAACATCGGCACCCGTGCCAACAACCTCTATCCTAAGGAGTGGCGCATCAAAACCACCCACGTCCCCACGGACTACGAACCAATCATTTAGACATACTTTAACGAGCAATAACAATAGGAAAGATATGAAAAATACAGGGTTCTTAAGTTGCCTGGCAACAGCAATAGTGATAACGGCAGCATTGCTGACGGGTTGCGGAGGCGATAGCAGCAAGACGAAGGACGGCTTCCGTCACGTGACAGTAGAACGGAGTATCGGCATAGACAACGGCAAGGACAGCCCACAATGTCAGGTGCGGCTGGACATACTCGCGGCAAATGACACAGCCAGCGAGGCCGGACGCCGGATGAACGAACAGATCATCAAGAAGATATTCGATATGGAGCAGCTTAGCGTACAGGCTGCCGCCGACTCGTTCGCGAATGTCTATACGCGCGACTATCGAAAGAATATGGCACCTCTGTACCGTGAGGACCGCGCCGATGCGGCGAAACGTCCATGGTATGAATATCGCTATACGGTAACGACGGAGACACGCGGGGAGCGTAAGGGTGTGACCAACTACCTCATCACCTTGGACTACTACGAGGGCGGTGCCCACGGCATCACGCAGCTGCTGACGCTGAATATGGACAACAAAACGGGTGAGATGGTGACGCTGAACGATATCTATGGAGAAAACTTCGAGCAGCCGCTCACAGAACGACTGCTCGATGCACTTCTTGAAAAGACAGGAGCACACAACATCAGCGAATTACACGACCGCGGCTACCTGTACTCGATGGATATGTTCGTCCCCGCAAACTTCATCGTCGGTGACGATGAGGTGACGTTTATCTACAATCCCTACGAGATTGCACCGTACAGCGAGGGACGGATTGAACTCGTCATCAAAGATTGAGAGACTTCTTGATAGCCTCAATCTTGTCCTCAGCTGCCTTCGTGCAGCGCTCGTAGTCGGCAGCGCCCTTGAACGACGGATCCTTGATTTCGCAGTAGAACTTGATTTTCGGCTCAGTACCCGAGGGGCGAACGGAGATCTTCGTGCCGTCGGCACAGAACCACTGGAGCACGTTTGAGGTCGTAGGCATTGCTATCTTCTCAACGCTACCGTCGGCTTTCTTGGCCTCGAGCGTCTGATAGTCCTTCCACAGCGACACCTGCGAGCCACCTAGTTCCTTCGGCGGGTTCTGACGGAAGTCGGTCATCATCTGCTTGATTTCGTCGGCACCGCTCTTGCCAGGCTTAACAACGTTGATCGTTGCCTCTTTCGAGAAACCATACTCAGCATAGATGTCCATGAGCAGATCGTAGAGTGTACGGCCGTTGTCCTTGGCCCAGGCAGCGATCTCGCAGATGAGGCAGATAGAAGCTGGGGAGTCCTTGTCGCGCACCTTGTCAAACGGCAGGAAGCCAAACGACTCTTCGCCGCCGCCGATGTACTTCTGCTTGCCCTCGGAGATGCGGATCTCATTAGCAATCCATTTGAAGCCCGTATAGCAGTCACGCAGTTCAACGCCATTCTTCTTGGCAATCTCGGCGATAACCTCGGTGGTAACAATCGTCTTCACGAGGAACTCGTTGCCCTTGAGTTGGCCGAGTTTCTTTTTATTGGCGATGATGTACCAACAGAACATCATGCACGTCTGGTTACCATTCAGGATTTCCCATTCACCCTTGGCATTGCGGCACACAATGGCCAGACGGTCGGCATCTGGGTCTGAAGCAATAACGAGGTCGGCATTAAGGCGCGTGCCGAGCTTCATGCCCAGCGTCATAGCCTCGGCGTTCTCGGGATTGGGGCTAACAACGGTGGGGAAGTCGCCGTCGATGACCATTTGCTCGGGTACGACATGTATATTCTGGAAGCCCCATGAGCGCAGGGCCTCGGGAATAATGACACGGCCCGTGCCATGCATCGGCGAATAGACAATGTTCAAGTCTTTCTGGCGCAGGATGACATCCTGATCAACCATGGCTTCCTTGACAGCCTGCAGGTAGTCCCAGTCCATCTCGCCACCGATGATGTCGATAAGTTCCTTGTTGCCCTCGAACTTCACCTGATCAATGGTCACCTTGTTAACCTCGTCGATGATGCCCTTGTCGTGGGGTGCCAGCACCTGAGCGCCGTCGTCCCAGTAGGCCTTGTAGCCGTTGTACTCACGAGGGTTGTGCGAGGCTGTAACGTTGACACCAGCCTGTGCACCAAGCTGGCGAATGGCAAAGGAAATTTCCGGCGTGGGACGGAGACTCTCGAAGAGATACACCTTGATACCGTTGGCCGAGAAGATGTCAGCGACGGTCTCAGCAAACATACGGCCGTTGTTACGGCAGTCATGGCCCACAACGACACTTGTCTGCTGGCCTGGGAACGCCTTGAGGATATAGTTGGCAAAGCCCTGGGTGGCCATGCCGACAATGTATTTGTTCATGCGGTTCGTGCCAGCGCCCATGATGCCGCGCAGTCCGCCTGTACCGAATTCCAGGTTCTGGTAGAAGGCGTCGATGAGGGCGGTCTTGTCCTCGTTATCGAGCATAGCCTGAACTTCTTTACGTGTCTCCTCGTCAAAGGCCGGAGAGAGCCATTCCTTCGCACGTGCCTCGCACTGTGCAATGAGTTGAGTGTTATTGTCCATAAATCTTGAAAGGTTTTAGATTTTCAGATATTTCGTTTTTCAATTCACAAAGTTACGAATAAATATGGAAAACAAGCCGCTGAGGGTGCGTTTTTTTGATTTTTTAGCACACTAGGCGACTTATTATTTGTTTGTTTCAGCTTTTTTGCCTACATTTGCAGCAGAAATACCCACTAAGACTATGGAACAACTGGAATTGAAGTCGACGATCAGCGTATGCCAGATGGAGGAGCTAACAGCCGCCGAGCAGCATCTCATAGAACTGGCCATCGAAGCCACTACACGCAGCTATGCCCCCTACTCCCACTTCCGCGTCGGCGCTGCGGTACGACTGGCCAACGGCAGTGAGATAATTGGCTGCAACCAGGAGAATGCCGCCTACCCCTCGGGACTCTGTGCCGAGCGCACCGCCCTCTTCTCGGCAGGTGCCCAGTTTCCGGAGGAGCCTGTGGAGATGCTCGCCATCGCCGCCCGCGGTACTGACGGCGAACTGACGGAAGAGCCTACAGGTCCCTGCGGTTCCTGTCGTCAAGTCATCATTGAGTCCGAGACCCGCTCATACAAAAAAATCCGGATTCTGCTCTACGGCCGACGTTGCATCTACGTCATCGATGGTATCAGCCAACTGATGCCCCTCTCGTTCACGGAGTTCTAACGTCAAAACCCGTGACCCCAAAAGCCCTTCAACCTTAGAACTCTTAAACCCTTGAACTCTTAATAGCACCCCATTCCATGTGCCGTTGAGAGTGAGTCAAGGTGGAAGTCGTACATCAGATTCTTTTCGTCAAAAAGGATGAAGTGGCGCCCCCCTTGTATGGAGTCCTTAGGCGTCTCCCAGCTAATACGTTTGAAATTCACCGTGTCGTCAGCGACGGCAGGGGTACGCAGCAGACAGTCTGTGAACGTGTAGTTGAACAAGCGCGACTCATCCGCCTGCGAGCCCATCAGCACGTCTTCCTCGTAACCGGTGACAATGGTGTAACTACACGTCAGTGTGAGCCCAGCTCCCGAGAGGAAGTTAAGTGCTGCTCCGCGATCGGCAGAGAACGGGTAGAACTGTGCCAGCGTGCAATGCCTGATGGTACAGTTGCCGCCGTTGACTGCCAGACAGTCGCCCAACGTGTTCGTCAGCTGACAATGGTCCAGTTCGATGCGGCTGTCGAAGCTGACAACACCATAGCCCTTGGCGTTGTGGACGATGCATCGTGTCATCTGCAAGCGTAGCGATGTCGTGTCGATAGCGGCTGAATCCGAGTCAAGGAGTATACCTGTCATCGGATTGCGTATCTCTGTGTCGACGAGCACATTACCCGTTGAGCTTGGAGCAAAGCTTATGCCTCGCCACTGGCCGCTGACGCGGTCGTAGGGCAAGTAGTCGAACATATGATCCAGACGGTCGCCACGTAGCATGCAGTCCTCCGTCCGCAGTTGTCCGTAGACGTCGATACCAGCCCCGTCGTGGAAGTAGAGTGTCGTGCCGCGAAGGGTTAAAACGGCTCCGCTATCAACGCGCAGGCCATCACCATAAATTAAAATAGGTATAGCCGACTGGATGGTCGTATCGCGGCTGATAACGAGGTCTGTCACTTTCTGGGCATCCCATGCCCATGCTTCCAGACGCACGCGCTGCTCCACCCCACTCTCCAACTGGAATACCAGATTGTCTGTCACCAGCTGGGGCTCCTCGTGGCGGCTGTCAGGAGCCGTCAGTTCGACAAAGACGCGCAGGGAGTCCCCGCTACGCACCTCTAGTCCCGTAGCCACCGAGCCCAGGGCATTGTCTAGATAGGTGCCGTCGACATTTACACGGAAGCCCGTCTGATTACCATTCTGAAGGCGTACGGCATTCAATCGCAGGCCATCATCACCATGGTTATAGACCCAGAAAGTATAGGTAGACGACCCCACACCGGCAAAGACGGTATCCATACGGAGGGTGTCGGAACTAAACGTCAGGCGTCGCGACGCGTCGGTCGTGAACGTGTCGTCGTCAGAGCAGGCAACAAGTGCTACCAACGCTAGGAGCAGATAGATACAATGCTTCATTCTCTGATAAGAACGTAAGGGTATGCCGTTTTATTGTCGAAAGTTAAAAAAAACAATTTAGCAATAAGTAATGTTTAGGCACACGCGTACTTCCGTAAAAAAAGCGTACCTTTGCATTTCGAAATACAGAAACAGCAACATGAAACGTCAACTTACGATGATAGCAGCCACGGTGCTGCTCTCTACGGCAGGGTTCGCACAGAAGCAGTGGACCCTGAAGGAATGTATGGACTACGCCATGCAGAACAACATCACCCTGAAGAAGTCAAGACTGCAGAGACAGTCGGCACAGGAGGACATCAAGCAGTCGAAGGCTGCCTTGCTGCCCTCGCTCAGCGCGTCGACAAACCAGAGCCTGGGCTACCGCCCATGGCAGGACGCCGGCACGACGACCGTCACCAACGGTACCGTTAACACCAAGGTGAACAAGAGCTACTACAACGGTTCCTACGGTCTGAACGCCCAGTGGACGGTATGGAACGGCGGCCGTAACACGAACCAGGTGAAGCTGAATCGCCTGTCGGAACAGCAGGCAGAGCTCTCCGAGTCGGAGACGGCGAACTCCATCCAAGAGAAGATTGCTCAGCTCTACGTGCAGATACTCTACCTGACAGAGGCCATCACCGTCGACAGTGCCTCGTTAGAGACGAGCAAGAAGAACGAGGAGCGCGGCCGCGAGATGGTCGAGGTGGGTAAGATGTCCAAGGCCGACCTTGCACAACTCACCGCCCAGCGTTCTTCCGACGAATATGCCATCGTCGAGGCAGAAAGTCAGCTGGCTAACTACAAGCTGCAACTGAAGCAGCTACTGGAGTTGACGGGTGATGAGCCATTCGACGTGGCCATTCCCAAGACGACCGACGCGATGGCACTGGCACCTGTTCCGGGGCTGCAAAGTGTCTATGAGGCTGCCCTGATATCGCGGCCGGAGATAGAGAATGCACAGATTGCCGTGAAGAGTAGCGACATGAGCATCGCCATTGCCAAGGCCGGCCATCTGCCTACCATCAACATGACCGGCGGACTGGGCACCAGCAACAACTCTTTGTCGAACAAGAGCTACGGCAACCAGGTGAAGACCAACTTCGATGCCTCCGCGGGTGTCTCGCTAAGCATCCCCATCCTGGACCAGCGTCAGACAAAGACCAACATCTCGAAAGCCCGCATCCAGAAGGAGCAGGCCCTTCTCGACCTTCAAGACCGCCAGAAACAGCTCTACCAGACTATCGAGGGCTACTGGCTTGACGCCAACACCAACCAGCAGAAGTTCCGCGCTGCCATGACTACCGTCGAGAGCGAACAGCAGTCGTACGACCTGTTGTCTGAGCAGTTCCGACTGGGTCTGAAGAACATCGTCGAGCTGATGACTGGCAAGGACCGCCTGCTGGCATCACTTCAGAGTCAGCTGCAGTCGAAGTACATGACTATCCTGAACCTTCAGATGCTGGACTTCTATAGCGGGACATTGAAGATTAATACATTGAACGATTAAGACATTGAAATAAGACAAAGATATGAAGAAGAAAAGTATCTGGATTATTGCGGGCATCGTTGCCGTGATAGCCATTGCCGCCTACCTCCTGTCGGGCGGAAAGAAAGAGGAGACCATCAGCTTCGACACCGCTAAGGTCGAGAAGCAGAATATTCAGACCACCATCACCGCTACGGGCACCATCGAGCCGGTAACGTCGGTGACCGTAGGTACACAGGTCAGCGGCATCGTCGCCCACCTGTACGTCGACTACAACTCCGTGGTGAAGAAAGGCCAGGTCATTGCCGAGCTCGACAAGACCAACCTCATCAGCGAGCTAAACACCGCCCGTGCCAACCTGTCGAGTGCACAGAGCACCGCCAACTACGAGGAGGCTAACTACAACCGCTACAAGCAGCTCTACGACAAAGGACTTGTCTCGGCCGACGAGTACGAAAGCGCCCTGCTCAGCTACCGTAAGGCCAAGGAGCAGGTGAATACGTCGCGCGAGAGTGTCCAGAAGGCGCAGACAAACCTTGGCTACGCCACCATCACCAGCCCCATCGACGGCATCGTCCTGTCAAAGGCCGTTGAGGAGGGACAGACGGTGGCCGCCTCGTTCAACACGCCGGAGCTGTTCACCATCGCCAAGGACCTGACGGATATGCGCGTCATTGCCGACATCGACGAGGCTGACATCGGCGGAGTGAAGGAAGGCCAGCGCGTCAGCTTCACCGTCGACGCTTTCCCCGACGACCACTTCCAGGGCAGCGTGACCCAAGTACGCCAGCAGGCCACCACCGAGAGCAACGTCGTCACCTACGAGGTTGTCATCTCGGCACCCAACAACGACCTGAAGCTGAAGCCCGGACTGACGGCCAACGTCACCATCTACACCATGGAGAAGAACGACGTTCTCGCCGTGCCGTCGAAGGCTCTGCGCTTCACCATCAACGAGGCCATGCTCCAAAAGGACCAGCAGATAGAAGACGTCGAGGCTCCCGCCAAGCTGTGGACACTCGAGGGTAACATCTTCAAGGCTCATGCCGTCGAGGTGGGCACCACCAATGGTATGCTGACGGAGATCCTGAGCGGCGTTGCCGAGGGTACTGAGGTGCTGTCGGACTTCAGTCTGAGCAGTCCTGCGGAGGCTGCCGGCCCGCAGACATCGAACCCCTTCATGCCCGGACCGCGTAATAGGAACAGGCAGCAACAGCAGGGTGGCAACCGTACTCAGGGCGGTGGTCAGCCGGGCGCTGCCGCCGGCGGTAATGGTCAGGCTCCACGAAGGTAAGATAAAGCAAGAACCCATGGAAGATAATAGAAAAGTAGTCATAGAGCTGCAGAACGTCAAGCGCTACTTCCAGGTAGGCTCGGAGACGGTAAAGGCACTACGTGGCGTCTCGTTCAAGATCTACGAGGGCGAGTTCGTCACCATCCAGGGCACCTCCGGCTCCGGCAAATCGACGTTGCTGAACCAGCTGGGCTGTCTCGACACACCCACCAGCGGCGAGTACCTCCTCGATGGTATCAGCGTGCGCACGATGTCGAAGACGCAGCGTGCCCATCTTCGCAACCGCAAGATCGGTTTCGTGTTCCAGAACTACAACCTGCTGGCTAAGACGACAGCACTCGAGAACGTCGAGCTGCCGCTGATGTATAATTCGGCGGTGTCGGCACAGGAACGCCGCGAACGTGCCGTCAAGGCCCTGCAAGCCGTCGGTCTTGGCGACCGCATGGAGCACAAGTCCAACGAGATGTCGGGTGGTCAGATGCAGCGCGTAGCCATCGCCCGCGCCCTGGTCAACGACCCTGCCGTGCTGCTGGCCGATGAAGCCACGGGTAACCTCGACACGCGTACGTCGTTCGAGATGCTTGTGCTATTCCAGGAGCTGTACCGTCAGGGCCACACCATCATCTTCGTGACCCACAACCCGGAAATTGCGGAGTACGCCTCGCGCAACATCAACCTGCGCGACGGCAAGATCCGCGAGGACACCGTCAACACCAACATCAAATCGGCAGCCGAGGCTCTCGCAGCCCTGCCCATACCACAGGATGACTAAAGAAGGAAGCTTTATATGAACATATTAAATCTATTCAAAGTGAGCCTGAAGGCCGTGGCAAACAACAAGATGCGGTCGTTCCTCTCGATGCTGGGTATCATCATCGGTGTGGCTGCCGTCATCATCATGATGGCCATCGGACAAGGCTCTAAGGAGAGCATCCGCAAGGAGCTGTCGACGATGGGCACGAACCTGCTGACCATCCGTCCGGGAGCCGATATGCGTGGTGGCGTGCGCCAGGACCCGTCGGCCATGCAGACGCTGAAGATGGCCGACTACGAGCGTATCTTACGCGAGAAGAAATTCGTCACGAAGGTGTCGCCTGAGGTGACGGCCAGCGGCCAGGCTATTTACGGCAACAACAACACGACGTCGTCGATGTACGGCGAGTCCATCGACTACATCGATATCCGCCAATGGACTATCGACGAGGGCGAATGCTTTACCGAAGAGGACATCAAGAAGGCGGCCAAGGTATGCCTCATCGGCGCCACCGTCGTCAAAGAGCTCTTCGGCAGTGCCGACCCCATCGGCAAGACCATCCGCTTCAAGAGCATTCCCATGCGTGTCATCGGCGTGCTGAAGTCCAAGGGTTACAACAACTGGGGTATGGACCAGGACAACGTCATCATCGCCCCCTATACGACCGTCATGAAGCGTATCGCCGCCCAGACGTGGTTCTCCAGCATCGTCTGCTCGGCCATTACCGAGGAGCTGTCCAACGCAGCCATCGAGGAGTTGACGCAGATTCTGCGCGACAACCACAAGCTGAAGGGCGAGGCCGCTGACGACTTCACCATCCGCTCGCAGGCTGAGATGATGGAGACGATGTCGTCGACGATGGACACGGTGACCATCATCCTTGTCGTCGCCGCCGCCTTCTCGCTGCTTGTCGCCGGCATCGGCATCATGAACATCATGCTTGTCTCCGTGACGGAGCGCACGAAGGAGATTGGCCTGCGCATGGCCGTCGGTGCCACGGGCCCGGTCATCTCGTTCCAGTTCCTCATCGAGTCGGTACTCATATCCCTGACGGGCGGACTGCTGGGCATCGTCGTGGGCTGTGCGGCCTCCGAGTTTGCCGTACCGGCATTCGGTATGCCGTCCAGCGTGCCCGCTTGGAGCATCTATGTATCGTTCCTCGTCTGTGTGTGTATTGGTGTACTCTTCGGCTACATACCTGCCCAGAAGGCTGCCAATATGGACCCGATCGAGGCCATCAGGCACGAGTAATAAAAAGTGAAGAGTGAAAAATAAAGGTGAGGCTACAGGGTCTGTAGCTTCACCTTTGTTGTTTTAAGACCGTCGACGGTGGCACTCAGGGTCACCTTGCCGGGCTTGCGTCCTGCTCTTAATATAACCGTACAATGGCCATTGAACAGGCGGCGTTTGTTACCGACCGTCATCTCATTCGAGGCGATATAGCCGTTGATGACGCCGACGATACGTGCGTCGCCCTCCACCTCGAATGTCACCTCATCGTCAATAGTCTGTATGATGCGTCCCTTGTCGTCGACAATCCTTACGTCAATGTGCTGCAAGTCCACACCGTCGGCCTGCCATCGGTCGTTGTCTGCCTGTGCCACAAGGGCGGCGGGCTTGCCGGTAGTCTCTATGCGGTGGCGTGCCACGACTTTGCCTGCCGTCCGCGCAACGGCCTCTATGTAGCCAGGTTCGAAGACCACGTTGTTCCAGCGTATCTGGTTGCGGACCTTCGGGTCGGCTATATTGTTGGACTGTGTACCCAGGCTCTTTCCGTTCAGTATCAGTTCCACCTCCTCGGCATTCGTATAAGTTATGAGCGACAGACGCTGTCCCGGCTGGCGGTTCCAATGGTCACTCATGCTGTCATTACCCGTCTGCACACCGTTCCACGGCTGGCTGCCTTTACGGTCTACGACACCAATGTGTACCAGGGGCTCGTCGGGCACGAAGTACGACTTCATGTAGTAGGCCTTCGGCTTCGGGTTCAGGGCGATGTCGAAGATGCCTTGCGGCCAGCCCTTAGCAGGCCATCCCTGGCTCTCGCCCAGATAGTCTATGGCACCCCAATAGGCCATGCCGATGACCTTGTTAAGGTCCATCTCGAAGTAGTTCTGTCCCATAGCCGCCACAGAGGCCTCGCTCTGGTAGAAAGTCATCCACGGGAAACGGCGTCCGTCGCCGGGGAAGTACATATATCGGTAGTTATATGCCTGTATGTCGGTCACCTTCGCCAGCTCGCACGGCAGGGAGTCCGTCTCCCAGCTGCGGTAGCGTGGATGCATGGCGACGGTGGTGAGTCGTGTGGAGTCATAGCGGTTCACAAGGACGCGCATCAGACGGTACATGGTGACACCGAAGTCGTTGAACGGCTGGTTCGGGTCTTGCTGCAGCTCGTTGCCGAGGCTCCAGAGAATGACCGACGGTGAGTTGCGGTCGCGCTTCACCCACTCGGGGACGTCCTTCTGCCACAGCTGCTCGAAGGGCACGCGCCCGCCGGTATACTGGCGTGTCCACTTGTCGTAGAGCTCGTCGACGACCAGTATGCCGTACTTGTCGCAGAGCTCAATGAACTCGCGGCTATAGGGGTTGTGCGACGTGCGGATATGGTTGATGCCGAACTGCTTCATCAGCAGTATGCGCTTCTCGATGGCCCGCGGATAAGCCGCAGCGCCGAGTGCTCCCAGCGAGTGATGATTGGCATAGCCCTTGAGCAGTACCTTGCGGCCGTTCAGTTTCATGCCGAACGACGGTCCGAACTCCACGGTTCGTATGCCAAAGTGCTCTTCGTAATCATCGGCCACCGTGCCGTCCTCGCGCAACAGCGACACCTTGGCAGTATAAAGGTTCGGATGCTCCGTGTCCCAGAGCTGGGCGTCGCAGACCTCTACCACCGGCAGCTTATACTCCACGGTCCTCGAGGCGGTGATATTGCGAACCGTCGTCACGTTGTCGTAGACAGTCTTGCCGTCAGGCGACACAATCTGCAGGCGGACAGGAATCTCCTTCGAGCGGGTGCGGTTGGTATACTCCACGCTGACGCTGACAAAGCGGTTCTCACGAGTGGTGATGCGCAGCGGGTAACGTGCCAGGAACAGGTCGCGCTGCGTCGCTACGAACTTCACACCACGTATCAGTCCACCGCCGGTGTACCAGCGCGAGTTCTCGGGATTGCGCGTATCGGCCATCACGGCAATGACGTTGTCACGTCCGAAGCGGAGCTTGTTCGTCACGTCAATCTCGAAACCCACATAGCCGTAGTCCGTTCCGCCGATGAGTTCGCCGTTCAGATAGACATCGCCCACGTACATGATGCCGGCGAAGTCCAGCAGCAGGCGACGGCCGCGCAAGGAGTCGTGCGGCGTCAGGTGGTAGCGGTACCACCCCTTGCCCATCTCCTTGAAGCCGCGTCCTGACAGTCGGCTGGTGATGTTCGCCCCGGGGTCGCTGTTGTCTACCTCCTCAGCCGCGTCGGGTGCCACCCACGGCTGCTCTATTTGGAAGTCGTGAGGCAGGTCCACCAAGCGCCACGCACCATCCTTGGTGGCCACGGCAGCAGCACCGGTCGTGTCGCCTGCATGGAAGCGCCATCCGAAGGTCATGTCAACGGTCGTCCTCACGGAATCTGCACACAGCAACAGCGTCGCCTGTAGCGACAAAGAGAGTAGTAAAAGTCGTTTTTTCATCAATAATTCTTGTTTTAGCGGTGCAAAGAAACAACATTTTTGCGAAATAAGGAAAAAAAAGCCTAAAAAAATCGACTTTTGCCTGTTTTTTTCGTACCTTTGCAGGGAATTAATTCAAAATAACGCAGATGGCAAAGAAGAAAATACTGTTCATTAATCAGGAGATCGTTCCATTCGTTCCTGACACCGACCTCTCGCTCATGGGTAAAAGCCTGCCTCAGGCCATTCAGGAGAAAGGGTATGAAATACGTACGTTCATGCCCAAGTGGGGAACCATCAACGAACGACGTGGACAGCTGCATGAGGTGATACGCCTGTCGGGCATGAACCTCATCATCAACGATACCGACCACCCGCTGATCATCAAGGTAGCCTCCATCCCCAACACGCGCGTGCAGGTGTACTTCATCGATAATGACGACTACTTCACGAAGCGTCAGATGGCCACCAACGAAGCTGGCGAGGACTATCCCGACAACGGCGAGCGCGCCATCTTCTTTGCACGCGGCGTACTGGAGACGGTCAAGAAGCTGCGCTGGGTGCCCGACGTCATCCATTGCCAGGGATGGATGGCCGGCGTCGTACCCCTCTACATCAAGACTGCCTACCACGACGAACCGTCGTTCGCCAACACGAAGGTTGTCACGTCGCTCTTCACGAAGAACCTGAAGATGGACTTCGGCACAGCTTTCAAGAAATCCGTGGAGTTCCGCGACGCCAAGGCCGAACTGCTCGCCGGCTACAATGACGACTTCAACTTCGAGGAGCTAGGCAAGATGGCCATCGACTACAGCGACGGCATCGTTCTGGCCAACAAGGAAGTAAACAAGAACCTGTTAAAATACGCCAAGGACAAGAACGTCCCCGTACTCCCTTACCACGAGGACTTTGCCGACGCCTACGAGGCGTTCTACGACCAGCTCTGTCCTGACCCAGAAGAATAGTTTTCAAAGGATATCATGACCTGCAACAAGATTATTTCAGGAATTGCCATGACAGTCATCGTGGCACTTTCTGCGTGCAATAACGACGACCTCACCATCGGAAAGTCGCTCACCAGCGAGGCCGACAAACTCCAAGTCACTTCGGCCGTCTTCCCCGTAGCCACACAAACTGTTACCGTCGATTCTGTCGTCGCACGAACCAGCGACTGCTACTTCGGACGCATCAAGGATCCCGAGACCGGAGCCTACATCACCACCGACTTCATGTCACAGTTCCACATCCTCGAATCGTTCGAACTTGTCGATGAAAACAGTATCGTCAGCAAGGAGAACGGACAAGTCGTCGCCGACTCATGCGAGCTGCTCATCTATCTCGACGAGGCATCCGTCTTCTGTGACTCCATGGCCGCCATGAAGATGCGTATCAGCGAACTCGCCACACCCGTCGAAGACGGCCGCTACTACTACTCCAACTTCGATCCCGTCCAGCTGGGCTACTTACGCGAAAACGGACTCCAGAAGACCAAGGTCTTCACCTGGGCAGACCTCATCTCCACCAACAGCCAGAAGAGCGCCGACGACTATCACAAGCACATACGCATACCCGTCAACGAGCCCTATACCGACAAGGCCGGGCGCACCTACAAGAACTACGGCACATACATCCTGCAGGAGTACTATCGCAACCCTGCCAACTTCCGCAATTCCGAGGTGTTCATCCAGAACATCTGCCCTGGATTCTTCTACGAGATTACCGACGGCCTCGGCTTCCACGGCAAGGTGCCCTACACCGGACTGCGTATCAACTACCGCACAATCAGCGACGACAGCATCTACAACACCAACATTATCCTCGCCGGTACCGAGGAAGTGCTGCAGACCATCCGCATCACCAACGAGCAGGAGAAACTGCGTGAGCTCGCTCAGGACAACACCTGCACCTACCTGAAGTCACCGGCGGGACTCTTCACCGAGGTCACCATACCCGTCGACGACATCATGCGCGGACATTCCGGCGACTCCCTACTCTCAGCCAGCCTGTCGTTCCAGCGCATCAACAGTACCGTCACCGACAAGACAGCCCTGAGCGTACCATCGAACGTGCTGCTCATCTGCAAGGACAGCGTCGACAACTTCTTCGCAACAGCCTCGCTGGCCGACGATGTCACCTCGTTCACGACCTCCTACTCCGCCTCGTCCAGCCAGAACGTCTACACATTCGGCGCCCTGGCACCACTTGTCACACACCTCGCACAACTCAAGGCTGAAGGCGAGAAGAGCGACCCGCAATGGACCACCCATCACCCCGACTGGAACAAGATGCTCCTCATCCCCATCCATCTGGATCAGGTCACCACTACCTCCATCTACGGCATCAGCAACACACAGACCATCAGCATCCAGCACGATATGAGCATCACCAGCACCCGACTTATCGGCGGCAGTAACAACGCACAGGCAATAGAACTCAAAGTCGCCTACGGCAAATACCAGTACAACGAATAGCCGCCAGGGGTAAAATCAATAAAACATACTTTTCAGTTTATATGGCCGACGGATATCTCGAGAAGCACCAGCAGGACTACGAAGCGCGCAAGGCACAGTGGCTACGTCGCCAGAAGCACCGGCCCCGCCCCACCAGGCGTCCGTCATCCTCCGCATCGTCGCCCACCATCACCCGTCCCGACGACGAAGCCCTCTGACGTTTACCAATTGGTTTAATTCCCTCTGACGTTTACCAAAGAAAGATTATTGTCCCGTCTCTTTCCTGCGGATTCCATCCGCGGAATTACTCTCACCTCTCAACCAGCAACCGCCCAATCTCGTTCAAGGCCACGAATCGGTACCGTTGTGATTCCACTGGAATTGGACTGTAACTATAGTGCTTAGCCTCAGCCTTCCGTCGCAAAACGTCCTCTGTCGCCTTCATCACAACGGAATCTACAAAAGCGCTCCCGTCGGGCTCCATCAGCAACAACTTACCTTTCGAACAAGCCTCGAAATAAACCCCTCCCGGTTTATAGAAACGCTCTTGAGGCGACCCCTCCTTCGGAAAGCCGTCGTTCAGCAGCACCACTAACGGAAATCCCTGTTCGCGAACCATTCTAGCGATTTTCTTCTCACCGTTACTAATTGCCGCCGTATAGGTCACCGCACCATTATGCGCTGCCGCCAACACCGATTGAAGCCGTTCCTCTATTTGCCCTTCACTGGCTTCACGACTCATTTCCACCAATTGCCTGTCAGGCCAATCCAACAAGAAGTGGTTACCCATAGACGTGAACAGCAACCCACACACATCCGTCTTGCGATGCATCCTGAAGAGATCAGGATTCTGCCTGCGCTGCCAGGCACGTTCTGAGTTGGCTTTCACATATTCTATCATAGCGTGCAGTTGCCCTTTGTGCGTTAGAACGCGATAGAATGGCGGTGCGTCATACAAGTTCTCAACAAATCCCAGTTTTCGTGCTTCCGCTTTGCATCCCTGCATATAACCCCGTACCACCTCCCTGATGCTACGGGGCATCGTCCGTTGCACCTGAAGCACCATGTGATGATGATCAGGCATCACTTTGTCGGCAAGAATCTTTATCTCAGGACACAACTCCAATAACTTGCGCTGTTGATTGATAAGCACCCAACCAATCGGCGTCTTTTCTATGACAGCCTCAGAACCATTATGCGTAAGCGTTCCAAACAACGCCTGCCGTGCGTTTGCCACCATCGTCACATGCACGATGCATGGCTTGCGCCATGCTCCTGGCTCCAACCACGTGAATGCCTCCTTTCTCGGCGTGCTTACGTTCTCGTTTGTCATGTTCCTCGGCGTTCGTTTGTCATGTTCCTCGGCGTGCTTCCGTTCTCATTTGTCATTTGCAAATAAAATTTGCTGTCAAGCAACGTAACATCACGGCTTTATCCCGCTTTCCCCTAATGTCCCGTTCCTTTTCCGCGGATTGTATCCGCGTCCACTAAACGTCCGCTGAACCTGTCCGCAAAGATAATCATTATTTTGCAAACCTCTGCGAAAAAAGCGCAAATAATTCATGAGTCCTGCGATTCTTTCTCTTTTTGTCCCGTTCCTTTCATCGTTTCTTTCTTATTTGTCCCGTTCCTTTCGTCGTTCCTTTCTTATTCGTCCCGTTTCTTCTTGCGGATTACATCCGCACCCGAGTCTCCCCTGATGTCAACGTCTGTCGTAACACCTAGCTCTCGTTCTCAAAGTTTCCGACGGGTCACATCTTCTTATATAATATAATCGGGAGATTCTTGTTGATAAATGTTGTAAAGAGTATCGACAACGAACGTCCAGCCTATGACGTTGGTGTCGATGGTCGGACGCTCCACGTCGTAGTCCAGCGAGGAGTTGATGTCGCCCGTACCCGAGCAGACGATAGCTAGGTCAATATCTCTTATTATGGCACGAAGGGCATCAATGGCTCGCATTATTTCGTCCTGCTTGGTGATGTCAGCCATGGCGGTGACAGTCGTGTCTGTTTTGCTTGCTCATAGTTTTATTTCTTTATCATACACCATAGACCCACAAGCACTAAAGGAATGCTCAGCAATTGTCCCATATCAAGAAGCATACCCTGTTCGAAATCCACTTGTTCTTTTTTTAGGAATTCAACGAAGAAGCGAAAGGTAAATATTGTCATAATACAATACCCGAAATAGAAACCAGACCCAACAGCGATAGAAGATGTCGTCCTCATGTGCTGGGATTTGCGCCAATACTGATAAAGGGAAAAACCAATGGCAAAAATGAGAAGGTAGGCTAAGGCTTCATAGAGCTGTGTCGGATGACGTGGAACTAGTTCTCCGTTTACCAGTGCCTCTTGGCTATGGAAGATAAAAGCCCACGGCATATCAGTAGTCTTTCCGATGATTTCGAAATTCATCAGGTTACCCAGACGAATACAACAAGCCGTGGCAGGAGCGGCAATGGCGACATTATCTAACACCATCATGGGTTTAAGTTTTACCTTCCTCCAATAGAATGCCAAAGCGACGAAAAGACCTATAGTGCCACCGTGTGAAGCCAATCCCCGATAACCTATATACGACCATGAGCCGTTATCCTGTATATGAATGAAAAGAATATTCCTATACGAAAAACCTCTATCGAGGGTTGCCAGTCAATATAAAGCATGTCTTAATTTGTTCTCTTCAGTAATACTGTCTTTTCTATACCGTCAGGAGTGTAGAATTTTAATAGTGCTTCCTCATCTTTCCGGTCCATCAGCATGTAGGTGCAGAGGTCATTGATGGGGATGCCGTTTACTTCTTTTAGGTAATCACCAGTACGAATACCTTTCTGATAGTCCGTTGATCCCTTGCGGACGACGGCTTTGAGAACGCCGAGTGTATCGCCCGCTTCTGATGGTATGAGTGAAATGCTACCGGCCTCACTATTTCCTACCCTTATATCTTGCTGGTTATGAGGAAGGAACACAAACAGCTTCCGAGGTGCATCAATAATCAATGAGGCATGTTTCAACAAGGCACTCCCGATTCTCATAGTCCGATAGGCTGTTGTGACATACAAGTCGTTGACGGGCAATTCTCCAATCTTTATTGTCGGGAAGTGGAGAAACCTTCCCATTAAGGTGTCAGTGGACAGACCGTATAATCACGCACGTGCTTTGACGGTGGTATCTGTCTGTATTGTCAAGTCATCGAGAACCTTTCTCTTCTTTGGAGATTTCCGAAACCATTGGTCTAAATAGTCCTGGGGCAGATCAAACCATCCGTTCAAAGCTCCAGTATCAAAAACAGTTTCTATAAATCCCAAAGGGGTGTCAACGATGACTAATGGACGATAGGCTTGTTTAGTTCTATATTTGGCACAGGGTTGTCCTTTCTCTTCTTCTGAGAAGAATTTCTTCCTGTCGGTGACAATCAGCAGACTGTCTTTCGTATCCAACTTGAACGAAAGATCTTTGCCGACCAGATTGAAACCAAGCACACCATCAAATCTGCCGCACAAATAATCTTTCATCCCATCTTCTACAATCACCGGATAGTTCTCAATTTGCAGGTTTCCCATCTTCATGGTAGGAATCTGATAGATGGTTTTATGGCGCCTATTCTTGTTGGAATCTCCGAAGAGCAAACTGTCTGCCATGAATTGCCTCATATAGGCTTCTTTCTGTCCTTGCCATAATCCAAGCGGTGAACCTGTATCAAACAGAAAGTGCCTGATTCGTCCCTCTATCTCCACAGGCACAACCTCTGCTCCATCTATCACCTTTATTTTGATGGTGTCTGCGAAATCTCTCTTCGAAAAACTGACAGGAGTCGTTGCGGTCTTTATGAGGTTTTGAGCCAACATGGGAGTTGTGGCGAGCAGGGCGGCAATCAGGAGCAGGAATCGTCTGTAGTGTTTCATTTTGTCCATTGTTCATCAGTTTTTATTCCATGCTATTTTTATCGATCGATATTAGACAAAGATTAGGTGCAAAGGTAGGGAAAATAATTGAAAGTGCAAAAAAAAAGAAGAATTTGTCGAAGAGGGGGAACGGAGGAAAGATGGTGCTGGATCGGGTGTAGGATAAACGGCGTCAGGTGCGGGTTCATTGTGAGATAAGCGGATTGTTTCTGGTTTTTTCTACTATACTATGCGCATGCATATGCGTGCGCACGTATTATGATAGGGAAAGGGAAAATTATCCTACCTATCCTACCTATCCTACACCCAGAGTTATGCTTAATGTATAATGCATAATGCTTAATGGTATGCCCGTAGGTGTAGGATAGGTAGGATAGGTAGGTTATTTTCTTGTTTCAGTACTATATATGCATATACGCGCGCGAGAGCTCATGGAAACGAATGGGTTGTTCTTTTTTGAAACGAATTATCCTAATTGATCTTAATTTGGACCACGAATTTTCCTAATTATTGCTTATTCTTGCTTATTGTTTTCCTAAAAATAACATTAGAAAAATTAAGGTCAATTAGGATAATTCGTTTCTTAAAAATAACAATTTGTTTCCTGGAAATTGGTGTTCGTAACCCTGCCGCCGGAAAAGGTGACCTTTAGCCGTGAAAAGGTGGTCTTTAGAAACGTAAAGGTGACCTTTAGCGGGCTAAAGGTCACCTTATTACACATAAATATGCGGATAAATATACATTCACCTGCCATTGTTATGGCGTTGCGGACGGGCGCCTCCACCGAAACGTTGGGGGTTGTTGCCGTTGGGTCCGCCACCGAAACGCTGGAGGTTGTTACCGTTGGCACCTCCCTGCATGGCTCCGCCCCAGGAGCGGAGCTTCATGCGGAAGAAGCGGTCCTCGGCCTGCAGCACTTCCCAGAGCTTGGAGGCTGGTATGACGCGCAGGAACTTGTTGTGGTAGTTCTGCTGTATCTGCTTCAGCTCCAGATCAATCTGGTCGCGCTGGCGAATAGACTCTGCGCAGCCTTTCTCGTCGGCGGGTTTCTTGAAGCCGAGCTTGCGCTGGCGCTCATAGATGGCGCGCTGCTTGGCTTGCATCTCGCGGAACAGTGGGAAGAACCGAGCTGCCTCGCGGTCGGTGAGTCCGGCAGCCTTGGTGATGAACTGCTGCTGCTCGGCCTCAAACTTGGCGGGATCGAACTTCTGTCCCTGCTGTGCATAGGTGCCTACGGCGAGCAGTCCGAGTATGAATAGTAGTAGTGAGAGGCGTTTCATGTAGTTTAGTATTCGCTGGTTAGACATGCATAGATATCCTGATGGTCTATCATGAGGTAGTCTGCGGCTTCGTCGATGTAGCTGTCGCTGACGGGTGCTGCTACGGCAGCCACCTGCTTGTCGGCTGTGTCGGCGGGGTTGAGCTTGTTGAAATAGACGAGGGTGCCGACGATGGCTACGACGGCCACTGATGCTGCTGCCAGCCACGAGCGGCGTAGCTGTATGCGGCGAGCCGTCTTCTCTTCTTTCGGATTCTCTGACTGGCGCTCTGGCAGACGGGCCATCACGTCGGCTGTGAGCCGGTCGAAGTATCCTTCTGGGACACGGAACGGATTCTCGTTCGTTATCCTGCTCTTCAAATATAATTCTTCGTTTGTCATAAGGCAATTTTTATTTATCTATTAATGAGACGCGTTGTTGCTGAAAAGGTTTAATCGCGTGAATGAAAAAATTCTGTAATTTTTTTCACTGCGATATGATAGGATGCTTTCAGCGCTCCCTCGCTGGTGTCGAGGAGTCGGCTGATCTCGCTGTATTTCATCTCGTCGAAGTAGCGCAGCTGGAAGACGGTGCGCTGTACGTCGGGCAGGCTTGCGATGGCTTCCTGCAGCTGTGCCTGTGTCTCGTCGCCGTCGAAGTAGTCGTCGGCCATCAGACGGTCGGCCACGCCGAGGTCGGCATCGTCGGTACTGACGAGTGTGAGGTTCTTCTGCCGGCGCATGAAGTCGAGGCTCTCGTTGATGGCGATGCGCGAGAGCCACGTCAGGAGCTTGGCGTCGCCGTGGAAGTTGTCAAGGGCCTGCCACGCCTTGATGAACGCATTCTGCAGGACGTCGTTGGCATCGTCGTGTGTGAGCACGATGCGTCGGACCTGCCAGTACAGTTGTTCGCTGTACTGTCGGACGACGTTCTCGAAGGCTCGTCGCTGCGTCTTAGGGTCTCTGAGCTGCTGTAGCAGCAGTTGTTCGTCGATAATCATAGTTCCCTTCTATTGCCTGTAGGTTGCCAATGCCTCGGCCAGCACCTTGTCGTACCCGTAGACGTCGGGGTAGACGGTGAGTGTGCCTCCGGGAATGGGGAAGAGTGTGTAATATGTTATATATAAAGGTACGCGAGGCTCTACTTTCTGCCAGCGTATGAGTTGGGGGGTCTCGCCAGGCTGCAGTTTGCTAACGTACTGTTGGCCCTGCTCGGTCTCGGGTTTCATGCCCATAGTGATGCGCATCTTGTCGAGCGTCCAGTCGTCGGGCATCTCGTTGAAGAGGAAGCGGGCGAGGTCGAAGGGGCGCTGAACGCGGACACAGCCGTGGCTGACGCCTCGGTCATCGCGCTGGAAGACGCCCGGGCTGGAGGTGTCGTGCAGGAATACCGAGAAGTTGTTCGGAAAGCGGAAGATGATGCGTCCCAGTGCGTTGCCTGCCCCACCCTCCTGTCCTACGCGGTAGCTGCCGCTGGCGAGCTGGCTGCGGCTGACGTGTCGCGGGTCTATGCGCTGTCCGCTCTTACGGTCGGCCACGAAGTAGCGATGGCGTGCAAAGTAGGCGGAATCACCGGCATGCCGTGCGATGTCGTTCTGGATGATGCTCTGCGGGATGAGCCACTGGGGGTTCACCTCCATGTGGGTGATCTTGCTGGTCAGCAGCGGCGTCTTCGTCTTCTGGGCTCCGCAGGCGGCACGCATGTCGATGATGGAGTCGGGCGAGACACCCCAGAGGTGGTAGGCGGGTACGTTGACGACGACATACTTCGCGGCTGAGCCCACGGGGTTATGCTCACGCCACCGGCGGCGGTCCATGTTGACGAGCAGGCGTGTGCGCTGCTGTCCGTCGGCCGTTGCCAGGCGCTCCTCCATCTCCAAGTAAACCTTGTCCTTCGGCAGCACCTCTGCCAGATACTGCGTGAGGCTGTCGTTGCGCACCTTGCGCAGGGCGGCATACTCGTAGTACTTGCCAGGATGTTCCATGTCGACGTCGAAGAGGTTACGGTAGCCCAGCGGGCGTCCGAGGCTGTCGGTCTCGCGGGCATCGAGGCGGTTCAACAGCCGCACGGGGTTGGTGAACCCGAAGCGCTGTCCAGTGACGTAGCGCAGATAGGCCTTCGTGAGGTTGTACTCCAGGCGTGCTGCCACGCGGCTGGCGCTGTTGGCGGCTGAGTCGAAGTCGAGGCTCCTCATCCGCTCCAAGTCGCTTTCTATCTGTGGCACGCGGAAGGAGCGTTCCGTAAAGCCCATGTCGGTAATGCGGCGGTGCAGCTCGGCCAGCAGGGTGTCGGCACGCTGGTCCACACCCTGTCGGCTCACCCACACCAGTGGCTGGCCGTTGCGGTAATAGTCCTTCGTGCGGAGGTCGGCGGTAGTGGTTTCAGCGTCTTGAGACAAAAGATGCTCCAAGTTCCCACGAATCTGTGAGGAACTCAGAGCATAGCTGTCGTTTCGCCAGGGAGAAAAGTCGTCAAGTGCCATGTGGGCCACAGTCGTCCGACGACTGTCATCGCACCCGGCCACAAGCATCAGAAAGAGGACTATCAGCGGATAGACACTTTTCTGACTACCTTGCCAACCTTGATGATGTAACACCCTTTAGGAACGTTAAGGTCTATACGCTGCGACGGGCTGTCGATACGCACCGTCAGAAGAGACTTTCCCGTCAGCGACACCACTTCGAGCGTCTGACCGGCGGCACCGGTAACGGTAACGGTGGAATTCTGGACTGTCAAGACGGGCTCTGCCTGCTCTACTGCCAGCTCGGGAGCATACATCTCCGAAGCACTGGTGGCAACGGGCACGGCCATCGTCAACATGAGGGGGAAAGCGTATCTGAGTATCGTTTTTGCCATATGCATTACATTTTCAGCTGCAAATATAGGAAAAAAAATGTGTTCCTCCAAATTTTTTTGCAAAAAAATGCAATTCAGACGTCAATCACCATCATTTCCTGCGACAAAAGGGTGTTTGGGAAGATGTCAGAGGCCTCTTTTAGCAACACTTGCTCGTCATCGTAGCGCGAGCTGTAGTGGCCCAAAAGAAGCTGACGGACATGGGCATCACGGGCCACACGGGCAGCATCGGAGGCGGTGCTGTGGTTGTACTTCTCGGCCAGGAGCCGGTTATCGTCGCCATAGGTGCTCTCGTGGTAGAGTGTCGACACGCCTTCGAGCAGCGGTACGAGCTCGGGCATATAGCGGGTGTCGCTACAATAGGCGTAGCTGCGGGGGGCGTCGGCGGGCGTCACGAGACGGTCGTTGGGGACGGTCTCGCCGTCGGCCGTCAGCCAGTCGTCGCCATTCTTGATGTTGTTTATCTGCGACTGCGGGATGCCGTAGAAGTCAATCATCTCGCGACGGATATGTGGTAATGCCAGCTTCTCGCGGAACAGGAAACCGCAGGTGGGCAGACGGTGACACAGCGGGAGGCTCTCGACGGTCAGGGAGCGGTCTTCGTAGATGACCTGGTGGACGGTGGTGTCGACGGGATAGAACTTCACCTCGTAGCCCAGGTCGCGGCAGAAGAACTGTATCTGCTGGCGAAGCATATCGCCCAGCGCCTCGGGACCGTGGACGTGGAGCGTTGCCGTACGCCCCAGAAGCCCGAAAGTGCTGATCATGCCGATTAGTCCAAAACAATGGTCGCCGTGGAGGTGAGAGATGAAGACATGGCTGAGCTTCGTGAAACGAGCATGACAGCGGCGCAGCTGCATCTGCGTGCCCTCGCCGCAGTCGACCATCATCAGCTTGCCACGAATCTCGACAAGCTGTGACGAAGCATAGTGTCGCAGCGTGGGAAGGGCGCTGCCACAGCCAAGGATATGGACGCGAAAAGGCTCCATAGCCCCTTACATCTTGAAATCGTTGAATGACGACTCCTCGAACTTCACCTTGTCGACGTGCTCGTGAATCTGCTGGCGGGAGTACTCGAAGGTCTCCTCATCCTCGCGCGGCTTGCCCACCGTCTTGTAGACCAGCGAGTCGTTGCCGAGGCTGAGGATCTCGTAAAGGTTGACCTCCTCCTCGTCGACGCCGCCCTCACGTGTGGAGACAATCTCAAGCAGACCATTGTTAATGCGCCACGTGCGGTAGATGATGACCGACTGCTCGATGCTCTCGGCCACGCCTCCCTCGCGGATGCTGATGCCCGTCTCGTCGGAACCGTCGAGGGGGTTGGGCATCACCCAGTTACCCAGCAGGGTGCTCTCGTTGATGACGAGAGTCGCCTTGGTGCGCTCCTTGTCGGTCAGCACGGCCATGCGGTCGCCGACGTTATAACCGCCAAGGACGTGGTTCTGCTCCTGGGCGTCGATAAGGCTGAGGTTCAGCGTGTCGCCGGTATCGGTGATCAGCTGGAGTGTGTTCATGGCAGAGCCCTCGCCGCAGAGGCCGTAGAGGGTGCTGTCCTCGTTCAGGAACACACGGGCCGGCTGTGCGTCCTCGTCGACAGCCTCCTGAGGCGCCTTCTTTCCGCCGCCACAGCCAGCGAGCGCCAGCATGGCAAAGGTCGTCAATAGTAACGACAATGATTTTACGTTCTTCATAACAGTATATTTCGATTATTCTTTTTCCAGTTGTTTCGCCTCGTTCCACAAGGCGTCCATCTCGGCCAGCGTCATGTCCTTCAGCGGACGGCCGGCACGGATGGAGTGTTGCTCAATGTAGTTGAAACGGCGGATGAACTTCTGGTTCGTCAGCTCGAGCGCATTGTCGGGGTTCAGCTTGTACAGGCGTGCAGCGTTGATGACGGAGAACAGGAAGTCGCCAAGCTCCTCGGTGGAACGCTGACGGTCCTCACGCTTCAGCTCAGCCTCCAACTCGTCGAGTTCCTCGCGCACCTTTGCCCAGACATCCTGCTTGTCCTCCCAGTCGAAGCCCACGTTGCGGGCCTTGTCCTGGACACGATATGCCTTGATGAGCGACGGCAGCGCCTGCGGCACCCCAGACAGGACGGTCTTGTTGCCGTCCTTCTCCTTCAGCTTAATCTGTTCCCAGCTCTCCAGCACGGCCTCGGCATCCTTGGCCACAGCGTCGCCGTAGACATGGGGGTGACGGAATATCAACTTGTCGCACAGACGGTTACAAACATCGGCAATATCGAACTGCTGCTTCTCCTCACCTATTTTCCCATAGAAGACCACGTGCAACAGCACGTCGCCCAACTCCTTGCAGATTTCCTGCTGGTCATCACGAATCAGAGCGTCGCACAGCTCATAGGTCTCCTCGATGGTGTTCGGACGCAGGCTCTCGTTCGTCTGCTTACGGTCCCACGGACACTCGGCACGCAGGCGGTCCATCACATCGAGCAGACGGCCGAACGCCGCCATCTTTTCATCTCTTGTATGCATTTTCTTGTCGTTTTGCAGCGGCAAAGTTACGCATTATTTTCCATTCTGCCAACTTTTTGGCAAAAACTTGTCACCTTTCTGTAGAAAAGTTGAACTTTTCAAGCGAAATAAAAAAAATTTTCAGTAACTTTGCACCCGTTTTAACAGAAGGCATATGGAAATAGCAAGCAAATACGACCCGAAAGAGGTCGAAGGCAAATGGTACCAGTACTGGCTGGACAACAAACTCTTCAGTAGCAAACCCGATGGCCGCGAGCCATACACCATCGTCATACCCCCGCCCAACGTGACGGGTGTGCTCCACATGGGACACATGCTGAACAACACGATTCAGGACATCCTCGTGCGTCGCGCTCGCATGGAGGGCAAGAACGCCCTCTGGGTACCGGGCACCGACCACGCCTCCATCGCCACCGAGGCAAAGGTGGTGAAGAAACTCGCCGAGCAGGGCATCAAGAAGCACGACCTGAACCGCGAGCAGTTCCTCAGCCACGCATGGGACTGGACACACGAGCACGGCGGCATCATCCTGAAGCAGCTGCGCCGTCTGGGTGCCTCGTGCGACTGGGACCGCACGGCGTTCACCATGGACGAGAAGCGCTCCGAGAGCGTCATCAAGGTCTTCGTCGACCTCTATAACAAGGGACTCATCTACCGCGGCCTGCGCATGGTGAACTGGGACCCGAAAGCCCTCACCGCCCTGTCGACCGAGGAGGTTGTATATAAAGAGGAGCAGAGCCACCTGTACCACCTGAAGTACTATGTTGCCAACGAAGACGGTTCAGTATGTTGCGATGGTATCGCAACAAACGAGGCCGAGGGCAACATCATTCACAAGGACGAACGCGGCTACTACGCCGTCGTCGCCACCACCCGCCCCGAGACCATCATGGGTGATACCGCCATGTGTATCAACCCCAAGGACCCGAAAAACCAGTGGCTCAAGGACCGCAAGGTCATCGTACCTCTGGTAAACCGCGTTATCCCCGTCATTGAGGACCGCTATGTCGACATCGAGTTCGGTACGGGCTGTCTGAAGGTAACACCCGCCCACGACACCAACGACTACATGCTGGGCAAGACCCACAACCTGGAGACCATCGATATCTTCAACCCCGACGGTACCATCAGCAACCAGTCGACACTCTACGTCGGCATGGACCGCATGGACTGCCGCCGACAGATTGCCATCGACCTCCACGAGGCCGGACTGATGGAGAAGGTCGAGGACTATACGAACAAGGTGGGCTACTCCGAGCGTAACCCCGATACCGCCATCGAGCCGCGACTCTCCATGCAGTGGTTCCTCTCGATGAAGCACTTCGCAGACATCGCCCTGCCGCCCGTCATGAACGACGAGCTGAAGTTCTACCCCGCGAAATACAAGAACACTTACAAGAACTGGCTGGAGAACATCCAGGACTGGTGTATCTCGCGCCAGCTGTGGTGGGGACACCGCATACCGGCATACTATTATCCCACGCCCGGTACGCTCAGCGATTCCGCCGCCGAGGAGAAGTTCGTCGTCGCCGAGACAGCGGAGAAAGCCCTCGAGCTGGCCCGCAAGGAAAGCGGCAACAACAACCTGCAGCTCACCGACCTCCGTCAGGACGAGGACGCCCTCGACACCTGGTTCTCGTCATGGCTGTGGCCCATCTCGCTCTTCGACGGCATCAACAACCCCGGCAACGAGGAGATCAAGTACTACTACCCCACCTCAGACCTCGTGACCGGCCCGGACATCATCTTCTTCTGGGTGGCACGCATGATTATGGCCGGCTACGAGTACATCGGCGACATGCCCTTCAAGAACGTCTATTTCACGGGTATCGTCCGCGACAAGCTCGGCCGCAAGATGTCGAAGTCACTCGGCAACAGCCCCGACCCCATCGAGCTCATCGAGAAGTTCGGCGCTGACGGTGTCCGCATGGGCATGATGCTCTCAGCACCTGCCGGAAACGACATCCTCTTCGACGAGGCGCTCTGCGAGCAAGGCCGTAACTTCAACAACAAGATCTGGAACGCCTTCCGTCTGGTCAAGGGCTGGAAGGTGGCTAACATCGAGCAGTCCGAGGCCGGTAAGATTGCCACCTCGTGGTTCGAGGCCAAGCTGCGCCAGACGAACGCCGAGGTCGACGACCTCTTCAAGAAGTACCGTATCTCCGAGGCACTCATGGCCGTCTACAAGCTCTTCTGGGACGAGTTCTCCAGCTGGTATCTGGAAATGGTGAAGCCCGCCTACATCAACGGCGAGGCACAGCCCATCGACAAGGTCACCTACGACAAGACCCTCGAGTTCTTTGAGATTCTGCTGAAGATGCTCCATCCATTTATGCCGTTCATCACCGAGGAGCTGTGGCAGCATCTCTACGACCGTCAGGACGGCGAGAGCATCATGCGCGCCAAGCTCGAGCTCAGCGGTTTAGCTGCTGAGGACGAGAAGCTCCTCGCAGACTTCGAGCAGGTCAAGCAGATTGTCTCCGGCGTCCGTACCGTCCGCTCTTCGAAGAACATCGCACCGAAGGAGCAGCTCGAGCTGCAGGCCGTCGGCCAGAACGACTACGAGGCCTTCAACGCCGCTATTGTCAAGATGGCCAACCTCAGCGCCATCACCGTCGTTGCTGAGAAGGACGCCACAGCATCCACCTTCATGGTGGGCACCGACGAGTTCGCCGTTCCCCTCGGCAACCTGATTGACGTCGAGGCCGAGATCAAGAAGATGGAGGCTCAACTGCAGCACCTCGAAGGGTTCCTGGCTGGTATCATGAAGAAGCTCTCGAACGAGCGCTTTGTACAGAACGCCCCCGAGGCCGTCGTCGCCATGGAGCGCAAGAAGCAGAGCGACTCCGAGGAGAAGATTGCCTCGCTGAAAGAGTCCATCGCCGCCCTGCGGAAGAAATAACTTATGACCGACAGCATCGAAATCAAAGGCGCTCGGGTAAACAACCTTAAGAACGTCAGCGTCAAGATTCCGCGTAACAAGTTTGTCGTCATTGCCGGCGTCAGCGGCAGCGGCAAATCGTCCCTGGCCTTCGACACACTATATGCCGAAGGCCAGCGGCGCTATGTCGAGAGCCTCTCGAGCTATGCCCGACAGTTCCTCGGCCGCATGAACAAGCCCGAGTGCGACTTCATCCGCGGCATACCGCCCGCCATTGCCATCGAGCAGAAAGTCATCTCGCGCAACCCGCGCTCTACCGTCGGCACCACTACCGAGATATACGAATACCTGCGACTGCTCTACGCACGCATCGGTCACACCTTCTCGCCCGTCAGCGGACAGGAGGTGAAGAAGCACTCTACCGAGGACGTCGTACAGCAGATGCTCCAGTACCAGAAAGGTACCAAGTTCGTGGTGCTGGCACCCATACACGTTCCCGAGGGACGCACCATACAGCAGCAGCTGAAGGCCTATATCCAGGAAGGCTATGTGCGCATCTTTGTCAATGGCGACTTCCTGAGGATTGAGGACTATCTGGCCGATGCTGATGAGACCAACGGCTCTATCTACCTCGTCATCGACCGCCTGTCCGTCGATGATGCGAAGGACGTCATCGCCCGACTGGTGGACTCCACGGAGACTGCCTTCTACGAAGGGCACGGCGAGTGTCGCCTCATGTTCCTGCCATCGAACATCAGCTACGACTTCTCTATGCGCTTCGAGGCCGACGGCATGACGTTCGAGGAGCCTACCGACCAGATGTTCTCCTTCAACTCGCCCATCGGCGCCTGTCCCGAGTGCCAGGGCTTTGGAAAGATTATCGGCATCGACGAACACTTGGTTATCCCCAACACCACACTCTCCGTCTACGAGGGCTGTGTCGTCTGCTGGCACGGCGAGAAGATGAAGGAGTGGCAGCAATGGTTCATCCGGTATGCCTCTAATGATGACTTCCCCATCTTCGAGCCCTACATGAACCTGACGCAACAGCAGAAAGACTGGCTGTGGCACGGACTGCCTTCCGACCGCGGGAAGAAGGAGAAGCCCTGCATCGACCAGTTCTTCCAGATGGTCAGGGAGAACCAATACAAGATACAGTACCGCGTCATGCTGGCCCGCTACCGCGGCAAGACCAACTGTCCCGTCTGTCACGGCACCCGTCTGAAGCCGGAAGCTGAATACGTTAAAATAGGTGGACGAAGCATCACCGACCTCGTCCAGATGCCCGTCGTCCGACTCAAGGAATGGTTTGACCAGCTACAGCTCTCAGAGCATGATGGCGAAGTAGGAAAGCGGTTGCTGACGGAGATTAAGAGCCGTCTGCAATTCCTTCTGAATGTGGGACTTGGATACCTGACGCTCAACCGTCTCTCGAATACGCTGTCGGGCGGCGAGAGCCAGCGTATCAATCTCTGCACATCGCTGGGAAGCAGCCTCGTAGGCTCACTATACATCCTCGACGAGCCGTCGATTGGACTCCACTCCCGCGATACCGACAGACTCATCAACGTACTGAAGGACCTGCAGGATTTGGGCAACACGGTCGTTGTCGTGGAGCACGACGAGGAAATCATGCGGGCTGCCGACTACCTCATCGACGTCGGACCGGATGCCGGCCGACTTGGCGGCGAGATTGTTTTCAAGGGAAAAGCCGATGACATCAACGATCAGGCGCTGGAGAAATACCCCAAGAGCCATACCGTGAAATACCTGCTCCATGCAGAGACCATTCCTGTACCGTCATCGAGACGCCCGTGGAACAATAGCATAGATATAAAAGGTGCACGCGCCAACAACCTCCGCGGCATAGACGTCAAGATACCCCTCAACGTCATGACCGTCGTCACCGGCGTCAGCGGCAGCGGTAAGTCGACACTCATCAAAAGCATCCTCTACCCCGCCCTGAAACGCCACTTAGGAGACGTCTGCGACGCACCGGGCGAATACATGGGAATGGGAGGCGACATCAATGCCGTGAAACGCGTGGAGTTCGTCGACCAGAATCCTATCGGAAAGTCGACACGCTCAAACCCTGCAACCTATGTTAAGGCCTACGACGCCATCCGTGACCTGTTTGCCGAACAGCCCCTGTCACAACAGATGGGATTCACCTCGCAATACTTCTCCTTCAACGCCGACGGCGGACGATGCGACGACTGTAAGGGTGCCGGCACCATCACGGTCGAGATGCAGTTCATGGCCGACCTTGAACTGGTTTGCGAAGCTTGCCACGGCCAACGCTTCAAGAACGCCATCCTCGACGTCAGGTACGAAGGCAAGAACATCAACGATATCCTCAACATGACCATCGCCGAGGCCATCGAGTTCTTCGGGACGTACAACCAGAAGACCATCGTCAGCCGCCTACAGCCATTGAAAGACGTCGGACTAGGGTACATTCGTCTCGGACAGAGCTCCTCCACGCTCTCCGGTGGTGAGAACCAGCGTGTAAAACTGGCCTACTTCATCGGGCAGGAGCGCCAGGAGCCCACGATGTTCATCTTCGACGAGCCGACGACGGGCCTGCACTTCCACGACATCCAACGACTGCTAGCTTCGTTCAATGCGTTGATAGAACGAGGACACACCATCGTCATCATCGAGCACAACCTTGACATCATCAAATGTGCCGACCATGTCATAGACCTCGGACCAGACGGCGGAGACAAGGGAGGCGCCCTCGTTTGTGCAGGAACACCGGAAGAGGTGGCACGTTGCAAAGAGAGCATAACGGGAAGATATTTGCAAGAAAAATTAAAATAATTGTTAAAATTTGAACAACGAACCGAAATTTTTCGTAACTTTGCGCCGCTTTAAGGATAATTTTACACATAGACGTCTGACGGTCAATTAGTTAACGAAAGATTTTAATTTTTTAGATGAGACAATTAAAGATTCAGAAGAGCATCACCAACCGTTCGAGTGAGGCTTTGGACAAGTATCTGGTAGAAATTGGTCGCGCACCCCTAATCAGTATTGATGAGGAAATAGAATTGGCACAGAAAATCCGAAAGGGTGGCCCAGAGGGCGAACGTGCCAAGGACAAGCTTGTGACTGCCAATCTGCGTTTCGTCGTTTCCGTGGCCAAGCAGTACCAGCATCAGGGTCTGACGCTCACCGACCTCATCGACGAGGGTAACATCGGCCTGATCAAGGCTGCCCAGAAGTTTGATGAGACACGCGGTTTCAAGTTCATCTCCTATGCCGTGTGGTGGATACGCCAGTCCATCCTCCAGGCTATTGCCGAGCAGAGCCGTATCGTGCGCCTGCCCCTGAATCAGGTTGGATCGCTGAATAAGATTAGCCACGAGATCAACAAGTTCGAGCAGGAGCATCAGCGCCACCCGTCGGTCAGCGAGCTGGCTGAAGCCACGCAGATTGACGAGGAGAAGATTGGACAGTCCATGATGGCCGACGGCCACCATGTCAGCATCGACGCCCCCTTCCAGGACGGCGAGGACAACTGTATGCTTGACGTCATGGCCAGCGGCGACGACTCCCGTACCGACCGCCATGTGGACCACGAGTCGATGGCCCAGGAGCTGAACAGCGTCCTGAACAAGGTTCTGAAGGAGCGCGAGATTACCATCATCCGCGAGTGCTTCGGCATCGGCTGCCACGAGAAAGGTCTCGAAGAGATTGGCGACCAGCTGGGTCTGACACGTGAGCGTGTACGCCAGATACGCGAAAAGAGCATCGCCAAGCTGCGTGACAGCGGCAATGCAAAAATTCTGATGAAGTATTTAGGCTAAAAATTTTGCGACTTCAAGAATTATTTGTACTTTTGGGGTCGTGAAATGCGCTTTTAAGATATTCATCCTACTGGGCATCCTCACAAGGATGCCCTTTTCGTTGTCAGCAGCGACGTCCGAGGACTCGTTGCTGCTGGAGCGCATCTACCACTTTCCTGAAAAGATAGCCCACGAGGATATTGCCGGCGTAGAGCGTAATGTCTACATGAAATTCCGCTACGATATCAAGAGACGCAACCCTACTCTATGGCTCATCCCGACCATGTATCCGCTGGCAAGAGGCGGAAAGCAGCTGCTGATGGAGTCGTACAGCAAGCTAAAATACAAGACGTTCAACGAGTACGAGAATCACCAGCAGCTGGTCTGGGGGACGGTGCCGCACTATCGCAAGGCGATGTCGCCCGCCCTGGAGTTCCTCACGCCCAACATCTATGCGCCCACCATCTATGCCGACCACACCTTGTCGCCCTTCCATGAGAACAACCGCCGCTACTACCACTATACATTCAACAACCTGGAGAACGGCTTTGCGGTCATCACCTTCCGGCCGCGACATCGTCGCAACACCCAGCTCATCAGCGGCATGGCTTACGTCAATTACAATACCGGACGCGTCATTCAAGCCGAACTGACGGGCGACTACGACGGCATCTTCTTCAACACCGAGGTAATCATGGGCAACGAAGGCATCAACACGTTCCTTCCCGACCTCTGCTTTACGAAAGCGCAGTTTCACTTCATGGGCAACAAGATCTTCGTCTATTTCGAGGCGGCCTACGACTGTCCCGTAAGCCTGCCCGACAGCCTGCACAACGTTCACGACCGCGCCCTGCTCGACTCCCTGCGGCCGTTCAGTCTGATAGACACCGAGGAAGCCATCTACCACCGCTACGACTCCCTGCATCCGAAAAAGCCCGCGCTGCCCGACTCTCTGCAGCCTGTCAAGAAAAAGAAGAATGTCATGCTTAACGTCCTCGACGTCATCGGCGAGAACCTCGTGGGAAATATCCGCGCACACTCGGAGAACGCGTCGATGCGCATCTATCCGCTCCTCAGTCCTCAGTACCTGAGCTACAGTAACCGCTACGGCCTGGCCTACAAGATCAAGATGAAGGCCGACTACCACTTCAACGCCCACCGCTATTTTGAGTTCCGGCCTACACTCGGTTACAACTTCAAGTTCAAGAAGTTCTACTACACACTCCCCCTGCGCTTCAACTACAACCCCAAGCGCGACGGCTACATCGAGGTGGTCTATGGTAACGGCAACCGCACGAGTCACGCCACCATTGTCGACGAGATACGTCAGGAACAGGGCGACAGCGTGGACTTGTCGAGCAAGACCCTTGGCACCTTCAACGACAACTACCTGCGTGTCACCAACAATATCATGGCCTTCGACTGGATTGACATTGAGGGAGGTTTCACCTACCACCTCCGTGAAGCCTACGAACCGGCCAGTCTGAGGAGTTTCGGGAAACCCACGGAGTACCGCAGCTTTGCACCCGTGCTGTCGCTGAAGTTCAGGCCCTGGAAGCGCGGCCCGGTCTTCACCGCCGACTACGAACGCGGCATCAAGGGCGTCAACCGCTCCAACATCGACTACGAACGCTGGGAGTTCGACGGGTCGATGAAGTACAGTTTCCACACCTTGCGCAAGCTGAATATGCGCATTGGCGGCGGTTTCTACTCCCGTAAGCATGGGAACTCCTTCGTCGACTATGCCAACTTCCGCGACAACAACCTCCCCGAAGGCTGGGACGATGACTGGACGGGTAACTTCCAGCTGCTGAACAGTCGATGGTACAACGACTCCAGGTATTACGCCCGCGCCAACTTCTCGTATGAGTCTCCCTTGGTGCTGCTTTCCTTCCTCCCCGGCGGCCATTTCCTGGAGCGCGAGCGGTTCTATCTCAGCGCGCTAAGCATCGAGCATACCCGTCCCTACTATGAACTGGGCTATGGGTTCACCACCCGTTTCTTCACCATCGGGCTGTTCACCAACTTCCTCAATGCCGAGTTCCGTAACTTTGAATGTAAATTCACCTTTGAGCTCTTCCAACGATGGTAAACACTCCACTCACCGTATACAAGGCGTCGGCGGGCAGCGGCAAGACATTCCGGCTGGCCATCGAGTACATCAAACTCGTCGTACGCAATCCGCAGTCCTATCATAACATCCTGGCCGTTACCTTCACCAACAAGGCGACCGAGGAAATGAAGATGCGCATACTGAGCCAGCTCTACGGACTGTGGAAACAGCTGCCCGACTCCAAGACCTACATGGACTGCGTCTGTGACGAGCTACAGGCAGAGCCCACATTCGTCAGCCGACAGGCCGGTGAGGCGCTGGCCAACCTCCTCCACAACTACAACTACTTCCGCGTAGAGACCATCGACACGTTCTTCCAGAGCGTGCTGCGTAACCTCGCTCATGAGCTCGACCTGACGGCAAACCTCCGCATCGGACTGAACGACGTGCAGGTAGAGGAACTGGCCGTAGACCAGCTCATAGAAGACCTCCAGACGACGGACGCCATGCTCGTATGGCTGATGAGGTACATCCTGGAGAACATCAGCGAAGACCGCTCGTGGAACGTCATCGGACAGATCAAGCAGTTCGGGCGCACCATCTTCCGCGACTTCTACAAGACCGAGAGCAAGGTGCTTAACCAGCGGCTCACGGAGAAGGGGTTCTTCGATGCCTACACGAAGACGCTCCGCGAACTGCGCGACTCCGCTGCGAAGCGCATGAAGGACCTCGGCGACGAGTTCTTCGACACGCTGAGGGCTGATGGCTTCGACATCGACGACCTCTCGAACAAGCGACGCGGCATCGCCAGTTTCTTCCTGAAACTGCAGAACGGCACCTTCGACCCATCCATCGTGAACGAGACGGTCTTGAAATGTCTCGGCGACCCGTCGAAGTGGTACGCCAAGACCCATCAGCGTCGCGACGAGATACACGCCCTGGCCGACAGCCGGCTGTGCGGACTGCTGCACATTGCCGTCGAGGAGCGGTCACGCCAATGGCGGCTCTACCAGAGTGCAGAGCTCACCCTGCGTCACCTCAATCAGCTGCGTCTGCTCGACAACATCGAGACGAAGGTGCGCCAGTTGAACCAGGAGGCCAACCGTTTCCTACTCAGCGACACCCAGCAGTTGCTCCATGCCCTCATCAGCGACAGCGACTCGCCCTTCATCTTCGAGAAGATTGGCACACAGCTGGAGCACATCATGATCGACGAGTTCCAGGACACCTCGACGGTACAATGGCAGAATTTCCGCGTGCTGCTGCAGGAGACGATGAGCCACGAGGGTAGCCAGAACCTCATCGTCGGCGACGTCAAGCAGAGCATCTACCGCTGGCGTAGCGGCGACTGGCGACTGCTTAACGACATCCGCAGCCAGTTCCCGGAGGGCACGCTGACGGAGAAGCCCCTTGACACCAACCACCGCTCGTCGCGACGCGTCATCGCCTTCAACAACGCCTTCTTCCGCGAGGCCGCCCGGTGGGAGTACAACCAGCTGCAGGACATGCCTGAGGCGGAACAGTTGCGACGCGCCTACGACGGTGTCGAACAGCTGATTCCCGAGCGCCGAGACGATAGCGGCTACGTCAGCATCGACCTGTTGCCCGCCAACGACTATCAGGAGACGACGCTCAGCCTGATGGCCGACACCGTCCGCCAGCTGCTGGACGACGGCATCAGCCAGAGTCACATCGCCATCCTCGTGCGTACCAATAGTCTTATACCGATTATTGCCAACTACTTTGCCGAGCAGATGCCCAGCGAGGTCAGCATCGTCAGCGACGAAGCATTCCGGCTGGATGCCTCGACGTCGGTCAACGTCATTGTCAACGCCCTGCGCCTGCTCGTCCGTCCCGACGACAACCTGGCACGGGCGTACCTCGAGAAAATGGCTGGCGGCAGTCTGCCCGACGATACCGAAGCCCTGCGGCGCCTGCCGCTCTACGAACTTGTGGAACAGCTCTTCATACACTTCGGACTGAACCGTTTCGACGACCAGAGTGCCTATGTCTGCGCGTTCTACGACCAGCTGGCCGACTTCACCGCCGACTACGGTACCGACATCGACAGTTTCCTCCACGAGTGGGACGAGAACCTCTGCGCCAAGACCATCCAGAGCGACGAGCTCAGCGGTATACGCCTCATCAGCATCCACAAGTCCAAGGGTCTGGAGTTCGAGAATGTCATCTGTCCCTTCTGCGACTGGCAACTCGAGAAGCAAAGCGGCAACGTCCTCTGGTGCCGCCCCACGGAGGCGCCGTTCAGCGACCTGCCCATCGTTCCAGTCGACTACAGTCAGAAGGGTATGACGGGAACCATCTACGAGGCCGACTACTGCCATGAGCACCTGCAGAACGTCGTCGACAACCTGAACCTGCTCTACGTCGCCTTCACCCGTGCCGCCCAGCGTCTTTACGTCATCGGCAAGCGCGGCGCCAAGTCGTCGCGTTCGGCCGTCATCGAAGCGGTTCTTCCCACCATCGAGGGCACCCTCAGCGGCGAAGCCGACGCCGAGGCCACCCTCCACTACGAGTATGGGACCTATAAGTCCCATGAGTCCCATGAGACCGATGAGTCTCATAAGACCCGGAACCCCTTCCTCCAGTCCCCCACGCCTTGCCACGTCAGCGTACAGTCCTTCGACAGCCGCGTAGCCTTCCGTCAGAGCAACCAGAGCCGCAACTTCGTCGACGGCGACGACGAGCAGGGACAAACCAGCTACATCCAGCTGGGCAGCGTGCTCCACAACATCTTTTCAACCATCCGCACCACCGCCGACGTCGACGCTGCCCTGCAACGCCTACAGCTCGACGGCGTGATCTACAACAAGGATGTTACTATGGAACGCATTACCGAGATGCTGCGCCGCCGACTGGAACACCCGAAGGTGGCCTCGTGGTTCAGCGACCGCTGGACGCTCTTCAACGAGTGTACGATCCTCAACGTCGTCGACGGCGAGGTGGTCGAGCGACGGCCTGACCGCGTGATGACCGATGGCCGTGAGTGGATTGTCGTAGACTTCAAGTTCGGCGGCGAGCATCCCGAGTACCACGACCAGGTGCGCGAATATATGCAGCTACTCCGGCAGATGGGCCATAGCCATGTCAGCGGCTACCTCTGGTTTGTCTACGCTAACCGCATCGTCGAAGTCACAAATAACTCCCATTAGTCCTATTAGTCCCATCAGTCTCATTAGACCCATCCCCCCCATGACAACCTTCCTCGAACATATCGCCCAGGATATCCTGCAGAAGTACGGCAACGACCTCTCGCGTATCGCCGTCGTCTTCCCCAACAAGCGCGCCTCGCTCTTCCTTAACGATGCGCTGGCACGGCTCGCCGGACGTCCCATCTGGTCGCCATCCTATATCACCATCAGCGAGCTTTTCCGTCGCCACAGCGCCCTGCAGGTGGCCGACAACATCAAGCTTGTCTGCGACCTACACCGCGTCTATACACGTGTCACGGGCTACGACGAGACGCTCGACCACTTCTACGGCTGGGGGCAGCTGCTGCTGACCGACTTCGACGACATCGACAAGAACATGGCGCCGCCTAAGCAGGTGTTTACCAATCTGCGCGACATCCACGAACTCGACGATACCAGCTACCTCACAGACGAGCAACGCGCCATCCTCCGCAAATTCTTCGCCAACTTCAGCGACAATCAGAACAGCGAACTCAAGGAGCGGTTCCTTCGCCTGTGGTCCAACATGGGAGCCATCTATCAGGAGTACAACGACCACCTGCGGCAGCAGGGACTGGCCTACGAGGGCGCACTCTACCGCCAGGTGGCCGAGGACGAGAGCCTGACGTTCGAGCACGACCGCTACCTCTTCGTCGGTTTCAACCTCATGCAGCAGGTGGAGCAGCGGCTCATTGCCAACCTCCGACGTCAGGGAAAGGCCGACGTCTACAGCGACAACGAGCACATAGCCCCGCGGGAGATCACCTTCGTCGCCGCACCGACTGAAAATATCCAGGCACGCTACGCCACACAATGGCTGCGCGATGGCAACCGCATCGCCGACGGCCGCCGAACCGCCATCGTCCTCTGCGACGAGGCACTCCTCGGCACCGTCATCCATTGTCTGCCGCCAGAGGTGGAGCACGTCAACGTCACCACCGGCTACCCCTTGCAACAGGCACCCATTGCCTCGTTCATACAGCAGCTTCTGACACTCCACACCCTTGGCTACGACAGCAAGCGCCACCGCTTCCGTCCCCGCTACGTCAGGGCTCTGCTCCGCCATCCCTACGCCCAGTATCTCGACCAGGATCAGCTCCTCTTCCGCCCGGACTCCCGCGGTTTCAACCGCGAGCTCCTCGCCCACATCGCCTCCCTCGTTGCCACCCTTCCATTATCCATCAGGAGCAAAGCCCCGCAACAGCCCGACGCTTTCACCGCCGAAGCCATCTTCCGCGCCTACACCCTCCTGAACCGCCTCGTTGCCCTCGTAGAGAGCAGCGACCTCGACGTAGAGACCAACACCCTACAGCGCCTCGTCGCCCAGCTCGTCCAGCAGACCTCCGTCCCCTTCCACGGCGAGCCCGCCGTAGGCCTCCAGATCATGGGCGTCCTCGAGACACGCAACCTCGACTTCGACCACGTCCTGCTGCTCTCCACCAACGAGGGCAACATGCCACGCGGCGTCAACGACGCATCATTCATTCCCTACAGCATCCGCAAGGCCTTCGGACTGACCACCGTCGACAACAAGGTAGCCATCTACCAGCACTACTTCCGCCATCTGCTGAGCCGTGCCCACGATGTCACCCTCTGCTACAACAACGCCACCACCGACGGCCATACCGGCGAGATGTCGCGCTTCATGCTACAGCTCCTCATCGAGAGCACCACCCCCATCCGTCAGCAGACACTCCAAGGTGGCCAGCACGTCGACAGTCTCCAGCCGCGTCCCATCGACAAGACTCCCGCCGTCCTAGACGCCCTCCGCCGCCGCTTCGCCACCGACCTCGGGACTCCGTCCCACCCCTCTCACCTCTCACCTCTCAGTTCTCAACTTGGGACGCAGTCCCACTCCCCCCTTCTCACCCCCACCGCCATCAACCGCTACCAGCGCTGTCCCCTGCAGTTCTACTACAACTACGTCGAGGGACTGCGCGAGCCTGACGACAACGACGAGGACGTCATCGACAACCGCGTCTTCGGTAACATCTTCCACGATGCCGCCCAGCTGCTCTACGAGAAGATGATGCAGAAGAGCCCGACCATCCTCGCCTCCGACATCGACGCCGTCCTCAAGGAGCGAATCGACATCGAGCGCGCTGTCGACGCCGCCTTCCAGAAGAACCTCTTTGCCGCCCCCCAATCATCAATTATCCATTATCCATTATCCATTAAGAGCCAAGCTCTCAACGGTCTGCAGCTCATCTCACGCAAGGTCATCATCGAGTACCTGCGCCAGCTGCTCACCCTCGACCGTCAGCTCACGCCGTTCACCATCCTCGGACTGGAGAAGGACGTCGTCGTGCCCTACACCATCCACTCGCTCGGCATCGACACCACCCTCGGCGGACGCATCGACCGTCTCGACATGATAACCGACGAGAACGGCGACGAGCTGATACGCGTCGTCGACTACAAGACCGGCGCACGGCGACTGACGCCCCTAAAAAGCGTCGACGACATCTTCAACCCCGACCAGCTGCGCAACCACAACGACTACTACCTGCAGGCACTTCTCTACGCCCGCCTGGTCGCCAAAAATCCATTATCAATTATCCGCTCGACCTATGGTCGCTTGCAAGGCAAGAATTACCAATTATCAATTAGGAGTGAAGCCCCGTACCCGGAAGTCGCTCCCGCCCTGCTCTTCATCCAGCACGCCGGCGTGAAGGACTACGACCCCATCCTGCGTTTCGGCCAGGAGCCCATCAGGGACATGAACACCCCCGATGGCGATCGATTCGTCGCGTTACTGAGTGAGAAGATTGAGGATATTTTCAACCCGGCCATCGCCTTCGTCCCCACCGACGACCGCACCCGCTGCACCACCTGCCCCTATGCCCCATTCTGCGGAATAGGTGCCACTCTTCGTTGAATAAGTGCCACTCTTCGTGGAACAGGTGGCACTTTTTGAGAAATAGGTGGCACTCTTTGAAAAATAGGTGGCACTTTAGAAAAGAAAAGAGCCTCTTTAGTGAAAAAAGCATATTAATATGAAAAGAACCATCTTCGTAGCCTTCACCTTGTTGTTGGCCATTACATTGCAAGCGCAAAAGCGCGTGAACAACCGCATGTACAACCCCGACCCGGCTCCTGTGGTATCGGGCGATCGCCTCTATGTGTTCACAGGTCACGACCTGGATACGGCAACTTATTTCCGTATGCCCGACTGGCAACTGTTTTCCACTACCGACATGGAGCATTGGACAGATTACGGTATCGTATTGACCACCGCCAACTTCAAGTGGGCCAAGCAAGGCGACAATGCCTGGGCCTCGCAGGCCATCGAGCGCAACGGCAAGTGGTACTGGTATGTGGCCGCAGAGGACACCACCAAGCACTTGCACGGAATTGGCGTAGCCGTAGCCGACCGTCCTGAAGGGCCTTGGACTGACCCCATCGGCAAGCCGCTCATCCCGGGTGATTGGGGCTTCATCGACCCCACGGTGTTTATCGACGACGACGGACAAGCATGGCTATTTTGGGGTAACAACGGTTGCTGGTATGCGAAGTTGAACGAAGACATGATCAGCATCGACAAGAGCTTCGCCAACAACGGCATCTGCGATATGCGCCCCATGCTGGACGACGAGGCACAATTCGGGCCAAAATGTTTGAAGATGGACTACCAGTTGCACAAGCGGGTGATGAAGACCGGCTTTGAGGAAGCCCCGTGGATCTATAAGATTGGCGATACCTACTTCTTGGAGTATGCCGCAGGTGGCGTGCCTGAGCATTGGGCCTACTCGACGGCAAAGAGCATCCACGGCCCGTGGCATTACGAAGGCCGTATCACCGACGAGTCGCCCGGCTCTTTTACCATCCACGGCGGCACCATCGACTTCAAGGGCAAGTCATACCTCTTCTATCACGACGGCATCCCCTCTGGCGGAAATGGTTTCCGTCGCACCACCGCTTTCCGCGAGTTTAAGCGTATGAAAGACGGACGCATACCCAAGATCAACATCGAAGCGGAATAGGTTAAGAATGGGCTTATGAAGACTGCGATTAAGCGAGAACAAAGTCAAAATGATTTGAACTTTGCAGAGCGTGAGCAGGCTCGACCGAAGGTCAAGGTCATCCATGTGGACATGGACCAGTTTTTCGCGGCTGTAGAGCAGCGAGACCAGCCGGAGCTTCGTGGCAAGCCGATAGCGGTGGGTCACGATGCCGAACGGGGTGTAGTGTCAACAGCCAGCTATGAGGCTCGACGGTTTGGTGTTCATTCGGCGCAGTCTATTCAGGTGGCCAAGCGACTGTGCCCACAGCTGATTATCGTGGAGCCGCACTTCCAAAAGTATAAGGAGGTGTCGGCACAGCTACATGAAATCTTCCACGACTATACCGATCTGATAGAACCTATCTCGCTCGACGAAGCATTTCTTGATGTAACGGAAAACAAGAAAGGCATTGAGTTGGGCGTGGATATTGCCCGCGAGATGAAGCAACGTATCCGTGAGACGACGGGACTGACAGCATCGGCAGGTGTGAGCTATTGCAAGTTCTTGGCAAAGATTGCCTCCGACTGGCGCAAACCCGATGGACTCACGGTGATCCATCCAGATAGAGCATTGGACTTCATCGCACAGCTGAAGATAGAGAAGATTGGGGGAGTAGGCCTGAAGACTGCCGAGAAGATGCACCGCATGGGTATCTTCACGGGCCTTGACCTGAGAAACATGTCGCTGAGCCGACTAACGCAGGAGTTCGGCAAAATGGGCCAAGTTTTCTATGACTTCTCGCGAGGTATCGACAACCGGCCTGTCATCAGCGAGTGGGAGCGGAAGAGCGTCAGCTGTGAACAGACCTTTGAGTCGGATATCAGCGAGAATGCTGCCGTCACCATCCATCTGTATCATACGGTGCTGGAGCTGGTCAGACGCATCGAGAAGAACGACTTCGAGGGCCGCACCCTGACGCTGAAAGTCAAGTTCCTGGACTTCCAGCAAATCACCCGCAGCATCACCGTTGACCACATCCTCCGCACCAAAGACGAGATTCTGCCGTTGGCGAAACAACTGATGCAACAGGTTGAGTTCTTTGACAAGCGAAGCGGCTACGCCGAGCGCCACTCTCACCCCATCCGTCTATTAGGCTTGGGCGTTTCCAATCAAAAGAGTGCCACACCACAGGAAGAAAATCAATGGATTGAGCTGGAATTGGAATTTGAGCCTTGGCCAGACATTTAATGTGCAACCACTACTAATGTAATAAGGGAGCCGCTCGACCACAGGTCGCTTGCCCAAGCAAGAACACCGCAATGGATGCTGCTCCCAACTGTTTTTAGATGTTTCAATCTCATTTTGACAACAGAGAAATCGTTGCAGTCGAAGAACGAAAACATATGGCCACGACATTGATGACTATCAGATAATATAGCAGAGCATTTGCCATCACTTTTTTTCTTTTGTTAATGCGTAAACTGCCAGTGTTGGAAGAAAAACCAATAGCAGCAATGCAACCTCTACAACTGCATAGGACCCGAAATAGTCAACCAATGTCTGGAACTTCAGGACGCCATCCACCAGCAAGACCAAAAGGGCAAACCAGCAGAGAAGGAATATTGCGGAATACTTGATCTTTCGTTTCTTCATTGTCATTGCTTCTGCTTTTGAATTTCACGATAGTCAGAGAGCAGATTCCAAATACCATCTTCTGATAGTACACCGCGTTTGAGGTCTGGAGGAAGATTCTCGGCTTCGTCAGCAGCAAAGTCCAGTTTCCACAACTCACTACCATAGTATTTGCTGAGTTCGGCAACATCTTCTTTGACAGCCTTCAATGAATCAGCAGACCCATCCTTGATGGCTGCCAAGGCATTATTGAAGCGTTGCTCCATCCACTTGATTCGCTCAATTTGTAAAATCTCACAAATCGCGTCCTCCCTGATGACCTTTGGTGCAGACTTGCCTGCGAGTATTAGCACCTTTTGGCCATTGCGGTAGATATGTAGCTGGCGAGAGCGGACTACGGCCGTTAATTCTGGATCATCCTGCATGGCTATCCATAGAGAATGATATATGCCATCCTTTTCAAACAGCTTCCGCTGCAGGTGCGAACACATATTTGCCGTATCAATCGTCATACAATCTCTTCTAATGCTCCAGTCTCTGAATCAATGATAAATCCACGAACAACAATATCCTTCGGCACCAACGGATGGGTTTTGATGGTCTCAACGGTCTTACGGACAGAGGTCGGCGTGTCCTTGAAACCCTCCAGCCACTGGTCGAGATCAATGCCACACTTGCGGATGGTATCGAGCGTCTCATCTGTCACGCCACGAGCAATCATTTCGTGGTGGAAGTGGTCGTAGCTCATGTGGCAGGCTCCACAATGCGAGTGTGCCACCACCATGATTTCCTGCACGCCAAGTTCATAGATGGCGACAATCAGGCTTCGCATAGCTGAATCGAAGGCAGAGATAACCAGGCCTCCAGCGTTCTTGATAATCTTCGCGTCACCATTCTTCAGACCGAGAGCAGCAGGCAGCAGTTCTGTCAGTCGGGTGTCCATGCACGACAGCACGGCCAGCTTCTTGTCTGGGTATTTGTCTGTGAGATACTTCTCGTAGCCCTTTTGAGCCACAAATGTCTTGTTGAATTCAATAATCTGGTCTATCATATCACAAAACATATTAAATCTGCGTGTAAAGGTACGAAATAAAGGAGAATAATTCGTAACTTTGTACCCAATTATTACGATACTTTAATAATTTCAAGTGGTTATGGCATATATGAATATGAAGAAAAGTACAGTTATCACAACATTAGTTGCCATTCTAGCAATGGCTGTCGCTCCTGCGTTTGCTCAGGAAGAAGACAATGGTGAGCACCAATTGTCCAATGGTGAGCACCAATTGTCTGGTTTTAAGAAGTTCAATGTGAGGGAGGACTTCACGGAGAACGGTTTCCAGTGGTTCCACGACGCTGAACTGCTGGCGGCTGGCGACAAGGAAAAAAGCAATGCCATGACCATTGGTTGGGGAGGCATCGGCACACTTTGGGGACGTACTGCCCTGACGGTCTATGTCGCCGAGAAACGCTACACCAAGGAGTTCATGGATAAGGCTGAATACTTTACGGTGATGGCTTTCGACGTGAAGGACAGCAAGGTACTTAACTATATGGGAACCAAAAGTGGACGTGATGGTGACAAGGCTCAGGCTCTTGGGCTTCATACTGCTTATACTGCCAATGGAACGCCGTATTATACTGAGGCTACGATGGTGATTGAGTGCAAAATCATGTATGCCGCACCTTTCGATCCTCAGTATTTCAAGAGTGATGCACCCAAGAAGATGTATGCCAACTTCCCGGCTGGCATCCACTCCATGTATATCGGTGAGGTTGTAAATGCTTGGAAGAAATGAGACCACTCGTCTGTCAGAAATGGATAGTAATGCACTTAAGGATTATCGCTGATTGGCAAGTAATTACGAACTGATGCCTCAGACAGGTGAGACGACAACAGAGACTTGGAGCAACCAGATGATTCAGTGGCTGAAGGCTAAGGGGTTTATTACTAAGTGAATATGGCAAAACGCGAGTACATACAAGCCAACAAAGATTGGCTAAAGGCGAAAGCTAAAGAGGAATTACCAATGTTCACGTCGGTTCCCTAAGTCCAAAATTCTCTTTCACCTGTTTCTTCCATATCCCCTTGGCACTTGGGGCATGTCCGCTTATCCCATATCCTGATGTTATCGCTGCCACATTGCAAACACAGACGGCCAACCTCACTACGATATGATGGGGCTACATCGGCTATGATACCACCCACCACGATATTCTGAATGCTCTGGCAGTCTGGGCAACTCATGGCCGTAATCTGCTGACGAAAGAGTCCGCGCCCTTCGTACACCTCCGCTTCATACCCACAAGCATTACAGCGATATTTGAGTTTCCAAGCCATCAGTTTAATATCCGAGGTTATCCCCTACAAGCACTACTACGTGACGGCCTTTAGGTGAATTCCTGAGGAAATGAACGTAGTTGCAGATGGATTCCGGGGAATTGCAGTTATGACAAACACCATCAACCTGACAAGGGGTCTTGATGTCAAATCTGGCTGCATTGATGGGGGATGCAGTACCTCTTGCCCTTGAAAGAGCCGCTTCTACAGTCTGGGCCACTTTGTTCATGCCAATCACAAAGATAACCTTTTTCGGTCCCCATGTGATAGCAGCCACTCGGTTCCCATTACCGTCGATGTTCACGATAACGCCGTCCTCAGAGATTGCATTGGCACTGGTCAGATAAACATCAGCAGAAAACGCTTTGAAATAAATGGCTTGTTTATCTTCTGGAGTCTCTGCCAGGTCGCGGTCAAGAACCTCCAGCGTACCACGTTTCCTGAGATAATCGGGAATACCAAGGTCTCTTACAGTCATCGTGCCGCCCCATGTCACACTGTTACCGTCATCAATTAGTTCAGAAACTTTCTTTACAGCCTCTTCACCTGTAGCGCAATAGAAGCCCTCAATATGGCGGCGTTGCAGGTTCTTGATAAGTGTCTTTGCCAGACGCTCGTTTCTTTCTTCTTGTGGTTTCATAAAGAGTATTTATTTAAGTTATAGCATCTTTTCAAGTATCTCGACAGCCTTGGTGATGTCCTCCTGAAACCGCTTGTGGTCGCGGAGAAAGTCAGCCCTGCCACTACTGATGGCATCATACAGTTCCTGGCTCATGTCATTGGCATAGTCGGAAATGGCCAATTCTATGTCATCCTTCTGCCAGTCAAGCGTTGAATGGACATAGATACGCTGCTTCTGATGCAGGAAACTGTAGGCGGTCTCGATACTATCTTTTGTTATCATCTTGTTACTGAGTCATAACCTATCGGACGGAACTGCTTCTGCTTCTCACTGTACACGAATCCATGCCCAAACAGGTAGTTCTTTATATCTTTCGGCTCTGTGCCGAAGCTGTAGCACAGCGATTCCAGCGTGTCAAACTCCTCGTCTCTCAGGAGCATATTCACGCTCGAAACCAGTATGGCAGGATCTTTCGGCAGGTAGTCCATATCACAATTCTTATTAAATCGGAGGGACAAGGACGGTGCAAACTGAGAGCAATAGAGCTCACTCTAATTGCCGAGGTGCAGCCCGTTCTCGCAAATTTATTGGCAAAGGTAATCAAAAATCCTATATTTTTCGTACCTTTGCACAGATTATTAGGATAGTTTAGTATTTATGGCAAAACGAGAATACATACAAGGCAATAAGGATTGGCTGGAGGCGAAAGCCAAGGAGGAAGATGTAAAGGCTCTTCCAAAAGGCATCTATTACAAGGTGCTGAGTAAAGGAAATCAGGACAGTGCGAAACCGACGGTACGCAGTATCATAACAGCCCACTATACAGGCAGGACAATTGACGGCAAACAGTTTGATAGCAGTCGTGGTGGTGTGCCATTGGCTTGTCGTCTCTGCGACCTCATTGAGGGTTGGATTATAGCCATTCAGCAGATGCATATCGGCGACAAGTGGGAACTTTATATCCCTGCCGAAATGGGCTATGGCAAATTCTCACAGCCTGGCATTCCTGGTGGCTCGACACTTATCTTTGAAATTGAACTCTTAGGCATTGCATGACACTACGAGAACTTATCAATTCAGTGGATTCTGAGCAATACAGCAATTCGGCGTTGTACCAGAAGCTGCGTAAGACTAAGTTTAGCCAGTTCCCCATTACTACCGACTACAACCTCTAAATAAAAAAACCGCTGATTTACAGCGGATTTCAAATCTTGGAAGCGGAGAGAACAGGATTCGAACCTGCGAACCGGTTTTGCCGGTTACACGCTTTCCAGGCGTGCCTCTTCAACCACTCGAGCACCTCTCCTTGCGATTTGCGGGTGCAAAGGTACTATTTTTAATTGACAATTAACAATTGATAATTGAGAATTTGTGCCAATACGTTCTATTTTTAATATTCTTTATCATTTCAGGCGGAAGACGCGGGCGACGTTGGCGCTGGTCTGACGGCCTATATCCTCTTCGCTGACGCCATAGACTTCGGCCAGCCGGCTGATGACGTGGCGTACGAAGGCGGGCTCGTTGCGCTGGCCACGCATGGGCACGGGTGCCATGTAGGGGGCGTCGGTCTCGAGGACGATGCGGTCGAGGGGAACGGTGGCGGGCAGTACCTCGGGCAGGTGCGACTTCTTGAACGTCAGCACGCCGCCGATGCCGAGGACGAAGCGGTCGAACTGCAAGAGCTCGGCGGCCTCGATGGCGTTACCGGTGAAGCAATGGAAGACGCCGCCGGGGAGCTCGCGCGCGTACTTTCTTAATATCTGCACCATCTCGTTCTGCGCCTTGCGGCAATGGATCATCAGAGGCAGCTGTGTCTCGACGGACCATCGCACCTGCTCCTCGAAAGCCTCCAGCTGCTCACGTTCGAACTCGCGGCTCCAGTAGAAGTCGAGGCCGACTTCACCGATGGCTATCGTTTTAGAGGAGAGAGGAGAGAGGAGAGAGGAGAGAGGAATGATAAGCCGCTTGATTGCCTCCAGCTGTTCGCGCCAGTCGGCCCGGACTTCCTCGGGATGGAGGCCGAGCATGGGACGAAGGGGGACTGGAGAATTGAGAGATTCTTCGCAGAGCGCCAGGATGCGGCGTGAGCTGGCGAGGTCGATGGCGGGCAGGAAGATGGCTGTGCAGCCAGCCTCTTGGGCCCGCTGGACGACGGCTTCGCGGTCGGCGTCGAACTCCGTGCCGTCAAGATGACAATGGGTGTCGATGTAATTGATAATGGACAATGGATAATTGATAATTATGAATTATGAATTATTTATTCCGATGGAGGAGTTCGTCCATGTAGGCACGGAGGTGGGCCTTGCGGTTGTCGGGAACGTTGATGCCGTCGAGCGTCTGGCGGGCCTGCTCGAAGTAGTGGTTGATCTTCGCCTCGCAGAGCTGTCGGATGCCAATCTGGTCGTAGAGGGCCGTGACGGCACGCACCTTCTCGTCGCGGTCGAAGTCGCGGGCCTCGATCCATCGCAGCAGCTCGGCACGCTGGGCGTCGTCGGCACGGTTGACGGCGTTGATGAGCATATAGGTCTTCTTGTTCGAGGTGATGTCGCCGCCGATGGCCTTGCCGAACACCTTCGGGTCGCCATAGACGTCGAGGAGGTCGTCCTGCAGCTGGAAGGCCAGTCCGAGCTGTTCGCCGAAGCGGTAGAGGTTCTCGACGTCAGCCTCGGGGGCGTCGGCCAGCAGGGCACCCATCTTCGTGGCACAGGCCAGCAGGACGGAGGTCTTCAGGCGTATCATCTCGATGTACTCGTCCTCGGTGACGTCGTTGCGCGTCTCGAACGTCATGTCGTACTCCTGTCCCTCGCCAATCTCCAGAGCCGTCTCGGTGAAGAGGCTGAGCACCTGAGGCAGGTGGCGTGTATCACATTGCTGCATCCGCTCGTAGGCCAGCACAAGCATGGAGTCGCCCGAGAGGATGGCCTTGTTGGCATCCCAGCGGCGGTGGACGGTCTGGTGGCCGCGTCGCACGTCGGCATTGTCCATGAGGTCGTCGTGGAGCAGCGTGTAGTTATGGTAGGTCTCGAGGGCGACGGCCTGCATGAGTATGCTTTCGGGGTCATCGCGGTAGAGGTTGTAGGCGAGCATCATCAGCACGGGGCGTATGCGCTTGCCGCCGATGGAGAGGACGTAGCGGATGGGGTCGTAGAGCGACGCCGGCTGCCGGTCGTAGGGCAGACGGTCGAGGAAGGTGTTGACCTTCTGGAGGAGTTCGTTGGAGGTATACATGGGGTTAGAGTTTGAATACGATGGGTATGCAGACCATGGTGCGGCATGGCTTGCCGTCCTGGTTGCCGGCCTTCCACGCGGGCATCATGCGGAGCACGCGCAGGGCCTCGCGGTCGAGCTGTGGGTCGACGGGCTCTACGACCTTCAGGTCGCTAAGCGAGCCGTCGGCGTTGACGATGAACTGCGTGACGACGCGTCCCTGGAGCTTGCGGCGGCGGGCGGCGTCAGGATAGCGGAGGTTCTTCGTGAGCCACTTCATCAGGGCCACGGCACCACCGGGGAACTCCGGCAGCTGCTCGACAACCTGGCGGTCCATGGCGTCGAGTTCCTCCTTGTTGATGTCGGGGCGCACCTCGTCCTCGTCGGTCGTCTTGTCCTCGATGTCGGCGCCGTCGGGCATCAGCTCGTCGTCGTTGAGCTCCTCGGGCTCCTCCTCGACAACGTTCAGCTGCTCGATGGTCTTGGGCACCAGGGCCACGGGTTTGGTGATCAGGGGTATGCGCTCCTCTTCCTCCTTCAGCTTGTCGAGGTCGAGCTCGTTGATGATGTCGTCCAGGGCTTCGGCGTCAAGACCGTCATCGCTGCCGATGTAGTCGTACTCCAGGGCGACGAACAGGGCAGCGAGCACCACGACGATGCTCAGCATGAAATTCTGTCGGCTGCGACGGTCCAGATCGGCACGCGAACTCTTCTTGACTTCCATAATAAAACGGGTGCCTTTTGCGTTATATCTCAGAAAGGCGCTGCAAAATTACGAAAATATTCCAATTCACAATTCACAATTCACAAATATTTCGTACCTTTGCGTCGGAATTTAATATAATTAGGATGAAGAGAGCCCTTTGGACAGTCGTTTGGATGCTTTCCGTGCTGCACGTGGCGGCGCAGGAGAGCCGGACCGTCTACAACTTCCTCCGGCTGCCCATCAGCTCCCATGTGGCCGCCCTGGGTGGCGAGAATACCACCATCGACGACGATGACGCGTCGCTGGTGTACCATAACCCTGCCCTGATCAACAACGTCAGCGACCGCACCCTCGGGCTGAATATGATGACCTACATGCAAGGCTCCGTCACCGCCAGCGCCTCGTACGTCAGGGCTGCCGGCGAGCGGGCGTCGTGGGGTGTCGCGGGGCAGTTCATGAACTACGGCACCATCAAGGAGGCCAACGCCTACGGCGAGCAGACGGGCGACTTCCAGGCCAAGGACATCAGCATCAGCGGCACCTTCGGTTACGCCCTGACCGACAAGATCAGCGGCGGCATCACGGCGAAAGTGGTGACGTCGTACATCGGACAGTACAACTCGCTGGCCATGGGTATCGACCTGGGGCTGAACTACTTCGACGCCGAGCGCCAATGGTCGGTATCGGCTGTGGCACGCAACCTCGGCGGACAGCTGAAAGCCTACGAGGACGACTTCGAGTCGATGCCCCTCGACCTACAGGTGGGCGTGAGCAAACGCCTCATCGGCTCACCCCTCAGGCTGTCGGCCTCGCTGGTGCGGCTCAACGACTGGCAGTACGGCGTAGGCAAGCACCTCGTCGTGGGTGCCGACATCCTGCTCTCGGAGCAGTTCTACGTCGCCGTGGGCTACAACGCCCTGCGTGCCACGGAGATGAAGATTAGCGAGAGCGACGGCGAGAGCGCCCATGGAGCGGGCCTGTCGATAGGCGCCGGCATGAGTCTGCAGCGGCTGAAGCTCCACGTGGCCTACGCGAAGTACCATGTCTCGGCATCCTCGCTCCTTGTGAACTTCTCGTACGCACTATAGTGAGAAAATGTAAAAATGATAAAATGTAAAAATGAGAATATGAAGAAGATTACGATAGCTATTGACGGCCACAGCTCGTGCGGCAAGAGCACGATGGCCAAGGACCTGGCCCGTGAGGTCAGGTATGTCTACGTTGATACGGGCGCCATGTACCGTGCCGTCACCCTCTATGCCCTGCGCCACGACCTGTTCGGCGCCGACGGCAGCATCAAGGAGGCTGAGCTGGAGTCGGCGATGCCCGCCATCGTCATTGACCAGCGGCTGGTGGACGGTCGCACGACGACGTTCCTCAACGGCGAGGACGTGGAGCGCGAGATACGGTCGCTGGAGGTGAGCAACCACGTCAGCCCCATCGCTGCCCTACCCTTCGTCCGCACGGCCCTTGTGGCCCAGCAGCAACGCATGGGCGAGGACGGTGGCATCGTCATGGACGGCCGCGACATCGGTACCACCGTCTTCCCGAATGCCGAGCTGAAGATTTTCGTTACCGCCAGCGCCGAGGTGCGCGCCCAGCGCCGCTACGACGAGCTGAAGCAGAAGGGTATGGAGGCCGACTACGACGACATACTGAAGAACGTGCTGGAGCGCGACCACATCGACTCCCATCGTGACGTGTCGCCCCTGCGTCAGGCCGACGACGCCCTGCTGCTGGACAACTCGGCGATGACCATCGAAGAGCAGAAACAATGGCTGCTGGAACGGTTTAACGAGACGGTCGCTACCGCTTGATTTTCAAAGCCATAAACACTCTGAAAAAACTACCGACGAATTAACGTAGAACCCTTGACGGCAGAAGGTCCGTCGAGCTGAACGGCATAGATGCCGGCTGGCAACATACCGATATTGACAAGGTATGACGTCCGGCCGGCATCCAGCGTTGTATGGAGCTGCTGGCGACCGTCCATCGAGAAGATGCGGAGCCTGAGCGGTACCTGCTGCGATGCGGGCAGTTCGATGCTGAGCCCGTCGCCCTGACAACGGATAATGGCCGTCGTATGGTTCGCGGAAAGGCCCTCGATGCCGTCCATGCCGAGGACGTCGAGCAGACCGCGGTAGGCATCGATCTCACCATAGCCATACTCGTTGTTAGGCGAAGGCAGCGAGGGGTCGGGCTGGCGGCTCGTGCGACGGATGACACCCATGACGTCCTCAGGGGTCAGCGTGGGATTGGCCTGCAGCCACAGGGCGATGATGCCCGCCACGACGGGACCGGACTGCGAGGTGCCCATAGCCGCATACCAGCCGTAGGTACGCCCCTGGAACTCGAAGTCGGCGACAATCCACTTCATGGCGCCGTACTCAGGTTGGCGGCCCTCCATGAAGAAGCTGCTAACGGCGGAGATGACATAGTTGCCGGGAGCCACCACATCGGGTTTCGTGCGCCCGTCCATCGTCGGACCAATGGACGAGTAAGGGGCACGCCGTCCGTGTTCACCATCCCAGTATGTCTGCCAATGGCCCAGACGGTTTGTGACGCCGTCGCGATAGGTGGTGGCGCCAACACAGATGACGCGTGGCGCACTACTCGGCGACAGGATGTTGTGCGTAGGCTCGCCAGCCGACAGACGGAGATTCAGGGCGCTGGTCGTCCATTGGCCGTTATAACGCCAGCACTCCACGGGCGCCGTGTTGCCGAAGACCTCGAAGGAGAGGGGCGTCTCAATACCGATGGTCTCGTTGGTGGAATAGAGCTCCACGTCGTAACACGTCTCGGCCTCATCGTAGCAGTTGGGATAGGCCTGAACGGCCACGGAGTCCGTCGGCGAGGTGTGGATGACCAGCAGGGAGTCGTCGGCAGCAAGGACGTCGGACATACGAAGGAGCAACGTGTCGTTAGGGATACCATAGTGTACCAGACGCAGCTGGAAGTCGGCAGCCGACTTCACCGTCAGCAGCACGGGCGACTTGTCGTGGGAGATGAACATCCCCTCGGAGTCGGCAGACGGCTCGTGGCGGAACCACGATTTCAGATAGCCCTCGTTGCCAGCCGACGACACCATGATGCAGCCAGGGCCCAGGAGGCTGTCGAGCATCTCGTAGTAGAGCTGGTCGTAGCCCCAAAAGTCCTGCGGCGACCCTTCGCTGAAGGAGATGACACAGGGCTGTCCGGCGCGTCGTGCACTCTCGAAGAGATACTTGAAGCCTAGGACGTCGGTAGCAAAGGTGAAACGCGAGTAGAGCATGGAGTCGATGAGGTTGGCATTACTGGTGACGGCGTTGGCCACGAGGCAGATGTCGCTCTCTGGGGCTAGTCCGCGGTAAGGGCTCAGATAACCGCTGCCGGCGGCAATACCTGCGGTATGGGTGCCGTGGAGCTGTTCGTGGGCATCGTAGGAACGGCCCTGAGCCAACACGGCCTCTGGTGTCGCATAGTCGCGTCCGACATAGAACGTGCTGCCGACGGTATCGGTAGAGAGCATATCCCAGAACTGACGGATGCGGTAGCGTGACAGGTCGCGGCTGTAGAACGTGGGATGGGTCAGGTCGAAGCCGATGTCCATGAGTCCCACGGTGACACCCTCTCCCTTGAAGGCCTGCGGCAGGAGGAGTCCGTCGTGAACGGGGGCGGCATCGACGATGACGGACACCGTGTCGAGCAACGGCTGACAGACGGGGCGTGCCTCGATGCGGACCACACGAGGATCGAGCGACAAGGCACCCAGACGGTCGACGGGGATACTGATAATATGGATGTCGGCCACAGCACCCAAGGAGCGGCTGCCATAGTCGGAGAGCACATTCTCGGCATCGCCACGGAGACGTATCAGCGCACAGACCTCACGAGGTGTGCCCGTCAGGGAGCGGGAGCCCGACGGAATGGCAGAACGCGACGCGAAAGGCTCTGCCGACGGCTGGCGCACCAGCTGGCGGAGCATCGGCGACATCTTCTGCCAGGCAGCCTGCTGGGCGGCTGACGGCAACCACAGCATCAGGGTCAGGAGCAACGGGAGGTATCGTCTCATGGGTAATACAATCGTCAACGTTTAGGGTTGTTGCAGACGGAGAATGGCATCGCGACACTCCTCCATCAGCCACTTCGGCGTGGACGTGGCACCACAGATGCCAATGGTCGTGACACCCTCGAGCCACGAGGCCTCTATCTCGTCAGGGCCCTCGACAAGGCGGCTGTTGGGATTGACGCGCAGACACTCGTCGTAGAGCACCCGTCCGTTGGAGCTCTTACGTCCGCAGACGAAGAGTATCAGGTCGTGAAGGGCGGCAAACTGCGAGATGCTTGGCATACGGTTGGCCACGTTACGGCAGATGGTGTCGAACGAGCGGAATGTCGCCGTCGGGGCGATATGTGACTGGATATACTCCGTGATGCGATGGAACTCGTCGAGCGACTTCGTCGTCTGGCTGAACAGGTAGATGTCGTGCTCGAAGTCGAGCCTTGACACTTCGTCAAAACTCTCGATTACAATGGCGTTACCCTGCGTCTGGCCGACAAGCCCCAGCACCTCGGCATGGCCTTTCTTGCCGAAGATGACGAGGGAAGCCCTACTTATGGGGGCTTCGTATTGTTCCTTGATACGCTTCTGCAGCTGCAGCACCACAGGACAGGTGGCATCGATGAGCTCGATGTCATTGCGTCGTGCCAGCTCATAGGTCGACGGTGGCTCGCCATGGGCACGCAGCAGCACCTTCACATGGTGGAGACGCGTCATCTCCTCGTGATCGATGGTGACGAGGCCCAGCCGTCGTAGCCGCTCACACTCCATGCCGTTGTGGACGATGTCGCCCAGACAGTAGAGGCGCTCGCCACGGGCCAGCTCCTCCTCGGCCTTGCGGATGGCCGTCGTCACACCAAAGCAGAAGCCGCTACCGTTGTCAATCTCAATCTTCAGCATGGCGCATCTCCTTGAAATAGTTATCCAACAGGTCCTGGGCGGCAACGAACGAGGTCTTCTGCCCGCCGAGCACCTGCTGTTCGGCCTGCTGCAGCTGTTGCTGCACCACCTTATTGTTATAGAACGACAGCTTCAGGTGCTCGTTGATGCTCTCGTACATCCAGTACTTGGCCTGCTCCTGACGGCGGTAGTCGAAGTAGCCGTTATGCTTCACGAAGTCGACATACTCGTAGATCATGTCCCAGATCTCCTTGACGCCCGTACCGTAGAAGCCGCTGTAGCAGAGCACCTTGGGCAGCCAGCCGCTCTCGGGCATGGGGAAGAAGTGGAGGGCGTTGCGGAAGTTCGTGGCAGCCATCTGACAACGGTCGACGTTGTCGCCGTCGCACTTGTTGATGACAATGCCGTCGCTGATCTCCATGATACCGCGCTTGATACCCTGCAGCTCGTCGCCTGTGCCAGCCACCTGGATGAGCAGGAAGAAGTCGACCATCGAGTGGCAGGCGGTCTCACTCTGCCCCACTCCGACGGTCTCGACAAAGATCTTGTCGAAGCCTGCAGCCTCGCAGAGGATAATCGTCTCACGCGTCTTGCGTGCCACACCACCCAGCGAGCCAGCCGACGGACTGGGACGGATGAAAGAGTCGGGATGGACGGCGAGCTTCTCCATGCGTGTCTTGTCGCCAAGGATGCTACCCTTGGTCCGTTCGCTCGAGGGGTCGATGGCCAACACCGCCAGCCGTCCGCCTTTTTCCTTCAGCACATGGATGCCAAACTCGTCGATGCTCGTCGACTTACCGGCACCGGGGACGCCGCTGATGCCCACGCGGACGCTGTTGCTGCTAAAGGGCAGGCACTTGTTGATGACCTCCTGGGCACGGGCCTGGTGCTCGGGGTTGACACTCTCGATGAGCGTGACAGCCTGCGAGAGGATGGTGACATCGCCCTTGAGGATGCCCTCCACCATCTCGCCGACGGAGAGCTCACGACGACGGAAGCGGTTACGCTTCAGGTAGGGGTTGACGATGGTCTGGCCTGTGACGCCGCTGTTCACCTGAAGGCCGGCATATTGGGGGTCGTTTTCGGGATGTTCCATCTAATTGATAATTGATAATTCTTGCCTTGCAAGCGACCATAGGTCGAGCGGACAATTGATAATTGTGCATTATGCATTGTGAATTGTGAATTGTGCATTATGCATTGTGCATTATTTAGCGTTGACGGTAATGACCACCTTCGGACGACGCGGGTCGTCGGTAATCATCAGCACACGCGGACGGGTACGGACCTTCTTCAGTTCGGAGGCGATGGCCTCGACCTTCAGCTTCGTCGTCCCGCCAGGCTCCAGGATACGCTTGCCGAGCGTCACCTTCAGCCCGCGGGTGAAGAGCTGGAGCGACGAGATGTTCAGCGTGGCATTGCCGGCATTATATAGTATCGTCTCGGCGGTCTTCTTCTGCTTACCGCCGAACTCGATGTTCAGCACGCTGTCGGAAAGGGCCAGCTCGGGCAACAGGGGACCGCTCATGTGCCTGAGGTCGGGCAATAGCACCACGCTGACGCCCACCTCCCTGTCGTTGCTGACACGTTCGCCCAGACGCTGTGCCAGATAGACGTTTGTCTGTGTCAGGCCGTAGTCGTGGATCTTGTCGGAGTTCAACGTCAGCACCACCTTACCGCTGTGTCCCGGCGACAGGCGCGTCGGCGACACCTCGGCCGAGAGATAAGGCGGCAGGTGCTGGATGTTGGGCTCCATGACCTTATTGCCGTTGTTCATCACGCGGATGACAGCCTGAGGCATGTCGCCCTTGTTGACATTATCGAACTCCAGCTCGTTCTTGTCGGCCAGCAGACCGTTGAAGTCGAAGGGATAGGAGCCGCTGTAGTCCATCAGGTCTTCGCGCACGACACCCGTCATTGTGATGTAGACGGGACGTTCCGAGGCGTTCGAGAAGATGGCGGCCTGCTTATTGAAATGGCCCAGCTGGCGTGCATCGTAGGTCATCTTGACGGAAAACTTGTCGCCCACGCCGATTTCACCTTTCGGATATTCCACGCGCGTACAGCTACAGTCGGGGATGACGCGGGTTATCTGCAGCTTGCGCAGTCCACGGTTACGCATCTCGAAGATTGCCGTGACGGGCACCTCATAGCCCGTCTGTCCGACGTCAATCTTGTTCTTGTCGATGGTCAGCCGCTGAGCCTGCGCTTCGCTGACGGGTAATTGACTAATGATGAATGCTAAACTTAGAATCTTGAGTATTTTCATTCTGCTTTGATGGTTTGTGAGTGGGTTGTGCCGCGGAACTCCGGCGCATAGGCGCATTGTACGGTACAGGTGCCCGTCTCGTACTGTCCGGCGCGGTCAATATAATATTCGGTCTCAATGACGTGCTTGCCCTTGGGCAGACGGTTGAAGAAGTAGTTCGTCGTGTTGTCGCGCGGCGAGCAATAGTAGCCACCCTGCCAGTTGTAGCCGCTCAGCTGACTGACGGGCTCCAGACAGGCTGCACGCTTGTCCTGCACCTGAACGAAGTCGAGGTCGCGCTCGCTCTCGATGGTCAGACGGATGGTAACACGGCTGCCGACCGCTTTCGCTCCCAATATCTCACGCTTGACGGTGACACCGCTACCGTTGTCCTTGATGTCGCTGGTGGCCTGTACGAACTGCGCATAGACAGCACCCCACGACGTGCCCTCGCTACTCTTCTCGGCGGTGAAGGTCTTCTCGCCCTGGTATGGCTGTGCCGTCTTCACGTAGCCGATGCCGGCAGTAGCCTTCGGAGCCTCAACGGGTTTGCCGTCAATCTTCAGAGTACTAAGTCCCATGTCTCCCATAAGTCCCATTGGTCCCATAAGTCCCATAGGTCCCATTGGCCCCATAAAGGCAAAGATCGCATCGACGGAGTTCAACGGCGTGTCCCAGGCCTGCGTGCGCTTCTCCTGCAACAGCCAGCGGCGCATCTCCATGAGCGTCTGCTGGTCGTCGGGCGTCAGCCGCTGGATGGCCTCGATGGCAGCCACCTGGGTGGGTATGCGGTAGTCGCGCCACGAGTAGCCGGCACGCGGCGTGTCGTAGTAGCGGCCCGTCTCTTCCTTGTAGACGGTATACTCCTTCAGGCTCTTGATATAAAGAGGTGAGTCGAGGATGATGCTCGACAGGGCTTTCTCGTAGATGCCCTGATTCTTCGTCTCTTTCTTCAACAGACCGATGAGGTAGTCGTTGGCCTGCTGCACGCTGGCGGGCAGCTGACGGCCGTCGAGCTTGCAGATATAGAGCCACTGGAGGGCCGTATGGCTGGGGAACGTTTGGCGGTAGCCTTTCTTCTCCTGCTTCTTCATCTCCCTAACCAGTTCCACCATCTCGCGACCCAGGAACTTAAAGGCGCCGTCGAGCATCGGCTGCTGGGTGCCGGTCATCGTGTTCAGGCGTACCAGCATCTCGCTGATGGCCATCGTCATATACGTTGAGCCAGGCATATCGGGCCACCAGCTCCACGAGCCGTCACCACGCTGCAGCTTCTTCAGCTTGTCCGTAGCCGAAGCGAGACGCTGCGACATGAGGTTCTCGTCGAAGAAGTCGGCCAGCCGCTGACGCTGTTCCGTCTCGCGGTCGGCATCCATCACCCACGGCGTCTCCTCGAGCAGCAGGTCCTTCAGCTCACGGTTCTTCTCGAGCTGGGAGTTAAGCGACGTCTCCCTACCCTCCTCGCGTTTCCACTGTTCAAAGACGGTCTTGGCCTGCGGCACCTGGTCGACGATGTACTTACCGATGGTGTTGGCATAGAGCGCGGTGGCCTGGCAGACGGCACAGTCGTCGTGAGGATGGCCGACGGCGGGCAGCGCCTGGATCATCAGCCACGCGGGATTGTTGGTGTATTCAAGGGTGAGCTTCGGCGTACTCTTGCTATGTTGGTTCTGCGGGAACAGTTTTGTCAGGTCGATGGTCTTCATGCCTGGGCCGTTCTGCGTGAAGGGCACGGTAACGGTGACGCGCTCCGTGGCCGGCAACACAGGCAGATAGTGCTGTTCGCCGTCGCTGAAGCCCTTGCCGCTGGCCGTCACCCGACAGATGAGCAGCTGCTCCGTCTGCTGCTGCAGCGGGAACGTGACGCTGGCGCTGGAGTCAGCCTTCAAGGCGAAAGGCATGGCCGTCTCACAGACCACCTTCTCGGTCTCGGGGTCGACGAGCTGCATGCGTGCCGTTCCGCTGACATCCTTGCCGCTGAGGTTGAAGATGCGTGCCGAGACGGTGGCCTCGTCGCCCTCGCGGACGAAGCGCGGCACGTTGGGCTGTACCATCACCTCCTTCTGGGCAACGGTCTCGCCGTCGAGCATTCCAAAGCTGAGGTCGGGCGTATGGGCAAGGCCCATGAAGCGCCACGTCGTCAGACTCTCGGGCAACGTGAACTTCAACGCTACGCCGCCGTTGCTGTCGACAACCAGCTGCGGATAGAAGAAGGCCGTCTCCTGGAGGTTCTCACGTACCTGGACGCGCTCGGGCTCCTGTTCCTCCGCGTCACCCGTGCCGTTTGCAGCCATCGGCAGACCGCTGCCCACGACTCTCTTGGCACTTGCCGACACGACATCCAGTCCTGCGATACGTCCCTGAAGGGCCTCATCGACAGAGGCCGTCTCCACGCAGTCGAACACAGCGGCCCTCTCCTCAACAACGACTTCACGTAGCACCTGACGTTTTCCCGCCCCACGAAGACGTCTCGTATTCACAGGATAAAAACGGTCTATCATCTGCGGGAAGATGTCGTCATCGAAAGCCGTCAGACTCAGCTCCGACGTCGGGAGCCAGGAGACGGGTTTCTGACTGGAGATCCACATATTGGCCCAGTAGCCGGAACGCCAGTACGTCCGCGGCAACGAGAGATTAATATAGGGTGAGAGGCTCCAGCGATGTTGCACTATCTGGTCGAGGCTCTTGTCGTAGAGTGTCGCCATGAGCTGGGCATCAGCTGGCACCACGTCCCCCGCCTTCCCCGAAGGAGAAGGAGCTTTGACGGACAGGCGCCACTCCTCCTGCTGTCCCGGCGTCAGACGGTCGCGGAACGTCTCCCACGTCAGCGTCAGCTTCTTGTCGGGCAGAGGACGTTCGATGGTTGTCTCATGGCTGTAGACGACGCCCTTCTTCACCCAGGCAAAGGAGAGGAGAAGACCGTCTCCGTATTCTTCCTTATACGTCAGCTTGCGGTTGATGAGCTCGTTGGTCTTGTCGACGGCGCCGCACTCAAGCACCTTGTTGCCGGCAATGATGGTATAGAAGATGTGTACGTCCTTGTCCGACGAGCCCACCTGGATGGTAACGGGCGTGCCGTCGTTGGGGAAGCGCGTGGCAGAGTAGTAGCACCAGTCCTTCGTCTCCGTGGCTGGCCGTTTGTCGTCCAACGAGAACACCACGACGTCGCGCCTCAGCGTGTCCTGCTCGCAGATGGCCTCCAGCGTGTGCTTGCCACTCTTCATATGGGCGATGGGTGTTGGCACCTGGGTGTTGGCCGTCTGCCACTTGCCGTTGTCAAAGCGGTAGCGCACGGCAGCGTTGATGTCGATGCCGGCAGCGTTGCGCAGATGGAAGGTCATTGTCGGCGACTCCTCTATCAGCAGCTTCTCCTGCATGTCACAGCTGAACGCCGTCTTTCGGTTACCCAAGGGCAGCGACAGCTGAGCCTGGTGCGTCTCACCAGCCTGGTCGGTAACATGGGCTGTACAAACGAAGTTGTAGAACTGCGGATAGCGACTCGTCGGCATCGTCATCGGTATGTCGACGACGAACGTGCCGTCGCCGCCCGTCATCGTCTCGCCGCTGGCCACTTCCTCATCGTTCGACGAGGCGCCGATATAGCCCTGGTTCCAGTAGCTGTTGTACGAAATCCACCACCATGCCCGGCGGCGCACCACCGTGTAGCGTACCTTAGCGTTCTGGACTGGCACACCGGCAAAGCTGCGTGCCGTCGCCTTCACCTGGACGGTGTCGCCGTCCTCGTAGTGCTGGTTCACCTCGGGGAACTTCACCTCGAACGTCGGACGCTTGTACTCCTCGACGCGGAACTCACAGCGGCCGTTGTCTGTCTGCAGCACGAAGGTGCCGTTGAGCAGTCCTGTGGGCAGCGTGAAGTCAGCTGTGATGGTGCCAAAGCGGTCGGTCGTCAGCTTTTTCTGGGAAACCTCCTTGAAGTTGGCATCACGCAGCGTCAGCGTCAACGTTTTGTTCTCCATAGCCCTATACTCGTAGCCGTTATCGCTGGCATAGGCGATGGCTGCCGCATGGATGGTCTGTCCCGGACGGTAGATGGCACGGTCGGTAAAGATCTCGACGCGTTCCACATGGCGTTTGTTGCTGAGGGTGAAGCTGGAGAAGGCGCTCGATGTACGGCAGAACTTATCCGTATCGGTATAGGCGAAGACCGTCTGCACGCGCTGGTCTTTCTTCTCCCACACCACTTCGCCCTGCTCGTCGGTGGTCAGGTTCTCAAGGGTGTGCATCCTGTTGTTCAGCAGCCTGACATGGGCACCCTTCAGCGGCTGGCCCGTGGTGGCATTGACGACGACGTAGCGCACCTTGTCCTCAGGCAAGGCCTGCAACAGGACACGCACATCGCTGACATAGTAAAGCTTGCGCACCACCTGTGTCGCCGGCTGCGTCTCTACCTCTATCATATAGACGCCTGCGGGCAGTCCGCTGACCGTCATCGAGTCCTCGAAGAACTCGTATTCCTTCTTGCCGACATACTGGTGTGTCACTTCGAAGGGCAACAGCGTCAGCAGCGGCTTCACCTTGCGATAGCCCTCGGCGGTGGACACCGTCAGCTGCGTATCACCCTGGGCCTTGACATTATAGAGGCGCATCGTCAGCTGGCGGATGTTACGCATTCTCGTCAGGTGGTAGACCATCTCCTGTTCCGGGATGTTCACCTCTGTGCTGGCCGAGCCCTCGTAGACGGGCATGGTCAGCACCCGCTGGCTGTTGCGCAGCTTGTTCATCGCCTTCCACGAGCCAAAACGGTCCAGGGCGAGATTGATGTACTGCCACTTCTCCTCGTTGGTGGCCGTCGTTTGCTCTTCCATATAGCGGTAGTGCTCGAGGGCCGCCTCACCACACTCCGGCAGATCCTCGTAGACGCTGATAAGCGAGTCGACACGCTGCAGGTACTCCGCCTTCTTCAGCTCCACTTGGCCGTCAGGACATTGCTGGCGCAACAGCATCAGCGCCGTCAGGAAGGAGGCGTGGCGGTTGCCCTTCTCGCTGTAGTAGTCGTACAGCGGCTGGTACTGCTCCAGCTCATAGCCGACGACGCTGAGCAGGTCGTCGCCGAAGTAGCGGCTGTCGACGCCCTTCACCGTCAGCGGCTCGTAGTCGACGGCCTTGACAGCAGCCAGTTGTCCGCATAGTTCCGGTGTCAGCAGTATCTCTTGAGGCGTACGCTCCAATTCGCTGTTGTTCTTATAGATACGCCGAAGAACGACCTGGTAAACCGTCTTCAGTACCACGTCGTTCTCCGTCTCCATGCGTTGCTCCATGCGTTCGACGGCAGGCAGCAGCGAGTCGGGCGAGATCTCCGTCATCACACGGGCGCCCTGCAGCTCGGCTTTCATCAGCTGTCCCGGCTGATGCTCCTTCTGTGCCTTGCGCGCAATCTTCATCAGCAGGTCATACTGTGAGCGGGGCAGGTCCTTCTGCTCCGCCTCCTTCACCTGCTTCCACAGGTTTGCGTAGGTTTGTCCTTTTATGGTCATCACACATGCCAGCAACAGGGCCAGCGTCAGTAACGTTTTCTTCATTGTTGTCAGGTTTTAGGCTACAACTCATGCAAAGTTAGTACATTTTTCCCATACCGCGATGTTCTCAGCCGTGAAAATATGAAAGTTTAACCGAACGGCCGCGTGTCGCATAATTATTGTTAAATATAAACAAGGTTACGTGCGTATTTTCGTCTTTTTTCGTAATTTTGCAAGCTAAAAAGTAGTGTTTACATTGATTTTACGAAGATACAGACAAAACAAATTGTAAATAAACTGATATGAAAAAGAACAGTATTCTATTGATGGCGGCTATTGCCGCTTCGCTCGTGTCGTGTGGAGGTGGCGGTGGTCGTCCCACGTTTGGTGACAATGAGTATCCCGTCGTGACGGTTGGCACGCAGAGTGCCGCATCACAGGCTACCTACCCTGCTTCCATCAAGGGTGTGCAGGACGTGCAGATTTCGCCGAAGGTAGGAGGTTTCATCACCCAGATTAACGTCAAGGAAGGCCAGACGGTCTCCGCCGGCCAGACGCTGTTTGTCATCGACAACGCCACTTACCAGGCACAGGTACGCCAGATGCAGGCTGCCGTGAACACAGCCCAGGCCGCTTGCAACACGGCCAAGCTGTCGTACGAGAACTCCCTGAAGCTTTTCGAGAGCAAGGTCATCGGCGACTTCGAGCTGCAGTCGGCCACCAACTCCTACGAGAGTGCGAAAGCCAGTCTCGCGCAGGCTCAGGCCAGTCTGGCCTCTGCCAAGGAGACGCTGAGCTTCTGCTATGTCAAGAGCCCTGCCTCCGGCGTCGTCGGCACCCTGCCCTTCAAGGTTGGTGCGCTGGTGAACACCGCCTCGGCGCTGACCACCGTCTCGAACATCTCGTCGATGGAGGTCTACTTCTCGATGTCTGAGAAGGACGCTCTGGCCATGTCGAAGGACGGCAACGGCCTGACGTCAATCCCCGCCGTGCAGCTGCAGCTGGCCGACGGTACCATCTACGCCCACGAGGGTAAGGTGACGAAGATGAGCGGTGTCATCGATGCCGCTACGGGTACGGTCCAGCTGATTGCCATCTTCCCCAACCCCGAGAAGCTGCTGAAGAGCGGCGGCTCCGGCGCCATCATCATCCCCCACTCCAACGCTTCGGCCATCGTCATTCCGCAGTCCTGCGTGATGGAGGTCCAGAACAAGAAGTTCGTCTACGTCCTGGGCAAGGATAACAAGGTGCAGTACACCGAGATTCAGGTGGCTCCGCAGAACGACGGCATGAACTACGTCGTTACCGGCGGTCTGAAGGTTGGCGACAAGTACGTGACCAACGGTATCACGAAGCTCTCCGACAAGATGGAGATCGTGCCCATCACTCCTGAGCGCTACCAGCAGAAGATTGACGAGCAAGCCAAGGAGATGACGGCCGGCGAGATCGTTGGCGCAATGAAGAAGTAAGAATGTAAATGGTAAATTGTCAAATTGTACATTGTACATTGTCAAATAGTAAATCAGTATGACTTTTACGAATTTTATCAAACGCCCGGTACTCTCGACGGTGATCTCAATCCTCATCGTCCTGCTGGGTTTCATCGGCCTGGTGTCGCTGCCTATCGAGCAGTATCCTGACATCGCACCGCCAACGGTGGCGGTGTGGACCACCTACCCCGGTGCCGATGCCGAGACGGTGAAGAACGCCGTCGTCACACCGCTCGAGGAGAGTATCAACGGTGTGGAAGGTATGGACTATATCTCGTCGTCAGCCGGTGCCGGTTCGGCACAGATCAGCGTGCTGTTCCGTCAGGGCATGAACCCCGATATGTGTGCCGTGAACGTTCAGAATCGCGTGCAGCAGGCCCAGGCGCTGCTGCCTGCCGAGGTGACGCGTATCGGCGTTACCGTGCAGAAGCGTCAGACGTCGCAGGTGCTGATGTTCACGCTGACCTCTGAGGACGGCCGTTACGACGACGAGTTCCTGACGAACTACAACAACATCAACATCATCCCCGCCATCAAGCGTATCCAGGGTGTGGGCGACGTGCAGAGCCCCGGTATGAAGAGCTACTCGATGCGTATCTGGCTGAAGCCCGACGTGATGAAGCAGTACGGCCTGATGCCGAGCGACATCTCGAACGTGCTGGCCGAGCAGAACGTCGAGGCAGCTCCCGGACAGTTCGGCGAACAGGCTGACGTGGCCTACGAATATGCCATGCGCTACACCGGTCGTCTGAAGACCGCCGAGGAGTTCGGCGACATCATCATCCAGAGCAACGCCGACGGCTCGACGCTGAAGCTGAAGGACGTGGCCCGCATCGAGCTGGGCGGACAGATGTACTCCGTGTCGATGCGTAACAACAACCTGCCTTCGGTGCTGGGTATGGTGCAGCAGATTGCCGGCTCCAACGCCAACGATATTGCCAAGCAGGTGAAGGCCGAGCTCGAGGAGCAGTCGAAGCTCTTCCCCCCGGGCATGACCTATAAGATCAACTACGACGTCACGGAGTTCCTCTATGCCAGTATCGAGGAGGTGGTCTTCACGCTCATCTTCACCCTGATCCTGGTGTTCATCGTGATCTACATCTTCCTCCAGGACTGGCGCTCGACGCTCATCCCGCTGATTGCCGTCCCGGTGTCGCTCATCGGTACGTTCTTCTTCCTCAGCGTCTTCGGCTTCTCCATCAACCTGCTGACGCTGTCGGCCCTGCTGCTGGCTATCGCCATCGTGGTCGACGACGCCATCGTGGTCGTCGAGGCCGTCCACGCGAAGCTCGACCAGGGATACAAGTCGACGCTGACGGCCTCCATCGATGCCATGAACGAGATCTCGGGTGCTATCATCTCCATCACGCTGGTGATGGCCTCGGTGTTCATCCCCGTGTCGTTCATCGGCGGCACCACAGGTACGTTCTACCGTGAGTTCGGTGTGACGATGGCGGTCTCCATCTTCATCTCGGCCCTGAACGCCCTGACGCTGTCGCCGGCCCTCTGTGCCATCTTCCTGAAGCCTCACGACGCGGAAGGTCACGAGAAGAAGATGTCGGTCATCGACCGCTTCCACGCTTCGTTCAACACCGCCTACGACAAGGTGCTGGGCAAGTATAAGCACTCCATCGAGAAACTGGTGCGTAAGCCCGTGGCCATCATCATTACGGTGGTCATCGGCATCGCCGTCCTCGCCACCACGCTGGTGACGACGAAGACCGGTCTGGTGCCCTCCGAGGACACCGGTACGCTGTTCTGTACCATCTCCATGCCGCCCGCCACGTCCGTGGCCCGCACGCGTCAGATTATCGACGAGGTGGACAAGATCCTGGCTGCCGACCCTGCCATCCAGAGCCGTGAGCAGATTCAGGGCTACAACTTCATTGCCGGTTCGGGTTCCGACCAGGCGACGTTCATCATCAAGCTGAAGCCCTTCAAGGACCGCCAGAAGAGCCTCTGGTGGAAGATCAGCGGACTGTGGCAGGGCGACGGTATCTACCGTTTCTTCCTCGACCCCTCGGACGCCACGGGAGTCATCGCTCAGATCTTCATCAAGACGGCCCACATCAAGGATGCCTCCATCCTGGCCTTCCAGCCGCCGATGATCCCCGGCTTCTCGGCCAACAGCGGTGTGTCGCTGGTGATGCAGGACCGTACCGGCGGCTCGCTGACGAAGTTCTTCGACATCGTCAAGGAGTACATTGCCGAGCTGAACAAGCGTCCGGAGTTCCAGATGGCTCAGACGTCCTACAACCCGAACTACCCGCAGTACATGATCCACATCGACGTGGCCAAGTGTAAGCAGTCGAACATCTCGCCGGCAACGGTGCTGTCCACGCTGCAGGGCTACTACGGCGGTCTCTACGCCTCCAACTTCAACGCCTACGGCAAGCTCTTCCGTGTCATGATCCAGGCCTCGCCCGAGACCCGCATGACGCCGGAGTCGCTTAATAATGTATATGTACGCACGCCCGCCGGTATGGCTCCCGTCCAGGAGTTCTGCCGCATGGAGCGCGTCTATGGCCCGTCCAACATCAACCGTTTCAACCTCTTCACGTCCATCAACGTGACGGCGACGGTGGCCGACGGCTACTCGACCGGTGAGGCCATCAAGGCCGCACAGGATGTGGCTGCCAACATTCTGCCGACGGGCTACACCTACGACTACCAGGGACTGACGCGTGAGGAGGCGAAGGCCACCAACTCCACGGCCATCATCTTCCTGCTGTGTATCGTCTTCATCTACCTCATCCTCTCGGCACAGTACGAGTCGTACATCCTGCCGCTGGCCGTGGTGCTCTCCGTACCCTTCGGTCTGGCTGGCTGCTTCCTGTTCACGATGGTCTTCGGCCACGCCAACGACATCTATATGCAGATCTCGCTCATCATGCTGATCGGTCTGCTGGCCAAGAACGCCATCCTGATTGTGCAGTTCGCTCTGGAGCGCCGCCGTCTGGGTATGGCCGTCTCGTGGTCGGCAGTCCTCGGTGCCGCCGCCCGTCTGCGTCCTATCCTGATGACGTCGCTGGCCATGATCATCGGTCTGCTGCCGCTGATGTTCGCCTCGGGCGTAGGCAAGAACGGTAACCAGACGCTGGGTGCTGCCGCCGTCGGCGGTATGCTCATCGGTACGCTGTGCCAGATCTTCATCGTCCCCACCCTGTTCACGCTCTTCCAGAGTCTGCAGGAGAAGATTACCCCGATGACGTTCGAGAACGAGGAGGAGGCCGAGGACGTCTCTACCGAGGTAGCCCAGTATGCCCACCGTCCCGTAGATTATGAACTTGAGAAGTAAAAGGACTCTCCCCTAACCCCTCCCTGTGAGGGAGGGGAATAAAATGTACAATAAAAAAAAGAAAAAATGAAGAATAGGATATTAAGGAACAATGCATCTACTCCCCTCCATACAGGGAGGGGCATGGGGGTGGGTCTCTTGCTGTCGTGCCTGCTGCTCACCAGCTGCGGCCTCTACAACAAATACGAGCGTCCTGAGGTCTCGGCCGACGGCATCGTGCGCGACCCGTATTCGCTGACCGACACACTCGCCGTCAAGGATACCACGTCATTCGGCAATATGCCCTGGCGCAGCGTGTTCACCGACCCGCAGCTGCAGACGCTCATCCAGCAGGGTCTCGACAACAACCCCGACCTGCTGAACGCAGCCCTGAACGTACACATGGTGAACGAGGCCCTGAAGATTGCGAAGCTCGCCTTCCTACCCTCCGTGGCCGTCAGCCCCCAGGGAACGCTCAGCTCGTTCGACGGCGCACCAGCCACGAAGGCCTACTCGCTGCCCATCAGCGCCTCGTGGAATGTCGACCTCTTCGGCAACCTGCTCAGCGTGAAGCGCTCGGCACAGATGCAGCTCATCGCCACGAAGGACTACCAGACGGTGGTGAAGACGAACATCATCTCGGGCATCGCCAACCTCTACTACACCCTGCTGATGCTCGACCGTCAGGTGGAGATTGTCACCGACATGGAACAGCTGACGAAGGAGACGTGGGAGAAGATGCAGTTCATGCACGAGAACCGCGTGGGCTACCGCTCTACCGCCGTGCAGAGTGCCGAGGCCGCCTACTATCAGGTGCAGACGCAGAAAGTGGACCTGCTCCGCCAGACGCGTGAGGTGGAGAACTCCCTCTCGCTGCTCCTCGGACAGCCCGGACAGACCATCCAGCGCGGCACCTTCGCCGGACAGAGCCTGCCGACGAACCTCGCCACCGGCGTGGGCATCCAGATGCTCAACAACCGCGCCGACGTCCACTCCTACGAGATGTCCCTCGCACAATGCTTCTACGACGTCGAGACGGCACGCAGCCGTTTCTATCCGAACATCACCATCACCGGTACGGCAGCCTTCACCAACCAGAACGGACTCGTCAACCCCGGCAAGTGGCTCCTCTCAGCCGTCGGAAGCCTCGTGCAGCCCATCTTCCAGCACGGACAGATCGTGGCCGGACTGAAGGTGGCCAAGGACAAATACGAGCAGGCTTTCAACAACTGGCAGAACGCCATCTACAAGGCCGGCAACGAGGTGTCCAACGCCCTCGTCAGCTACAACGCCTATGCCGAGAAGTCAGAGCTCGACGCCAAGCGCGTCGCCGTGCTGAAGCAGAACGTCGAGGACACGAAGAAACTCATGGAGTCCAGCTCGAACACCACCTACCTCGAGGTCATCTCTGCACAGTCGAACCTGCTCAACGCCGAGATCAACGAGGTCACCGACCAGTTCAACAAGATGCAGGCCGTCGTGAACCTCTACCAGGCCCTCGGTGGCGGAGCGAAGTAATTGTTAAATTGTTTAATTGTGAATGAAATGAACGATATCTCCCCCCAAGCCGTGATCTCGCCAAAGGCGAAAATCGGCGACAACTGTAAGATATTCCCCTTCGTGTACATCGAGGACGACGTGGAGATCGGCGACGGATGCATCATCTTCCCCTTCGTCAGCATCTGCAGCGGCACACGCATGGGCCGGCGCAACAAGGTGCACCAGGGAGCCGTCATAGGCGCCCTGCCACAGGACTTCGAGTTCCGCGGCGAGAAGTCAGAGTGCATCATCGGCGACGGCAACGTCATCCGCGAGAACGTCGTCATCAACCGCGCCACACATACCGGCGGACAGACCGTCATCGGCAACGAGAACGTGCTGATGGAGGGCGCCCACATCTCGCACGACACGAAGGTCGGCAACGGCTGCGTCTTCGGCTACGGCACGAAGATTGCCGGCGACTGTGAGATCGAGGACAACGTCATCTTCTCCAGCTCCGTCATCGAGAACGCCAAGACACGCGTCGGACGCGGTTCGATGATCCAGGCAGGCACCACCTTCTCGCGCGACGTGCCACCCTACATCATCGCCACGAAGAAGAACACCTACGGCGGCGTCAACTTCACCATCGGCCGCCAGCACGGTGTCGATGAGAAGACGCTGAAGCACATCGCCAACGCCTACCGTCTGGTCTTCAATGGCGGCACCTCACTCTTCGACGCCATCAACCAGATTGTCGAGCAGGTGCCCGACGGTCCCGAGATCCGTCACGTCGTCGAGTTCCTCCGAGCCACCAAGCTCGGCATCATTTCGAGGAAATAAAGTGAACCACTACAGCTCCTACATCTCCGAAGCATCCCGCTTCGGAGATTTTTTTTCCCAATTCACGGGGGCGTCGGAGAACTTAATCTAACATAAAACCTCACGGCAGGAATCGCTCCCGTCGTGAGGAAATTGTGCGCTCGGCTCTGCCGCTTTGCTCTGCATCGTTCAAAATATAACTCTGTGCGCAGCCAAAAAAATTCGTGTAATTGACTTTCCCCCTACGGGGCCGTCGAGCTATACCTTCGTGTAATTCGTGGTTGAATAAATAATCTGTGGTTGTAAAATTAGTGGCGGTTATTTCAAAATAAGAGGCGGGTATTTGGAAATAAGTGGCACCTGTTCACGAGAAGTGGCGGTAGGTGTTGCGGCGGACGCTGAACGAGAGACTTGGGTGCCGGTCGTCGTGCTGACGGAAATCCCGGTTTATGGCTTCCACCAAGTATGACAATTGGCCCTTGTTACAGCCCGAATCGCCTACTAAGTTGGCTATTTGGCCACACATTTCCTTCCATGTAAGGTCAGGATACTGAAATTCCGCGCCGCTGATGTGTGCGCCAAGTACAGGGAAAAACATCGGAACCAGGGGTTCATACATGTCTTTTGAGGCCTGTGAGAGCAGTAATTTGATGCATTCTGTGCCTTTTCCGAGCTTAGGCATCTCGGGTGCCTTGTGTTTACTAATGTCGTATCTCATTGTGTTTCAGCTTTTTAGATGAATTAAACATGGCTGAGCGTTCCAGTTCCAGTTGTTCCAGTTATTTTTTTGGAGTTCCATTATTCCTCTATATTATATATAACTATCTAATTATTAATTAGT
>JAEEQH010000003.1 GCA_016285245.1 Prevotella sp.
CCCACATTTTGTGGATTTGCATTATCTTATCTCGACATGTTTACATGCATCGCAATCTCTGTTGTAACTCCTGAATCCGCTGCATCAGATGATCAAAATCCAATGACCTCCCATAAATGAAGTATCGCTGCATATTGGAATAATCTTGGCGCCAGTCATCCTGAACATTCTCTGGGGGGAGGATATTAATGGTGTCAGGGTGATGTAATGAATAGTCCACATATCTTATCGCATAGTAGGCTTGTCGATGTTCGATGATGGTATTATATAATGTTTTGTCCCATTAGTGTCCCATTTTAACGGGACACTAATGTCAATATTCGTTTAACTGGGTGCAAAGATACATAATATCATTGAAAAGTTGCACCCAATTTGCACCCAATTATACGTCGTTTACCTCGCTAACTCCTCGTCTTCTTATACTCCTGCGGATAAAGGCCGGTGGCACGCTTGAAATAGCGGCAGAAGTTGGCGGTGGTGGGGAAACCGAGCTGGTAGGCGGTCTCCTTGACGGTCTGGCGGGGATACATGTCCATGATGCGCTTCGCCTGCATCGCTACGTACTGCTGAATCCACTCCAAGGGCGAGAGACCATTGCTGTAGCGTCGGAACACCTTTGAGAAATAACGCGCGTCATAGTCCATCAGCCCGGCATAGTAATTGACATTGCGGTTCTCCTTGTAGTGCTCCACCACGAGGTCGCAGAACTGCGTGTAAAGCTTTGCGGAACGGCTCTCCGTCCACTGTCTGTCCTGCTCGCGACGGTAGTAGTTGATGAACTCGTAGCCCACGGCCATGTGGGACAGGAGCATCTGCCGCCGCAGTTGCAGGTCGTTGAGGTCGTGCAAGGCGATGGCCTCCAGCAGTTCGATGATTGCCTTCACGCGCTTGGCTTGCACATCGGTCAGATGACAGTGTGGCGTGTAGTTGAACTTGTCGGAGTCGTGGCTGAAAGCACGTGCCTTCAGCTCGCTGAACATCTCGGCTGAGATGAAGACGCGTGCATAGGCATAATCGTCCGAACACGCTATGTGTCGCAATACATGGCCGGGCATGAGGATTCCAAAGCTATTCTTCTGAATGGCCAATTCCTGCATGTCGAACATGACGCGTGCACTACCGCTCACACACATCAGGACAATGAGATGCGGAAACACCATGTCAACACCGGTCTGAGAGAAACCGTGTATCTCTTTTTCCACATACACACCGTTCTGCTCAACGGCCTGTAACAACGAGGCTAATGTTTCGTCAATCTTCATGAGTTCTTGTCTTTCTTCGGCTGCAAATTTACGACTTTTCTTTCAAACAACAGCAAGAAATCACACATTTTGACAGTAAAAAGGCGAATAATGGTAGTATTTCTTGTCGAAAATAGTTGTGTATGTCAAAAAAAGCAGTATCTTTGCAGGCGAGTAGAGTGTAGTTGAACCAACAAATGAGACTTATCCATTATATAAAACTCGAGATTATGACTAAAAGAACCAGCCTGACCGCCTTGCTATTATTACTGGCGACTACATTCTGTCACGCCCGCACATTGACACTGGAAGAGGCTGACACCCTTATCCTCATATTGGTATTGTTTGTGATACTTCTCATTGTGCTGGGAGGTGTCAGTCTGCATTATAACAGGGTTGTCAGCCGGCGAAACGAGCAGCTTCTCCGAATACTCCATGCGCTGGACGACTACCGTGTCATAGCTGGCGACGGGGAACTGTCGTTGGACGAGCAGCAAGAGGCGGTCATGAAAAAGCAGCAGAAACCAAAGGCTGCCAAGACGATTCCATTGGACGAGGAACAGGCTTTCTTCGTGAAGATGGATGCCCGCGTGAACAAGGAGAAGCCCTATGCGAATCCCGATTTCGACCAACGCTCACTGGCTGAGTTTATGGAGGTCGATCTGGACACGTTCCGCAAGCTGGTGCCGCGCTATCAGGATGCCGACAGGGCGCTTGAATACATCAACTCCCTGCGTGCAGAATACGCCGCCAAGATCCTCATGGAGCACCCTGACTATTCGATGGACAAGATTGCCGGTATGTGTGGCTTCACCAGTACGACATCGTTCAACAGCGTCTTCAGATTCGCCTTCGGCATCACGCCAACAACCTATCTGAACAGTATGAGGCAGATGTTCAAGAAGAAAGCCGTCTGACAGGGTGTCAGGACACCTCAACCTCTCCCATTACTCATTAATAACCTGCAGGGCTTTCTGGACGATGTCGCTCTGCTCGTTGATAATCGCGTAGTACTCGGACATATCCCAAAGGTCGCGGGCGATGAGCGCTTTCAATTGAAGGCGCAGGTAGGGCAGCGTGCGCTGCAGCTCGTCATCGTCCTTGGCCTTGATTTTCTGTTTCTCACCTTCCTGGAAGATGGCGTCGAGGAGCGTCTGCGGCACCTCGAAGCGGTTGCGGAAGTCGGCGAACTGCGGGTAAGCCTTCTTCAGCTGCTTGCGGTTGTTGTCGACGTAGCGCAGGTTCTGCTGGACGATGATGGACTTGGCGGCCAAGTCACGGTGCAGCTTCGTGTAGCGCGTCGTGTCGAGGGGTACGAAGTGGTCGGGCATGATGCCGCCGCCGCCATAGACGACACGGTGCTTACGCAAGGTCTCGAAGCGCAGAGAGTCGGCAAAATGGATGCTGTCGCGGTTGGTCAGCTCGCCTTTCTTCAGACGGTTGCTGACGTCCATGGCATAGTCCTTCTGATTGCCCTTCTCGTAAGGCTTCTGGATACAACGGCCGGCGGGCGTGTAGTAGTGGGCGATGGTCAGACGAATCATCGAGCCGTCGGGCAGGTCGATGGGGCGCTGGACAAGACCCTTGCCGAAGGAACGACGGCCGACGACGAAGCCACGGTCCTGATCCTGGATGGCACCCGTCACAATCTCGGCTGCCGAGGCGGTATACTCGTCGATGAGCACCACCACGCGGCCGTCGCGCATCTGGCCGTTGCCGTCGGCACGGTAGTCCTGGCGCGGCACGCGGCGTCCCTCGGTGTAGACGATGAGGTCGTTCTTCTGCAGGAACTCGTTGGCAATGTTGACAGCCGCCTGCAGCAGACCGCCGCCGTTCTCCTGGAGGTCGAGCACGAGGTTCCTGGCCCCCTGCTTCTGCAGGTCGGTGAGGGCGTCGCAGAACTCCTGGTGCGTTGTGGCGCCGAAGCTGCCGATGCGAATGTAGCCCACGCCGGGCCGGATGATGTAGTGTGCATCGATGGTGTGGACGGGAATTTTGTCGCGCACGACGGTGAACGTCAGACGCTCCTTGACGCCCGTGCGAACGATGCCCAGCCGCACCTTCGTGCCTTTAGGACCGCGCAGGCGCGACATGATCTCCTCCTTCGACATCTTCACACCGGCAATGGCGCTGTCGTTGACGCTGACGATGCGGTCGCCGGCAATGATGCCCACCTTCTCCGACGGGCCGTTGCTGACGGGCTGTATGACCATCAGCGTGTCGTCGACCATGTTGAACTGTACGCCGATGCCCTCGAAATTTCCCTGCAGGGGTTCGTTCATCGACTTCGTCTCCTTGGGCGTGGAGTAGCTGGAGTGGGGGTCGAGCTTCTCGAGCATACCGCGGATGGCATCCTCGACGAGTTTCGCTTCGTCGACGCTGTCGACGTAGAGGTTGGCTGTGGCTATCTCGGCTATCTGCAACTTACGCAGCGGCGAATCCTCGCTCATGTTCACTCTCATCTGGGCGGTGGCCAGGAGGGTGTGTAGCGATAGGGCCGCTACGAAAAGAACGGTTCTCTTTAAGTTATTCATATTGGTCTTCTTCTGGACGGTCTTCCTCGATGACGAGGTTGTCGATGATGAAGTTCTGGCGTTCCATGGTGTTCTTGCCCATGTAGTACTCCAGCAGTTTCTGTACCTGGTCGGTCTTGTGGAGCGTCACCTGCTCCAGGCGGATGTCGGGACCGATGAAGCCGGCAAACTCCTCGGGCGAGATCTCGCCGAGACCCTTGAATCGCGTGATCTCGGGGTCGGGGCCCAGGTCGCCGATGGCCTGCAGGCGCTCCTCCTCGCTGTAGCAGTAGCGGGTGATGAAGTCGGTCTTCTTGGCGCCGGGCTTGGCGTCCTCGTTGGCGATGACCTGCTTGTTGCGTATCTTCGTACGACGGTTGCGGACACGGAACAGCGGTGTCTGCAGCACGTAGACGTGACCCTTCTTGATGAGCTCCGGGAAGAACTGTAGGAAGAATGTGATGATGAGCAGGCGGATGTGCATACCGTCGACATCGGCATCGGTGGCCACGATGACCTTGTTGTAGCGCAGGGTGTCGAGACCCTCCTCGATGTCGAGGGCGGCCTGCAGGAGGTTGAACTCCTCGTTCTCGTAGACCACCTTCTTGGTGAGTCCGAAGCAGTTGAGGGGCTTGCCGCGCAGCGAGAACACCGCCTGGGTGTTGACGTCGCGGCTCTTCGTGATGCTGCCGCTGGCGGAGTCGCCCTCGGTGATGAAGATGGAGGACTCCTCCTTGCGCTCGTCCTTCACGTCGCTGAAGTGTATGCGACAGTCGCGCAGCTTGCGGTTGTGGAGGTTCGCCTTCTTGGCACGCTCACGGGCCAGCTTCGTCACGCCAGCCATCGCCTTGCGGTCGCGCTCACTCTCCTTAATCTTGTTCTCCAGCACCTCGGCCACGTCCTGATGAATGTGCAGGTAGTTGTCGACCTCCTGCTTGATGAAGTCGCCGACGTACTTGTTGATGCTCACGCCGTCGGGCGACATGGTCAGCGAGCCGAGCTTGATCTTCGTCTGGCTCTCGAACATCGGCTCCTCGACGTTGACGGCGATGGCGGCGACGATGCCTGTACGGATGTCGCCGTACTCGTACTTGCCGTAGAACTCCTTGATGGTTCGGGCGATGTGCTCCTTGAAGGCACTCTGGTGGGTGCCGCCCTGGGTGGTATGCTGGCCGTTGACGAAGGAGTAGTACTCCTCGCCGTACTGGTTGGCATGGGTGAAGGCTATCTCGATGTCGTCGCCCTGAAGGTGGACGATGGGGTAGAGCTGGTCGGTGGTCATGCGGTCCTTCAGCAGGTCCTCCAGACCGTGGCGCGACAGGATGCGGCGCCCGTTGTACATGATGGTCAGGCCCGTGTTCAGGTAAGTGTAGTTGCGGAGCATCGTCTCCACAATCTCGTCGTGGAACCGGTAGTTCAGGAACTTCGTGGCGTCGGGCTCGAAGAAGATGTACGTGCCGTTCTCGTCCTGTGACGGCTCCGTGACGTCGCTCACCAGCTTGCCCTGCTCGAACACCGCACGGCGCACCTTGCCCTCACGGTACGAGGCCACCTCGAAGTGACTCGACAGCGCGTTGACCGCCTTCACACCGACGCCGTTCAGGCCGATGGACTTCTTAAAGGCCTTCGAGTCGAACTTGCCGCTGGTGTTCAGGATGCTCACCGACTCGATGAGCTTGCCCTGGGGAATGCCGCGGCCGTAGTCGCGAACGGAGATGTGCAGGCCGTCCTCGACGTTCACCTCGATGCGGTCGCCGGCCTTCATCTTGAACTCGTCGATGGAGTTGTCGAACACCTCCTTCAGCAGCACGTAGATGCCGTCCTCGGCCGACGAGCCGTCGCCCAGACGGCCGATGTACATGCCGGGACGCAGACGGATATGCTCCAAACCGGTCAAGGTCTGGATGTTATCGTCGGTATAGTCTACTGCCGACGGGCTATTGGTGGTGAGGTTGGGGTCGTCGTTCATAGGGCTTTCTTATAACATCTTCTGCGTTTATGTTGTTCGTGGTCAAAGTACATCCACTGGCTCTGCACCTTGCCGTTGGTCTCCATCTCCACATGGGTCTCGCCCCACTTGAAGCCGTACTTCTGGTAGATGGGGATGAGGTCGTAGAACAGCAGGGCGTTGGCACCCTTCGACCGGTATTCGGGCAGCACGCCGACGAGCAGGCAGTCGACGACGTCGGTCTTCTTCCACTTCAGGGCACGGAGCAGGTGCCACCAGCCGAACGGCCACAGACGGCCGTTGCGGCACTTCTGCAGGGCACGCGTCAGGGACGGGATGCTGATGCCGACGCCGATGACATCGTGGTCAGGCGTGTTCCAGTCCTCGATGATGCAGAGCATCTCCAGGTCCAGGAACTTGAAGTACATCTTCACGTACTCGTCCATCTGCTTCTCCGACATCTCCGAGTAGCCATACAGTTGACCGAACGTCTTGTTGATGACCTCGAACACACGATGGCCATACTGCCTGGGGCCGAAGACGTCGCTCTTCACCAGTTTCTTCACCTGGAGGTTATAGCGCTGCATACACAGTTCGGCCACGCGCTTCATCTTGTCGGGCATACCCTCCTTGGGCACGAAGACCTTGTACTCCACGTAGTCGTTGTCCTTTTCATAGCCCACCATCTGCTCCATCAGCTGCGGGTAGTACTCGAAGTTGTACTCCGTAGCCATCGTGCCCAGCTCCTCGAAGCCCTTCGTCAGCATACCCTCGGGGTCCATGTCGGTGAAGCCCAGCGGGCCGATGATCTCCTTCATGCCCTTCTCCCGGCCGTAGTCCTCGACGGCTGTCAGCAGAGCCCGCATGACGTCGACGTCGTTCACCAGGTCGAGCCAGCCGAAACGGACGGCCGGACGGTCCCATTGCTTGTTGTAGCGGTGGTTGATGATGGCAGCCACACGGCCCACCAGCTTGCCGTCCTTGTATGCCAGAAAGTATTCGGCCTCACAGAACTCGAAGGCGGAATTCTTGTCCTTGCTCAGCGTCTGCACCTCGTCGCTGTACAAGTTCGGTGCGTCGTAGGGGTTACCGCGGTAAAGGTCATAATGCAGTTGGATAAACGTGTCCAAGTCGCGCTTGGTCTGCACTTTCTTAATGGTAATTTCTGCCATGAGTAGTATGTGTTTTTTTGAAATATGACGCAAAGTTACACCTTTTTTTTAGAAAAAATGCATATTTTTTTGTTTTTTGTCACTCTATATGAAAAAAATACTTAACTTTGCAGCGTTATTACAGACCATGACAATTAAATCACAATTAAATACAGAGTTATAATGAACAGCAAGAAGATTATCGCCACTGCCGTTATGGCATTGTTGGCTGGTGGCACCGTAGCCGCACAGGGCCACATGAAATCCTATTCCTATGTTGAGGCTCAGGGAGGTGTTCAGATGACCTCCACAAACGCTAAGATGACTAAGCTCATCACGCCCACTGGCGCACTCAGCTTCGGTCACTACTTCACGCCCGTTGTCGGCGCCCGTCTGCACTTTAACGGACCGCAGGCAAAGAGCGGCTTCGAGGGACTGGACCAGTACTACAAGTGGAACTATGTGACCTCGTCGGCCGACCTGCTGGTGAACCTGACGACGCTCTTCACCAAGAACTACGCCAATCCGCTGAACGTCATCCTGCTGGGTGGTATCGGCCTGAACTACGCGTGGGATAATGACGAGCTGAAAGACCTGAACCTGAACCCCAGCATCGCACCCCTGGCTTGGGATGACAACCGTCTGACACACAACCTCCGTGCCGGACTGCGTCTGGAGACGAACGTGACGAAGCCTATCGGCGTGTCGCTGGAGCTGGCTGCCAATTCGCTCGACGACCGTTTCAACTCGAAGACCAACGACCGCGACGACTGGATGTTCACCGCTATGGTCGGTCTGGCCTACCGCTTCGGCTACCGCGACTATAAGCCTACAAAGGTTGTCCGCCAGGTAGAGGAAGAGGTATGGGTCGACGTTCCCGATACCATCATCGTCAAGGAGAAGCGCCCCATCGTCACCGAGGAGAAGAAGAAAATAGAAGAGGTCATCTTCTTCGAGATCCGTCAGAGCGACACCAAGGCAGCACAGGGCACCGAGAAGGCCATCAAGGACGTTGCCGATCTGATGAAGACGTCCGACGATGCCGTGTTCACGCTTACTGGCTATGCTGACAAGGGCACGGGTAATCCCAAGCTGAACCAGATGTACGCCAAGCGTCGTGCCGACGACGTGACGAAGATCCTCATCGAGGAGCACGGACTCGACGCTTCCCGTCTGACCAGCGACTCAAAGGGTGACACCGTTCAGCCGTTCGAGGAGAACGACAAGAACCGTTGCGTCATCATCACCGGCGAGGGTACGTTCAAGGTGACGAAGTACGAGGAGTACGACGTTCAGAAGGTGACCACGAAGAAGGTGAAGAATACCGTCATCCGCGAGGTGGTTGACGAGGTCTACGACGACTAAACCATAGACATATTCGTCTTGCTGCAGATCAGCAGGACATGACTCCCGTCGGCGAGGGTGGTAGCAAAGATAAAGGTGCTGCCACCCTCGCTCATTTTCAGGCGTTGGCGCAGCTGGGCTACCGTTAGCGGGAAGTTGCGCACGGTGATGTTAGCCTGCTGGATGCCGGCGAGGGCTGTGCGCAGCTCGCGCTTGTTCATGGTTGTCACGGCGTCTATATGGAACACGCGGCCGGGGAAGTCCGTCACCAGGCGGTCGCTGGTGAATAGATGGCTGTTTGATGCCAACTGGCTGATACTAAAAGCTTTGGCGATGTCATTGAAACAGCCCGCCTTCATGATCGAGGCGTTGGGCTCGTAGAGGTAGATGAAAGATGAGAGATGACAGATATGATTAGAACTGCTGGGCGATGGGTGGTATGAAAATATGGAGTCGTCGTTGACGCAATAGACGGAGAATGGTTCTGCAGGTTGCTGTTGCATCACGATAAGCAGTTCCTTGCACTCGTTCTGAACGGAGACGATATGGACCTCGCTGACATATTCGGCTCCGAGGTCGCTGACGGCCTTGCGCCAGTCGAGCATCGGCGAGAGCTTGATGATAACACGGTCGGCTTTCTCCAGAAGCAGGTCGCGCAGGGCCACGACGTCGGGCGTGCAGTCGCTGATGCCGTAGGTGCGCTGTCCGCTGTCATCACGTCGCGCAGGGTCTATATATATAAGGTTGGCGCGCGACATCCGGCGCAGGTATTCCACGCTGTCGCCACAAACGATCTCAGCCTGAAGACCGAGAACCTCGAAGTTATGGCGGGCAATGTCGCAAAGGTGTTCCTGACGTTCTACGTAGACGGCCTTCTGAAACCCCTGGGCCATGAACGAGAAGTCTACGCCAAAGCCGCCGGTGAGGTCGACGAACACCGACTTGGCGAGGGACTGTTGCGAGAGGCCCTGCTTGTAGCGGGCCGTCTGCTCGCTGGAGCATTGCTCCATGGAGAGATGTGGGGGATAGATAATACCGTCGGAAGCGGCCCATGAGGGCAACTTCCGGCGGGCTGTTTGTCTGCCGGCTATCTGGTCGAGGGCGATGGCCAGGTCGACGTCAGGGTCTTTCGTCCCCTTGAGTGCCAGTTGCCTGACGTCGTCATCGGCATGTCGGCGGATGAAGTCGGCAGTCGTTTCGTTCACTTTTACTTTTTACATTTTTACATTCTTACATTCTTCTTTATCGCATGGCAAAGAAATAGCCGCCACCGACGGCGGTGCGTACCTGGTAGACACCGGCCTCGTCGGGTGTCACCGTCAGCTGCATATTCTTATCGGCCAGCGTGGTAATGGTGCCGTCGGGGTTGAAACGGAAGAGCTCGGTGGTCTTGCCGTTCTGCTCCAGCGACCAAATGTTCTGCTGCTTGTCGTACTTGAAATAGCTCAGCTCGCCGGTGGGAGCCTTGATCTCGTAGCCGTCCTTCAGGGTGGTCACGGCATAGTAGCGGCCGTCGCTGCCCAGCACCTGCTGTGTCTTGCCGATGTTGGCGTGCATGGGGTTGTTGCCTGTCCAGAACTCGATGGTGTTCAGCACAACGGCGTCGACAAACAGACAGATGGAACCCACGATGGGGGTGAGGATGAAGCCAACGATGGCGTTGACAAACTTGTTGCTGGTCATTGTACGCTGCCACTTGGCATAGCTGTTGAACAGGCTGTAAGAGCCGATGCAAGAACTGTAGAGGAGTCCGCCAGCAAGGAGACAGCTCACTACCTTAAGATTCATTTTTTTCATTGTTGTTGGTTTTAATGGAAAATTAATGGTTTATTGAAAAATGTTGATTGTAATGTCGTTCGTGGGAATCTTTGGCCAAGAGAACAGCGGCAGCAGCTCGTCGGGCGTCAGCGGCTCCGACTCTGGCGTTAGTCCCGCCACCCTTGCCAGTATCCCGATGATGTCGGCGGCTTGATGCTTTGAGCGTAGTGCCTCCATGTCGAGGCTTCGGTCGCGCTTGGACAGTCGCTGGCCCGACGTGTTGCACAGTAGTGGGAAATGGACGAACCTGGGTGACGGCAGTCCCAGCAACCGTGCCACAAAGATTTGTTGCGGCGAGGAGAGTAGCAAGTCATGGCCGCGTACCACTTCGGTGACACCCATCAGGGCATCGTCGACGACCACCGCCAACTGGTAGGCCCAGGCACCGTCGCGTCGGCGGATGATGAAGTCGCCCACCTGACGGGCGAGGTTCACGCTCTGTGTGCCGTAGTGGCCGTCGGTAAATGTCACCGTCTCGTCGGGAACCATCAGGCGGACGGCCGCAGGACCGTCCTGGGCTGGTCGCTGACGACAGGTGCCGGGATAGACCACACGGCCATCGCTCTCGTGGGGCGCTTGTGTGGCCAACAGGTCGGCGCGTGTGCAGTAGCAGGGATAGGTCAGCCCCTGACGCTGCAGCTCCCGGAAGTAGTCGTTGTAGATGTCCGAACGCTGACTCTGGTATACCGGCTCACCGTCCCATGTCAGCCCTAGCCACTCGAGGTCGTCCATCAGCAGATCGGCATACGCCTGACGCGAACGTCCCGGGTCGAGGTCCTCGATGCGCAGCAGCCAACGGCCGCCGCGACTTCGTGCCGACAGCCACGATAGCAAGGCAGCAAACACGTTGCCCAGATGCATACGCCCCGTTGGCGAGGGGGCAAACCGTCCTGCGATACTTGGATTCTCTCTGTCCTTTCTCTCTGTTGACCGCACTTCTCTATTGCATTTTTATTCTCTCAGACCGCAAAGTTACGAAAAAAAATTGTAACTTTGCGCCAAGATTACGAATGATTAAGAAAAAATAGCATGAACGTACAGATAGAAGCAACTTGGAAGGAACAGCTGTTGACGGAGTTCGACAAGGCGTACTTCCAGCAACTGACGTCCGCCGTGAGGCAGGAGTACCAGCAGACGGCGTGTTACCCGCCGGCACGACTCGTCTTCAACGCCTTCAACCTCTGTCCCTTCGACCGGGTGAAGGTGGTCATCATCGGCCAAGATCCTTACCACGAGCCGGGACAGGCCCACGGGCTGAGCTTCTCGGTACAGGATGGCGTGGCCTTTCCCCCGTCGCTGCAGAACATCTTCAAGGAGATAGAGCAGGATCTCGGAACACCCATTCCGCCGTCAGGTAACCTGACGCGGTGGGCGGAGCAGGGTGTGCTGCTGCTCAACGCGACGTTGACCGTCCGTGCCCACATGGCTAACAGTCACTCAACACTGGGGTGGCAGCAGTTCACCGATGCCGCCATCCGTGCGCTGGCAGCTGGTCGTGAGCACTTGGTCTATATGCTCTGGGGCGGCTATGCACGCTCGAAGGCGTACATGATTCCCAAAGACCGGAACCTCGTCCTGGAGTCCGTCCATCCTTCGCCGCTGTCGGCTAACCGCGGCGGCTGGTTCGGACAGCATCAGTTCTCTCGTTGCAACGACTATCTTGCGAGCAACGGCATTGAGCCTATACAATGGTAAAACGACATGAAGATCCCTCCTATTATTGACGTTGGCGGCATACTGCTGTCGTCCGACATACTGACAGAGCACTTCTGCTGTGACTATGAGAAGTGTCACGGCATCTGCTGCGTCGAAGGCGACGCGGGTGCTCCTGTAACGCTTGACGAGATTGCCGGCATGGAGGACGCCCTGGACACCGTCTGGACGGACTTGTCGGCTCAGGCACAAGCTGTCATCGACCAGCAGGGCGTAGCCTGCACCGACCGCGACGGCGACCTGGTGACCAGCATCGTCGGCGGCAGGGATTGTGTCTTCACCTGTTACGACGGCGACAACTGCCTGTGCGCCCTTGAGAAGGCCTTCCGTAACGGCAAGACGGGATTTTGCAAGCCCATCAGCTGTGCGCTCTATCCTATCCGTGAGAAACAGTTCAGCGATGGTACCGTGGCCCTGAACTATCATCGTTGGGCTGTCTGTGCCGATGCTGTCAGGAAAGGACGTGAGGAGCAGGTTCCTGTCTACCAGTTCTTACACGAACCCCTGATACGACGCTTCGGGGAAGCGTGGTATCAGGAGCTCTGCGAAGTGGCGGAGATGCTACTCGGTCAAGAGTAACCCCCGGATTTTTCTTTTAGAAGTGCAGTCGTAAGTCGACTCCTGCCTGCAGGGGGTTGCCCTGCTGGGCAAAGGTGTGGAGACTGCCTGTTGCCGAACTCTGAACGGCGAAGGTGTTGTACTTCGTTGCTGTGAGGTTGCGTCCCCAGAGGCTGATGACGGCCTTGCCCAGCGCATAGTCGACATGGGCACCAAGGGTGGCGTAAAGCTTCTGCGAGTAGCTGTTGGCCTCGTCCCAGTAAACCTTTCCCAGACCGGCAACGTTGGCACCGAAGGTCAGACGGCCGACGGTGTAGTCGGCAGCGAAGCTGAATGTGTGTTGCGGCACGAAGGGCACGTAGTTGTCCTTGTAGTCGACTGCCACGTTAGCGCCATCGACCTTCACGCTGTCAATGTACTCCTTGAACACGGCGCGTGTAAAGCCGTAGCCGGCTGTCCAATGCAGATGGTTGTCAAAGGCAGAACCGCGCAAAGACAGTTCCACGCCGCAACTGCTACTACGGCCGGCATTGACCATCATACGGCCGAACCCGTAGTTGCCGGCCATAACGGAGAGCTGCTGGTTACGGATTTCCATGTAGAAGCCGGCGAAGTCGGCCTGCAGTTTCCCATCAAAAAGATTCAGGTGTGCGCCGAACTCATAGTTCCATGACTCCTCGGGCTTGTAGCTGATGGTGCTGGCAATGTTGTCGTACTCGAGACCGCTGTGCTCGATGTCCATGTCGCCGCGGGCCGTCTGTGCGATGCCCTGCAGCTCGGTCTGGAGAATGTCGCTGAACATCTGGATGTTGTAGCCGCCGGCACGGTAGCCTTTCGAGACGGTAGCATATATATTACTATTGTGTTGGTCTAACCGGTAGCTCAGTCCCACCTTCGGCAACAGCTGCTCGAAGCTGTTGTGCTCCTTGTGGCTCAGCAACGAGTTCACGCTGGCCTTGACGGCAGTACCCATCACGTTCTCGTCGAGTGTCATCAGGGCACTTGTGTTGTAGTCGATAGACACCTGGCTGACATCGTAGCGCAGACCGAGGGTGGCTTTCAGTCGGCTGCCGATGTTAAAGGACGACTCGTGGAACATGGCGTAGTTGTCCTGGGGCGTGCGGAACAGACCGGGGATGGTGGCCAGTTTCATCGTGATGTGGCAACCGCCGGCACGGGCAATCATCGCCTCGGCAGCCTCCATGCCCATGCGTTTGGCCATCGCGTTCAGCATACCGTAGTAGGCGTAGTCCTCTATGGTCTTCGACAGATAGGCGTTCATGTCCGGGTCGAAGTAGACGGGTGCATCGGTACGCAGTCCCTGGTGTGAGTAGTAGGTACCAAACGTCCAGTTCCACAGGCGGTTGGGCTTGCTCTTCAGCGACAGTTCATGCGTCGTAGCGTTCATCAGCTGTGCCTGTTCCATGTGCATATAGTCGGCAGGCATATAGTCGATGTCCATCAGCATATCGTCCTTCAGGTATTGCCAGCTACCGGCATAATGGACAGTGGCCCAGTCGCCGGCATACTCCATGGTGAGACCCGTCGTCAGCATATGTCGCTGATAGTTTCCCTGACGGTTCGTAGCGGGGTCGGCTACATCGCCGCTGGCCTGGTCCAGCTCGCCGTAAGGGAAGCCGTTCTGCTTCACCCACTGATAGTCGGCCAGCAGTCCCAGAGTGAATCGGTCGGATGGCTGCCATGAGAGACGTATACGGCCGCCGGCCTCGTCGGTCTTGTCGGCACGCTCGCCGGTGGTAGTGTTCTCGAAGAAACCGCGTTGTCCGTCATAGAAAGCTGCCACGGCCAGTCCCAGAGAGCTGTTCAGCCGGCTGTAGTGTGCAACTTCGGCACGACGTGTGAAACCGGTGCCGATGCTGAGCAGGGCGTCGGTGCCCTGGTAGAACAAGGGGTTCTTGGTGTAGAGACGCAACAGTCCGCCTTCGCTGTTCTGGCCGTAGAGGGTTCCCTGAGGACCGCGGAGAACGTCGGCACGCTCCAACTGAAACATGGAGAAGTTGTGCATACTCTTGCTAATCAGGGGGATGTTGTCGACATAGACACCGACGGCCGGGCTGTTGACGCGGGAGCCGATACCACGGACATACATCGACGACGTGTAACGCGAACCGTAGGCCGGCATGACAAAAGACGGAACGTACTGGGACACGTCACGCAAGTCTCTCACGTTAAGATTGTTAAAGTCCTGAGTGCCGAACTGTGTTGAACTGACGGGCTGGTGGCGCAGCAGGTGCAAGTCCTTGGGTTGCGATACGACGACGACCTCATCAAGGTCTACGACACGACTACTGTCTGTCACCTCAGCGGCACGAAGACCTGCAAGGCAGAGGGAACAGACAGTAATCAGTAAAAATCTTTTATTCATATATCATCAATCTTGTGTTGTTTATTTTGCAGCTGCAAAGGTACGCCTTTTCTGTGAGACGTACAATCCTTATTTATAAGGAAATCACACAAGATTCATCTGCCGGAATAGTCGGCAGAATGGTTGGACGGCTGATTAGCCCACCTGACTGCCGGGCTTCACGTCCTTTGTCGTGGTCACCACGCTGAGGCTCTCGTCAGCATCTACGGCCGAGAGAATCATACCCTGACTCTCGATACCCATCATGGTACGGGGGGCGAAGTTGGCCACAAAGAGGATACGCTTACCAATCAATTCCTCAGGATTCTCGTAGAAGGCAGCGATACCGGAACAGATGGTGCGGTCTGTGCCAGAACCATCGTCGATGGTGAACTGCAGGAGCTTCTTGCTCTTCTTTACCTTCTGACAATCCTTCACCAAACCCACGCGGATATCGAGTTTCTCGAAGTCGTCAAACGAGCAGGTATCCTTGATAGGAGCGGCCTTGTAGGCAGCAGCCTCGTTGGCCTTCTTGGTCGCCTCCAGCTTATCCAGCTGCTTCTGGATAACCTCGTCCTCAATCTTCTCGAACAGCAGAGCAGGCTCGCCCAGCTGATGACCAGCCTCCAAGAGGTCGGTAGAACCCAGCTGCTCCCACTCGAAGTTGCTGATGTTCAGCATCTCGCGAAGCTTCTTGCTGCTGAATGGCAGGAATGGCTCGAAGGCGATAGCGAGGTTAGCTGTCAACTGCAAGCAGATGTTCAGGATAGTCTCGCAACGCTTTGGATCAGTCTTCCAAACCTTCCAAGGCTCACACTCTGTGATATAGCGGTTACCGATACGAGCCAGATTCATAGCCTCGAACTGGGCATCGCGGAACTTGAACTGCTCCAGCAGAGCCTCAACCTTAGCCTTTACATCCTTGAACTCCTCTAGGGCCTGCTTATCTACATCCTGCAACTCGCCACAAGCAGGAACTACACCGTTCCAGTACTTCTTGGTGAGCTGGAGAGCACGGTTTACGAAGTTGCCATAAACAGCTACGAGCTCATTGTTATTACGATCCTGGAAATCCTTCCAAGTAAAGTTATTATCCTTGGTCTCAGGTGCATTGGCTGTCAATACATAGCGCAATACATCCTGCTTACCAGGCATATCAACCAGATACTCGTGGAGCCATACAGCCCAGTTACGAGAGGTTGAAATCTTATCGTTCTCCAGATTCAGGAACTCGTTGGCAGGCACGTTATCAGGCATGATATACTTGCCGTGAGCCTTCATCATGACGGGGAAGATAATACAGTGGAACACGATGTTGTCCTTACCGATGAAGTGTACCAGTCGGGTATCCTCATCCTGCCACCATTTTTCCCAGTTACCCCACTTCTCAGGCTCCTTCTCGCAAAGTTCCTTGGTGTTTGATACATAACCGATGGGGGCGTCAAACCAGACGTAGAGCACCTTGCCGTCGGCGCCCTCAATGGGTACGGGGATACCCCAGTCCAAGTCGCGTGTCATAGCGCGGGGCTGCAGGTCCATATCGAGCCACGACTTGCACTGGCCGTAGACGTTCGAGCGCCACTCCTTGTGACCCTCTAGAATCCATTGTTTCAACCAGTCCTGATACTCGTTCAAAGGGAGATACCAGTTCTTGGTCTCCTTCAACACAGGCGTAGAACCGCTGATGGTCGACTTCGGATTGATGAGCTCCGTGGGACTCAGGTCACGTCCGCACTTCTCACACTGGTCGCCATAGGCACCCTCGTTGTGGCAGTGGGGACACTCGCCCGTCACGTAGCGGTCAGCCAGGAACTGCTTGGCCTCCTCGTCATAGAGTTGTTCCGTCGTTTCTTCCACCAATTTGCCTTCATCGTAGAGCTTGCGGAACCACTCAGCAGCAAACTTGTGGTGCGTCTCGCTGGTGGTACGACTATAGATATCGAACGAGATGCCGAACTCCTCGAACGAGTCCTTGATCATCTTGTGATAGCGGTCTACAACATCTTGAGGCGTGATGCCTTCCTTACGGGCACGGACGGTGATGGGCACACCATGCTCATCGCTACCGCCAATGAACATCACCTCGCGCTTCTTCAGTCGGAGGTAACGCACATAGATGTCAGCCGGCACATAGACACCGGCCAGGTGACCAATATGCACGCCGCCATTGGCATAGGGCAGGGCAGAGGTCACGGTTATTCGCTTATAATTTTTCTGTTCCATTTTATAATAATGTGTAATTTGGGGTGCAAAGTTACTGTAAAATGAGCGAAATACCAAATTTATTTGGAATTTTACTGCTGCAAACGCGCCAAAGTGACAAAAAGTGTATGTAGGGAAAAATATTTTTCGTAAAACGATGGTAATTTCGTTTTTTCTTCGTATATTTGTACCCAAATATAACTATTATCCTCGCAAAAGAGATACTAATAACTAATTTCATACCACCTATGAAGCACATGAAACAATTATTATTTGTTGCTCTGGCCGCCATGTTTGGCATCCAGACATCACAAGCACAGGAAATCGAGTATGGCCTGTTTAATCACGTGGGGGCAGGCATCTCATTGGGTACTGATGGTATCGGTTTCGACGTAGCCGCCCCCATTACCGAGTGGGCTGCCGTTCGTGCTGGTTTGTCTTTCTTCCCCAAAATTAAGTATGATGACGATGCTGAAATCAGATCCAACAGTAAGTCGTTTACCAAGAAGAAAGTGAATATCGAAGGGGAGTTGAATGTCTGCGACTTTAAGATGCTTTTCGACTTCTATCCTATTAAGAATAGCGGATTCCACCTGACGGCAGGTGCTTTCATTGGTTCCAAAAAACTTGTCAAAGCATATAACACAGAGGAATTCCTGGCCAGGGATGAATGGGGCGTGTCGGGTATTATGATTGGTAACTACCGCGTTACTTCAGATAAGAATGGTAATTGTCAGGCAAATATTGAGGTGGCAGGCTTCAAGCCGTATGTCGGTATCGGCTTCGGTCGCGCTATACCCAAGAGCCGCATCAACGTGTCGTGTGACCTGGGTGTGAAGTTCTGGGGCAAACCTTGTGTGGGTGCTGTTACAACCACTGATTTCGGAGAAAAGAAATACACGAAAATTCATTACAAAGATCTTACCAAAGAGGATGATGAGGATCTTCGTGATGGATTAAAGACTGCAGAGAAGATTACGCTATTTCCCGTGCTGAACATCCGCCTCACCGGACGTATTTTCTAAGAAAAAAGAGTCAATAACAAAAAATACTGAAGCTATGAAAAAGTTTTTCTATCTCGCAGTAGCTGTCATGACGGCTTTCTGCACGACTGCTTGTAGCAGTGACGATGACGATAACAATAACAATAATGGTGGCGGAAATACTAAGTCTGGCATCCAGACTCCGAAGTACACCAACGAAGCTTGTAAGATTACACCGTCAAGCCCCATTCCCTTAGGAAGTGGCTACACACTTGAGACAATCGACATGGGCGAGAGCGGCCGTTGCTATTTCCTGATCAAGGACGACGAAGAAGAGACCTCTGTGTTAAACGCCAACTACATTTACGATGAAGGTGTCTATACCGTTATGGGGAAAAATGTGAAAGGTACAGTGAAGCTTGGGTCAAGATCACGAGCCAGCGAGGGGGTGAACCTGATTGTGAAGGTGACCATTATTATTGATGGTAAGACGCTGAACTGCGACACCGATATCGATGGTGGCGTTGACGCCATCAAGCTGGTCAGTTCGATCTATGGTGACCCGGATATCGTGTCGACATGGAAGGTGCGTACAAAGACTAGCGATGGATTGCCTGTCGGTTTGTTGATTGACCTGAAGGGCGACGTAAATCTGTTCAAGACCTTCAGCGGTGGCGATCTTCGAAACATCCGCAACGAGGCTGAGGCTCAGGGTGCCGAATTTACGGACTCAGAGAGGGAGGAATTCGAAAAGACCTTGGTATACGTCTCCTTCACCAAGGACTATATTACCCTTGACTATGACGACGGCACATCCGACTGTGGCACGTGGAGCTGGGCTGGTAGCGAGGCAAAGAAGTTTAACATGAAGATGTTGTCTGCCGATATGGGTAACAAGTTCATTGTCACTAATACGACGGCAGGTGTACTGTTCGACAAGGATAACGGTTTCCTGAATGTGATACTGAATGCGAACATCACGGGCAACAAGAATTACACCGCAACGCTCACGCTACAGCTTGAGCAGGTTCCTCAGGTGAAATAGTCCTGCAACGTACATTTGTGGTTTAAGATTTGGTCAGTTCGCGAAATTGTCGTACCTTTGCGGCAGTTTCGCGAACTAACTGTTTTTCAGAAGATGAAAATACTGATTGTCAATGGTCCCAACCTGAATATGTTGGGTCGACGTGAACCGGGCATCTACGGGCAGGAGTCGTTCCTTGATTTTCTGCCGCGATTGCAGTCTCGTTACCCCGACATCGAGATAGACTACTATCAGAGTAATGTCGAGGGGGCGCTCATCGATAAGATGCAGGAGGCAGGCTTCGGTGACTGCGACGGTATCGTGCTGAATGCCGGGGCCTATACTCATACCAGTGTTGCCCTGCAAGACTGCATCCGCTCGCTGAAGTGTCCCGTCATCGAGGTTCACATCTCCAACGTCCACAAGCGTGAGGAGTTCCGCCACAAGTCCATGATCTCGTGTGCCTGCCTCGGTGTCATCTGTGGCTTCGGTCTCGATAGCTATCGTCTGGCCATTGAGGCACTGATTCAAGGTGAGAAATGAACGTCATCTCTCCCCTTGAGGACTACGTTCTCGCCCATACATCGCCAGAACCCGACTATCTGTATCGGTTATGGCGTGCCACGAATGTCTACACCATCCATGGACGGATGGCCAGCGGGCACCTGCAGGGACGACTGCTGAAGATGCTTGTCCAAATGGTTCGCCCCACGAACATCCTCGAGGTGGGGACGTTCAGCGGCTATTCGGCTATTGCGATGGCCGAGGGACTGGAGTCCGGCGGAAAGGTCTATACCTTCGAGATTAACGACGAGATGGAGGACTTTACCCGTCCGTGGATCGAACAGTCGCCGGTGGCCGACCGTATCGATTTCCGTATCGGCGATGCCCTTGTGGAGGCACCGAAACTGGGCATCACGTTCGACATGGTATTCATCGACGGTGACAAGCGCCATTATCGCGAGTACTATGATATGTCTTTGGACGTTCTGCGTCCCGGGGGCTATATCTTGGCCGACAATACGCTATGGGATGGACATGTCGTAGAAAGTGAATATGACCACGACCGCCAGACTCAAGGCGTTCGTGAGTTCAACGATTTCGTGGCCCGTGACCCTCGCACCGAGCAGGTTATCCTGCCCCTGCGTGACGGGCTGACACTGATTAGGAAAAGCAGTTAGAGAAGTTAAGAAGTTAAAGAAGGAAAAGAAGTTAAGAAGTTAAAGAAGATATGCAAGAGACAAGACAAAACAAAATTGCGCGACTGCTCCAGAAGGAGCTGAGCGTCATCTTCCAGCAGCAGACACGTGCCATGCACGGCGTGATGGTGTCAGTGACCCGTACCAAGATCTCGCCTGACTTAAGTGTGTGTACTGCCTATTTGAGCATCTTCCCCTCGGAGCGTGGAGAAGAGATTCTGGCCAACGTCAACACCAACGTGAAATCCATCCGCTACGAGCTGGGCACGCGTGTCAGAAACCAGTTGCGCATTGTCCCGGAACTGCGCTTCTTCATTGACGACTCGCTGGATTATATTGACCGTATCGACGAGCTGCTGAAGAAGTGAGGAAGGTAATAAGGTAAAGAAGTAAAAAGGTAACAAAGTAACTATGAACTTTCCTTTTTATATAGCACGCCGCTACCTGTTCTCGAAGAAGTCGACAAACGTCATCAACGTAATCAGTGGAATCAGTGTCGTGGGCATCGTCGTGGCCACCATGGCATTGGTGGTGACACTCTCTGTGTTCAACGGCTTCCATGATCTCGTAGCGTCGTTCTTTACGTCATTCGATCCTCAGTTGAAGGTGACCCCCGTCAAAGGAAAGACGGCTGCCGCTGACGATCCGGTACTGGTGAAGATACGTCAGCTGCCACAGATCGATGTGGCCACCGACTGTCTGGAAGACCAGGCATTGGCCGTCTATGGCACGCGCCAGGCGATGGTGACCATCAAGGGCGTGGACGATAACTTCGACCGTCTGACTCACATCAACGAGATTCTGATGGGTGACGGCACTTTTGAACTGCACGCAGCCGATATGCACTACGGCATCCCTGGCGTCCGACTGGCCGACCAGTTGGGCACTGGCATTACCTATGAGTACCCGATGACCATCTATGCCCCGCAGCGACAGGGACAACTGAACATGGCCGACCCCACGACGGGCTTCAAGGAGGACGAGCTATACTCGCCAGGTGTCATCTTCTGCGTGCGACAGTCTAAGTACGACAAGAACTATATCATCACCAGCCTCCAGTTTGCACGAAACCTCTTCCAGCAGGAAGGACGGCTGACGTCCTTGGAGCTGCGCCTGAAGCCCGGCAGCAACTTCGACCGTGTGAAGTCCGATATCCAGAAGATTGCCGGTGACCGCTTCTATGTGCGTGACCGCTTTGAACAGCAGGACGACACGTTTAAGATCATGAAGATCGAGAAGTTTATCGCTTACATCTTCTTGACGTTCATCCTCATCGTGGCTTGCTTCAACATCATCGGATCGCTGTCGATGCTCATCATCGACAAGAAGGATGACGTCGTGACGCTGCGAAACCTTGGCGCTACAGACAAGCAGATCACACGGATCTTCCTCTTCGAGGGACGACTCATTGCCGCCATCGGCGCTGTCGTCGGCATCCTGCTGGGACTGTTGCTCTGCTGGCTCCAGCAGACCTTCGGCCTTGTCAAACTTGGCTCTACCACAGGATCGTTCATCGTCAATGCCTATCCGGTTAGCGTTCATCCCGAGGACATCATCCTGGTGTTCCTGACGGTCATCCTCGTCGGCTGGCTGGCGGTGTGGTATCCTGTGCGTTACTTCTCACGTCGTCTGCTGACGTAGTTTTTTCGGAATTTGTTCTAAGATTCTTTGCGCAATCAATATTTTTTCGTAATTTTGCGACATCAAATATTAACATGACAATCAACGAAATACAAGACGAGATTATCGAGGAGTTCAGTGCACTGGACGACTGGATGGATAAGTACCAGCTGCTGATAGACCTTGGCAACGAGCAGGAGCCTCTTGACGAGCAATACAAGACGGAGCAGAATCTGATTGATGGCTGTCAGAGTCGTGTGTGGCTGCAAGCCGACCTGGTCGATGACGGCGGAAGTAAAGTGATTCGTTTCAGTGCTGAGAGCGATGCCCTGATAGTGAAAGGTATCGTCACGCTGCTCATCCGCGTGCTCTCCGGTCATACGCCCCAGGAGATCCTCGATGCCGACCTCTACTTTATCGAGCAGATAGGTCTGAAGGAACACCTGTCGCCGACGCGTTCCAACGGTCTGCTGGCAATGGTCAAGCAGATGCGTATGTACGCTGTCGCTTTTTCGGGTAAGTAGTCAATATAGTAAGAAGAAAGGAGTAGGTATGGGAAAGAATTCGACGTGGCAAGACGACTATTGGCTGTTGCTGATGCAGCTGTACCTGCAGAAGCCCGTTGGCCTGAAGTCTCAGTATAGCCGCCCTATGGTGGAGCTGAGTCTGGAGTTGCACATCCCCCCGCAGGTGCTCTTTGCCAAGATGTGTGAGATAGCTAACCTGCAGACGCCGCGCATAGAACGTCTCTGGGAGACTTATAGTCGCAACCCGCGCCGCTTGGGCAGGGCTGCGTCTTTGCTTCGCCAGATGAAGGGGTTCGGTAGCGCTGATGCCTTCTACGATGGCGTCGCCGTAAATGAGAGTTTCGAACTCGACTGGCAGCCGCTGAAGGAAGATGCCCGTCTGACGCCTGTGATGCTCATACTGATACTGGACCTTTATTTCCATCTGACCCCAATCACGATGGTACCCGAGACACCCGAGGTGGTGGAACTGGCACGTCTCATCAAGCTGAAAGCTGTCGAGGTGAGCGAGATTCTCAATGTCTATAAGTGTTGTGATCCCTATCTTCGTCAGAGTGCTGGAAAACAACGTCCTGATGCCGACGGGAACTCCCTGCTTAAGCCCTGTCAACAGGTATGGCAGCGTTTCGGCAACAGCGATACTGAGGAACTGACATCGTATGCCAGTCAGTTGAAGGAGTATTTTAGGAGTTAAAGTGTACGGCGAGAAAGGAGAAAAGGCAATGGCAGTTCAAGGTCAAGGACAGATACAAGAGCAGAAACTGGAACAGCGGCTGGCTCAGACCATTACTCAGCAGCAGCTGTTACACTCGCAGCTCGTGGAGCTTCCTTTGCCCCAGTTGCTTGAACGCATTGATACGGAGATGAACGACAACCCGGCTTTGGAAAGTGCCCCTGACAGTTTTCAGGAGTCTTCAGAGTTTACGGATAGTTCGGACTACGATACTAACGATGACTTCGATGCTCAGCGTGACCGTGAGGAACGGCAGTCGGCCCTCGACGAGGCCCTGCAGGGCATTGGGCGCGATGATGAGGACCTGCCGGTCTACCACGGCGGCAACACTGTCAGTGAGGAACGCGAGGAGATGGTCTATGGCGAGACGGCATCGTTCTACGACCTGCTGAAGGAGCAATTGTCGTTCTGCCAGCTGACGGAACGGGAGCACGATATCATGGAGTATCTCATCGGATCGCTCGATGATGACGGCCTCCTGCGTAAGTCCCTTTCCCAGGTGGGTGAGGAACTGGCGGTCTATCATAACATTGATGTCAGTGAACAGGAGTTAGAGGCTGTACTGAACCAGTTGCAGGAGTTCGATCCCGCCGGTATCGGCGCCCGCTCGCTCCAGGAGTGTCTGCTGTTGCAGATAGACCGTCGTGAAGACTCCCGACTGAAAGAGTTGATGCACCGTGTCATCAGCAACTATTTCGATGAGTTCACAAAGAAACACTGGGATAAGATTCAGTCGGCACTCCGTCTCACCGACTTGCAAGCCAAGGTTCTGTTCGACGAGTTACGCAAGCTGAACCCCAAGCCTGGAGCATCGCTGGGCGAGGCTGTAGGCCGTTCCATGGAGCAGATTATCCCCGATTTCATCGTGGACACTCAGGACGATGGCACCGTCACGTTCACCCTCAACAACAGCGAAGTGCCCGAACTGAAGGTGTCGCAGTCGTTTGCCGACTCCATGAAGGAGTACCAGCAGAATCCCTCTAGTATGAGCCGCCAGACGAAGGAGGCTCTGCTCTATATCAAGAAGAAGGTGGAGTCTGCACAGAACTTCATCGAGGCCGTCAATATGCGGCGACGTACGCTGACGCTGACCATGCAGGCCATCATCCAGCTTCAGCACCAGTTCTTCGTCGATGGCGACGAGGCCTCGTTACGTCCGATGATCCTGCGTGACGTCGCGGAGAAGTCGGGTCTTGACCAGTCAACCGTCTCTCGCGTCAGCAACTCCAAGTATGCCCAGACACGTTGGGGCACCTTCCCCCTGCGCTACTTCTTTAGCGACAGCTATGTTACGGAGAGTGGTGAGGAGTTGTCGAAACGTCGTATCAAGGCAGCCTTGCATGAGCTTATCGATGGTGAGGACAAACGCAATCCTTTGAGCGACGAGGCGCTGACAGACGCTTTGGCCGACATGGGCTTCCCCATAGCGCGCCGCACCGTAGCCAAATACCGTGAACAGTTAGGAATCCCCATATCACGACTAAGACGATGACACGCGAGAAACAAATTATCCTAACGGCAAGGGTGGTGAGCTTGGTGTTCACCCCGTTCTACCTGCCCCTGCTTGGACTCATCGTCCTCTTCTTCCTGAGCTATCTGCGACAGTATCCCTGGAGCTATAAGCTCTTTGTACTGGCCGTGGTCTATTTCTTCACTGTCCTGCTGCCCACACTGCTGATTCACCTCTACCGCCGCTATCAAGGGTGGACACTCTTCGAACTGGGTCGTAAGGAGCGCCGTATGGTGCCTTATATCATATCCATCCTCTGCTATTTCACCTGTATCTACCTGATGGAGCAGTTTCATATTCCCCATTTTATGGGGAGCATTGTCATTGCCGCCCTGTTGGTACAGATGGTCTGCGCCTTGATTAACGTTTGGTGGAAGATTTCCACCCATACGGCAGCCATCGGCGGCGTGGCTGGGGCGCTCTTTGTGTTCTCCGAGCTGTTCTCCTTCAATCCCGTGTGGTGGTTCTGTCTGGTATTCGCCGTTGCGGGCGTGCTCGGTAGTGCCCGGATGCTGTTGCGTCAGCATACCCTTGGCCAGGTCGTCGTCGGCTTCTTCGTCGGCTTCGTCTGTGCCGTCATCGGAATAGTATTCTTATGAGTCCCATGAGTCCCATAGGTCCCATTAGTCCAATAAAAAAAAGAAAATATGAAACCAGTAGTAAGTATCATTATGGGCAGCACCAGTGACCTGCCCGTCATGGAGAAAGCCTGCAAACTGCTCGACGAGCTGCAGGTGCCGTTCGAAGTCAATGCCCTCTCAGCCCATCGCACCCCCGATGCTGTCGAGACGTTCGCACGTACTGCCAAGGAACGCGGACTGCGTGTCATCATTGCCGGTGCCGGCATGGCTGCCGCCCTCCCTGGTGTCATCGCTGCCTCAACTACCCTGCCTGTCATCGGCGTGCCCATCAAGGGTATGCTCGACGGCCTCGACGCCATGCTTAGCATCATCCAGATGCCCCCGGGCATCCCCGTGGCTACCGTTGGTGTCAATGGTGCCCAGAACGCTGCCATCCTCGCCGTCGAGATGCTGGCACTGAGCGATGAGGCGCTTGCTCAGCGTCTGACCGACTACAAGGCCGGCCTGAAAGCCAAGATAGAGAAAGCCAATAAGGACTTGGCCGAGGTGAAATATACCTATAAGACCAATTAGTCCCATAACTCCCATGAGAAGAAAAACGACAATAGCCCATGTGGGCAACATAGCCATCGGTGGCGACAACCCCATCCGCATCCAGTCGATGGCCACCACCGATACCAATGATACGGAGGCCAGCGTAGTACAGGCCAAGCGCATCATTGACGCAGGCGGCGAACTGGTACGTTTCACGACGCAGGGCACCCGCGAGGCCGAGAACATGAAGAACATCTCCGCCCGTCTGAAGGCCGACGGCTACACGCAGCCCCTCGTGGCCGACGTCCACTTTACGGCGCATACCGCCGACGTGGCGGCCCTGTACTGTGAGAAGGTGCGCATCAACCCCGGCAACTATGTCGATCCCGGCCGCACCTTTAAGCATCTGGAGTATACCGACGAAGAGTACCGTGAGGAGCTGAAGAAGATCGAGGAGAAGCTTGTACCTTTTATAAATATATGTAAGGAGCACCGTACGGCCGTGCGCATCGGTGTGAACCACGGCTCACTCTCCGACCGCATCATGTCGCGCTATGGCGACACCCCCGAGGGTATTGTTGAGAGTTGTATGGAGTTCCTGCGCATCTTCCGTCGCGAGCAGTTCGACGATGTGGTCATCAGTATCAAGGCATCGAACACGGTGGTGATGGTCACCACCGTTCGTCTGCTGGTGAAGACGATGGAACAGGAGGATATGCACTACCCCCTGCACCTCGGCGTCACCGAGGCTGGCGAGGGTGAGGACGGCCGTATCAAGTCGGCTGTAGGCATTGGCGCCCTGCTGACGGAGGGTATCGGCGACACCATCCGTGTCTCCCTCTCCGAAGAGCCCGAGTGCGAGATTCCCGTGGCCCGCAAGCTGGTGGAGCTGATCCCCGAGTGTACCCGTCTGCGCCAGGAAGCTGAGGCCAGCATCCAGGACGACACCATCACCCTGACTGTTCCGTATGTTGCGACTGAGTCGCAACAAACAGAAACAGATGCCTGGGAAACCTTCCAACTCAAGGCGGCGATGGCTGTCGGTGCCCTGCTCATCGACCGCAAGGCCACGAAGCTAACAATTCTCAATTCTCAATTCTCAATTCTCAATTTGTCGGCGTTAGCCGACACCATTCTTCAGGCCGCCCGCATCAAGTTCACCAAGACGGAGTACATCTCCTGTCCTGGCTGTGGGCGCACGCTCTACAACCTGCAGGAGACGATAGCCCGCATCAAGGCAGCCACCAGCGACCTCGTTGGCTTGAAGATAGGTATCATGGGATGCATCGTTAACGGCCCCGGCGAGATGGCCGATGCCGACTATGGTTATGTCGGTGCCGGCAGAGGCAAGATTTCACTCTACCGGCAGAAGGAATGTGTCGAGAAGAATATCCCTGAGGCGGAGGCCGTCGAACGCCTGCTGGCACTTATCCGTGCTGACGGACACCCATGCGGGCCTCAACAACGTTGACGACGTAGTCGCCCAGTTTCTCGCACTCGTTGATCAGGTCCATATAGATGGTACCGACGGCGTAGGTGTACTCGTGGTTGTTGATGTCGACGATGTTCTGCGCCTTTAGCTGGTTGCGATAGTTGTTGATCTCGTGCTCGATGTTGAACGTGCGGTTCACGTCGAACGTCTCCTTGCGGCCGACCATCAGGCGGTTCATCTCCGTCAGCGACTGGTCGGTGAGACCCATCATCTGGTGGATGTGGTCATACTGCCGTTCGGTGAAGTGGTCCTGCTTGGCGTTGTACTTGCGGTTGATGGTGCGGGCCATGTTGTAGCAGGCATCGCCGATAGACTCCAGCTCCGAGATTTCACGCAGCATAGCACGGATCTTTGCCTTTGTGTCGTCACTGAGGTGGGCGTCCGATACGGAGTCGAGATACTTCGCAATCTCCAACTCCATATTGTCCGAGATGCTCTCGTATTTCTCTATCCGCGTATACAGCTTGTTGAAGTCGCCGGCCTGCGCCTTCGCCTCTTTGGCGGTGGCACTGCTCGACAGGTTCAGCAGCTCCACGACCATGCCGAACATCCGCTGCATACGTTCCGAGAACGACGAGATCTCCTTCTGGGCCTCCAGCACCGAGAGCTCCGGCGTCTTCATGAAGCCTGCCGTAATGAAGTGCAGGCGGAAGTCCTCCTCCTCGTCCACCTTCTTCGGCTTGATGACCCAGCAGACGAAACGCTCTATCTGTGGGATGAACCATATGAGAATCATCGTATTCACAACGTTAAACGTGGTATGGAAGCCCGCCAGCACGAAGGTCAGCTTGGCAGCATTGGCCATGAAAGCGTTGCTGCTGGTACTGTCCTTGGTCATCGTGACATCATAGCCTACCCATCCGCAGACCATGTCGATGAAAGGACGGAAGATGAAGAGTATCCAGATGACGCCAAACACGTTGAAGAACATATGTGCCAGGGCGGCGCGGCGGGCCTGGGTGTTGGCCGATAGGGCGGCGAGGTTCGATGTGACCGTTGTGCCGATGTTCTCACCCATCACCAAGGCGATACCCTGATAGATGGGCAGCGCACCGCTGGAACACAGGATCATCGTGATGGCCATGACGGCTGCCGACGACTGTACACAGAACGTCAGGATGCCGCCTAAGAGCAGGAAGAGGAATGTCGTACCATAGAGCTTTAGGATAGAATCGACAGCCGGGTTATACGAGAAGGATGCAAAGAAGTCCAGTACGGCAGGATTCTCACCCAATCGCATCTCCGTACCTGTCACGCGCAGCGTTGCCAATGAGAAAATGAGGAATGCCAGACCAAACAGGAAGTCTCCAATGTACCGGTACTTCTTCTGGTAAATGAGGATAATGCCGATGAAAAAGGCGGGGAATGCCAGATTGCCGATGTTGAACGACATACCGGCCGACATGATCCATGCCGTCAGCGTCGTACCGATGTTTGCACCCATGATGACCGAGATGGCCTGCGCCAGCGTCAGCAGACCGGCATTGACGAACGATACGGTCATCACCGTCGTTGCCGTTGACGACTGCACGGAGGCGGTGACGAGCGTACCCGTCAACATTCCCGTAAAGCGGTTGGTGGTCATCGCCCCGAGGACGTGACGCAACTGTGGTCCTGCCATTTTCTGCAGGGCTTCACTCATGGCCTTCATACCGAACATCAGAAGGGCCAGCGAACCGAGCAGCTTAAAGATAATCCAGATTGACATAATATCGGTGTTTTAATTAATGCTTAATGCTAAATGCTTGACTCGAACTACCAGTATTTCGTGAAGTGGCGGCTCTTGCCGCTGAGGAATTCCTGTATGGCCTCTATCAGGGCGTTGTCCTCGTCGCGCGACTGTGCGGCTACGCGGAAGTAGCGGCTGTCAAGGCCGTGGAAGTTCGAGGCGTCGCGGATCAGCATCCCGTGGTTCTCCAGCAGCCATTGCTTCAGCTGGCGGGCCTCGCCGTTGTCCAGACGGCAGAGCATGAAGTTCGTATGGCTGTCCATGACGGTGATGCCCTCGATGGCGGCAAGACTTGTCTGCAGACGGGCGGCCTCGTCGAGGTATGCCTCGCGGTCGGCAATGGGCTCGAAGTCGTTCTCCAATGCGTACTTGCCAGCCTCCAACGCCATGGCGTTGACGCTCCACGGCTGACGCAAGGCGCGCAAACGGTCGAGGATGACGGGCGAACCGGTGATGTAGCCCAGCCGTAGGCCAGGCACACAGTAGCGCTTCGTCATCGAGTGGAGTATCAGCAGGTTGTGACAGTCGGTCATCTCGCGCGGCAGCAACAGCGCTTTGCGGGTGTAGTTCTCGTACGACTGGTCGACGACGTAGATGAAGTGCGGATGGTGGCGCACGACATAGCTCATCAGTCCCTTCACCATGACGTTGCCCGTCGGGTTGTTCGGGTTGCAGAGCCAGTAGATGCGCTTCTCCGGCAGCTGCTCCATCGTGTCATTGTCAAAGTACGACACGACATGGTCGTGCTGCTTGCAGGCGTCCTCGTACTCGCCGAAGGTGGGCTGTGGAATAACGCTTGCCCAGCCCTTGAACAGCTGTGCTATGAGGTAGATGGCCTCTGTGGCGCCAGCGGTCACCATCACCTGCTGGGGCTGGATACCCAGCTTCTCGGCCAGCAGCCGTTCCAGCGTGATGGGCTCTGGCTCTGGGTACGAACCGATGACGTCAAGCCGCATAGCCAGATGCATCTTCAGCTGCGACAGGTCGGCATGGGTGAAGATGTTCGAACTGAAGTTCATCTTCACCTGGTTACCATACTGGTAGATGTCGTCACCGTGTCCGTATATCATTACTAATGCTTAATGCTTAAAACTTCAATTTTTCAATTTTACAATTCTTAATGCTTATGGTCAGCGTGTCACGGTCGAAGTGTACCTGCGGGCGTTCCACATAGCGCCCTAACACGCCCTCCTGTGCCAACTCCCGAGGCGTGCCGATGCTAAGGCATCCTCGTTCCTCGTTCCTCGTTCCTCCATCCTCCATCAACCATACGGTGTCCGCCGTCTGCAGGGCCAGCTCTAGGTCGTGGGTAGACATAAAGACCGTTTTTCCTGCCTCGCGGCTGATGCGGCGCAGCAGTAGCATCGTCTCCACCTTGCTAGGGAAGTCAAGAAACGCCGTCGGCTCGTCCAGGAAGATTACCGGCGTCTGCTGCGCTAGCGCCTTGGCAATCATCGTCTTCTGGCGCTCACCGTCGCTCAGCGTGTCGACGAGCCGCTCCGCCAGGTGACTGATGCCCACCAGCTCCAGCGACTCGCTGACGATGCGGTGGTCGTCGTCCTTCAGCCGTCCCCAGAAGTCGGTGTAGGGCGAGCGCCCCAGCGCCACGAGCTCGCGGACGGTCATGTTCTGCACACTCGGCTTCTCCGTCAGCACCACGCCTATCAGGCGGCTGCGCTCGCTGTCGTTGTAGTCACTGAGTTCGCGACCGCAGATGTAGATGCTACCGCTGAGCTTCGGCTGGAAGGCCGACAGCGTCCGCAGCAGCGTCGATTTTCCTACACCGTTAGCTCCCAGCAGACATGTCAGCTCGCCCTGTCGGATGGTGGCGCTGATGCCTGCCGCTACGGTCTTCACGCTCTTCTTGTCGCGATAGCCGATGGTGAGATTTTCCAAGCGGATCGTCTCCATCGCTGGCAAAGTTACGAATAATTTTTCGTATATCGTGCAATCAGGGCGTCAAAAATTTTATTCCGCCTCAAAATTCCCGCATTTCCTGTCAAAGAAATACTCCTTTTCTTTGTCAGATGAAAGGAATCCTTGGAGTCAGCGGGTTAGGTGCGGGATAAAAGACATATCCTACACCTAACCAGTGACTTTTGGGGCGTTTAGCGGCTTATAGCGTATGCGCGTGTACGCGCGCACGCATATTATGATAGGGAAAGGGAAAAATAACCTACCTATCCTGCCTATCCTACACCCACGGACAGACAATTAAGCATTGAGCATTGTTCTGGGTGTAGGATAGGCAGGATAGGTAGGTTATTTTCTTGTTTCAGTAATATATGCATACGCGCGCGAGGTTTCGTGACCCGGCCGCCCGAAAAGGTGACCTTTAGCCGCGAAAAGGTGGTCTTTACGATTCTAAAGGTGACCTTTTCGTCGCTAAAGGTGACCTTATTACACATAAATATGCGGATAATTATGCATTCGTGGGGCAAGGGGCAAGGAGCAGGGGGGCAAGAAGTTAGAGGAACGTGAGGTGGCGCCATACACAGCGTGGGATTCGGCGCCAGAGGGCGGTGAGCACGCGGTACTTCCAGTCGATGACCCACACGTGGCGACGGCGGCGGATGGCGCGGACGATGGACTGCGCTACCGCCTCGGGACGCAGCATCATCGGGTAGCGGAAGTCACCGCTGAGCAGGGCGGTGTCCACGAACCCCGGGCGGATGTCGGTGAACCGGATGTTCAGGCGGCGGGCGTTGGCCTGCTGCTCCAGGGCCTGGAGGTAGACGTTCTGCATGGCCTTCGTGGCGGAGTAGGAGGGCGCGGGGCCGAGACCCTTCGTGCCGGCTATCGAGGTGATGGCGGCGATGTGCCCAGTGCCTTGCTCGCCGAAGTAGCGGTAGGCCTCGCCCACCATGCGTGTGAAGCCCAGGGCGTTGGTCTGCATGGTGTCCATCTCAATTTCCGGCAGCAGCTCACGGTTCTGCTTGCCGATGCCCGAGGCGTAGAAGAAGAGGTCCATGCCGCCGAGCTCGCTGATCAGCTCGCGCAACTGCTGCGGCGCCTCGTCGTCCGTGACGTCTATCTGCCGGTATGCCGCGGCACCCAGTTCCCTGAGCCGCTCTTCCCGTCGTGCCGCGACGCCCACCGTCCAGCCGTCGGCCATCAGCAGCTGTGCCACCTCGCGTCCGATGCCCGAGGATGCTCCTATCACTATCGCCCGCCTTTCCTTCGGCCTTCCATTGTCTTTCGTTGTTGCCATTCGTCTATGTTATTTCGTGCAAAAATAGTCGAAATTCATGAGCTATGCAACTTTTTTCACATATTTCTTCCATATCATAGGGAAGTGATTATTTTTGAGATTTTATTTTGATACTTATGATAAAAACATTATCTTTGCACCATGATTAGCGCGTATACATTATATATATATAAAGATTTAAGACTATGGCAAAGATTAAGACTATCGGTATTCTGACCTCAGGTGGCGATGCTCCCGGCATGAATGCAGCCATCCGTGCCGTGACGCGCGCAGGCATCTGCAACGGTTTCAACATCAAAGGTATCTACCGCGGCTACGACGGACTGATCAAGGGCGAGGTGAAGCAGTTTTCCACGGAGGACGTCAGCGGCATCATCACCCGCGGCGGCACCATCCTGAAGACCGCCCGCTCGAAGGAGTTCATGACCCCCGAGGGTAGGCAGAAGGCTTACGAGACCTGCCAGAAAGAGGAGATCGACGCACTCGTGGTCATCGGCGGCAACGGCTCTCTGACGGGCGCCTGGAACTTCGGCGTGGAGTTCGACTTCCCCTGCATCGGTCTGCCCGGCACCATCGACAACGACCTCTATGGCACGGATGCCACCATCGGCTACGACACCACGATGAACACCATCATGGAGTGCGTGGACCGCATACGCGACACCGCGAACTCGCACGAGCGCATCTTCTTCGTTGAGGTGATGGGCCGTGATGCCGGCTTCCTGGCACAGAACTGTGCCATCGCCTGTGGTGCTGAGGCCGCTATTGTGCCTGAGGAGACGACTGATGTCGACCAACTGGCCGCCTTCATGGGACGCGGTATCCGTAAGTCGAAGAAGTCGTGCATCGTCATCGTCTCGGAGAGTCCGAAGTGTGGCGCCCTCTACTATGCCGACCGTGTGAAGCACGAGTTCCCTGGTTTTGACGTGCGCGTCTCCATCCTCGGCCACCTGCAGCGCGGCGGCAGTCCGTCGGCACGCGACCGCATCCTGGCCAGCTGCACCGGCGTCGGCGCCGTCCAGGCCATCATGCAGGGTCAGCGCAACGTGATGGTGGGCTACCGCAACAACGACATCGTCTACGTGCCCTTCTCGGAGTGCATCCGTACCGACAAGCGCTTCGACAAGCGACTCATCACGGTGCTCGATGAACTGAGCATCTGATGAATGCTTAATGCTCAATGCTTAATGCTCAATGCTTAATGCTCAATGCTTAATGCTCAATGCTCAATACTTAATGCTTAATGGTTATGTTCAATAAGAAATACCTTTGGATAGTGGCTATGGTCGTGGCGATCTGTGGCATCGTGACGGTCAATACCTGCTGCTCGGGCGACGATGATGCCGCCGTGAGCGCTACCGAGGACAGCAGCCAGTTCGTGACACTGACGGACGCTGTCCCCGACGCCATCTTGGAGATACGCTATTTCGGCACCTACAACTTCGTGGGTAAGCGCATCGACGGCTACCTGCAGCCGACGGCGCTGCTGACGAAGCGTGCCGCCGACAGCCTGCGTGCCGTCAGCGACGACCTGAAGCCTCACGGCTACCGCCTGAAAATCTACGACGCCTACCGTCCGCAGATGGGTGTCGACCACTTCGTCAGGTGGGCTGCCGACATCCCCGACACGCTGATGAAGCAGTACTTCTATCCCGACTTGGACAAGAGCGTGCTCTTCGACCAGGAGTATATCATGGCAAAGAGCGGCCATACCCGTGGTTCCACCGTCGACCTGACACTCTTTGACATGGCCACGGAGAAGGAACTCGACATGGGCGGCACGTTCGACTGGTTCGGGCCGGAGAGCCATCCCGACTTCTGCGGCAATCCCGAGACGCTGGAGTACACCGGCGACAACAGCAAGAGCCCCCGTGGCCGTAGCATCACCTCCGTACAGTTCTACAACCGTATGGTGCTGCGCCAGGCTATGCTCCGTCACGGCTTCAAGGCGCTGGACAGCGAGTGGTGGCACTTCACGCTGAAAGACGAACCCTTCCCCGACACCTACTTCACCTTCCCCGTGAAGCAGCTAGGAAAATAAACGGCGAAGAACGGTCATGGCGAGGAAGGTACGTACCATAGAGATGCAGCGGCTGACAGTGGAGGAGTTCCGCGAGGCCGCGAAGCTGCCGCTGGTGGTGGTGCTCGACGATGTACGGTCGATGTACAACGTCGGTAGCGTGCTCCGTACGGCCGACACGTTCCGCGTGGAGGCCGTCTGTCTGTGTGGCATCACGTCGACGCCGCCTTCGGCCGAGATCCACAAGACTGCCCTCGGCGCCGAGGACAGCGTCAGCTGGCGCTACTACCCCACAGCAGTGGAGGCCGTCCGCGACCTACAGCAGCAGGGCTATACCGTCTACAGCGTCGAGCAGGTGGAGCACTCCACGAAGCTGCAACGCTTCCAGGCCGAGGAAGGCCGCCGCTATGCCGTAGTGCTCGGCAACGAGGTGAAGGGCGTTCACCAGGAAGTGGTCGACGCCTCCGATGGCTGTCTGGAGATACCGCAGCTGGGCACGAAACACTCGATGAACGTCAGCGTTACCGCCGGCATCGTCATCTACAAGTTCGCCGAACAGCTGATACTGGAATAATGTGACGTGTTTAAGCGCGCTGGGTTCAACAAAAATCTTCAAAAATCTAACACAAATGGCTTTCGACAGGCTTATTTTTGTTAGATTTTTGAAGATTTTTGTTTCTTGATACGTCTTGAGTCTTTTCTCAGTCGCTTACTCTTCCGGTTCGAAGTCGTCCTTGCCTACGCCGCAGAGGGGGCATACCCAGTCGTCGGGGATGTCTTCAAAGGCGGTGCCGGGGGCGATGCCACTGTCGGGGTCTCCTGCTGCGGGGTCGTAGACGTAACCGCAAACGCTGCATACATACTTTTTCATAAGCTTTTAGTCTTTAGGGTTAATAATCTGTTCGACTTTCTCGATGATTTGTTCAGGTTTGATGAGGTTCATGCAGGCCAAGTCGCCACGCTTGCACTTCTTGTTGCCATAGATGCTGCACGGGCGGCAGTCAAGGTCGGCCTGGATGATGTTAGCGGCCAGCTGGTGCCAGCCCAGGAAACCGCCGAAGGGGTGGGTGGCACCCCAGATGCTGACCACGGGTGTGGCCGTCAGCGATGCCAAGTGCATATTCGCGGAGTCCATCGACACCATCACGTCGAGGTGACTCATCAGGATGAGCTCTTGCTGCATATTCTCCAGATGGCGGTCGACGCAGACACACTGTGGCAGCTCCTCGCACCACTGCTGGAACAGCTGTTCCTCGCGCTGGCCACGACCGAAGAGGAAGAAGCGTGCCTGCGGATGGCGGGCGGCCAGTTCGCCGAGGACCTTCCGCATCATTGGCTGTGGGTACTCCTTACAGGGATGGGCGGCCGTTGGGGCGATGCCTATCCACTGTTGGAACGATTTTTTAGGACCGATGATAGCCGGCAGCAGGTTCAAGTTGCCGCCTTCCTCGGGGAAGAGCGAGCGGAAGCTAATCTCACGCAGGGGGTAGCCCAGCTTCGCAAACACCTCGGCATAGTTCTCGAACGAGCTGGGCAGCTGCTCGCGTACCTTATGGTTCTTCGAGGTCAGCGCGCGCCGCTGTGAGCGGTGCTTGTCGATATGCTCCACCCGGTAGCGCCCCAGGTTGAAGCGCATACGCAGATACTCCGAGCGCAGCACGTTGTGAAGGTCGGCCACCTTCGTGAACTGCTTTGCCGTCAGTCGGCGGTAGAGGGTGTTCAGGCCGCGTACGCCGTGGTACTCACGCTTGATGTCGGCCTCCATGAAGTTGACGTTCGGTGCCAGGTCCTCGAAGAATGGACGGGCGTAGCCGCGGCTGAGCACCGTGATGCGCACATCAGGGTACTGCATGGCCACAGAGTAGACCACGGGAACGGCCATGGCCACGTCGCCCATGGCTGAGAACCGTATGACGAGAATGTGCTCCTTCTTCAATTCTCTTAATATCTTAATCCTTGAAGAACTTCAATTTTTCAATTCTTCAATTTTTCAATTCTTCTTATACAGTACGGGGTTCGTTGCCGGGTCGTTGTACATCTTCATCTGGCGGTACACCTTCATGTACTTGCGCCCCTCGGCAATATCCTCCAGCAGCTGGTCGATAGCCGTCGACAGGTCCTTCTGCTGCTCCAGCAGTACGTCGAGCTTCATGCGGCAGCGCTCGCGGTGCTCCTCCTCAGCATCGGTGCGGTCCACCTGCTCCTGCATGTGGTAGATCTTCAGCGCGAGGATGCTCAGGCGGTCGACAGCCCATGCCGGGCTCTCGGTGTTCAGACGGGCGTTGGCCAGTGGCGTCACCTCGCTGTACTTCTGGCGGAAGTAGGAGTCGATGTCCTCCACCAGGTCTGTGCGATCCTGATTGCTGCGGTCGATGCGACGTTTCAGCGACAGCGCCTCGACGGGGTCTATCTGCGGGTCGCGGATAATGTCTTCAAAGTGCCACTGAACGGTGTCGATCCAGCACTTCAGGTAGAGGCTGTACTCGATGGTTCCCCGCTCGTATGGGTTTCTGATGGGTTCGTCAACACTGTCGGTCAGATGATAGTCTGCGATAGCCTGACAGAAGATTTTATTCGCTTGTTCTGTGAATGTCATATACAGTTAATACTATTTGATTGTGCAAAACTACAAATACTTTTTGAAACTACCAACAAAAGAACCGTTTTTTCATGTTAATTTGCATATTAATTGTACGAACGACACCCGAAAAGGGGTGTTTTTATGCACAAATGATAGTGGAGTGTGCAATCTTGAGTCAGTTTTTCGCTAAAAAGTTTGCGTAAGTCAGAGAAAATGTGTTACTTTGCACCCCGAAAGCGGCAAAGTGCCGAAAATTTTCAAGATAGCACATTCATTATTAACATTAAAAGATTAAAAAAACTATGTCAGAGATTGAAAGCAAAGTAAAGGCAATTATCGTTGATAAACTGGGTGTTGACGAGGCTGAGGTAAAGCCCGAAGCAAGTTTCACCAACGATCTGGGTGCAGACTCACTGGATACCGTTGAGCTCATCATGGAATTTGAGAAGGAGTTCGGTATTTCCATTCCCGACGACAAGGCAGAGAAGATTGGCACCGTTGCCGACGCTATCAGCTATATCGAGGAGAACGCAAAATAAATAAGTTAAAAGTGAAGAGTGAAGAGTGAAGAATTTGCTGCCGCCATTGACTTCACCAAAAATGGGCGTGCGGTAGCAAATTCTTCACTCTTCACTCTTCATTCTTCACTAAAGAATTATGGAATTAAAAAGAGTTGTTGTAACAGGTCTGGGCGCAGTGACGCCCGTTGGCAACACTCCTGAGGAGATGTGGAAGAACCTCATCGCCGGTGTCAGTGGTGCTGCTCCTATTACAAGTTTCGATACAACTAACTTCAAGACCAAGTTCGCCTGCGAGATAAAAGACCTCAACGTCAACGACTACCTGGACCGTAAGGAGGCACGCAAGATGGACCGCTACACACAGCTGGCTATGATTGCTGCCAAGCAGGCCGTCGAGGACAGCGGTATGGACTTGGAGACAGAGGACAAGAACCGCATCGGCGTGGTCTACGGCGTAGGCATCGGCGGTATCAAGACCTTCGAGGACGAGGTGAAGTACTATGGTGTTCACGAGGCCGAGGGCCCGAAGTTCAACCCCTTCTTCATCCCGAAGATGATTGCCGATATCGCTGCCGGCCAGATCTCCATCATGTATGGTTTCCATGGCCCCAACTACATCACCGCTTCTGCCTGTGCTTCGTCATCGAACGCCCTGGCTGATGCCTTTAACCTGATTCGTCTGGGTAAGGCCAATGCCATCGTCGCCGGTGGTGCCGAGAGCGCTATCTGTGCTTGCGGTGTTGGCGGTTTCAACGCCATGCACGCCCTGTCGACACGCAACGATGAGCCTGAGAAGGCCAGTCGTCCGTTCAGCGCCAGCCGCGACGGATTTGTCATGGCCGAGGGTGCCGGTTGCCTCATCCTGGAGGAACTGGAGCACGCCAAGGCTCGTGGTGCCAAGATCTACGCTGAGATGGTCGGTGCCGGCATGAGTGCCGATGCCCACCACATCACTGCCTCGCATCCCGAGGGTCTGGGTGCCAAGCTCGTCATGCAGAACGCCTTGGAGGATGCCGGCATGAAACCCGAGGACATCGACTACATCAACGTGCACGGCACGTCGACACATGTCGGTGACATCTCCGAGGCCAAGGCCATCAAGGAGGTCTTCGGTGATGCAGCCTTCAAACTGAACATTTCGTCGACGAAGTCGATGACTGGTCACCTGCTCGGTGCTGCCGGTGCCGTTGAGGCCATGGTCACCCTGCTGGCCGTCCAAAACGACATCGTTCCTCCCACGATCAACCACGAGGAGGGCGACGATGATCCCGAGATTGACTATAATCTGAACTTCACCTTTAACAAGGCACAGAAGCGTACCGTCCGCGCCGGTCTGTCGAACACGTTCGGCTTCGGTGGCCACAACGCTTGTGTGGTTTTCAAAAAGTATGAGGCTTAAGGATATTGTTGAACGTATCAAGCTCCCTTTCCGCAAGGAGAAGGAGCTTTTTTCTTCTCTCTACGGCATTATCGGCTTCTACCCGCACGACATCAGCATCTACAAGCAGGCGCTGATGCACAAGAGCGTGGGACGGCGCAACGACAAGGGCAAGCCCCTGAACAACGAACGTCTGGAGTTCCTTGGCGACGCCCTGCTCGATGCTGTCGTAGGACACATCGTCTATGACCACTTCGAGGGCAAGCGCGAGGGCTTCCTCACCAACACCCGCTCGAAGCTCGTCAGCCGCGACACCTTGGGAAAACTGGCCGAGGAGATGGGGCTGACACGCCTGATACTCAGCAACGGCCACTCTAACTCGCATAACAGCTATGTGGCAGGTAATGCCTTCGAAGCCTTGGTCGGCGCCATCTATCTCGACCAGGGCTACGACGCCGTCATGCGCTTCATGCAGAAGCGCATCCTCGCCCAGCTCATCAACATCGACAAGGTGGCCTATAAGGAGGTCAACTTCAAGTCGAAGCTCATTGAGTGGAGTCAGCGTAACCGTGTGAGACTGGAGTACAAGCAGGTGCAGCAGACCAAAGAAGAGGAGACCGGCTCGCCTGTCTTCAAGTTCCAGGTGATGCTCGAGGGTGTCGCCGGCGAGACCGGCAAGGGCTTCTCGAAGAAGGAGTCACAGCAGCAGGCCTCCGAGGCCACGCTGAAGCGCCTGAAGCGCGAGCCGCAGTTCATTGAGGCCATCTTCGCCGCTAAGTCTGAGCGTACGAAGATGGAGGAGGAACCTACGATGCTGGTACCCGACACGGAGAAGGAACAGGAGTTTATCATCAAGGCCAGCCCCGACGTCCAAGAGGTGACAGAGACACCGCAGGAGGAGAAACCCGCGGAGAAGAGCCGCCGCAAGCGTAAGCCGTCGATGGCCGAGGAGGCCAAGGCCGAGATGGATGAGTTCGACCTGAGTGACATCACCCATCAGGAGCAGGAGAAGTCGCGCGAGGACATCATCGCCGAAGCCGAAGCTCAGGCCTTTGCCGAGTAACCCCGTGAGTGTGAGATTCGTTTTGTCGGCAGCCCTTGTCTGGCTGTCGCTATCGGTGTCGGCTCAGGAACCTGTGCTCGCCGACACCATCGCCGTCGAGACAGCTGTCGCCGACCAGCCAACAGACATCCGCTTCCGTCCCCGCCAGTTCATCCTGCCGGCGGCGCTGATGACCGTTGGCGCCTTTGGCGTGGAGAACGGTTGGCTCGTCGGACTGAAGAACGACGTGCGCGACGGTTTCGAGGATCTGCGTGGCGACCACCGCTTCCATGGTGACGGCGTGTTGAGGTGTCTGCCTGTTGTCGCCAACGTGGGACTGGGACTCGTCGGCGTCAAGAGCCGGCATCCTTTCCGCGAACGCATCGCCGCCACGGCCACAGCCAGCATCGCCTTCGGCATACTGACGAACGTCACGAAACATACCATCAAGGAGAGACGTCCGGACTCTGATAAGCACGATGCCTTCCCCTCCGGACACACCGCCATGGCCTTTATGGGCGCTGAACTGATGCGCGAGGAGTATGGCAACGGCTGGGGAGCCGGTGCCTATGCCTTTGCCACGGGCATCGCCTTCCTGCGACTCTATAACGACCGCCACTGGCTGAACGACGTCATAGGCGGTGCCGGCGTGGGTATCCTCTCCGCACGCATCGGTTACTGGCTGCTGCCCTGGGAGCGCCGTCTGCTGGGCTGGGAGAAGAAGTCGTCGGCCATCGTCATCGTCCCCGGCTACAATGCCGAATACCGCACTCCCATGCTCTCTATGGCCGCGAGGTGGTAAAAAAACTAAATAAATTTGGCTTTTCCTTCGATTTGCACTACCTTTGCACCCGATTTGTGTAAAAGAGAGATGAGCATTACTAAGATAGTAAGAAAAGTCTTTGAATCCAGACAGCGTGAGTTGGAGAAACACATGACCGGAGGGCAGGCTCTGCAGGAGACTGCTCTGTCGCGTCTGATAGCCGAAGCCAAGGATACGGAATACGGTCGTCACCATGCCTTCTCGACCATCAAAGGCTATGACGACTTCGTGAAGACCACACCTGTCAATACCTACGAAGAGCTGAAAGGCTCGATAGACCGTATGCGCCATGGCGAGAGCGACGTCCTCTGGCCGGGCCGTGTGAAGTGGTACGCCAAGTCGAGCGGCACCACGAACGACAAGTCGAAGTTCATTCCCGTCAGCCAGGAAGGTCTGAAGCGGATACACTATCGGGGCGGATTCGATGCCGTGGCGATGTACCTGCAGAACAACCCGCAGTCGAGAATGTTCGACGGCAGAGGACTGATCCTTGGCGGCAGCCATGCTCCCAACTACAACCTGAAGGACTCGCTGGTGGGTGACCTCAGCGCTATCCTCATCGAGAATATCAACCCGTTGGTGAACCTGGTGCGTGTGCCCAGTAAGCAGACGGCGCTGCTCAGCGACTTCGAGATCAAGCGCGACCGCATTGCCCGTGAGGCCCTGACGAAGAACGTCACGAACCTCTCGGGTGTCCCCTCGTGGATGCTCTCCGTGCTGAGCCGTGTCATGGAACTGTCAGGCAAGCAGCACCTGGAGGAGGTGTGGCCGAATCTGGAGGTGTTCTTCCACGGCGGTGTCGCCTTTACCCCTTACCGGAAGCAGTACGAGGAGCTCATCACCAGCCCGAAGATGCACTATATGGAGACATACAACGCCAGCGAGGGCTTCTTCGGTCTGCAGAACGACCCCACGGACAGGTCGATGTTGCTGATGCTCGACTACGACGTGTTCTATGAGTTCAGGGAGCTCTCCGGTGAAAACGATAGGATTGTACCGCTGTGGGGTGTGGAGACTGGCAAGAACTACGCGATGATTATCTCCACCGCCTGCGGCCTGTGGCGCTATGAGATTGGCGACACCATCCAGTTTACGTCGACCAACCCCTACAAGTTCATTATCTCCGGCCGTACGAAGCACTTCATCAACGCCTTTGGCGAGGAGCTGATTGTCGACAACGCCGAGAAGGGACTGGCCTACGCCTGTCAGCAGACGGGAGCCGAGGTCAGCGAATACACCGCCGCCCCGGTGTTCATGGACCAGAAAGCCAAGTGCCGCCACCAGTGGCTCATCGAGTTTGCCAAGCCTCCACAGGACGTGCAGCTCTTTGCCACGCTGCTCGACAAGCGTCTGCAGGAGATCAATAGCGACTACGAGGCGAAGCGCTATAAGGACATCACGCTTCAGCCGCTGGAGCTTGTCGTCGCCCGTCAGGGACTGTTCAACGACTGGCTGAAGAGTCGCGGCAAACTGGGCGGTCAGCATAAGGTGCCGCGTCTGAGCAACAGCCGCGAGCATATTGAGCAGTTGCTCTCACTCAATGAAAAATGATAGATGAGAGATATGATTAGAGTTAAGTGGAGAACATTCCGGAAAGGCGGATTGGAGGGTATGGTTGCCATATCTCTCATCTGTATTCTTTCATCTCTCATCTCGGGTTGTGCCCGCATGGGTAACCCCGACGGCGGATGGTATGACGACACGCCGCCATACGTCGTCGGCACCTCTCCTGCCGACAGGAGCACCAACATCAAAGCCAAGAAGATTGCCATCTACTTCAACGAGTTCGTCAAACTGCAGGATGCGCAGAGTAAGGTCATCATCTCGCCCCCACAGATGGAACAGCCGGACATCAAGGAGGGCGGACACCGTATTCTCGTCGAACTGAAGGACACGCTGAAGGAGAACACCACCTATACCATTGACTTCGGCGACGCCATTGTCGACAACAACGAGAACAACCCCATGGGCAACTATGCCTACAGCTTCTCCACCGGCGATGTGATTGACACCATGCAGGTATCAGGCTACGTCCTTGATGCTGAGAACCTGGAACCCGTTAAGGATATCCTCGTGGGACTCTATGACGACCTCTCCGACACCATCTTCCGCCAGAAGCCGATGGCACGCGTCTCACGTACCGACGGCAGCGGACACTTCACCATCAAGGGAGCCGCCGAGCGTAACTACCGTGCCTATGCACTGAAAGATGCCGACGGCGACTTCGTCTACAACCAGAAGAACGAGATGGTGGCCTTCGACCACAAGACCTTCGTGCCGTCGTGGAAACCTGACACCCGTCAGGACACCATCTGGCGCGACTCCCTGCACATCGACAATATTCTGCGCGTGCCCTATACGCACTTCCTGCCCGACGACATCACACTGTTGGCCTTCACCCTGCCACAGACAGACCGCTACCTGCTGAAGACTGAGCGTCAGGACCCGGAGAAGTTCACCTTCTACTTCAGCTACGGTAACGACAGCCTGCCCGTCATCCGTGGTCTGAACTTTGTGTCCGACAGCGCATTCATCCTCGAGGCCAGCCAGAAGCAGGACACGCTCGTCTACTGGCTGCGCGATACAGCCCTCATCAATCAGGACACGCTGCGCATGGAGGTGCAGTACCTGATGAGCGACAGTGCCGGCGTCCTCTTCAACAAGACCGACACTCTCGAGATGCTGCCGAAGATGAGCTACGAGAAGCGTATGAAGGAGAAGGCGAAGGAGCTGGAGAAGTGGGAGAAGGAGCAGGCGAAGCTGAAGAAACGTGGCGAGAAGTACGACAGCATCCCGCCAGTGAAAGCCCTCGAAGTGAAGTTCTTTGGTGTGGGTGGCATCGCCCCCGACCAGCATATCTCCCTGGAAATGCCTGTCCCGCTGGCCTGTGCCGACACGGCGGCCGTGCACCTGAAACAGAAGGTCGACTCGTTATGGGAGGAGATCCCCTGCACGCTGGTGCCCAGTCCCACCCATGTGCGTCGCTACAACCTGCTGACAGAGTTGCAGAAGGGTGGTGAATACACTATCGACATCGATTCTGCCGCCTTTGTCAGTATCTATGGCTCCGTCTCGAATGCCATCAAGCAGACTGTTAAGGTGAAGACCGACGAGGACTACTCAATACTCGAAGTGGCTGTCAGTGGTGTCGATGCCGGTGCCAATGTCATTGTCCAGCTGCTGAGCTCTCAGGACAAGCCTGTCAAACAGCAGCGTACTGTCAACGGTAACGTCCGGTTCCTCTACGTCGTTCCGGGTAAGTTCTACCTGCGTGCCTTCATCGACGACAACGGCAACGGCGTGTGGGACACCGGCAACTATGACGAGGACCGTCAGGCAGAGGCTGTCTACTACTTTAATGAGGAAATAGAGTGTAAGCAGAAGTGGGAGGTCAAGAAACAGTGGAACCTCACCGCCGTTCCCCGACATAAGCAGAAGCCTGCCGCCATCACCAAGCAGAAGGGCGAACAGCAGCGCAAATTGCAGAACCGTAACCTACAGCGTGCCAAGCAGCTTGGCATACAGTATATCCAAGACAAAACAGGTATTAGACTATGAGAAGAATCGTATTATTGATAAGCTTGTCACTGATCACGTTTCAATTATCAATGATCACCGCAACGGCGCAGTCGAAGTGCGGCATCGAGAATATTGCTTTCCAAAGCGGCGAGCGCCTCACCTACGACCTTTACTTCAACTGGAAGTTCGTGTGGGTGAAGGTCGGCAAGGCCACGATGAACACCGACCTCACCACCTATCAGGGGCAGCGGGCATGGAAGGCCAGCCTCGTCACCGGCGGTAACTCGAAGCTCGACAAGTTCTTCACCATGCGCGACACGCTCCTTTCATACTGCAACACAGAGCTCGCTCCCATCTACTTCCGTAAGGGTGCCCGCGAGGGTAAGCGCTACTACGTCGACGAGCTGTGGTTCACCTATCCGAACAATACCTGCAAGCTGAAGATGCATCACATCAGCTCGCACGGCCAGCACATGTGGAAGGACGCTCACTACAAGGACTGCATCTACGACATGATGAGCATCTTCCTCCGTGCCCGAAACTTCAATGCCGGGTCGATGAAGAAGGGCGACAAGATTGCCATGCCCATCAGCGACGCCAGCAAGCTGAGCCACTCGTGGCTCACCTACCGCGGTAAGGAGAATTTCAAGATTGACGGTACGAAGGAGAAGTTCCGCTGTTTGGTCTTCTCGTTCATCGAACGCGAGAACGGTGAGAACCACGAGCTCATCCGCTTCTACGTCACCGACGACCAGAACCACATCCCCGTGCGTCTGGATATGTTCCTCAGCTTCGGCTCCGCCAAAGCCTATCTTAACAGCTACAAGGGCGTCCGCTCGCCGATGACGTCGAAGATTAAGTAACGCGTGGACATCATCCGATTCATCAAGGACTGGACGCTCCCCGTGGCCATGGGCACGGGAGCGGTATTTTACCTCATCTTTGCCTTCACACCGCAGCTCGACGAGGTGGCGATGGTGATGGGGCCGTTCTTCGCCACCATCCTCCCGCTGTTCATGTTCCTGATCCTGTTCGTCACCTTCTGTAAGGTCGACTTCCACCAGTTGCGGCCGGTGGCGTGGCACGCGTGGGTACTGCTGTTCCAAACACTCTTCATCGGCGTGCTGATGGTGCTGATGCTCTATCCTTCTCTGCAGAGCCAAGCGGCAGAGCCTCCTTCCTCGTCCCTCGTTCCTTCCTCCTCGAAAATACTGATGGAGGCTTTGCTCATGTGTATCATCTCGCCCTGCGCCACGGCAGCGGCGGTGGTGACGCAGAAGCTGGGTGGCTCGCTGGAGCAGACGACGACCTACACGTTCCTGTCGAACTTCCTGACGGTGCTGTTGGCACCCGTCTGTTTCCCGCTGATTGAGAAGGGCAGCGACATCACGTTTTGGGCTGCGTTCACGAAGATCCTCCATGAGGTGTTCCTTGTCCTGGTCATGCCGATGTTGTTGGCATACGTCGTGAAACACCGCATGAAACGGCTACACCAGCGTATCGTAGCCGTGCGCGACCTCTCGTACTACCTCTGGGCTTGTTCGCTGATGATTGTCACGGGCACAACGGTGAAGAACATTGTCCATGCCCAGGTCTCCGTCTGGCTGCTAACGGCCATCGCCCTGCTGGGACTGGTCATCTGTATCGTACAGTTTGCCGTAGGTCGTTTCATCGGCCACTACTTCGACCATACGCAGGAGGCAGGTCAGGCCTTGGGACAGAAGAACACTGCCTTTGCCATCTGGCTCTCGTCAGCCTACCTCAACCCGCTATCCTCTGTCGGTCCGGGCTGCTACATCCTCTGGCAGAACATTGTGAACTCCGTGGAAATATGGCAGTATAGAAAACACGGTGTGTCAAAAAACAAAAATCTTCAAAAATCTGACAAAAATTAAGCCTGTCGAAAGCTATTTTTGTTAGATTTTTGAAGATTTTTGTTCAAATGTATCAGCGTTTATAGCTTTGCTAATTCAATGACCTTGTCGATGGCAGCCGACAGTCCGTCGACATTCTTACCACCGGCCTGGGCGAAGTGGGGCTGGCCGCCACCGCCGCCCTGAATGAGCTTCGCGGCCTCGCGTACCATCTGTCCGGCGTTCAGTCCGTGATTGCTGACCATGTCGTCGCTCATCATGATGGAGAGCTGAGGCTTGTTGTGCTCGTGCGAGCCGATGACACAGAGCAGCGAGCCCTCTACGGCGGCACGGATCTTGAAGGCCATGTCCTTCGCGGCAGCGGGAGCCATGGGCAGCACGCCGGCGATGACCGTCACACCGTTGATGGTGCGGGCCTTCTCGACAAACTTCTTGGCAAAGCGCTCCACGGCCTGTGCCTGGAACGACTCAATCTCCTTCTTCATCGAGTCGTGCTCCTCGACATACTTCTGGATGACGCCCTGCAGGTCCTTGGCGTTGTTGAAGAACGCCTTGATGGCCTTCAGCGTGTCCTCGATGCTATACATCAGTTCTTCGCACTCCTTACCTGTGCGGGCCTCGATGCGGCGGATGCCGGCAGCCACGCTGCTCTCGCTGATAATCTTGAAGAAGCCGATGCGGCCCGTCGAGGTGGCGTGGATACCACCGCAGAACTCACACGAGGGACCGAAGCGTACGACGCGCACCTTGTCGCCGTACTTCTCGCCGAAGAGTGCGATGGCGCCGAGTTTCTTGGCCTCGTCGAAGGGCACGTCACGATGCTCGTCGATATGGATGTCCTGACGAATCATGTCGTTGACCATGCGCTCCACCTCGCGCAGCTGCTCGTCGCTGACCTTCTCGAAGTGCGAGAAGTCAAAACGCAGCGTGTCGGGCGACACGAACGAGCCCTTCTGCTCGACGTGGTCGCCGAGCACCTGCTTCAGGGCGTAGTCCAGCAGGTGGGTAGCGGTATGGTTGGCTGCCGAGGCATTGCGCTGGTCGGTGTCGACGCAGGCCATGAACTCGGCCGTGGGGTCTTTCGGCAGCTGCTTCACGATGTGTACCGTCTGGTTGTTCTCGCGCTTGGCATCGATAATCTCGACGGTCTCGGCCTCGTTGACGAGGACGCCGCGGTCGCCTACCTGTCCGCCCATCTCTCCGTAGAACGGGGTATAGTCGAGGACGAGCTCGTAGTATTCGTTCTTCTTCTGTGTCACCTTGCGGTAGCGCAGGATGTGGCAGGTGTATTCCGTGTAGTCGTAACCGACGAACTGCTGCTCGCCAGCGGCAAGCTCAGTCCAGTCAGAGTTCTCGACGGCGGCAGCGTTGCGGGCGCGCTCCTTCTGCTTCTGCATCTCCACGTTGAACGCAGCCTCGTCGACGGTGAAGCCGTTCTCGCGGCAGATGAGCTCTGTCAGGTCGAGGGGGAAACCGTAGGTGTCGAACAGACGGAAAGCCTGCTCACCACTCAACTCCTTCCTCGTTTCTCCTTTCTCGTTGCTCGAGATTTCAGCCATAGCCTTGTCGAGCAGGGCGATACCCTTGTCGAGGGTACGGAGGAACGAGTCCTCCTCCTCCTTGATGACGCGGCCGATGAGCGTCTGCTGGGCCTTCAGCTCGGGGAAGGCGTCGCCCATCTCCTCGACGAGCGTGGGCAGCAGCTTATACAGGAAGGCCTCCTTCTGTCCAAGGAACGTGTAGGCGTAGCGTACGGCACGGCGCAGGATGCGGCGGATGACGTAGCCGGCCTTGGCGTTGCCCGGCAGCTGACCGTCGGCGATGGAGAAGGAGACGGCACGCAGGTGGTCGGCGCAGACGCGCATGGCGACGTTGATGTCGTCCTGCTCCTTTGTGATGGGAGCCTCCTGCTCTTCCTCGAACGTCACGTACTTCAGTCCGGTAATCTGCTGTTCGGCCTTGATGACGGGCTGGAAGACGTCGGTGTCGTAGTTCGAGTGCTTGCCCTGCATCATGCGGACGAGACGCTCGAAGCCCATGCCGGTATCGATGACGTTCATCGACAGGGGTTCCAATGAACCGTCGGCCTTGCGGTTGAACTGCATGAACACGATATTCCAGATCTCGATGACCTGCGGGTCGTCCTGATTCACCAGCTCACGACCGCTCTTGCCGCTGGCGGCACGCTGTTCGGGTGTGCGCGAGTCGACGTGGATCTCGGAGCAGGGACCGCAGGGGCCTGTGTCGCCCATCTCCCAGAAGTTGTCGTGCTTGTTGCCGTTGATGATGTGGTCGGCAGGCACGTGCTTGGCCCAGTACTTGGCAGCCTCGTCGTCGCGAGGGATGTTCTCCTCGGGTGAGCCCTCGAAGACGGTGACATAGAGATCCTCAGGATTCAGCTTCAGCACGTCCACCAGGTACTCCCACGCCATATCGATAGCGCCCTCCTTGAAGTAGTCACCGAACGACCAGTTGCCGAGCATCTCGAACATCGTGTGGTGGTATGTGTCGTGGCCCACCTCCTCCAGGTCGTTGTGCTTACCGCTGACGCGCAGGCACTTCTGCGTGTCGGCACGGCGGCGCGGCTCCGGGTCGCGCGTACCTAATATAATGTCTTTCCACTGGTTCATGCCGGCGTTGGTGAACATCAGCGTGGGGTCGTCCTTGATGACCATCGGTGCCGATGGCACGATGGCGTGCTGTTTCGACTCGAAAAACTGTTTGAACGAGTCGCGAATCTCTTTTGCTGTCATCATGTTTATTAACTATTTGACTATTTACTATTTACAATTTGATGATTGACCGATTTCCGATTTTCAAATTTGGGTGCAAAGGTACGCTTTTTCTATCATATTTCCAAGGATTACCCTCATTTTATCTGTTCATTTCTGTCTTTTCGATGGTTGCCTTTTGACGGCGTGCTGATTGTCGTCCAAAAAAATGGTCTTTTTATTTGGAACTTTCATATTTATTTCCTATCTTTGCAGCCTATCTACCTGCATAATAACAAAACGAAAATAGTCATGAGACAAAAACACATCCTCGTTATCCTTTTGGCGTTCGTCGCCAGCGTGCTTCAGGCCGCCCAGGTGAACAAGAACGACGCCTTGCAGAAGGCCGAGCGCTTCGTGGCCGGCCGTCAGGCTGCTGCCCGTGGCGCAGTAGGGCAGACCATGAGTCTGAAGACCGCCCTCGACAACCCCTACTACTATGTGTTTAACATCGGCAGCAATGGCGGTTTCGTCATTGTCAGCGGCGACGACCGCACGCCGGAGATCCTCGGCTATAGTGACCAGGGCTCCTTCGACGCCCAGAACATCCCCGACAATATGCGCGCCTTCCTTCAGGGCTATGCCGATGAGATTCAGCATTTGCCCGCCAACGTGACGGCAGCGAGTCGCGGGGTGGGGCAGAAGAAGGCTGCCGTCCGCAGTAGTATCACGCCCCTGCTGACCACCCTTTGGAACCAGCATGCTCCTTATAACAATAATTGTCCTATTGTTAGTTCTAAGCGCACGTTGACAGGTTGTGTGGCTACGGCGATGGCTCAGGTGATGAACTTCCATCAGTATCCTGTTGAGCCCACGACGGTAATTCCGGGCTATACGCCTACGGGTAGCAATGCCGGACCAGAGGTAGACCCGTTGGAAGAGACGACGTTCGACTGGGGCTTGATGCGTAACGAATATGATGGTGCAGATACAGATGATGCCGCTGACGAGGTGGCCAAGCTCATGCAGTATTGCGGTGCCTCGGTGCAGATGAACTATGGCGTGGATGGCTCGGAGGCCAGTACCTCGATGGTAATCAATGCCCTCATCAACTATTTCGACTATGATGCTGGAGCGAGGTATGCCGAACGTAGTGAATACGACTATAATGGTTGGGTGGCATTGCTTTACACTGAGTTGGCTAATAATCGTCCTGTCCTGATGGGTGGTCAGTCGACTGGTGGTGGTCACGCCTTTGTCTGCGACGGCTACGACGAGGATGACTTTTTCCACATCAACTGGGGATGGGGCGGCACGAGCAATGGCTTCTTCCGCCTGTCGAATCTCACTCCTGATACACAGGGTGCCGGCGGCAGCTCTACCAATGACGGCTATAATCTGTCTCTGGGTGCTTGTGTTGGTGTACAGAAGAATATCGGTACAGTGCCTACGAATGATTTGAAGCTGACGGTGAGTAATATGCAAATATTGGATTACGTACAAAACAATACAGGTTATTATGTTAATAGTAAGACTTACAATAGGTCTAATACAGCCTCGCCTTTTTATGCTGGCGTTGGCTCTTATTTCACGAACTATACTGGATTAACAAGAACATTTGCTTATGGTTGGAGACTAAAGAAAGACGGTGTGACGATTTGGGATTTTGTTTATTCCGAGGGTTCTTCGTTTTCTAATAATTCTTATACTGGACCAGGTGTCATAGACAATTTCGGCGCTTTGGAGGATGGCACTTATCGTTTAGTTGCTATCTGTAAGTTGTCTGGCACAGATTCCTGGGTGGAGTGTATTGATGCCGACAAGAGTTATATTGAGGCAGTTGTCAATGGTCTGACTCTCACAATGAATGCTGTCAATGTTGTACCAGCTGAATATCATTTGGCGGTGACGAACATAACCCTTGGAGCTGGAGGTCTCGTTGTAGGACAGGCATCGTCCATATCATTCAATGTCACCAACTCTGGTACAGCAGATTATCATGGCGACATCACGCTGGTACTGGGGACGGAAAATTTTGGTGGTCAGACGGTCGACATCAAGGCTGGCGAGACGAAGTCAGTAACGATTACATCTACGCCTTCTGCTGAAGGAGCGTTTAGCCTGACAATCTATGACGGTTTGTTTGAGGATGGAACTCCGCTTGGTGTAGTGTCCTCGGTTACCGTCTATGCAGGAAGCAGTTCTGCCAGCATTGATTTCTCGGAGCTGACCATTAACAACAGCTCTGGTCGTAATGTCTATGGCAATGCCATCTCGGGAAGCGTGAAGGTTAGGAACACAGGAACGACGACCTACAAGCAGGGTATTTCTGTGATTCTCGGAAAGACATATGGCTGGGAAGAAACAGAGCCAGGATCAGGTTCTTGGACATACTATTATTACGAAGACTTCACTAAGAACGTCAACGACCAGATAGTCGCTAGTGGCGAAGAGACGATAGACTTCAACTTCAATGGTCTGGAATATGGGGAACGGTATGTTCTGTTGCTTGTTTACTATACCTATGATTCAACAAAGGGTAAAGTGGTCGGAACTCCCTCTAACCGAGGCATTTACACAATCCAGCACGGCTTTGTCACCGTCGATGCCGATGGTAACGTGACGGCAACGGCACCTGCTGCCAATGTGGTGGTTCCTACCAATGCCGTGGCCGTAGACTTGCGCGGCCAGGCAACCGTGACGAATGTGACGCCTAACGCGAACCCGAACGTGGTCTATCTGTTAGACGATGAGGCAGCGGTGCCCACGGGCGTTACTGGTAACGTCGTCAAGGGCGACGTAGCTCCTTCTATCGCCCTCAGCGACGGTTACGACTTCAATACGCCTATTGCCTTCACAGCCGGTACCATCAGCTACTCGCGTACATTCACTGATGGCACCAACGCCACGAACGGACACTGGACGACGATTATTCTGCCGTTCGATGTGGACAAGGTGGAGGTCGACGGCGTGGAGAAGAGCTGGTTCTTCAGCAAAGACGATACAAACAAGCACTTCTGGGTGAAGAAGTTCGTTCAGGACGGTACGGGAACGGTGAACTTCGACTATACCGACAAGATTGAGGCCAACAAACCATATATCATCGCCATTCCAGATAACTCGTTCGGTGCATGGAGCCTGGTAGGCAAGACACTAGTGTTCTCTGGCACCAGTAAGAGTGTCAGCAGCGAGAAGGCTGTGACCTCGGGCGACCACTACAAATTTGTGGGAACGACGACAAGTACGTCGCCGACGAATGTCTTCGATCTTAATGCTGATGGCACATCGTTTGTATACAGTACAGCTGCTAAGGCGATTGCTCCGTTCCGTGCTTACTTCAAGGAGGCAACTGGAGCGACGGCTTCGACGGCCCTCCGTATCACCTCTCCCTCTAACCAGACGACGTCTATCGGCCAGCTACCGGCGGAGATTGCGACGCCTGCGGCTATGCCTCAGGAGGTATACACCCTCGACGGACGTCGCGTCAGCAGCGGACAGATGAAGAAGGGCGTGTACATCGTAGGAGGTAAGAAAGTCATCAAGTAAGAGATGATGCGTGAGAAGTGAAAAGGTGAAATACTAAAGAACTGAAGAGTGATGAAAAAGATATATGAGCAACCACAGACATTGACAGTCATCGTCCAGACAAGTATGCCGCTACAGACCAGCGGCGGCCTGCCGTCAGCCATCCAGGATCCTGGCATCTCGGGTAGTAGTGGTTCCCGTGAACTCCGTGACTTCGACGACTTCGAGGAGACGCGCCAGAGCCGTCGTAACTGGGATGACGAGGAAAACTATTAATATAAGGTCGGAAGTCATAGTCACGTTATAAATTATAGCGAAAGAACATAGAACATGGCACTGAACGAATATAAACCACAGAAGTTGTATTACAGCATTAAGGAGGTGGCCGAGATGTTCGGCCTGAACGAGAGCACGCTGCGCTACTGGGAGACGGAGTTCCCGTTCCTCAAACCGAAGACCAGCGGCCCGGCGAAGATACGACAGTATCAGGAGAAAGACATCGAACAGCTGCGCACCATCTATAACCTGGTGAAGGAGCGTGGCTTCAAGTTGGCGGCCGCGAAGAAGATCCTTAATGCCAACCGCAAGGGCGCTGACATGAAGGCTGACGTGCTGACACGCCTCATCGGCGTGCGCGACGACCTGATGGCGTTGAAACGTCAACTCGACTACGTGCAGTAATCATTGAGGAATGAGGAACGAGGAAAGAGAATCAAGGAAGAACCGGATGCGAAGGCTATTGACAGCCTTTCTGCTATTCTCGTTCCTCGTTCCTCCTTCCTCGTTCCTCGAAATAGCTGCGCAGAAGCGCAGCAAGTACGAATTCCTGCGTAACCTGCCAGTATATGCAGACTCGCTGATAAAAGACTTGACCTACCCGATGGCGTGGGGCAACAGTCCCATCACCGATTTCAATGCATGGCGCCAGGCCGCCCGCCAGCGTGTCTTCGACTGTATGCTGACACCTCCCCCGCCGCCCCCTAATTCTCCATTATCCATTATCAATTATCAATTGCTCGATACAGAGCAACGCGACGGCTACCGCGCCCAGAAGATTGAGGTGCGACTGTCGCGCTACTACACCGTGCCGGCCTATCTGCTCGTCCCCGACGGCAAAGGGCCGTTCCCTGCTGTTAACGTGCTGCACGACCACGGCGGCCACTTCTTTATAGGCAAGGAGAAGATGGTGCGCCCGCTGGCAACCGAGGACTCGCTGGTCGTCAGCGATGCCGAGGCGTGGCTGACACCGCTCTACGAGGGACAGTTCCTCGGCGACTTCCTGGCCCGTCATGGCTATGTCGTCTTCTGTGCCGATGCCCCGATGTGGGGCGAGCGCGGACGTGCCGAGGGCGAGGACCGCTCTAAGTACGACATGATAGCAGGAAATATGATGATGTACGGCATAGACCTCAGCGCCTACATGACCTACGACGATCTCTCGGGGACGGAGTTCCTGGCCTCGCTGCCCTTCGTCGATGCGCGGCGTATAGGCTGTACGGGCTGCTCGATGGGCGCCTACCGCACGTGGATGCTCGCCGCCCTCAGTGATCGCATCAAGGCCGGTGCCGCCGTCTGCTGGATGACGACCACCGACGAGCAGATGTCGTTCAAGTACAGCCGGACGGAGAATGGCGGCTTTGCCAACTGTCTGCCCGGCCTCCGACGCTGGCTCGACTATCCGCACATCGCTTCCATCGCCTGTCCGAAGCCGATGCTCTTCATCAGCGGCGCGCAGGACAAGCTCTTCCCTGTGCCCAGTGTCGAGAAGGCCTATAGCCAGATGCACGACGTATGGCGCTCGCAGGGCGCCGACGACCGTTTGGAGACAGAACTATGGGATATGCCACACAGTTGTCCTCTCCGCGCCCAGCAGCGCATCCTCGAATTCTTCCGCAAGAATCTCTAAAATAAAACGTAGATTTTTGTTTTGTGGGAATCACGGTTTCCACGCGTTGTCCAGCTGGAAGACGTGGTCGAGGGTGATCTCCGCAGCCTCCTTCTTCGTCAGCTGACGACTCCAGCCGACACGCGTCTTCGGACTGGCACCGGGGCCGCTGTTGTTGTACTCCAGGTAGCGGGCGGTCTTCTGGCGCTCCACCTGCCAGTGATGCCACCCCTCGGGGGCTATCTGTGCGGGCAGCACGCAGTTCATGAACAGCGTGTAGCCGTAGTCGCGCCAGGGACGGCCGAGGAAGAGCTTCGTGACGGTGGGGTCGACGGTGATGGTACAGTTGTTGAAGACGTAGCCGTAGGCAACATCCTCGGGCGTCGAGGCGGCGGTGATGTAGGAGTTGATCTTGCCGTGGATGGCACAGTTCTCGAACCATGCCGTCGAGGGACCGAAGATAAAGTCAGTGGTGCCCTCGATGTAGCAGTCCTTAAAGAGGATACGCGTGCGCGGCATACCGGTGTAAACGGTGTCCTGGTTACCCAACAGTCGGCAGTTCAGGAACACAATGCGGTCGCCCTGCGTGTGGACGGCGACGGCCTGACCGAGCTTCGCGGCGTTGTTCTCGATGGTGATGTTCTTGAATGTGATGTCGTTGGCATCAATACGGACGGTGAACGAGCGGAATGTGCCCAGGTTAGGACGGTTGTCGACGCTCATGGATATCAGCTGCTCCTTCGTCACCGCCGGCCAGTAGTTGCCGTCCATCTTGATGTTCGCGTGGTCATCGTAGGTGATGATGGTCTCGTCGCGGTCCTCGCCGCAGATCTCGATGTTCTGCAGCCACTGCGGAATGATGAGCTTCTCCTTGTAGGTGCCGCGTTTCACGAAGATCACCTTGTGGTAGTCCATGAAGGCGCGGCACACCTCAATGGCGTCGGTGATGGTGCGGAACTCGCCCGTGCCGTCGCGTGCGACGACGATGGTGTCGGGGTTGTCATACTTGCCGGCGGCGGTAGCCGTTAGCGTGGCGGTCAGTAGAATCAGTAGTGTCAGTAGTTGTTTCATCAGTCTATAGTATTTGTGATATTTCCTTCAGGTCTGGAACGGTCTTCAGCCCATCGATGATGGCCTTGACGTCGTCGCGGTCATGGACGCGCAGCTCCAGAGTGCCCTCGAAGATGTCGTCCTCGCAGGTGATGGTCACCTTGTGGATGTTGACGTTCATCTGTGATGAGATGACCTGTGTCACCTCGTTGAGCAGGCCGATGCGGTCGATGCCGCTGATGTGGATGGTGGCATCGAAGAAGAGCCGCTTGTGCATGTCCCATTTCGCGTCGAGGATGCGGTTGCCGTAGCTCGTCTTCAGCTTCGCCGCCACGGGACAGGAGCGCTTATGAATCTCTATCTGGTTGCGGTTGTCGATGTAGCCCAGGGCGTCGTCGCCGGGGATGGGGTGGCAGCAGGTGGCGAACTTGTACTGTCGGTAGTTGTCCTCGCTGATATAGATGGGCTTCTTGCGGTTGAACTTCTCGGGCACGATGAACAGCTCGGGGGGTGCCGGCTCTTCCTCCTTCTTTGCCTTGACGAAGGGCACGTACTTGCGCCAGCCGCCGCCGTCGCCTTTCTTCTTGTTCTTGCCGCTGAGCTCGTCGAGGTCCTTCTCGCCCAGGAGGACAGTCTTCTCGCCAAGGGCCTGGTAGAACTCCTCGCGGCGGTGGTAGTCGTGATACTCCGCCAACTGGTCGGTGACGGCCAGCGTCGGCTCGATGTTCTGCTTCTGCAGCCACGCCGTCAGCAGGTCTTCGCCGCGCTTCTGCACCTCGCGGTTCTCGCGGCGCAGAATGGACTGTATCTTCGACTTCGCCTTGGCCGACGACACAAAGTTGATCCACTCGGGCTGTACGTGCTGCGACTTCGACATGAGAATCTCCACCTGGTCGCCGCTCTGCAGCTTGTGGCTCAGGGGCACCAGTTTGTGGTTCACCTTCGCGCCGATACAATGTGAGCCGAGGAAGGTATGGATGGAGAAGGCGAAGTCGAGGGCCGTACAGCCGGCTGGCATGGTTTTGATCTCGCCCTTCGGTGTGAAGACGAAGATCTCCGAGGCGAAGAGGTTCAGTTTGATGGCGTCTAGGAAGTCCATGGCGTCGGGCTGTGGGTCATCGAGAATCTCCTTGATGGTGCGCAGCCACTCGTTCAGCTCGGCCTCGTCCTCGGTGTATTCCTCCTCGTCGTCGCCCTCCTTGTACTTCCAATGGGCGGCCAGTCCCTGCTCGGCCACCTCGTCCATGCGGTCGGAGCGTATCTGTACCTCAATCCACAGTCCTTGCTTCGACATCAGCGTGACGTGTAGCGCCTGGTAGCCGTTGGTCTTCGGGTGGTTCAGCCAGTCGCGCAGACGGTCGGGATGGCTCTTGTAGATCTTAGAAATAGCCACGTAGATGTTAAAGCACTCGTTGACCTCCTCCTCGCGGTTGCGGGGGGTGAAGATGATACGTACGGCGAGGATGTCGTAGATCTCCTCGAACGTCACGTGCTTGTTCTGCATCTTGCTCCAGATGGAGTAGGGCGTCTTGATGCGCTCCTTTATCTGGTAGGTGATCCCCATCTTCAGCAGCTCCACCTCGATGGGCACGATGAACTCGTCGAAGAGTTCGTGGCGCTTGGCCTGCGTCGAGGCCAGTTTCTTCTGGATGGATGCATACTCCTCGGGGTGCTCGAACTTGAAACTGAGGTTCTCAAGCTCCGACTTGATCTTGTAGAGTCCTAGACGGTGAGCCAGTGGTGCGTAGATGTAGAGTGTCTCGCCGGCAATCTTATACTGCTTGTTGGCGGGCTGCGAGTCGAGCGTACGCATATTGTGCAGACGGTCGGCAATCTTGATGAGGATGACGCGGATGTCGTCGCTCATCGTCAACAGCAGCTTCTTGAAGTTCTCAGCCTGTGCCGAGGCCTGCTCGCCGAAGATGCCGCCGGAGATCTTCGTCAGTCCGTCGACAATCTGGGCTATCTTCGGGCCAAAGATATTCTCGATGTCCTCAACGGTATAGTCGGTGTCCTCGACAACGTCGTGGAGCAGGGCCGAGCAGATACTCGTCGAACCCAGGCCGATCTCCGAACAGGCTATCTGTGCCACGGCGATGGGGTGCATGATATAAGGTTCACCCGACAGTCGGCGCACGCCACGATGTGCCTGACGGGCGAAGTTAAACGCCTTGGTGATGAGGTCAATCTTCTTCCTGTGACGCGTTGCCTGATAGTCGGTTATCAACTTCTGGAACGCATCATTGATGAGCTTGTCGTCACGCTCTTCCTGGGTCATTTTCTCTTCATCATCCATAACTGTCAACTCTTGTCTTCCTATGCCGTCACCTCGTGCCGGCCGTTTTTACTTCACTCTGATCTTCTTTCCCGCCTGGATATTGTTGCCGCGGATGCCGTTCAGCTTGCGCAGCTTAGCCACCGTGGTGCCGTTTCGGCGGGCAATGGCCGACAGCGTGTCGCCACGGCGTACGGTGACGCCACGGCTACGACTGGCGGTAGAGCGACCGCGACGGGCCGTACGGCCACGGCGCGTCGTGGTCTTACGTTTGCTGGTGAACGTCGGTGCATTGTCGTTGATGGCCACCTCCGACCGCTTCGTCAGCAGCTCAGCGGCGTTGAAGGCGAAGATGCTGTCCTGGTTGTCTATGAAACGGCTGACGTCCGACAGCGGCAGCTTCAGCGCCGACGGCTTGGCGTGGCCGGGGACGATGTCGCGGCGGTACTGCGGGTTCAGCGAGCGAAGCATATCAATGTCGGTGCCCAGCACACCGGCCACCTGAGCCAGGTGCAGGTCTTGATTGACGACGATGGTGTCGGTCTTCTGCGGCAGACGGGTGCGCAACGGACAGATGTTGTGCAGCGAATAGTAGGTCATGATGTAGTTGGCGGCAATGAAGGCCGGCACGTAGCCGCGCGTCTCACGCGGCAGGTAGGGGTAGATATGCCAGTAGTCCTTGACATTGGCCGCGGAGTCCCTGCGGGCGGCCTGTGCACGGTGGATGGCCTTGTCGACATTGCCGGGACCGCAGTTGTAGGCGGCGATGACAAGGTTCCAGTCACCAAAGACACGGTAGAGGTCACGCAGGTAGCGGGCAGCAGCATATGACGCCTTCGTCGGGTCGCGGCGCTCGTCGACGAGGCTGTTCACCTCCAAGCCGTACTGACGGCCTGTCGTGAGCATGAACTGCCACAGACCGGTAGCACCGACGCGTGACACGGCCTTCGGGTTCAAGGCCGACTCAATGATGGGCAGGTAGCGCAGCTCCAATGGAACGCCATAGGCCTCCAAAGCTTCTTCGAAGATGGGCATATAGAAGTTCGAGGCGCCGAGCATCATGCTCACCGAGTGGCGCAAACGGCCGCTGTAGCGGTCGATGAACTGCTGGACGACATCGTTATAGGCCATCTCCATCACCGTCGGCATACGGCGCAGACGTTCGATGTACTCCTCGCGGCTGAACGTCGGATTCTCGGCCGTCGTCTGACAGTCGGCATCCAGGTCCAGGTAGGTCTTTGCCATATACAGGTTCATCAGCGAGTCCAGGTCGTAGGTCATCGCCTCGGGGAAGTCGATGACCTCCTCGTTGCCCTCTTGGTCCGTCACGGTGAGCTCGTCCTCCTCGTCAATGACCTCGTCGTCCTCGTCTTCGTCGACAACAACCTCCTCATCTTCAAACTCTTCGTCTTCCTCAATGACTGCCTGTGCCGACATCATCAGCGGCCAGCACAGCATCATTGTCATCATCAGTATGTATTTCTTCATATTCTCAACTTCTTTAACTTCTTAACTTACTTCTCCCTTATCTACCTTCTCAAAAGTTCAGTTGGCAGCTCAGTCCCAGCGACGAGGTCTGCAGCGGGTTGTCATGCTTGGAGCGTGGTGTGCTGATGACCCCCGGCGATACCTTCAGGCTGAGGTCCTTCGAGATGTCGAACTCCGACAGTTCGGCGTCGACATAGGCATCGATGACCGATAGGGCGTAGATGCCCACCATCACGAAGAAACTCAAGTCGCGATAACGGCGGAAGCGATCCTTACGCTTTTTGAAGATCGTCTTGTAGCGCTCCTCGTTCTGCGGGGTAATCTGTCGGCCCAGATGCAGGAACTTGTTAAAGCTCGCCGTACCGGGGTCGTCATCCATGATGTCAAGATAGGCCTGTGCGTAGTCCTTGTACATCATGTTGTTCCATGTCAAAGCGTAGATGCAGCCCATGAAACCGCCGTAAACCAGCGGCAGCTTCCAGTACTTACGGTTGTAGATCTGTCCGCCGCCGGGCAGTACCAATGCCAGCCACAGTGCTCGTTGCGGGTTGGGACGCCAGGTGCTCCAGTCGCGTCCACCCTTCGTCATGCCAGTATCTTCGTTGGGCGTGGGGGTGAGCGTCGGCGGAACGACAGCCTTACTCTCGTTTATGACGCTGTCGACGGCTGCCATGTACACAGAGTCAGGGGTGATGGCGAAGATGCTGTCGCTGTCAGTGGCCTTGCCGGTTTGACTGTCGCTATTAATCGGTGACGTACGCAACGTGTCGGTCTGAGCGCTAACGCCCAGGCCCACGGCCATCATCACCAACAGTATCAACAGTCTTCTTTTCATCATTCCTTTCCAGACGGCCCTCTCCCTACGAGATCCCGTCAAACACCGCCATTATCCGCTCCAGCTCCTCTTCGTTAGTGAAGCCGATGCTGATTTTCCCCTTGCCCGAGGGCGAGCAGGTCATCTGCACCTTCGTCTGGAACAGGTCGGACATACGCTGACGCAGCGCGTTGAACTCCTCGGGCAGCGACGGACGGGCACCGCCGACGCGGCGCGTTCCAGTCTGGATGTCACCGCCGTTCTTCAGGTGGTATACCAGCTCCTCGACCTTACGGACGGAGTAGCCCTGCTTCTGTACCTCCTTGAACAGCTTGATTTGCTGGCTGGGACTGTCCAGCGACAGCAGGGCACGGGCGTGTCCCATGTCTATCTCTTTGTCTTTCAGCGCCATCTGCACCTGGGCAGGCAGCTTCAGCAGACGCATATAGTTTGTCACGGCAGCGCGGCTCTTACCCACACGCTCCGAGATCTTTGCCTGGGTCATACCCGTCGTCTCGGCCAGGTGCTGGTAGGCCAGCGCAATCTCAATGGCATTAAGGTCCTCACGCTGGATGTTCTCCACCAGAGCCATCTCCATGACGTTCTCGTCCTCGACGGTACGGATGTAGGCGGGGATGGTTGTTAGACCAGCCAGCTGCGAGGCACGCCAGCGGCGTTCGCCGGCAATGATCTGGTAGCGGTCGGGAGCCACCTGACGCAGTGTGATGGGGGCGATGATGCCCAGTGTCTTGATGCTTCCCGCCAGTTCCTGCAGCGCCTCCTGGTCGAAGTCGCGGCGTGGCTGGTCGGGGTTCGGCTCAATCTGGTTGATGGCTATCTCGTTGAGGTTTGACGAACCTTCTGTCTTCACTTCGCTGGTGTCTATCAGGGCGTCCAGTCCGCGTCCTGTCCCTATGTCGTCCAGTCCGCGTCCCAAGGCATGACTGGCAAATTTCTTCTTTACGGCCATTTTTTGTTGTTAGCGTTTTTTGTGTCGTTATGACGTTTTAACGTTATTTCGAATTCTTCGAGATAATCTCTTTGGCTAATGCTAGATGGTTCTTAGCGCCCGTGGAGTCAGCGTCATAAAGGATGACGGGCAGACCGTGCGACGGACTCTCCGAGAGCTTCACGTTACGCTGGATGACGGTCTTGAAGACCAACTCCTGGAAATGACGCTTTACCTCGTCGTAGATCTGACGGGCCAGACGCAGACGCGAGTCGTACATCGTCAGCAGGAATCCTTCAATCTCCAGACGCTGGTTCAGACGCGTCTTGATGATCTTGATGGTGTTCAACAGCTTCGAGATACCCTCCAAGGCGAAGTACTCGCACTGGACGGGGATGATGACCGAGTCGGCAGCCGTCAGGGCGTTGACGGTGATCAGTCCCAGCGACGGTGAACAGTCTATCAGGATGTAGTCATAGTCGTTACGGATGGGCTCCAGCAACTCCTTGATGACCTTCTCGCGACGTTCCAGATTTAGCATCTCGATCTCGGCACCCACTAGGTCGATATGGCTCGGGATGATGTCCAGTCCCTCGATATCGGTGGTGTAGATGGCATCACGCACATCGGCTTTGTTGATGATACATTCGTAGATGGAGCAGTCCACCTCCTGGATATTCACACCAAGACCGCTCGACGCGTTGGCCTGAGGGTCGGCATCGATGACGAGGACGGTCTTCTCCAGTGTTGCCAACGAGGCAGCCAGATTGATGGTCGTCGTGGTCTTTCCAACACCGCCTTTCTGGTTGGCTAAAGCAATAATCTTTCCCATTTTTTGTCCTTTTCTAATAAAAGTAGGCTGCAAAGTTACATATTTCTTCTGAAAAATCAGTCTGATTAAACCTTTTTTCGTACTTTTGCAGTCAAATCTTGATTTATTTATGGAAAATAAACGACCGCTCATACTCATCAGCAACGATGACGGCTATCAGGCCAAGGGGCTCAACTGCCTCATCGACATGGTGGCGCACCTCGGCGACATCGTCGTCTGTGCACCCGACGGACCGCGCTCAGGCCTCTCCTGCGCCTTCTCAGCCACGACGCCCCTCCTGCTGACCCACCACTCCCCGGCTCCCGCTTCCCCCGTCTCCGTATGCCGTCACCCCGTGACGGCCCCTTCCCCAGCCTCCGCCGTCGACATCTGGAGCTGCAACGGCACACCCACCGACTGCGTCAAGATGGCCCTGTCGCAGATCGTCGACCGCCAGCCCGCCATCGTTATCGGTGGCATCAACCACGGCGACAACGCCTCTGTCAACAGCCACTACTCCGGTACGATGGGCGTCGTTATGGAGGGGTGCATGAAGTACATCCCCTCAGTGGCCTTCTCGCTCTGCGACCACGACCCCGATGCCGACTTCGAACCGCTGCGCCCCTACGTCGAGCGCTACACCCGCTACGTTCTGGAACACGGCCTGCCCAAAGGCGTCTGCCTGAACATCAACTTCCCGAAACTGGAGACTACTACGTCAGAATCATCGTTCTCCGGTCCCTCTATGCCGGCTCCTGGTGTCGGCCAGTACAGCGGCGTCCGCGTCTGCCGCATGGCCCACGGCTCGTGGCTCAACGAGGTGACCACCTGTCACCACCCCCGTGGCTATGATTACCACTGGATGGTGGGCCACTACCGCAACGACGAGCCCGAGGCTGAGGATACCGACCGCTGGGCCCTCGACCACGGCTATGTCGCCATCACCCCAACCACCTTCGATGTCACCGCCTACGAGGCGCTTCAGTCGTTGAAAACGCTCGAATCATAATCCATGTCCCTCTATGCCGGCTCCCAGTGCCGGCCCCCAAAACACTCACTCATGAAATATTACCTCATAGCCGGCGAAGCCAGTGGCGACCTACACGCCTCACGTCTGATGCGTTCGCTGAAGGAGAAAGACCCCGAGGCTCAGTTCCGCTTCTTCGGTGGCGACCTGATGGCCGCCGAGGGTGGCACGATGGTCAAGCACTACCGCGATTTGGCCTACATGGGCTTCATCCCCGTGCTGCTTCACCTGCGTACCATCCTCAAGAACATGAAAATGTGCAAGGAGGACATCCGTGACTGGTGGCCCGACGTGGTCATCCTCGTCGACTATCCGGGCTTTAACCTCGACATCGCCAAGTTTGTGCATGGATTACGAGGAACGAGGAAGGAGGAGCGAGGAACGAGGAGCAAAGAACGAGGAACGCGTTTCCCGAAGGTCTGTTATTATATTGCTCCGAAGATCTGGGCGTGGAAGGAGTACCGCATCAAGAATATCCGCCGTGATGTCGATGAGCTCTTTTCCATCCTGCCTTTCGAGGTCGACTTCTTCGAGAAGAAGCACCACTATCCCATCCACTATGTCGGTAACCCCACAGCCCAGGAGGTAAGGGAGTGGCGTCTTTCTATGCCGGCACCTCGTGCCGGTCAGGTAGGGGATGTCGCCGCCCGTCCGACCATCGCCCTCCTCGCCGGTTCCCGCCGTCAGGAGATCAAGAGTAACCTCCCGGCGATGATTGCCGCCACGCGCCACCTCGCCGACCGTTACGACATCGTCCTCGCCGGCGCACCGTCCATCGATCCCGAATTCTATCAGCCCTTCCTGAAAGACAGTACCGTACGTCTCGTCGTCAACGAAACCTATCCGCTTCTGGCCTCTGCCACCGCCGCCCTCGTCACCAGTGGCACGGCGACGCTGGAGACCTGTATGTTCAACGTACCTCAGGTGGTGTGCTATAACACCCAGATGAAGCACCTCTTTGGCTTGTTGCGCAAGTTGTTGCTGAAGGTGAAGTATGTGTCGCTGGTCAACCTCATTGCCGACCGCGAGGTGGTCACCGAACTGGTGGCCGAGACGTTCTCTGTAGATGGTATCCGCCGCGAACTGGAAAAAATTCTCCCTGGCGGCGAAGGCAGGGAGGCGATGCTACAGGGCTACAAGGAAGTGCACCAACGTCTCGGCGAGAGCCATGCCCCCGACCGCGCCGCCGACTTGATCGTCTCCTTGCTCCATTAACGTTTCTCCTTCCTCGCTCCTCGTTCCTCCTTCCTCGCTCCTCGTTCCTCGTCTCTCTATGCCGTCACCTCGTGACGGCCTCCTCCTCTTTACACCAGCGTCAAGGTATAAAGATAAACCACCACTGCCGGCACCGCCAGCAGCGACGAGTCGAAACGGTCGAGCATACCACCATGGCCCGGCAAGATGTTTCCGCTGTCCTTCACGCCGAGTGTGCGCTTGAACAGACTCTCCACCAGGTCGCCCCACGTGCCGAAGACGACCACCACCAGACCCATACCGGCCCATTCGGCGGCTGACAGCCCCAGATCGTTCACTCCATAGAGGGTGGTGAAATGCCATATCGCCAGTGCCACGGCCACGACGAGCAGGGCACCGCCGATGCTTCCCTCCCATGTTTTTCCTGGCGACACACGCGGGAAGAGCTTATGACGGCCTAACAGCGAGCCGACACAGTAGGCACCGGTGTCGTTCATCCACAGGAACACGAAGACCGCCAGCGGGGCGAGGTAGCTGTACTCGATGTTGTAGCCGTTCGAACGGAACGCCAGCACATTGAGCAGCGAGAAGGGTAGGGCGATGTATAGCTGTGACAGCATCGTGTATGCCCAGTTGTTGATGGGATCCTTGGCCTGCAGGTACAGCTCCGCCACCAGCAGGTAGACGATGCTCACCAGATAGGGGATGAACACCGTGGCGGGGGTCATCCCACTGTTGTAACCGGCCATCGCCACGAAGAGGTACACGCCAGAGACGGTGCAGATGAAACGGTTCACGCTGACGTACGGCCGGTCGTTCACCAGTCCGGTAAACTCCCAGACGGTCAGGCCGGTGACGAGCGCAAACAGGGCTACCATCGCCTGTGCGTTCAGGAATCCTACAATGATGGCGGCGACAAAGAAGATGCCGGTGATGGTTCTGACGATAAAGTTTTTCATTAGGCCCCCCCTTCTGCCCCCGTGGGGGCTACTTTTGTTTGATGATTATTGTTATCCCCCGCCTCATTGTCGTCCGAAGCCCCCTCGGTGGCCGTCGTGGAGGCTTGTGCCTCAAGCTGACGAGCCCGTTCCTCGGCCATCCGCTCGGCGTCGGCACGCATCTGGGCCTCAAGCAGCTCCTCGGCACGGCTCTGCCACGGACGCTTGCCAAAGATCCGCTCGACATCCTCGGCGAAGATGACCTCGCGCTCTACCAAGAGTTGTGCCAGCTGGGCGTGACCGTCCTTGTGCTCGGTGAGTATCTGCTTCGCACGGTCGTACTGCTCGTTGACCATCTTCAGCACCTCGTCGTCCATGATCTTCGCCGTCGTCTCTGAGTAGGGACGCTGGAACTGGTATTCGGCGTTGTTATAGTAACACAGGTTCGGCAGCTTGTCACTCATACCGGCGTAGGCCACCATACCATAGGCCTGCTTCGTCGTCCGCTCCAGGTCGTTCATCGCACCGGTGGAAATATGGCCGATGAACAGCTCCTCGGCGGCACGGCCACCAAGCAGCGAACACATCTCGTCGAGCATCGCCTCCTTCGTCTGCAGCACACGCTCCTCGGGCAGGTACCAGGCGGCACCGAGGGCCTGACCGCGGGGCACGATGGATACCTTCACCAGGGGGTTGGCAAACTCCGTGAACCACGAGATGGTGGCGTGACCGGCCTCGTGGATGGCGATGGAGCGCTTCTCCGCCTCGGTCATCACCTTCGTCTTCTTCTCCAGACCGCCGATGATACGGTCTACAGCATCAAGGAAGTCCTGTCTGCCCACACTCTCACGGTTGTAGCGAGCAGCTATCAGGGCGGCCTCGTTACACACATTGGCGATGTCGGCACCCGAGAATCCCGGTGTCTGACGGGCCAGGAAGTCGATGTCCACGTCCTGGGCCAGCTTCAGCGGCTTCAGGTGGACCATGAACACCTCCTTGCGCTCGTTCAGGTCAGGCAGGTCGACATGTATCTGACGGTCGAAACGACCGGCACGCAGCAGCGCGGAGTCGAGCATATCGGCACGGTTCGTCGCTGCCAGCGTGATGATACCGCTGTTCGTACCGAAGCCGTCCATCTCCGTCAGTAGGGCGTTCAGCGTGTTCTCGCGCTCGTCGTTGCCGCCCATGGCGGGGTTCTTCGAACGGGCGCGGCCTACGGCGTCAATCTCGTCGATGAAGATGATGCACGGCGCCTTCGACTTCGCCTGCTGGAACAGGTCGCGCACACGGCTGGCACCCACACCGACGAACATCTCCACGAAGTCGGAGCCCGACATCGAGAAGAACGGCACACCGGCCTCGCCGGCAACGGCCTTGGCCAGCAGCGTCTTACCCGTTCCCGGAGGACCGACGAGCAGCGCACCCTTGGGAATCTTTCCGCCCAGCTCCGTATATTTCTGAGGATTCTTCAGGAAGTCCACAATCTCCTGCATCTCCTGCTTGGCACCAGCCTGACCGGCGACGTCCTTGAACGTGATGCCCAGCTCACCGCCTTTCTCGTACATCTGCGCCTTCGACTTACCGACGCTGAAGATGCCGCCGCCCATGCCCATGCCGGCGCCACCGCCGCCCATGCGACGCATGAGGAATATCCACAGACCAATGATGAACAGCAACGGCAGCAACTGGTAGAACAGGTTGCCGAGGAAGTCGCCCTCGCGCTGGTTGTCATACGACAGCTTGCCGGTGAACACCTTCTTCTCGCGGGCCTCGTCGACAAACTTCTCCACCTGGTCGCTACTGCCGATTTCCACCTCTATGTATGGGTTCGTACCTACTTGCTGGTGACCTTTGTTGAAGACGTCGCGGATGTGTGCCGCCTTGACATACATCTTCAGCTTGTTCTGCGTCTTGTTCACCACAATCTTCTCGGCATAGCCCTTCTCCACGTACGTCTTGAAGTCGCTATACGTCGTCTCGGTACGTACCTGTGCGGTACTCTCGCCACCGCTCGTCATGTAGAGGACGATCAGTGCCATGATGGCCAGGAAGTATATCCAGTTCATGTTGAACCGCGGCATATTCATCTTCGGGCCACCCTGCGGTCTGTTGGGGATACTGTTCTTTTCCAATGCTTAATTCTTAATGCTTAATTCTTAATGCTTAATGCTTAATTCTTAATGCTTAATTCTTAATTGCCAAAGGCAATACCTCTTGATTCTTCACTTTTCACTCCTCGTCCGGGATGTGGCTGAGCTTCGCGTCATCCCAGAGGTGCTCCAGGTCATAGTACTCCCGGACATCGGGCAGAAAGATGTGGGCCATCACGTCTGTATAGTCCATGGCCACCCACTGGGCGTTCTCGCGGCCGACGATGTGTACCGGCTTCTCGTCCAACTGCTCGCGTACCATGTCGCTGATGGAGTCGGTGATGGCATCGACCTGTGTCGGCGACTGACCCTCGCAGATGATGAAATATTGGCAGATGCTGCCGTTAATACCCGTCAGGTCGGCAACGACGATGCCGTGGCCTTTCTTTTCCTGGATTCCTTTGATGATGGTTTCTACTAAGTTTTTTGTTTCTTCCATGCTGCAAAGGTACGTTTTTATTCTTGTATTTGCCCTCACTATCCTACTTTTTTTGAGTATTTTAATAAAAAAATGCCCAAAAGTTTTGTGGGTTCCGAAAAAAGTACTACCTTTGCAGCGCATTTCGAGAGAATGTACTGCGAAGTCAGGCTGCATCTCGGCAAAGAGCAAACTCTCTGCACTCGATTTGCGCTGACTTTGTCACCCGTTTTATTGGGGTATGGTGTAATGGTAACACTGCAGATTCTGGTCCTGCCTTTCCTGGTTCGAGTCCGGGTACCCCAACCACTTGATTCGCTAAGTTGCTGAAATATTTAGTACTTAGCGAATTTTTTTTGTTCAAAGTGACTGTTTTCTCCCATTTTTTTGTATATTTGCAGCCGAGATGTTACGACTGCCTGGATTTATCAACAAAACCTTGTCAATACGATTGAGTCTGATGATCGTTTCAGCCATGGCCATTCTGCTCTTGGCTTCGCTGGTCGTGATGCTCCATTTCGTGAGGAAGAGTGTGAAGGAGGAAGCCTTTCAGAAGGCCATGCAGACCCTCGAGGGAACGGTACAGCGCATCGACAACATCCTCTTGAGTGTCGAGCAGACCACGGGAAATGCCTTTTTCACCATGCTCCCCTATGTCAACCAGCCGGAGAAGGTACAGCAGTACGCCCAGCGCGTGGTGGCGTCGAACCCGTATGTCGTGGGCTGTGCCGTCGCCATGAAACCTTATTTCTATAAGGACCGCGAACTCTTCATGGCCTACTATCGCCATGAGGACTGCCTCTCGGCCGAGTCGCCCATCGTCTTCATGGAGACGTTTGGCAATACACCCTATACCGCCCAGAAGTGGTTCAAGATACCCATGGCGTCAGCCAAGCCCGGCTGGATCAGACCTATGAAGGGCGAGGATGGTGTCGGTGAGCCTATTATGACGTTCAGCCTGCCCATTCCCGGCAATGACAGCCTGCCGATAGGTATCATCGGTGTCGACGTGTCGCTCAGCCATCTCTCACAGATTGTGCTCTCTACGAAGACCTCGCCGAACTCCTACTCTATGCTGCTCGACGGCGATGGCTCGTTCATCGTCCATCCCGACAGCAGCAAGCTGTTGCTGCAGACAGACTTCACACAGCTCGACCAGACGGCCGCTGCCACCATCAAGGAGGCTTCCCAGGCCATGGCGTCGGGTGAGACCGGCTACCGGCCGTTCCGCATGAAGGGCACGGACTATTTCGTCTTCTACAAACCGTTCAAGCGGACGATGGTCAGAGGACGTGCCATGGAGGAGGTGAACTGGAGCGTCGGCATCATCTATCCTGAGGACGATATCTTCGGCGACTATAACCGTCTGCTCTACTACGTGCTGGCCATCGCCCTCATAGGATTGCTGCTGCTCTTTGTCCTCAGCCGCATCATCATCCACCGGCAACTGGTGCCGCTGCGCCTGTTGACGGCTTCGGCTCAGCGTATAGCTCAGGGGAACTATCATGAGGCTATTCCCGACAGTCATCAGCAGGACGAGATAGGCCGTCTGCAAGACCATTTCCAGCTGATGCAGCAGTCGCTGGCGACGAACATCGACGAGTTGGAGCAGATGACGGAGACGCTCCGGCAGCGCGAACAGGAGCTGCAAGCGGCCTATGACCATGTGCGTCAGGCCGATTATATGAAGACGGCTTTCCTGCATAACATGACCAATCAGATGGAGGGTCCGGCGGAGGTCATCGTGTCCGATGTCCATACTCTCTGCAAGAGGGGACGCCATATGGCCAAGTTAGAGGCCGGCCGACTGGCCGACGACATCGGCCAGAAGGGCGAGACCATAGCCAGTCTGCTGGACAACCTGCTCCATGTGTCGTTTGATGAAAAGAGAAAGGAGGGCGCCCATGATGATTGACCGGATACGAAAGCACCTCTCCACGAAGCTCAGCCTCACACTGCTGCTGTTGGCCATACCCATCTTCATCCTGTCGCTGGGCCTGCTGTTCGTACGCTCGCGCGACAACGTCAGGACCGAGGCGACGGAACATGCCGAGAGTGTGCTGAACACGTCGATGCAACGGTTGCAGCGCTACATGAACGCCGTCGAGACCGCCACGAACTACAACGACTGGGACGTGACGGAGTACATGGACCCGGACACCATCCTCCAGCTGACCAACCGTGTCGTGCGTCTGAACCCCAGTGTCGACGGCTGCTCCATCAGTGCCGAGCCGAACGTGTTCCCCAAGTACGGACGCTACTACTCGGCCTACACCATCCGCGAGGGCGACAGCATCATCACCGTCGTCGAGGAGGAGTACGAGTATTTCCAGAAGATATGGTATAAGACCCCCCACGACCTGGGGGCGCCCTGCTGGGTGGACTTCTACGACGAGGCCGACTCGCTGGAGGTGACCCTCGACGGCATGATCGCCTCCTACTGCAAGCCGCTCTATACGGCCGATAAGACGATGGTGGCCGTCATCTCCACCGACCTCTCGCTCTACCGCCTGTCGAAAATCATCACCCAGGAGAAGCCCTACCCACATTCTTATTATATGATGCTTGGCGAGGGCGGACGCTTCCTGATACACCCCGACTCCACACGCCTCTTCAGTCAGACCGTCTTCGACAATGCCGACCCCCATCAGCAGGCCGACGTCATTGCCCTGGGACACGAGATGACGGCGGGTAACAGCGGCAACATGACGGCCACCATCGATGGCATACCCTGTCAGGTGTCTTACCAGCATGTGCCAGGAACGCCGTGGAGCCTCGCTATTGTCTGTCCCGATGACGATATCCTGGGCGACTACCACCGGCTGGTATATATCATCCTGTCTGTCCTCGCTGTCGGAATGCTCGTTATCCTCGTGTTTTGCTACAGACTGGTCGGTCACGCCATCGGTCCGTTGAACCAGCTGCTGGACAAGACACAGAGCATCATCGACGGGAACATGGAGGTACACATCCCCCGTAGCCTTCGCGCGGATGCCGTGGGACGTTTGCAGAACAGCTTCGCCACGATGCTCCAGTCGCTTAACTTCCACATGGGCAGCACCCGTTTTACCGCCGAGCAGACAAAACGCCGCAACGAGGAATTGCTACAGGCCACTCAACTGGCCGAGGAGGCCGACAAGCGGAAGACGGCTTTCATTCAGAATGTGTCGCACCAGATACGCACGCCGCTGAACATCGTCATGGGCTTCTCGCAAGTGATGCGTGAGTATGTTGGCTTCTACGAGATGACAGCCGACACAATCAAGGATGAACTGTCCGACGAGGAACTGAAGGAAATCACTACCACGATGACCCATAACGCCCTGCTTCTCAGCCGTATGGTGAAGATGCTCTACGATATCTCGAAGACAGGCGAGGTCAACGAGTTCAGCAACTATTCCAGGGAGACGGTCTCCTGCAATCAGGTTATGCGTGAGGCTCTCGGTTATGTGAGACTGCATTATCCGCAGGTGTTCTTCGACTTCCGGACAGAGGTCCCCGACGACTTCTGCATCCAGACCTGCCGCCACTATCTGATGGTTAGTCTGCGCGAGTTGCTCTACAACGCGGCGAAATACTCCAGCGGTCAATTGGTCATCGCCCGTGTGCAACTGACCAAAACCACCGTTTCCTTCATTGTCGAGGATACGGGTAAGGGTATCGCCGAGGCAGACCGTGACCTGATGTTCGAGCCGTTCACGAAGATCGACGACCTCTCAGAAGGCCTCGGACTGGGACTGCCGCTGTCCAAGCGTCATATGCAGTACCTCGGCGGCGACCTGACGCTCGATGCCAGCTATCACGACGGCTGTCGCTTCATCGCCGTGATCCCGCGATAGTCCAACCTGAATTATTTCTCATTCCCCTCGTATTTCTCACGGATCTTCTTGACCCTCAGTAACAGGTTCTTGTAGTGCTGGCCATTGGTGCCGTCGGTGTGCTGGTCCTTCAGGTAGTTCTCCACCTTGTCCAGGTGCTGCTCAATGTACAGGATGGCATCCGAACGCAGCATCCCCGTATTCACAGCACTCCCATTAGTCCCATAGGCCCCATTAGCCCCATTATTCCCATTCATCGCCACGCCCAGGAAGTCCACGTAGACACGCTGCTGGTAGCGACGCAGGCTGTTCTGCTGCTCACTGCCACCCAGCGGCTTCCATACCATGGCGAACACATCGTCCAGGTATTCCTCCACGGGGTAGGCCTTGTCGGACAGCAGACGGGCATTGCTGACGTTCGTGATGGCGCCGGGAGCCAGCAGCAGGGCGATGAGCGTCTGCTGACGGTTGCGGATCTCCTCCATATAGTCCGTGCCCACCTTGCTGACCACACTCTCCGGATAGAGCCACAGCGGGGCCTCCATCACGTTGCGGTCGAGCCACTGCAGGGCCTCTTTCTGTAGCTCGCGCGGCACGATGTCGTTGGGCTTCTCGCCAGGGGCGTTGTTCACATATTTGCTGAAGAGCCACTTCTGCACGTGGTTCGTGTAGCGCTGGTACTGTGAGCGCACGGAACTGTAGATCTCACGCAGGTCGTCGTACTGCCCGTCGGGCTGTGCCGTCCATTTCTCGATGTTCTCCATCACACGCTTCAGGTTCTTCAGACCGTATTCGTTGGCTTTCATCTGGTTGTCGCCCAGGTCCTCGGTCTGCGAACGCGGGTCCTGACCGTGGCCCTCGTCGCCACACCACCACAGCCGGCGGTTGCCCGTCAGCTTCTTCGTCGTCTCGGCACGCAGGACTTTCTTCTCCTTGGTGGGGTCCTTGAACTCCGGACGGTACTGGTAGCCCCACTTGATGGCCCACTTGTCGTAGTCGTTAATGCGGGGGAACAGTCCCTTCTCCGAGATGCCGTCCTCGGGCTGTGCCACGTAGTTGAAGCGGGCATAGTCCATGATACTGCTGGTGTGGCCGTACTTCTCCACCCAGGCCTTGTCGCGCAGCTTCTCCACCGGCGTGGCCTGCGAGGCAATCATGTTATGGCGCAGACCCAGCGAGTGGCCTATCTCGTGGCTTGACACGAAACGTATCAGCTGTCCCATCAGCTCGTCGGGGAACTCCATCTTCCGCGCACGCTTGTCCGTCGGACCGCACTGCACCATGTACCACTTCTTCACCAGGTTCATCACGTTATGGTACCAGCAGACGTGCGCCTCGATGATCTCACCGCTGCGCGGGTCGACGATGCGGGGCCCGTAGGCGTTCTCCGTCTCCGACGGCAGGTAGCGGATCATCGAGAACCGCGCGTCGTCGACGGACATCGTCGTGTCGTTCTCGGGCCACTCCTTGCCGACGATGGCGTTCTTGAAGCCCGCAGCCTCGAAGGCGGTATTCCAGTCGTTGATGCCGGCAATGAGGTACTTCACCCACTTCTTCGGCGTTGCGGGGTCTATGTAGTAGACAATCTGCTTCTTCGGCTCCACCAGACGGCCGGCCTTGTAGGCCTCTGGGTCCTTCGGTTCCAAGCGGTAGCGCATGACGATGTTCTCGTGCTTCGTCGTCTGCTGGGCATCGCTGAACTCCGTCATCATGTTGCTGAAGTAGCCCACACGCTCGTCTTCATAGCGCGGCTGCATAGGCTGTTCCGGCAACAGCACGATGCTCGTGTTCAGCGACAGCGTCGCCGAACCAGTCTTAGCCGCCGGCGCACGTCCGGAGGTGATGCCGTAGGTGCGCAGCGACTGTATCTCGATGTTGATGGGGTAGGTCTTGATGCTGTCGATGAACGTGCGGTCGCTCATCACACCGCCGATGCCCAGCGTCGTACGGTCCGATGCCGAGAAGCTCGTCACCTTGTTATCGCCCATGATCCATTTCGTCACGTTGATCAGCTGTGCCTGGGTGTCGGGGTTACGGCCAATGACGTCGAACTTATAAATAATCGGGTCCACCGTCGACTGCTTCAGCGAGATGGCGATGCGGTCCTCCGCCTTCGCATAGCTCGACTGCACGTATTCGCGCAGGAACAGCGTCTTCTCGTTGTACTGCTCGAGGTAGATGGCGGAGCGGTTCACCTCCTCGCCGCTGAACATCCTGAAGTCCTGCGGCACACTCGTGAAGCGCGTCACGGCCAGCAGCATACGCCCCAGCAGCTCGTCGGGCACCTCGAGGTACCAGTCGTCCTTGATGTGGCGCACGGTGAACAGGCCCTCACGGACGCTGCCGCCCTCTTTCACCACTTTGTGGTAGGGGGTGGTGTGGTCTTCGACGGTGCTGTCGGCACAGCACGATGGTTTGACCTTGGCGGGTACGGTGTCCACACACAAGGTGTCATGCGGACACTTCGTACTGTCCGTATGAAGGGTTGCTGCCATACCCTGTCCGCAGACGAACAGCAGGAGGATTGTGAGTAGAAATTCTTTCATTTGATGCAGTTCTTTCTGTTTTTGGCGACAAAAATACAAAAAAAAATCATAAAACACAAAACTCTTGCACGTTTTTCCTCTATTTTTTTACGCAGAGACTGCAATCTGTTCTCACGCAGAGTCGCAGAGTACGCAGAGTGTTGCGCAGAGTGGCTTTTTTCTCACCCAGAGACACGAAGTGTCACAGAGGAGATATCATCTTGCAAGCCACTCATGGAGTACGCTGAGTAATGAGGCTGAGGATACTCCATAAACTCCATGCTGCCGCAAATATTTCACTCTGCGTATCACTCTGCGTACTCTGCGCCTCTGCGTGAGGATACAAAACCGTCTCTGCGCGGGACGAAAAAATCCCCGCAACCTTTCGGCTGCGGGGATAAATATCATTATTCAAATTCGTTTCAAGATAAACGTTCAATGCCGCTTACTTCTCCCGGTTCTCGGCGTCGATGGCCTTGATCTTCTCCTTCACCAGCTGCATGTCGTCCTTCAGCTTCTGCACCTTGCGGTTCATCTCGTCGATCAGCGACGAGCCCTTCTTCGACGACACACTCAGGAAGCCGAGGTTGTTCTCGTAGGTCTGCGCCTCCTGCTTGATGGCCTCGTACTGGCGCATCAGACGGGCACGCTCGTTGTCCAGGGCGCTCTCGCCACGCTCGGCCACCTGCTTCAGGTTGTCCTTGAACTTCGACAGACGCTTCTTCGCCACGCTGACGTTCAGCTCCTTGTACAGCTTGTCGAGCACGGCGTGGTACTCCTCGTAGAGCTTGTCCTTCTCGCGGAACGGCACGTGACCGATGCTCTGGTACTCCTCCACAAGCTTCTGTACCTGCTGCTGGATGTCGTCACCGGCCTCCTCGGCGGCAGCCTTCAGACGGCTGATGACGTCGCGCTTCTTCTCCAGGTTCGCCTGCTCCTCGCCGCGGGTGCCGGAGGTGGCGGCGTTGCGGGCCTCGAAGAACTTGTTGCAGGCGGCGAGGAACTCCTCCCACAGCTGGTCGCCAAGCTTCTTCGGCACCATACCGATCTGCTTCCACTCCTTCTGCAGGTTGATGAGCTTGTCGCTCGTCGACTTCCACTCCGTGGAGTCCTGCAGGGCCTTCGCCTTCTCGATGAGGGCGCGCTTCTTGTCGGCATTCTCCTTGAAGGTCTCCTTCAGACTCTTGAAGAACTCTGCCTTCTGGGCGAAGAACGTGTCGCAGGCGGAACGGAAACGCTCGAAGATCTTCACATTCATCTTCTGCGGGGCGAAGCCGATGGTCTTCCACTCGGCCTGCAGGGCGATGATCTCCTTCGTCAGACGCTCCCAGTCGCCGCTGTTCTTCTTCTCGCCGCTGTTGATGGCCTCGGCCTTCTCACACAGCACCGTCTTCTTCTCCAGGTTCTCCTCCTCACGGGCACGGATGGCCTCGAAGTGCTGCTGGTGACGCTTGTTGATGACCGTCGAAGCGGCCTTGAAACGCTCCCAGATGCCCTCACGCAGCTCCTTGCTCACAGGACCGGTCTCGCGGTACTCGCCGTGCAGCTTCTGCAGCTGGTGGAACGCGCTGATGACGTCGGGCTCCTCGGCCAGCTTCTCGGCGGCCTCGCAGAGCTTAGTCTTAATCTCGAGGTTCTTCTTGAAGTCATACTCACGGGCCTCGCTGTTCAGCTTCAGCAGGTCGTAGAACTGCTCCACGTACAGCTGGTAGTTACGCCACAGCTCGTTGGCCTTCTCGGCGGGAACGGACTTGATGTCGCGCCACTCCTGCTGCAGGGCCTTGAACTCCTGGTAGGTCTTGTTTGCCTCCTCGGGCGACGTCACCATCGCCTTGATCTTATCGATAATCTCAAGCTTCTTCTTCAGGTTAGCCTCTTTCTCCTCCTCCTGCTCGCGGAACAGCTGGGCACGACGCTCCTTGATGAGACCCATCTCAGCCTTGAAGACGTTCTCCGTCTCGTCGGGCGTAATCTGGTACGTCTCCGGGTCGCCACCGTTGTCGATGTACGCCTTCAGCTGGGCCTCGCGCTCGGCGATGTGAAGTTTGTAGAACGCGGTCTTCAGGTAGTCCACCTCGTCCTTCTGCGGCGCCTCGTCACCGTGGGCCAGCTCCTTCACACGCTCCAGCACCTCAGCCTTCGTCTGATAGACCTTCCGCTCCACGGCCTCCACGGCCTCTTCAGCTTCCACGGCCTCTTCAGCCTCTGCGGCCTCTTCAGCCTCTTCGGCTTTCGGCGCCTCTTCGGCTACCGCTGCTTCTACGGCTTCTGCGTCTTCCGTTTCGCTATGCTGCAACCGTGTTGCAGCCTCCGCCTCAACGGCCTCCGCCTCAACGGCCTCCGGCGCTTTCTGGGTTTCCACTTCAGGTGTTTCTACTACCTGTTTCACTTCCTTGTTCTCCTCTTGGAGGAGATTGTCTTGAGAGTCCATAATCTAACTTTTTTAGTTACTGTATGGTTGAGCATACACAATATTGCGGTCAAAATTACACAATTTAGTCGAACTGACCAAATCATTAACGTTTTTTCACCTAATTTCTTCTCGCCCCTTACACCAGACGCTTGAACTTGAAGATCCACCAGCAGCCGATGGAGACAAGCACGGAGAGGACGAGTGCAAAGGGGAAGCCCCAGAACTTCTCCTCCATGCCGTTGACGAGGTTCATGCCGAACAGCGAGGCAATCAGCGTGGGGAACATCATGATGATCGTCACCGACGTCAGCGTACGGATGACGGTGTTCATGTTGTTGTTGATGATACTCTGGTACGTGTCCATCGTCGACTCAAGGATGTTCGAGTAGATGCTCGTCGTCTCCCGCGCCTGCGTCATCTCGATGTTCACGTCCTCGATGAGGTCGGCGTCCAGCTCGTCAATCTGCAGCTTGAACTTCAGCTTCGACAGCAGCGTCTCGTTGCCGCGGATACTCGTCTGGAAGTACGTCAGCGAGTCCTGCAGACGCGACAGCCCGATGAGGCTCTCGTTGTTCACCTCCTTGTCGAGGTTACGCTTCGCACGGTCTATGAGCATCGAGATCTGCTTCAGGCGCTTCAGGTACCACACCGCCGATGAGAGGAACAGACGGAAAATCATGTCCACATGGTCCGTGAAACCCGTGCCGCGCTTCTGTTGGAACGACACGAAGTCGATCATCATGTTCGTCTCGTAGTAGCACACGGTGATCGTCACGTCGCGCTTGTGGATGATACCCAGCGGCACCGTCGTGTATGGCGTCCGGCTGCGGATCTCCTTCACGTACGGTATACGGAGGATGATGAGCATCCAGCCGTCGTCATATTCGTAACGGGCTCTCTCGTCGGTATCGCTGATGTCCGACATGAAGTAGTCGGGGATGTTGAACTTCTCTTCCAGTTCGCGCTGGTCGTCCTCGGTGGGACAGGTCATCTGAATCCAGCAGTTGGGCTGCCACTCCGTGAGCTGCGTCAGGCCGCCTTGGGTGTTCCAATAGGTCTTCATTGTGCTAATCCTTTATCCATGTTTCTACATTTCTCTTGCTCCATGCCCCTTGCTCCATGCCCCTTACGAGACTGAGCAAGCAGAGCTTGCGCAAGTTGAGTAATAAATTCTGCGGCAAGGGGATTAGCAGCCTTGCTCGCTATCCCCCGCCTTCACTCCTTACAAGTTTCCGCCGGGTAGTCGTCCATAATGTTTCGTTTTTTAGGGTTATTACTAGTCGCGAATCCTGCGATTCGCCTGCAAAGGTACGAATAAGCGCGTAAAACACCAAATCTTTTCCCATTTTTTTGTGTTAGATTTCTGAAGATTTTTGTTTGACGGGAATGCATATTTATCCGTATATTTATGTGTAATAAGGTGACCTTTAGCGCTGAAAAGGTCACCTTTAGAATCGTAAAGACCACCTTTTTGCCGCTAAAGGTCACCTTTTTACGGCTAAAGGTCACCTTTTCGGGAAACAGGGAAACGAACACGAAATTATTCTCCTTTTTAAGAAACGAATTATCCTAATTAACCTTAATTTTGACCACGAATTATTCTAATTTTAATTGTCTACCGCATAAATATTAATTAGTTAAATTCTTTGCAAGCAAAGCGGCAAAGCCGAGCGCGTGGATAAAATTCGTTTTAATTATTCAAATTCGTTTCTAGAAAACCATCCCATTCGTTTCACAGAAAAACGTCTCATTCGTTTCCACGAGCCCCTCGCGTGCGTATGTATATATACTGAAACAAGAAAATAACCCGCTTATCCCGCTTATCCCACACCTACGGGTATATCATTAAGCATTGATTTAGGTGTAAGATAAGCGGGATAAGCGGGATAATTTCCGCTTTCCCTAATATAATATGCGTGCGCGCTTGCGCGCGCATACGTTGTAACCCGCTAAAGGCCCCCAAAGTCACAGGTTAGGTGTAGGATCTCTCATTGATCCCGCACCTAACCTCTCGACAGAAATTGGCAAGTGGTTATTTCTGTCAATTTCATTAAATCCTCATTTCTGTCAACGCACGGGCACGTCGGCCAGCGTCTTCTTCAGCAGCTCCCAGAACGGGGCGACCGTGGCAATCAGCGCACGCTCCGTCGTGGTGTGCGGCGACTTCATCGTCGGACCGAGGCTCACGACGTCCAGGTGCGGGTACTTACCCAGGATCACCGAGCACTCCAGACCGGCGTGGTCCACCTGGACGATGCCGTCCTCGCCGAAGAGCTCCTTGTACTCCTTCAGCAGCAGGTGTAGGATGGGGGAGTCGGGGTTCGGGTCCCAGCCGCCATACGAGCCGGCGGTCTCCACCTTCATGCCGGCCATCAGGAAACAGCATGTCAGCGTGTCCACCACGTAGTCCTTCATGTCCTCACGGCTCGACCGTGCCAGAATTTTTATGCTGGCTGTGCCTCCCTCGATGTCGATGATGGCGAGGTTGCTCGATGTCTCCACCACGTCGGGGTAGGCGGGGATGAAGCGCACCACACCGTCGTGACAGGCATGGATGGCACAGACGAGGTTGTCTTGGATCTCGATGGGCACCTGCTTCGACGGTGTCGCCACGTCCTCGACGATCACCTCGATGCCCTGCGGTTCGATGACCTTGTACTCGTCGTTGAACGCCTCCTGCCAGTCGGCGGCCAGCTCCTTGAACGCCGCGATGTTCTCCTTCGGCAGCGTCAGCACCGTCTCCGCCTTGAACGGGATAGCGTTACGCATGTTACCGCCGTGCCACGAGCACAGACGACCGTCCAGCTCGTCGATGGCGCTGAGCACCACCCGTGCCATCAGCTTGTTAGCATTGCCGCGGCCCTCGTGGATCTCCAGACCGCTATGTCCGCCGCGCAGACCCTTCACGGTCACCCGCACCGCCACGTCCTCTGCATCCGTCTCCGACTCCTGGTAGTCCAGCGTCGCGGTGACGTCGATGCCGCCGGCAGAGCCGATGACGAACTTTCCCCAGTGCTCCGAGTCGAGGTTCAGCAGGATGTCGCCCTGCAGCTCACCCTCCGGCAGCTCGTTGGCACCGTACATACCCGTCTCCTCGTCGCGTGTGATCAGCGCGTCGATGGGACCGTGCTTCAGGTCCTTCGACTCCATGATCGCCATGATCGACGCCACGCCCAGACCGTTGTCGGCACCCAGCGTCGTACCCTTCGCCTTCACCCACTCGCCGTCGATCCACGGCTCAATGGGGTCCGTCTCGAAGTTGTGCGTCGACTCCGGCGTCTTCTGCGGCACCATGTCCATGTGTGCCTGCAGGATCACACCCTTCCTGTTCTCCATGCCCGGCGTCGCCGGCTTGCGGAACACGATGTTTCCCGCGGGGTCCAGGAACGCCTCCACGCCCGCCTGTCGTCCAAACTCCAGCAGGAACTGCTGTACTTTCTCCAAGTGTCCGCTCGGTCGCGGCACCTGCGTCAGCGCGTAGAAGTTCTTCCATACGCACTGCGGCTCTAACTTTTGAATCTCGTTCATCTCTCTCTTCTTTTGAGTTTTATGTTTTTGTTATTTCTCACAGAGGCAGTTTTATATCCTCACTCGGAGGTGGTTATTTGTTCTCACGCAGAGTCGCAGAGTACGCTGAGTGCTGCGCAGAGTAGCTCTTTTCTTCCCACACAGAGACACCGAGTCTCACAGAGAAGATATTCTCAGGTTATTAACTCCCAAGACTCCGTGCAGCCGCAATTACTTATCACTCTGCGCAACACTCTGCGTCCTCTGCGCCTCCGCGTGAGAATAAAAATACCTCTCCGCGTGAGAATAATCAGGCGTAAGTTTCTTTTCTCATTGATATGTATGTTTTGTTTTCACACAGAGGCGCAGAGTATACTGAGCGTTGCACAGAGTTTATAAATTATTGACTACGCGTTCAATTCCATATTTTAAAGATTCCACATTGAAATTTATGATATAGCCCAAATGGATATTGGTAAGCCGCATATATGTTAGGAGTTGTTTCTCGTGAACAGGCAGTATTTCCTTGACAGATTTCAACTCCAGAATGACACGATTGTCGACAATGACATCCAGACGGAGGTCGATGTCTAATTCCATTTCCCGGTACTTTAGTTTGACAGGTACTTGTTGGTTGACTGAAAAACCTTGGAACTGAAGCTCGTAGACTAATGCTTTTTCATAGACGCTCTCCAACAAGCCGGGTCCTAGCTCTGAATGTACAGTATATGCACATCCTAATAACCTATGTGTATAATCTTTGTCCAGTACAACTTCCATAAATACGTTTTTTTTATGATGTCGGCTCTCCTTTTTTTGCACGTCTTCGCCGCGTTAACTCCCTAGACTCCATGCAGCCGCAATTACTTATCACTCTGCGCCTCACTCAGCGTCCTCTGCGACTCTGCGTGAGAATAAAAATCCCCCTCCGTGTGAGAACAAAAATTCAGGCGCGCCCAGGAATAGACTCCCAGGAGCACCACCAGCAACGTCTGCACCGTGTGAACGATCAGCACGAAGAACAGCGCCTGGTCATCCTGCACTCCGTAGAGAATCAGCATCGTCTTGATGGCGAAGTGCCACGGCCCCGCCCCGTTCGGCGTCGGCACGATCACCGCGAAGTTCGCCACCACGAACGCCACCAGCGCACAGCCGAGCCCCAGGTCCGCCGTGAAGTCGAAACAGAAGAATGTCAGGTAGAAGTGGAGGAAGTACATCACCCAGATGCCGATGGAGAAGAACAGGTACAGCGGCAGGTTCTTCACCCCCCTTAGCGACAGCACACCCTCCAGAAGGCCGCTGAGCGTCGTTTTCACCTTATTATATATAGAGAGGTTCCTCACCAGTACATACAACAGCAACAGCACCGCCAGGGCGCAGACCGCCGTCACCAGCCAGCCTGTCAGCGAGAAGCTCCCTAGGATATGGTCCATCGTCGTCCCCGTCTTACGGAAGAACGTGCCGAAGACGCTCAGCTGGAACAGCAGGATCAGTCCGGAGTACAGCATCACCACCAGCGTGTCCACGGCACGCTCCGTCACCACCGTGCCCAGCGCCTTCGAGAACGATATGCCTTCCCACCGCTTCAGCACCGCACACCGCGTGAACTCTCCTATCCTCGGAATCACCAGCGACGCCGCATAGCTCACAAACACCGCGTTCACACAAGCGGAGCTACTAACCTCCTTCCTCGTTCCTCCTTCCTCGTTCTTTGCAGAGCAAAGCGGCAGAGCCGAGCGCCTCGCTCCTGTTTCTCTATGCCGGCTCATTGTGCCGGCCTCCTCGTTCCTCGTTCCTGTTTCTCTATGCCGGCTCCTTGTGCCGGCCTCCTCGTTCCTCGAAAAAAAGATCGGCTCCAGCGTCTGCTTCCACCGCCACCCGCGCATCGCCTGCGCCAGCACACCGAACGGCAGCGACAGCAGCATCCACGTCCAGTCCATGTCGTGCAACATCACGTGCCCCACGCTCCGGAAATCGAAGTCGCGGTACATCCAGTATAGTATCGCCCCGCCAAGCAACAGCGGCAGCAGCGTCTTCAGCAGTCGGGAAAAGCCTTTTTGTTCCATATGTGCAAAGGTACGAATAATTATTCGAAATAAGAAGGCGAAAAGTTAAAAAATACTAATCGCCTTAAAATTTTTTGCAAATATTATTGGAATTTTTCATTATTTTCTTTAATTTTGCCCCAAAATTCTATAAAATATCAACCAATAAGCATGAAAACATCACATTATATTTATGCTTGTCTGTTGGCCATATTAATGTCCAACAGCGTTTATGGTCAAGATGCAAGTAAGAAAGGTAACGTTACTGCCGACACGCTGGAAGTACACTTCCGCGTAGGTCAGAGCAACCTCGATCTCGGCTATGCCGACAACGAGCGTCGTATCGCAGACTTCACACGTCTCGTGCAGCAGCGTTACGCTCATGCATCTAAAGAGAGTATGCAACTCAACGTCTATGCTGGTGCCTCACCCGAAGGACCGGCCGAGCTGAACCGCCGTCTCGGTGAGCAGCGCGGCATCGCCCTGAAGGAGATCCTCGAGAACCGCCTCGGTGGTCTCGTCGAGCACATCACGGTCATCAACCAGGGTGCCCGCTGGGGAGGCCTGTCAAAGATGATTGAGCAGAGTAATGAACCTTGGAAGTACGACGTGCTGAAGGTCCTCGCCGAGGAGCCCGCCGACGAGTGGACGAAAGATCCGCGCGAGACGAAGCTCCGCCAGCTCCGCAAAGGAGCGATCTGGAAGGTCCTGAACTCCAAGTACCTCCCACAGCTCCGTAGCTCCGGTTCGGCTGTGATCATGGAACTCACGGAAGAGCAGCTGCGCGACACGCTGGTCATCCGCGACACCATCGTCTACCTCCCCGAGCCATGCATCGTCTGCGAGGAGCCTGCTGACCAGCGTCCCGTCTGGGCCGTGAAGACCAACCTCCTCCTCTGGGGCGTCATCGCTCCTAACATCCAGGTGGAGCGCGCACTCGGCAAGACCAACCGCTGGAGTATCGAGGGCGAGTTCTTCTGGCCCTGGTACACATGGAGCAAGAACACACACGCTGAGCAGTTCATGAACCTCGGCGTAGAGCTGCGCTACTGGCTCGGCAACCGCGCCAAGCACCACAGCCTTGACGGCTGGCACATCGGTCCCGCCATCGCTGCTGGCTACTACGACTTCGAGTGGAAGAAGAGCGAAGGCTGGCAGGGCGAGTACCTGAATGTCTACTGCAACTTCGGCTACCAGAAGCGCTGGGGTAAGCGCAAGCAGTGGGCTGTCGACGGTGGCATCGGCCTCGGATACATCCCCACGAAGTTCCGCCACTATGTCGGTAGCTCCAATGCCCAGAACTATGCTGAGCACCATCCCGAGAAGCACCTCATCAACGCCGATGGACGTTCTATCATCGGTCCTAACGAGGAGAGGGAGAACCACCTGATGTGGATTAATTCCGGTTGGAACCACATCTTCGGTCTCACACACGCCAATATCACCATCGCCTATATGTTCGGTGCCAAGGGCGCCAAGAGCGAATGCCCGACAGTCGTCGAGCCCGAACCAGTAATTAAGGAACGTGCACGCGTAAAGGCCGAGCAGGATGCTGAGCGCGAGCGCCAGGAGGCTCTCCGCTACAGCCAGATGAGTGAGAAGGAGAAGGCAAAGGCCGACAAGGCTCGCGCCAAGGCTGAGAAGCAGGCTGCTAAGGACGCCGCCTACGAGGCTAAGCAGCTCCAGAAGGCTGAGGCTGCCGAGGCTAAGGTAAAGGCTAAGGAAGAGGCTAAGGCCGCCAAGCTCCAGGGTAAGGCTCTGAAGGAGACCACCGACAAGGAGGCTGCCAAGGCTGCTAAGGCTCAGGAGAAGGCCGCTGCCGAAGCTGCTAAGGCTCAGGAGAAGGCCGCCGCCGAAGCTGCCAAGGCTCAGGAGAAGGCCGCCGCTGAAGCCGCTAAGGCTCAGGAGAAGGCCGCCGCTGAAGCTGCTAAGGCACAGGAGAAGGCCGCTGCCGAAGCTGCTAAGGCACAGGAAAAGGCTGCCAAGGCTGCTGACGCTGATGCAAAGGCAAGAGCAAAGGCTGAGGCCGAGGCTGCTAAGGCTGCCGCTAAGGCTAACGCTGAAGCTGACAAAGCTGCTGAGAAGGCTGCCGCTGAGGCTGCTAAGATAAAGGCTGCTGAGGAAAAGGCCGCTGAGAAGGCTGCCGCCGAGGCCGCTAAGGCCGCTGAGAAGGCTGCCGCCGAGGCCGCTAAGGTAAAGGCCGCTGAGGAGAAAGCCGCTGAGAAGGCTGCCGCCGAGGCCGCTAAGGCTCAGGAGAAGGCTGCCGCCGAGGCCGCCAAGGTAAAGGCTGCTGAGGAGAAGGCAAAGGCTAAGGCTGACGCAGAGGCCGCTAAGGCTGCCGCTAAGGCAGAGGCTGACGCCGCCAAGGCAAAGGCCGCTGAGGAGAAAGCAAAGGCTAAGGCTGAGGCAGAGGCTGAGAAGGCCGCTGCCAAGGCTGCCAAGGAAGCCGCTAAAGCTGCAAAACAATAATGTTTAACTCAAATTGCTAATAAGAAGATGAAACCATACAAGACATACATCAAGAGCATGTGCCAGGCTGGCACACTTGCTGCCGCTGCCCTCATGCTGCTGCTGTCCACGGGCTGCGAGCGTCGTGAGCTCTACGTCTACCAGGACAACTTCAAGCAGGTAGAGGTAAACATCGACTGGCGTAACTACTTCCGTGAGTGGGGCATCCAGGGGCGTGTAGAGGGTAACCCCAACGCACCCTACGTCGTCGCTCCCGCAGAGGATCCCGATGGTATGACCATCTGGTTCTTCCCGCGCGACGGTCGTCCTTCCATGCACTACACCACCGCCGAGGTCAGGAAGTTCGAGACCTACCTCCGCGCAGGCGAGTACGACGGCATGGTGTTCGACTACTCACCCGCTGAGTACGGACGTCAGGAGTTCGTAGGCATGGACTACGCAGAGACCGCCAAGGTGCAGTCGACACCCGCCAGTTACCAGTGCGACTCCATCCCCGAGCTCTTCGGTCAGGAGGCTTACGGCTATCCCCTGAAGATGCATGACAACGGCTACTGCGTCATCGCCAACGAGCCCGAGGACATCGCCAGCGACACCGTACACATGAACATCGTCACGGGTAAGTACGACAGATACATCCCCTACAAGGAGCGCGACTCCTACCAGGCAACGCTGGTGAAGCAGGTCTTCGACATGGAGCCGATCATCGACCCATGGGCCATGCGTATCCGTATCTACATCCGCAACATCCACTACCTCTGGCGCGCCAGCGCTACAGTGGCGGGTCTGGCTGACGGATACTACCTCGTGAACTGTAAGTCGTCAGAGACACCCTGTCTGCTGTACCTCGACGACTGGGAGATCCACCTCCCCAACACCACCCTCTACCCGAACGCCACAACAGGCTACATCGCCAAGACGTTCAAGACATGGGGACCCACCAACTTCGAGAACCGCAACTGGGACATCCACGTTCCCCAGCGTCCCACCAACGAGTCGACCGTCTATGAGGGACAGATCCCGACGGCCTTCCAGGCCTACGCCACCGAGCGTATCGCCGACCGTCTGCCCAACGAGCTCCGCATCAACCTGAAGTGTCTGCTCCGCGACCGTAAGACCGTACTCTACTACCACTTCAACGTCGGTGACCTCATCTACATCTTCCGCAACGAGTACGCCCTCCGCGTCGACCTCATGGACGGCTTCCAGGGACAGCCTGAGCTCCCGTTCGTCGAGGCTTACAACGGCATCGAGATTGGTGGTATCGTAGTTCCTTGGGAGGATGGCGGACAGGCCGACGTAGGTATGTAACCCGCGGTTCCTCTGGGAAACCATTTAACACAAACCATTCATATAGAAAACAAGAGAACAGTTTACATTATTTTTTAACCAACTAATTTCAAACTTATGAAAAAAGTTCTTTATTTCGCAGCTGTCGCTGCCCTGTTCGCTGCCTGCTCGAGCGACGAGCTGGCCGACTTGAATGCCGTACAGCAGACCGCTGACGGTACTCGCGTGAACTTCAGTATCTACACGCCGCGTAACACGCGTGCAGGTCTGGACAGCACCATCACTACCCAGTCGCTGAAGCTTGGCTACCACAAGGACGCTGGTTTCGGTGTGTTCGCTTACTACACCGACAACAAGACCTACAGCGTGAGCGCTACGCCTAACTTCATGTACAACCAGCAGGTGAAGTACAATGGTGATGCTTGGGCTTATGAGCCCGTGAAGTACTGGCCGAACGAGTTCGGTAACAAGGCTATCTCTGACGAGGTTGACCGTCTGTCGTTCTTCGCTTATGCTCCTTGGGTGGAGGTGAACCCCACCAACGGCAAGCCCGTCATCAAGGAAGCTCTCGCTACGAAGGCTGACACCGTTAACTTCCAGCAGAAGAACATCGTCGAGCTGATTAGCAACACCAAGTCTGGCGACCCCATCATCAAGTACGTGGTGGATGTCAATCCTAAGACCTCTGTCGACCTCCTCTGGGGTGTTCGCGGCGAGGACAAGAACTCTCAGGGTGACAACGTGAAGTACTGGGATCCCATCGATCCTAACTACAACGAGGCTCAGTACGAGATTGGCCTGCCCTTCATCGACCTGATCAAGCCCCTCAAGCCGAATCCCACGGATACGACTCTGAACTTCAACCTCCGTCACGCTCTGTCTAAGGTTAAGTTCACCATCGACTACATCGCTGACGCTCCCACGCCCGCTGGTCCCTCTGAGGTCATCAACGCTGACGAGACTCGTATCTTCCTCCGCAACATCACCATCAATGGCTTCGCTCTCCAGGGCGCTCTGAACCTCAACAACACTGAGAAGGACCTCCCCAACTGGAAGTCGTTTACTGACGGTGTGAGCGAGATCACCTTTGGCGACAACAAGTTCAACGACGGTCGTAAGGACGGTTTCGAGGGTAAGACCAATGGTATCCAGAAGGAGGACAACGCTTATCTGAACCCGGTTATCGTTGAGAACGACGCTGAGGGTGCTGTGGCTCTCGAAGGCGGCAAGCTCAAGTTCACCGGCGTAAAGAACGCTGGTATCACCAACGAGACGGTGCTCCTCTTCGGCGGTGAGGAAGCTGACAACGAAGGCTTCTTCTATGTCATTCCTGGTGGCGACGGCACTGGCCAGGTCGACATCAAGGCTGAGTACGACGTCGAGACCATCGACACCATGCTCGCTTCGAAGCTCTCTGACAACCAGACTCCCGGTCTCTCTACCCCGAACGTTATCTACAAGGAGAACGTCCTGAAGGGCTGCCTCGTTCCCGACTTCCAGCCTGGCTACCAGTATGAGATCAACATCCACATCGGCATGACCAGCGTGAAGATCACCGCTACCGTCACTCCGTGGAAGAACGCTACCGATCCCGCTGTACAGGTTGATCTGCCCGACAACCAGGATGGCCCCGCCGGTACTGAGCCCGCAGATCCCACCGCTGGCTACACCGCAGTTGACAATGCACAGTTCAACACTCAGCAGGCTTCTGCCGCTTTCGGTATGTACTTCCTTGATCCCGAAACCAATGAGATGACTGAGTGCACACAGAATAATATGACTAAGTGGGTGAATGGCAACCCCATGAACCCCGGTCAGTGGACTCCGAAAGTTACGCTCTACACGAAGAAGAACTAATCATTTAGCATTAGCATAACCCTCTATAAAGAGAAGCCGCCGCAATAGGGCGGCGGCCTCTCTTTCCAAAAAAAACTCCGCGCGTAAGCGCATCGCTCTTTGATATAAAACACACAGGCGTGTCCCCTGCCTGAAAGCCCCGCCCAACAGCCCGGCCACCAAAAGTGGGGAGAGGCTTAAAAGCCGCCGGCGTCGACAACCGCCGCCACGGCCTCTGCCGCCGGCGTCGACCTATGACGCCACCGCGTGGCGTCCCCCCCCAAGACGCCCTGGCGCCCAAGACGCCCCCAACAACCGAAAGAATAGATAAAAAAATATATAAGAACGTATGAAGAAATACTTGACAATCATTGCCTCGGCAGCACTACTCGCTGCTTGTAGCAACGACGCCGACGTGGCTGACAACGGCCAGCCGACGGGAAAGGCTATTGCCTTCAACATGTCACTGGCAGCCAACGGAGCACAGACACGTGCCGCCAATGAGATCAATGACGATGCCACGTTGCAGACGAAGGAGTTCGGCGTTTTCGCTGCCTACACTGGACACCTGAAGTACGAGCAGACAACCGTCTCCTGCGACTACATGTACAACCAGAAGGTGGAGTACAAAGACGGTAACTGGCAGTACTTCCCCGTGAAGTACTGGCCGAACGACGCCCGCGACTACGTCAGCTTCTATGCCTACGCTCCCTACGTCAGCAAGTTCGCTACGGAGGACGAGGGCGGTATCGTCGACATGTCGAAGAACTACGACCTCGGCGACCCCTGGATTAACTTCCGACTCCCCTCGCGCCCCTGGGACATCGACAACACCGATGCCGGCAAGGCCAACCAGATTGACCTGCTCTATATGCAGCACCTTGTCGGTGGCAAGGGCACAGCTGACGACCCCTACAAGTACACCGCTTGGGACGACCAGCAGACTCCCCACAAGGTGGACAGCGTCATGGAGTTCAACTTCGTCCACGCGCTGGCTTGCATCGGCGACACCGTGAAGGTCAGCATGGACACAAAGCTGGAGAACTACATCAAGGACTACTGCGATATCACCATCGACAGCATCTCCATCGTCTACCGCAACCTCACGACGAAGGCACGCCTCGTGCTGCGCACCGACAACGCCGTGGCTAACTGGAAGGAGATCATCAGCGGTGAGCTGACGACCACCCGCACCTTCGGTAAGAAGTTCGCCCCTGGCATCAAGATTACCTCGACCGTCCAGAACATCCTCGAGGGCACGGGACTCCTCTACATCCCCCTGCAGGTCCGTGGCACCGAGGCCGCTGTGGCTGACGTGAAGCTGACCTACACCATCAAGATTAAGGATGGTAACCAGTGGGTTGGCTCCGCTTCCGACGGACAGTACGTCGACGTCGAGGGCAGCAGCTATCAGGGTGAGGCCGTCGGACAGTTTGAGCTCGACAACAACCTCGAAGGCCAGAAGCAGAACATCAACATCGTCCTTCATAAGAAGTACGACCTGCTCCACCTCTACTTCGACCTCGAAGAGAATGCCGACGAGCCTTCATACAGCCGTATAACAAAATAATTGTGAAAGGAGAAACAAGATATGAAAAAGAACATCCTTATATTATTGAGCATTATGATGGCCTCGGCCACCACGGCTTGGGGACAGTCTGTCAGAGCCTTCAACCCTCAATACCACAACTACAGCCCCGTAGGAAAGGCAAGCTTCGTCTACGACGGTCAGGAGAAGACCGGCGTCCTGCTCGGTATATATAACTGTCATGGCGCTACCATCACCGGCAACAAGGCAACGAATGCTGGCATCTACCAGGCAGAGATCCGACCCGAGTGCCAAGGACATCTCGTTCCTACGCCTCACGTAGGCGAGGGTTTCTTTACGTATTACGATGACGGCACGACCACTGTCGACTGGCAGATCCTCCCCCGCGACCTGAGGGACGGCGTCGAGATCACCGTGAAGGACCAGCAGTGGACCGGACGCAATATCCAGGCCAACAAGGTCTACACCCTTAAGTACGGTGATAACGACCTGAGGGAGAACGTCGACTACAACGTCCTCATCACCAAGATGGAGACACCGACAACCATCCTCGACGAGGGACGTTACACCATCGTCTTCACCGGACGTGGTAACTTCACCGGACAGGTCGTCAGGACCTTCGACGTGAAGAAGGATCTCTCACAGGGTGAGGACATCACCGGTGTCCACTTCGACATCCCCGAACAGATTATCGTTGCGGGAACATCCTTCGACTTCCAGTGCGAGGTCAGCGACAAGATCAGTCACGCCAAGCTCTACGAGAACGAGGACTACACCGTCGCTTTCTACGACGATGCTGCAGCCTCTAACGAGATCGAGGAGACAGCCGTCAACCTCGGGCAGGGTGAGAATGCCAAGAAGGCCAAGAAGTACTGGGTGGTCTTCACCGGCGTAGCACCGAAGTACGACCCCGAGACCTCTATCAAGAAGGCGTTCTACATCGTCAGCGAGTACCAGGAGAGCGCACCGTCGCCCGCCACCCTCGACCCGAACGTCCGCGGTAACCTCAACGGCCTTGCCAAGGTGAACATCCGCATCACGAAGCCCGGCTATCCCGTCGCCCTCGACTCGCCCAACGGAGTCGTTGAGCTCGGCGAGGCTAAGGTGGCACCGACCACCGACGGCAATCCCGCCATCGACGTCGAGAGCAAGCGCTGCATGATCCTCGACACCATCAAGGTGGCTGCCGTCGACGGTGAGACAACCGAATATGTCAACCACAACATCGTCGGCATCGAGAACAACGCCTTCGCTGGCTGTAAGACCCTCCGATGGATCAACTCACTCATCCCCGGAACCTATGTTCCCACGAGCCTCGACCGCACGGTCATCGACACACCGTTCTACGGCATCCCTCGCCAGACGCTGGTATACCTCTATGGTTATAACATCACCGGTGAGAACTACATCTACAAGATCACCGAGAACGACTTCCGCTCAGCGCTCTTCCACATCTACGAGGATGTCAAGGGCGACCAGACCAAATACAGCGACCAAAAATAAATTGAGATGAGCGATATTAATATTTATGTGTAACCAGAAAAAATGAATACAGTTATGAAACAAAAAATATTTTCCCTGCTTGTCTTAATGATCACCACCGTCAGCGGTGCGTGGGCCCAGGATGATGAAACCTTTAAAGTCCAATTATCAGTTAATTGTTCAGGTCTTAGTGTTGTAAATGGTCTATTCTATAGTTCTGAATGGCTCGAAAGTGAACTCAAAGGAGGTAAATTTATTTCAGAATTCGCTCTTGAAGAATCTTATTTTCATCAAGAGAAGGGTCTAGTGGTAGAAATTAGCCAAATAGTAAACCCCTCCTATCCGTCAGGCTTTTCTTATGATGGTTCTGGTTTTTTAATTTGGATGAAAGATCTCCAAAAATTCACTGGGCCAGTAAATTTACCAATTGATGTTTACTATAATGAGGTACATCATGAAGGCAGTGTTACTGTATCCGTCTATCATAACACCCACAGTTCCACTTTAACTACTTGGGAAAAAGACGCAACATACCATTGGCATCAGTGTAACTATGAATATGGTATGTGTGATGGTTCTGATGATTCGAAGGTTAACAAAGCACTTCATGACTATTCCAGTGGCTCATGTATAGTATGTGGCCAAGCTCAACCTCACACGCATAACTTTAAGATAGACAATGAGGATCAATATGACAGTAACGAAAATTTCCATTGGCTTGTATGTCAGTTGTCTGATTGTCCGCTGGACTATGATGCTATTGCTGCTTATACTGCATCCGACAATTCTGATGCCGTTTCGGCAATTAAAGCTGAGGTAAGTTGGGCAGCACACAACTACGAAACTGGTGCTGAACCCAACACGTGTATTTGTGGTGCCGTGCAACCTCACGAGCATAACTTTGATAATGCTACTTACGATTGGAGTGGTTGTACTGTAAATGATCACCATTGGATAGTTTGTGAAACAACGGATAGTGAGTGTCCCTTGGCTGGCCGCTACGCAAATAGCCTTACTGAGGATGAGAAAGAGATGGTTAGTTGGGGCTTGCATACTTTCGTAAACGATGTATGTACGGAATGTAATGCGCCGTTTGATGAAAACCATACGCATATCTTCTCTCAGGATTGGACAAGAGGTACTGAAGGTCATTATCACAAATGTACCGTTGAGGGTTGCTACATGGTGTCTGAGAGTGATTACATGACCAATTCTTATTTCACAGGTATAGCTTACGAAGCCCATGATTTCCCCCCAAGCAATCCTTGCGTCTGCTCAGTCTGCGGGTTAATGAACCACGAATTTAATACAACATATGGCCATAATGATGATTATCACTACCATCAATGTACGAATGGCGATTGTCCTTTGAACGCTGGTAATCTGGAAGATAATGATCCTGCCCTTACTGCCGAAGTGAAGGCACTTGAGGGCTTCGCTTATGCGGCACACGTCTACGATCAGGCAAACGGTACTCAGTGTGTCTGTGGCGCAGAGAAGCCCGCTCCTGTCCACGAACACAGCTTCTCTACAACAGACTGGATAATAACCGAAACCCACCATTTCCACCCCTGTACCGCTAGTGCTGATTGTCCCCTTGCTTCAGCCCACGGATTGAACAATCCGACACAAAACGAAGACTTTTTCAACGCTTGGCAGGCTCTTGATAACCCTCAACTGAACGCTTTCAATTTTGCCAATCACTATGAATTGTCCCCAGAAGACGGCAATTGTGACTTCTGTGGCGCTGCTATCCACCAGCACGTTGCAGATACGAAGTATATCCAGATAGAAGGCGGTACGTACCACTATACGAAGTGTACTACTGATGGCTGTACTTACAATAGCGAGACACTGACGGCCGCCGACTTTACGGATGCTGCCGTAGCTGCTGCTCTGAACTTCGGAAAACATGCTGACTTCCTTACCTATTATAATGCGTGTGAGAAGTGCGGCTATCATACCGTACACACACCCGAAGAATATTGGGTAACGAACGGTGGTAATCACTATCATCCCTGTATGGCTGTTGGCTGTCCTCTCAGTAGCGTCTATCTCACAGGAGAAGAAGAAGCTTTGGACGACGATGCAAAGACCGCTCTTAGTTTCGGCGCACACGTAGATACAGAAGAGCCCATAGGTATGTGTGACGTTTGTGAAAAGGATCTGAATGCTCACGAGCACTTCTTCACCAGCGACTGGACAACAACGGAAACCGCACACTATCATAAGTGTATCGCCCAGGGTTGTGATATTCTCGAGTACAGCGAACTTGTTCTGGAATTACCACAGTTCGCCGATGTGCAGACCGCTGTGGCTTTTGGTGAGCATAGCTTCAACACCAATAATGTCTGCTCAGAGTGCGGCTACAAGAAGCATATCCACCACTTCGCTAGTGAGTGGACCCAGACCGCCGAGAGCCACTATCACAAGTGTCTCCTTCAGGGCTGTAACATAACAGATTACAGCAAAAACAATGAAGACCTTGCCAGCGATTACGGTCTCACTGCCGATGAAATAGCTGCCATTGCTTACGCAGGGCATGACTATACTGGCTCAGATCCCAATGTCTGCTCAGTCTGTGGCTATGATAAGAATGCTGCTCACGTACACGTCTTCGGTGATACCTGGTTTGAGATGACAGTCGGTGGAAAGGATTACCACTACAAGAAGTGTACTGCCGACGGTTGTCCCATCAACTACGAGAACATGAGCGACCTCGAGAAGGCTATCACTTCCTATGGCCAGCACCAGTACGGTACAAGCCAGGAGGGTGCAGCTTACTACACCTGTAAGGTTTGTGGTAAGGTGAACGAAGCCCGCCAAGCCGAAGAGCACGAGCACAGCTACCAGTGGGTGTCCATCGCTAGCACTGGCGCAACAGCCGACGATCCCGAGCACTGGCAGGAGTGTGTTGCTACTGAAGGCGCTTGTACCGCTGCGAAGGTAGTGCCCGATGAAAAGAAGCATAAGTTCGACGCCGAAGCTACTGACTATAAATACTACACCTGTAGCATCTGCGGTTACATCGACGATAATAGAAGGGCTCATGCTCCCCACGTACACGTGTTCGCCGAGGCATGGTCTAACAACGAGACGCACCATTATCATGAGTGCATCGGTACACAGGGTGAGTGTACGCTGAAGTACGACGGTACCGACAATGAGGCTCTGGAGAAGTACGGAGAGCATACCTATGGCGCCAGCCAGGAGGGTGCAAAGTACTACACCTGTCAGACTTGCGGATACATTAACACAACACGCAAGAATGCTCCTCATTCTCACGTCTATGGTGGTGATGATGCCTGGAAGCACGACAACCTCCAGCACTGGAAGGAGTGTACTGCCGCTGATGGCGAGCAACTCGCCGGTCCTTGCACCGCACCGAAGGGCTTGCTGGGCAACCACGAGTATGCCTCTACGGACGATGCCACGACTGATCAGGACGAGCGCGCTCTCTGCTCCGTCTGCGGATGGTACAACGAGGCCCGTAAGCAGGCTATCGACAACGCTGCAGAAGCTGCCAACGTACAGTCCTGGTGCTGGGACTACGAAATCCCATTCAACTTCGAGGCTACTGTCCAGAACGACCGCCGCTTCAATGCTGACCAGTGCTACACGATCTTCCTGCCGTACGCTCTCGAGCTGAACGGACTGAAGGCTTACGCCATCGAACAGCACAACGACAATATCGTTGGCTTCAAGGAGCAGGCTGTCACCGAGCTGCCGCAGCTCACACCGTTCGTCGTCAAGTCCGAGACAACGGGTAACCCGCTGAGCTCTGCGATGACAACCGTCTACGCGACACTCCTGTCTGCTGACCAGGCCGACTGGATGACTGCCGACGAGAAGGCTGCCCTGATCAGTGACCGTGGCTACGCTGCTGACCAGCCCTCTATCCACAGCACTGGTGGACGCCTCCACATGCTCGGCACACTGAGATACCTCGTAGGTAACGAAGCTGGTGGACGCTACATCATGCAGGGTAAGGATAAGGATCATCCCAATGGTGTCTTCAAGCTGGTTGACGGCTCTGCAGATTCTGGCTACGACAAGATCGACAACCGCGCTTGTATCCTCCCGATGCGCGCACATATCGAGACGCTCGGCGGTGACTCCCGTCAGGTCCTCACGGTGGTCTTCTACGACGCCGATGGTGCTGCTACGGCTATCGAGACCCTCGCCCTCGACGAGGATGGTGCCGCCATCATCTACGATCTCCAGGGCCGCCGTGTACAGAACCCGCGCAAGGGTGGTCTCTACATCATCGGTGGACGCAAGGTCATGTATAAGTGAGTGAAGTGCGAGCTTGTTCGCACTTCCGAGCGAGAATGAGCTCGAGCTGAAAGCTCAAGATCTTTGAAAATAATTAGTAATTAGTAATTAAAAAAGCGCAGCCCAGCTGCGCTTTTTTTTGTGTCCCTGTTGTTCTCACGCAGAGGCTGTTGCTTTCTGTTCTCACGCAGAGGCGCAGAGGCCGCTGAGTGTTGCGCAGAGAATCTCTTTAGACTCCATGCTGCCGCAATAAATATATCACTCTGCGCAACACTCTGTGCCCTCCGCGCCTCTGCGTGAGAATATTCTTGGGATGTTAGCGGAAGAGGCGGCGGCAGTCCTCAAGGATCTCGATGACCTCCTCCTCGGTCTCGGCGCGCAACAAACGGATGCGCGTGGGGCGGAAGTTCGGGATACCCTTGAACAGCGGGGTGGCCGCCAAGTGGCGGCGTGTATGGAGGATGCCGCGTTTCACCGCCATCGACGGTGTCTCGTTGGGCCGTAGACTCGCGGAGATACGTTCGATGTTGATGCGTAGCTGCTGTTTGAGGATGTCGATCTTCTCGTCGGCGGTGAGCTGCTCGCGTGAGAAGAGCCAGGGACAGCCGAAGGTGGCACGGCCTATCATCACCGCATCGACGCCATAGGTGTCGAAGGCACGGTCGGCATCGTCGAGGGACGTGATGTCGCCATTGCCTATGATGGGGATGGTGATGCGGGGGTTACGCTTCACCTCGCCGATGAGTGTCCAGTCGGCCTGGCCGGTATACATCTGCGAGCGCGTGCGGCCGTGGATGGTCAGCGCCTTGATGCCACAGTCCTGCAGCTGTTCGGCGAGGGTGGTGATGATGAGCTGCTCGTGGTTCCAGCCCAGACGCGTCTTCGCCGTCACTGGCAGACGGACGGCGTCGACGACCTTCCGTGTGATCTCCAGCATCTTCGGGATGTCTTGCAGCATCCCGGCGCCGGCACCCTTTCCCGCCACCTTCTTTACGGGACAGCCGAAGTTCAGGTCGATGACGTCGGGACCCGCCTGCTCGACAATCTTCGCCGCCTCGACCATCGCGTCGACGTCGCGGCCGTAGATCTGGATGCCTACGGGTCGCTCCTCGTCGCTGATGGTCAGCTTCCTGACGGTCGAGCTGACGTCGCGTATCAGCGCCTCGGCCGACACAAACTCCGTGTAGACCATTGCCGCCCCGAAACGCTTGCACAGCATCCGGAACCCGATGTCCGTCACGTCCTCCATGGGAGCCAGAAACAACGGGCGCTCCCCAAACTCTATCTCTCCTATCTTCATTCCTAACTTATGTTTTATTCTTCTATAAACAGTCCCTCGTCCATGTCCGCCAGCGGTTTCTTCTTCTTGTTCTCCCGGGCACCGGCCTTCAGCAGGTTACGGGCGGCGGTGATGATGCTCGGTCCGCCCTCGGCGGTGGTGATCTTCAGGCGGTTCATCTTCTTCAGCGTTTCGTTCATCGCCGTCTCGACGTCAGCAAAGCGGGTGCCGAAGTCCTGCACGCGGTCGATGACGGTGTTTGCTGCGTCCATCATCGCCTGTTGGTTCGTCAGCTGGCGCACCTGTGTCCACATCATCTCCAGCACACGGAGGTTCATGTACATCGTCTGTGGCCCGAGGATCATCACCCCCTCGTCGTAGGCCTCGCGCCAGAGGGTGCTGTCGTTGAGCAGGGCGAGGTTCAGCGCCCCCTCGATGGGCACATACATGATGGCGAAGTTCAGACGGTTGTAGCCCTCGGGCAGGTAGCGGGTGTACTCCTTACGTGCCAGCCGTCGCACCTGTGCGCGGACGCTCTCGAGGTGGGCCTTGAGGTAGGCACTCTTCTCCGGCGTGCCGTCCTCGGCGTTCATGTAACGCTCGTAGTCGGTGAGCGACATCTTCGCGTCGACAACGACATGGCGGTTGTTCGGGAAGTGGAGGATGAAGTCGGGCACCAGGCCCTTGCCGTCGTCGCCACGCAGGCCGTGGCCGGCCTTGTCGCGCAGCGTCTCCTGGGTATCGAACTGCTCGCCCTCGTGGAGGTCGAGGTCCTCGAGGAGCTGCTTCAGCTTCAGCTCGCCGAAGTTGCCCTGCACCTTCACCTCGCCGGTGAGGGCACGTGTCAACCGATCGGCGGTCTCGCCGATGGCGGCGCTACGCTCCATGTTCACCTTGATGGTCTCGTCGAGGCGTGTCAGCGCCTCCGCCTGCTGCTGCTTCGTCTTGTCCAGCGCCTCCTGCATATCCTTCAGACTGCGCTGCAGGGGGTCGATGATCTTCGACACCTGCTCGCGGTTACGCTCGCCGAGCTCCTCCTGACGCATCTTCAGCACCTTCTCCGACGTCGTCTGCATCTGCTCACGGATGAGGTCGAGCTGCGTCTTCACCTGCTCCTCGTTCATCTTACGCAGCGTCGCCAGCTGCTGCTCGTACTGCTGGCGCGTCTCCGTCAGACGGCCTTCAAAGTCCGTCTTCTGCGTCGACAGCTGCTGCTCGTAACCCTGGCGGGTGTCTGTCAGCTGCTGCTCGTAGTGGTCGCGCTGTGCGACGATCTGTCGGGCGTTGTTCTCGGCGGTGTTCCGCTGTACGTCACGCTCCGCCTTCAGCTTCATGACGAAGTAGGCGGCCACCACCGCCGCTACTATCGCAGCGACGGCTATCACGGTAATCAGTACAAGGTATGTGTTCATAATTGAGCACAAAGATACGAAAAGTCGAGCACAAAACAAAGGAACACACCACGAATTACACTAATTTCACGAATTATTTGGTGTTTTCCCCGTTTAATCGTATCTTTGCAATCGATTAATGTATGAGAAGATGAAGCAAGTACGCCCGAAGAAACACCTGGGACAACATTTCCTCGTTGACCTGAACATCGCCCGCCGCATCGCCGACACCGTCGATACACCGTTCCCCGAACTACCCGTCCTCGAGGTAGGCCCCGGCATGGGCGTCATGACACAGTACCTCCTCGAGAAACCACGCCCCTTGAAGGTCGTGGAGATAGACCGCGAGTCCGTGGCGTATCTCAGGGAGCATTTTTCGGCTTTTTCGAGGAACGAGGAAGGAGGAACGAGGAAGGAGGATAGTCTTTCCCCTGATTTTGAGAGGAAAGAGGAGAGAGGAGAGAGGAGAGAGGAAAGTTTAAGGGCGGAAGAGAGACTGATTGAGGGGGACTTCCTGCGGTTGGACCTCAGCGAGGTGTTTGGCGGCCAGCAGTTCGTGCTGACAGGCAACTACCCGTACGACATCTCCTCGCAGATCTTCTTCCATATGCTCGACTACCGCGACATCATCCCCTGCTGTACGGGGATGATCCAGCATGAGGTGGCTCTGCGTCTGGCGGCGAAGCCCGGCAACAAGCAGTACGGCGTCCTCTCCGTCCTCATGCAGGCGTGGTACGACGTTGAGTACCTCTTCACCGTCGAGCCCGACGTCTTCAATCCACCGCCAAAGGTGCGCAGCGCCGTCATACGCATGACGCGCAACGCCACCCAGGACCTTGGCTGTGACCCGCAGCTCTTCCGCCGCGTCGTCAAGGCCGTCTTCAACCAGCGCCGCAAGATGCTCCGCGTCTCCCTGCGCCAGCTGCTGCCGGACGTGGCAGCCATCAATGGCGGCGGCAGTTCCTCATTAGGAGCCATCGACCTCACCCGCCGTCCCGAGCAGCTCTCCGTCCAGGAGTTCGTCCAGCTGACGAACGCGGTTGCCGCCTCTCTATAAGCCATGGACAAGGAAGCCTTCGAGAAGCACCGCCCCTATGCCGGCGAGGCCAAGCCATCAATGCTCCGCCGGCGCATAGGCCATGACTACGGCTCCCGCTGCGTCTACCTCGTGACGATGACCATCGAAGGCCGCCGCCCGTTGCTAGGCACCCTCATTGGTAGTCCCGACGCACCGGCCGGCAGCGCCGACGCGCCGCACGTCGAGCTCACGCCCCTCGGCGAGCGCGTTCGGCAGGTATGGATGAACAATGAGCGCGTCTACAAGGGCGTCTCCATCATCGCCACCACCATCATGCCCGACCATCTCCACGGCATCCTCTTCTTCAAGGAGGACGCCGGCGTCACCCTCGGCACCGTCATCAAGGGCTTCAAGGCCGGCTGCAACAAAGCCTACCGGGAGCTGCAGGGGCAGCAACAGCCGCCACTACAGCCGCCACACGGTGGCGGCATAGAGAGACGGCCGCCGTCGGTCTATGCTGGCACCTCGTGCCAGCCCCAAGGCCGGCGCCAGCCGCAGGAGAAGCGCGACCGCGAGCACGGCTACCTCTGGTCTCCGAACTATAACGACCACATCCTTGAGGGCGGCGGAGAGCTGCAGCGCTGGAAGGACTACCTGCGTGACAACCCGCTGCGCCTGGCTATCCGCCGTGCCCACCGCGAATACTTCCGCGTCCGCTTCGACGTCACCGTCGCCGGCCGCACCTACGCCGCCATCGGCAACCGCTTCCTGCTGAACTATCCGCAGAAGGAGGCGGTGCAGTGCTCCCGGAGCCTGACTCCCGAGGCGGTGACTGCGGAGGTGGAGAAGCTGATGGAGAAAGCACGGAAGGGCGTGGTGCTGGTGTCACCGTCGATCTCCGACGGCGAGAAGGCGGTGATGGACGCCGCCCTACAGGAGCATAAGCCTTTGATTTTCCTGACGGCCGACGGCTTCAATGAGTACTCACGGCCTGGCAACCGCTACTACGAGGCCTGTGCCGCCGGTCTCTTCCTGATGCTCGCCCCATGGCCGCACAACAACCGCGAGACACGACTAACGAGACAGATGTGCCTGGAGCTGAACGCTATGGCTAAGGAGGTTGCAGAGGAGTACGTCTTCTCTTGAACCACCCCCAGGGAGCCGCCACACGGTGGCGGCATAGAAAAACACAAGGAAAAACTACATCAGCAGATGGTACGTGCCACCGGCGAGGGGACGGACGATGCCCTTCAGCTCGAGTGAGAAGAGGAGGGCGGTAAGCTCGCCGATGGGGATGTCCGTGCGGACGCTGAGGATGTTCAGCTGCAGGTCGTTGGTCTCGCTGAGGAGGGCGACAACGGCCTGCTCCTCGGGCGACAGATCGGGGAAGAGCTGGCGCTCGATGCCTTTGGCCTCGGTCTGCTGGCGCTGGGCGACGGTCTCCCAGCCCATCGACTCGACGAAGTCGTCGGCGGAGGTGATGAGGGCGGCGGTGTTGTTGCGTATCATGCGGTTGCAGCCCTCGCTGTAGGGCATACCCACGGCGCCGGGGAAGGCGAAGACGTCGCGGCCGTACTCCTGGGCGATGCGGCAGGTGATGAGTCCACCACCTTTGATGGCGCTCTCGACGAGGACGGTGGCGTCGCTGATGCCCGCGACGATGCGGTTGCGCTGTCGGAAGTTGTTTGGCAGGGGCTCCGTCTGTGTCATGTACTCCGTGAGCAGTCCGCCGCGGCTGACCATCTCGGCAGCGGTGTCGCGGTGGCGGCTGGGGTAGATGGTGTCCAGACCGTGGGCCAGCACGCCGACGGTGTCGTAGCCCACGGCAAGGGCGTCGCGATGGGCACAGATGTCGACACCGTAGGCCAGTCCGCTGACGATGAGCACGTCGGGACAGAGCTCGTGGAGCCGGCTGACGAAGCGGTGGATGAGATCCTGGCCGTAGGTGGTGCAACGGCGTGTGCCGACGATGTCGACGACGTGGCGGCAGTTCAGGTTGGCCGTACCTTTATAATAGAGCACGAGGGGCGCGTCCGGACAGTGGCGCAGCCGCTCGGGGTAGTCGTCGCTGCCGGGTGTCAGCGCCAGGATGTTGTGCTTTGTGATGAACGCCATCTCAGCCGCCGCCCTCTTCAGGGCGTCGTCCCAGTGGCGCAGCGCCTCGACAAGACGCGGCGAGCAGTCGCTGACGACGTCGCCGATGTCGTTGCGGTGCTCATAGACCGCTGTGGCACTGCCCAGCGTCTGGTACAGCTGCAGGGCCATCGTCGCACTAATACCCGTCAGGCGTGTCAGCGCAAGGGCGTGGAAAATCTCTTCGCTTGTCATCTTGAGCGCAAAGTTACGAAAAGTTGAGGGCAGAACAAAATAAATTCATTTATTTTTTATGCCGAGACGGAGTAACTTCGCGACTTTTGTCGCAAAGTTACGAAAAGTTGAGAGCAAAACAAAAGAAATTATTCTTTTTTTTGACACGAACAAAAATCATTCACAAATCTGACACAAATGTTGGCGCTCAAAAAGAGATTTTCGAAAGATTTGCGTTAGATTTTTGTTCCATCATTTATTTTTTCGTAACTTTGCGCTTGCAATGATGAACTGGCAACAACTTATATCGAACAAACGGCTGGGACAGGAGCAGCGCCACCCGGGCCGCCATGACGACCGGACGGAGTTCAAGCGCGACTACGACCGTCTGATCTTCTCGGCACCGTTCCGCCGCCTGCAGAACAAGACACAGGTGTTCCCGCTACCGGGGAGCATCTTCGTACATAACCGCTTGACACACTCCCTGGAGGTGGCCAGCGTCGGTATGTCGCTGGGCAACGACGTGGCGAGCCAGCTGATGGCTGCCGACGCGTCGCTGCGCGACACCCTCTTCCCGGAGATTGGACAGATTGTCGCCACGGCCTGTCTGGCCCACGACCTGGGAAACCCGCCCTTCGGCCATTCCGGCGAGAAGGCCATCCAGACATTCTTCACCGAAGGCCCGGGTAACGACCTGCAGCGCATGGTCAGCGGTGAGTTCTGGGACGACATCACCCGTTTCGAGGGTAATGCCAATGCCTTCCGTCTGCTGACCCATCAGTTTGAGGGACGGCGCCAGGGCGGCTTCGTCATGACCTACTCCATGCTCGCGAGTATCGTGAAGTACCCGTATGCTTCGTCGGCAGCATCGGCGAAGGGAAAGTTCGGCTTCTTCTGCTCCGAACGCGATAACTACCGGAAAATTGCCGATGAATTGGGCATTTTTTGCGTTTCCAAGGCCGGCGAGCCGCTGCGCTACGTGCGTCATCCGCTGGTGTACCTCGTCGAGGCCGCCGACGATATCTGCTATGAGATCATGGACCTTGAGGACGCCCATAAGCTGAAGATCCTGAGCTTCGACGAGATTGCCTCGCTGCTGTTGCAGTTCTTTGAGGAGGCCGACCAGCGGCTCATCCTCCAGCGTATCGACGAGGAGGGCCTGACCGACGAGAACGAGAAGGTGGTGTATATGCGTGCCCGTGTCATAGGCCTGCTGGAACAGGAGTGTGTGCGGACGTTCGTTGCCAACGAACAGGCCATTCTCAGCGGCACCTTCGAGGGCAGTCTCATCAAGCACATCGCCCCGCGGCCGGCAGCGGCCTACCGTCGCTGTGCCGAGCTGTCGGCGGAACGCATTTACCGTAGCAAGGTGGTGCTCGACGTGGAGCTGTCGGGTTATAAGATCATGGAGACGCTGATGCAGCAGATGACCGAGGCTATCATGCACCCCGACCGCTACTACTCGCAGCAGCTCATAGGGCGTGTCAGCAGCCAGTATGCCATCCATGCCAAGGACCTGGAGACGCGCATCATGGCGGTCATCGACTATATCTCGGGCATGACTGACGTCTATGCCCTCGATGTCTATCAGAAGATTAATGGTATCTCCCTGCCGATTGTATAGGCGACGGGGCCGTCACACGGTGACGGCATAGGGGACGACAGAGGCGAAGAAGCGGGGGAGCCGTCACACGGTGACGGCATAGGGGACGACAGAGGCGGCTACTCGCGGTAGACCACTTTGTTGGCGCCACTGGTGATCAAGAGGGCCTCGGGGTGCTCCTTGATGAAGGAGTCGATGTGACGTACGCGCTTCTGCTCGAGAATCTCGTTGACGGCGATGAGGATGCCCGTCTCCTCGACATCGCCGAAGCCGTAGTTGATGGCGGTGCCGAAGAGCTTCATCGTAGGCGACAGACTCATGTAGGCGTTCACCAGAGGCGGGATGTTATAGCCCAGACGGCGTATCTCACGGTTCAGGATACGGTAGTCGGCGCTGAAGCTGTCTTCGCAGAACAGGGCCTCGAGCTCTTTCTCGTCAGCTTCAATTTTCAGCGGTTTCATCGGAACAATCAGCTCTTCCTTGTCGGCAAAATGCTTGCGGAGGAAGTAGAGGATCATGTCGCGGCCGCGGCGGATATACGAGGGATACATGGTGAACTTTCCGAAGAAGTAGCGCACGTTGGGCTTAATGACCGTCAGGGCGCCGAGACCGTCCCAGAGGTTGTCGAGGGCGAAGAGACTCTTTGCACCCCTGCGTGAGCTCTGGTAGGGTAGGGAGACGAACGAGCGGCCCAGCTCGATGGTGTAGGGCATATACTCGTTGAGGAATTTCTCTGAGAAATGGAACATATGGCTCGTGGCGAGGATGGGCTGTCCGTTGCTGTCGAGGTCCCAGTCGGTGCCTTCCAGATAGCGGTAGCCGCCGATGATCTCCTCTTGCTCGGGGTTCCATACCAACAGCTGCTTGTAGCAGTTCTCGCAGGTGTCGAACTCGTCGAGGTCGAGCGGCTTGCCCGTGCCTCCTCCTGCCTCGCGGAAAGCGATCTCACGCAACCGGCCAATCTCGCGCATGACATTCGGCGCGTTATGGGCGGTGACGATGTAGATCTCGTTGTTGCTCTTGTTGGTCATCCGCAACTGCTTGTCGGGCGTCAGCTCGCTCTTCAGCAGCTCTACAGGGATCGGTGCGATGATAGGTTGTTCCATTAGGTTTTATAGTTTATACACTTGTTCTTTTACAAATTGTGCCCATTCCATCGGTGTTTTTGATTTGTCGAAGGTCTGCCAGGGGATGGGCTTGCCGATGGCGACACGGAACGTCTTGTGGACGTTCTTGTACATCTCGTCGACGAGAAACAGCATGGCGAGGTTGAACGGCAGGAAACGGTCGGAGAAGTTCGCCAGCCGGTAGAAGAAGTTCGAGTTATGACCGCCGAAGTGGATGGGCACCACGTCGCGCTGGAACTCGACGCTCTTCGAGATGAATGTCTTCTTCCAGGGAATGTCCTCGACGACACCTTTCTTACGGCGCGAGCACAGGCCCGCGGGGAACATCAGCATATGGTTGTCGCTCTTGAAGCCGGCCTCCACCATCTTCGGGAAGTCGCGGCTCTGGTTGCCTGTCTTGTTGATGGGTATGCTGACGGGAGCCAGTCCTGGGAGGTTCATCAGCAGGTCGTTCACCAGATAGCGGAAACGTCCGTCGTAGTGGCGCCCGATGATGGCGCCCAGAGCCACGCCGTCCTCACCGCCCAGCGGGTGGTTCGACACGAAGGTGTAGAGCCGTCCGTCATCCTTCGCCGGCAGGTTCTCCTCGCCGACGATGTCGAGTGTGGCGTCGAGGTAGCGCACGCACTCCTCCAGCCACTCCGTCCCCTTCAGGTGACGGCTCTCCCAAAGGTACCTGTTCACCTCGTCCTGATGGATGATGTGCTTGAGCCACCACACCAGCGGGCGTGGTACCCATTTCGCCTTGGAACCCATCTTGCTCTTCAGGATCTTTTCCAGGTCGATTGTCTTCTCTGTTATGACGGTAGCCATAGTTCTAAGCTTTACGGAATGCAAAAGTAATGCAAATCTTTGACATATCGCACATTTTGAGGTAAAAATGTGCAGGAAGAACGAAAAAATGTCTTTTGACAGCCTTCCGAACAGGCGAAAATCAATTAAATAACGTTAAAACCAAAAAAAAGTGGGGAAAAGTGGTGGATTGTGGGGAGAAATGTGTAATTTTGTGGCTGAATTCTTTTCTTAATATGTACATATGCGTTTTTTAGGTCATACAGAAGCCAAAACCGACGTCAAGGGACGTGTCTTCCTTCCCGCCGTTTTCCGCAAGGTGCTACAGGCATCGGGCCAGGAAAATCTGGTGTTGAGGAAGGACATCTTCCAGGACTGTCTGGTGCTGTATCCTGAGAGCGTATGGAACGAGCAGATGGATATGCTTCGCCAGCGACTTAACCGTTTTAACGCTGAGCACCAGCGCATATTCCGCCAGTTTGTCTCCGAAGTGGAGGTGGTGATGCTCGATGGCAATGGCCGCTTTCTGATTCCCAAACGTTATATGAATGCCGCCGGTATCCAGCAAAATGTGGAGTTTATCGGTATGGGCGACACCATCGAGATATGGTCTGCCGAGAAGGTAGAGGCTTCGAAGATGAGTGGTGAAGAGTTTGGAAAAGCCTTGGAAAATATCATGAACATCTCGTTCTGACCTATATGACAACAGCTGAGACCTACCATGTGCCGGTGCTTCTCCAGGAGAGCATTGACGGATTGGCCATCCAACCCGGAGGCGTCTATGTGGACGTCACCTTCGGCGGCGGTGGTCACAGCCGCGAGATTCTTCGCCGGCTGGGTCCCGAGGGACGGCTGTACAGTTTCGACCAGGATGCCGACGCGGAGAATAATATCGTCGACGATGATAGATTCACCTTCGTCAGGAGCAACTTTAGATATGTGCGCCAGTGGATGCGCTACTATGGTGTGGACCGCGTGGACGGTCTGCTGGCCGACCTCGGTGTGTCGAGCCACCACTTCGACGATGCCACCCGCGGCTTCTCGTTCCGTTTCGACGCCCCGCTGGATATGCGGATGAACAAACGGGCAGGCCAGACCGCCGCCGACATCCTGAATGGCTACAGCGAGGAGCAGCTGGCCGACGTCTTCTATCTCTACGGAGAGCTGAAGAACGCGCGGCGCATTGCCAAGACCATCGTGACGGCCCGCTCGGAGAAGACCATCGCCACCACCGGCGACCTGCTGAGCGTGCTGGGCATAGAGACGGCGCAAGCCGATTCTCAATTGTCAATTGTCAATTCTCAATTGAAAAAAGACATGGCCCGTCTGTTCCAGGCACTGCGTATCGAGGTGAACCGCGAGATGGTCGTGCTGACGGACCTGCTCTGTGGTGCCCGCGACGTGCTGGGCGAGGGTGGACGGTTGGTAGTCATCACCTACCACTCGCTGGAGGACCGTCTGGTGAAGAACATGATGAAGTCGGGGAGCGTCGACGGCCGTGTGGAGCAGGACTTCTTCGGTCGCGTGCAGTCGCCGTTCCGTCCTGTGGGCAAGGTCATCGTTCCCGACAGCGACGAGCAGCAGCGTAACCCCCGCAGCCGCAGTGCAAAACTGAGAATAGCAGAGAGAGTAAGTTAAAATATGGCAGAGGAAGAGATACAACAGGAAGACCTGCAGCAGGACGAGAGTCTGCGAGACGAGCTGCGAGCCACCGAACAGAAGGCGTTGGACAAGCTGAAGGCGCTGAAACGTCAGATTAGCGAAGACGAGCAGACGCCCGTCGGCGCGATGACGTTGCGCAAAATTCTTGGCGGCGACGTTCTGTCGGCGATGTCCGTGCGCCGTCAGATATGGCTCATCCTCTTGGTGGTGCTCTTCACCGTGGTCTACGTTGCCTTCCGTTACCAGTGCCAGCAGGACATGATCAAGATCAGTCAGCTGGAGGCCGAGCTGAAGGATGCTAAGTACCGTGCGCTAAGCTCGTCGAGCACGCTCACCGAGCGTTGCCGCGAGAGTCAGGTGCTCGAGGTGCTGCGCCAGAACCAGGACTCCGTGCTCCATGCCAGTGTCCAGCCACCTTATATTATTAATATACCCGAGAAAGGGTTTTTCAGTGACGACGACGAATGAGTAAGTTCAATAGAAGCAAGGTGATGCCGCGCTACTTCGCCATAGCAGTAGTGCTGACGTTGGTAGGTACTGCCATCCTGGGCAAGACCCTCTATGTGATGACGGCGAAGAAGGCGTACTGGACGAAGGTGGCTTCACGACTGGTGCGCGAGGACGACACCGTGCCTGCTGCCCGTGGCAACATCCTGAGTTGCGACGGTCAGCTCATGGCGAGCAGCATCCCGCAGTACATCGTCTATTTGGACTTCCAGCCCGACAAGATGAAAGACCCGAAGTGGGCCCACGAGTACGACTCGCTGTGGACGGCACAGATTGACAGCACCTGCGAGGGTCTGCACAAGATCTTCACCAGTCAGTCGGCGGCGGAGTTCCGTGCCCATCTGGAGGCTGGCCGCAACAAGATCATCGTCAACAAGAAGACCGGTGAGCAGACCAAGGGTGCCCGCTACTGGAAGATATGGAAGCGCCGCGTCGACTATAACACCTACCTGAAGGTGAAGGCGCTGCCGCTGTTCAACCTGCCCCCCGCCAAGGGCGGCTTCAATGCGGAGTCGTTCAACACCCGCCGCCATCCCTTCGGCTCGCTGGCCATCCGTACTGTCGGCGACATCGGCTCGGACAAGGTGCGCAATGCTCACGGCCGTGTCATCACGAAGGACAGCGCCCGCTTCGGCATTGAGCTGGCCTGCGACACCCTGCTGCGCGGCACACCGGGCATCGAGCGCCGTCAGAAGGTGCTAAACAAGAAGATCGACCTGACGGTGACACCGCCCGTTAGCGGCGGCGACATCGTCACCACCATCGACGTAAATATGCAGGACATGGTGGAGCGTGCCGTCATTGAGGAGATGAAACTGCCCGAGGTGAACGCCGATATGGGTGTGGCCATCCTCATGGAGGTGAAGACCGGCGATGTGAAAGCCATCGCGAACATCGAGAAGACGGAGAGCGGCCATTACATGGAGCTCTATAACCGCGCCATCAGCTACCGCTGCGAACCCGGTTCGGTGTTCAAGGTCGCCTCGTTCCTCGTTGCCCTGGACGATGGCGTCATCCCCGGTGACACCAGCTACATCATCCATACCGGCTGTGGCCAGCTGATGATGCACGGCCGTAACATGAAAGATCACAACTGGCGCCGCGGCGGCTATGGCGACATCAACGTTGCCCGTGCCCTGGAGGTCAGCTCGAACATCGGCGTGAGCTACGTCATCGACAAGTTCTACGGCAAGAACCCCGAGAAGTACGTCCAGGGTCTGGAGCGTGTGGGTATCCGTAAGGACCTGAAGCTCCCCATCCGCGGTTACCTGCCACCGTATATCCGTATGCCGGACACGAAGACCACCGACCGTGCGAAGTACTGGTCGAAGACCACCCTGCCGTGGATGTCGATAGGCTACGAGACCCAGATAGCCCCCATCAACACCGTGACGTTCTACAACGCCATTGCCAACAACGGCAAGATGATGCAGCCGCGCTTCGTGAAGGCGGTGGTGAAGGACGGCAAGACCATCCAGGAATTCCCGCCGGTGGTGCTCGACGAGCAGATTGCCAAGCCGCAGACCATCAAGGTGATGCAGACCATCCTCGAGCATATCGTCAGCCAGGGTTTGGGTCGTAAGGCCGCTCCGCTGTCGCGTGCCTACAAGGTGGCCGGCAAGACGGGTACGGCACAGATTGCCGACGAGCGTGGCGGCTACCACTCCGGTACCACCCGCTACTGGCTGTCGTTCGCCGGCTACTTCCCTGCCGACGATCCGCGCTACACCTGTATCGTCTGTCTGCGAAAGACCGGCCTGCCCGCCTCCGGTGGCGGCATGAGCGGCGTCGTCTTCCGCCATATCTCCGAGGGTGTCATGGCCCAGAGCCTGAAGCGGCGCGTCGAGGATGCCCGCGACACGACGTCGAGCTTCGTGGCCGACGTGAAGGGCGGCAACGGTCAGGCGGCGAGCTATGTCCTGAACCGTATCGGCGCCAAGGGTCAGCAGGCACCGCAGCCGAAGACCTACAGCGGCACCGTCCCCGACGTGCGTGGCATGGGTGCCCGCGATGCCGTCTACCAGCTGGAGCATAGCGGTCTGAAGGTCCGTCTCCATGGCCGCGGCAAGGTGAAATCACAGAGCCTGATGCCGGGCAAGGCCATCGAGCGCGGCATGGTCTGCGAGCTGGAGTTGGAAGTGTAAAAAATACCGATGGAATCAGTAAAAATTGAAAGATATGAGACTGAGCGAGCTATTTAAGAACATCACGCCGACGACCATCGTCGGTGATGCCGATGTCGAGGTGAGCGGCATCAAGATCGACTCCCGTCAGGTGAAGCCGGGCTACCTCTTCGTAGCCATCAAGGGTACACAGACCGACGGGCATCAGTACATCGCGAAAGCCATTGAGCTGGGAGCGGTGGCTGTGCTCTGCGAGGACCTGCCGACGGAGCAGGCTGCCGGTGTCACCTATGTGCAGGTGCCGTCGACGGAGACCGCCGTCGGCCCCGTTGCCACGCTGTTCCACGGCGACCCCACGTCGAAGGTGAAGCTGGTGGGCGTGACGGGCACCAATGGTAAGACGACCATCGCCACCTTATTATATCATATGTTCCGTAAGCTCGGATACAAGTGCGGCCTGCTGTCGACGGTGTGCAACTACATCGACGGCGAGGCCGTGGCAGCCAGCCATACCACCCCAGACCCCATCGAGCTCAACGAACTGCTGGAGCGGATGACCGCTGCCGGCTGCGAGTACGTGTTCATGGAGTGCTCGAGCCATGCCATCGCCCAGCAGCGTATTGGCGGTCTGCGCTTCGCCGGTGGCCTGTTCACCAACCTGACGCGCGACCATCTGGACTACCATAAGACCTTCGAGAACTACCGCGACGCTAAGAAAGCCTTCTTCGATATGCTCGACAAGGACGCCTTCGCCATCACGAACCTCGACGACAAGAACGGCCTGTTCATGGTACAGAACACCAAGGCACAGGTGAAGACCTACTCCACACGTCAGATGGCCGACTTCCGCGCCCGTATCATCGAGTGCCACTTCGAGGGGATGTACCTCGAGATGGACGGCCATGAGGTGGGCGTGCAGTTCATCGGTAAGTTCAATGTGTCGAACCTCCTCTGCGTCTACGGCGCCGCCGTCATGCTCGGCCAGCGTCCCGAGGACATCCTCGTCACGATGAGCACGCTGAAGAGCGTCAACGGCCGTCTTGACCCCATCCGTTCGCCGGAGGGCTTTACGGCCATCGTCGACTACGCCCATACCCCCGATGCCCTGGAGAATGTGCTGAACGCCATCCACGAGGTACTCGACGGCAAGGGGAAGGTTATCACCGTCTGTGGTGCCGGTGGCAACCGCGACAAGGGCAAGCGTCCACTGATGGCCCAGGAGGCGGTGAAGCAGAGTGACCGTGTCATCATCACCAGCGACAACCCCCGTTTCGAGGAGCCGCAGGACATCATCAACGATATGCTGGCCGGTCTCGACGCCCGTCAGATGAAGAAGGTGCTGAGCATCGTCGACCGCCGCGAGGCCATCCGTACCGCCTGTATGATGGCTGAGAAGGGTGACGTCATCCTCGTTGCCGGCAAGGGCCATGAGGACTATCAGGATGTGAAGGGTGTCAAGCACCACTTCGACGACCATGAGGTCATCCGCGAGTGCTTTAATCAATAACTAACCGTCGTCATTACGTTATAACGACATAACGACATAAAGAGGAAACAAGATGCTATATTACGTCTTCAGATACTTAGAGCAGTTTGGCGTCCCGGGGTCACACCTCTGGTCGTACATCTCCTTCCGTTCGCTCCTGGCGCTGATCCTGGCGCTGGCAGTGTCGGCATGGTTCGGTGAGTATTTCATCAAGTATATGCGCCGGAAGAAAATCTTTGAGACGGAGCGCGACCCCGCCATCGACCCCTTCGGTGAGCAGAAGAAAGGTGTGCCCACGATGGGCGGCCTAATCATCATCGTCGCCATCCTCGTGCCGGTGCTGCTCTTGGCCCGTATGCGTAATATCTATATCATCCTGATGATTGTGACGACCGTGTGGCTGGGCTTCCTCGGCTTCCTGGACGACTATATCAAGGTGTTCCGCCGCAACAAGGACGGCCTGAAGGGTAAGTACAAGATTGTGGGTCAGGTGTCCATCGGCTTCATCGTCGGACTGACGCTCTGGCTCAGTCCCGATGCCGTGGTGCGCGAGAATGTCACCGTGCAGCAGCAGAACCAGGAGTTGGTGGTGAAGCACCAGAAGGAGGCGGTGAAGTCGCTGCAGACGACCATCCCGTTTGTGAAGAACCACAACTTGAACTACTCGAACGTCATGGCGTTCCTCGGCGACTACAAGGTGGCCGCCGGCTGGGTGCTCTTCGTCATCCTGACCATCCTCGTGGTGACGGCCGTGTCGAACGGTGCCAACCTGAACGACGGCATGGACGGTATGTGTGCCGGTAACTCTGCCATCATCGGCGTGGCGCTACTGGTCCTGGCCTACGTGTCGGGACACATTATCTACGCCGCCTACTTCGATATCATGTACATCCCCCATGCCGAGGAGCTGGTGGTGTTCCTCGCCGCGTTCATCGGTGCGATGATCGGTTTCCTGTGGTATAACGCCTTCCCCGCCCAGGTGTTCATGGGCGACACCGGCTCGCTGACTATCGGCGGCATCATCGGCGTCTGCGCCGTCATTATCCACAAGGAGCTGCTGCTGCCCATCCTCTGCGGCATCTTCTTCGTCGAGAGCCTGAGCGTCATTATCCAGACGCAGTGGTTCAAGCTGATGAAACGCAAGGGCAAGCGTGTGCGCGTGTTCCGTGCCACCCCGATCCACGACAACTTCCGTCGTCTCGACTCCCAGCTCGACCCGACGTCTCACTATATCCTCCGTGGCTGGCCGCAGCGTCAGTTCCATGAGTCGAAGATTACGTTCCGCTTCTGGATTGTCACCATCATCCTGGCGGCGCTGACGATAATTACACTGAAGATCAGATAAAAGATGAAGAGAATAGTCGTATTAGGAGCCGGCGAGAGCGGTGCAGGAGCCGCCGTGCTGGCGAAGAAAGAGGGCTTCGACGTGTTCGTGTCGGATATGTCGAAGATTGCCGATAAGTACAAGAAGCAGCTCGACGACCACCAGATAGCGTGGGAGGAGGGCCAGCATACCGAGGAGAAGATCCTCAATGCCGACGAGATCATCAAGTCGCCCGGCATCCCCGACACCGCACCGATGGTCGCCAAGGCCATCGCCAAGGGCATTGGCATCATCAGCGAGATAGAGTTCGCCGGCCGTTACACGACGTCGAAGATGGTCTGCATCACCGGCTCCAACGGCAAGACGACGACCACATCGCTCATCTACCATATCTTCAAGCAGGCAGGTTACGATGCCGGCCTGGCCGGAAACATCGGCCGTTCGCTGGCCCTGCAGGTCGCCGAGGATCCCCATGAGTACTACATCATCGAGCTGTCGTCGTTCCAGTTGGACAATATGTATCGCTTCCGTGCGAACATCGCCATCCTGCTGAACATCACCCCCGACCACCTGGATCGCTACGACAACAAGATGCAGAACTATACCGATGCCAAGATGCGTATCATCCAGAACCAGACGCCGCAGGACGCCTTCATCTACTGGGCCGACGACCCCATCATCGCGAAGGAGTTGCAGAAGTACGACATCAAGGCCGTGCAGTGTCCGTTCTCCGACGTGAAAAAGGGCGGTGTCATCGGCTACATCGAGGCAGGCCAGTACAAGCTGGAGTATCCCACGCCCTTCAACATGGAACAGGAGAGTCTGAGCCTGACGGGGCGTCACAATATCTACAACTCGCTGGCCGCCGGACTGGCTGCCAACATCGCCGGCATCAAGAAGGAGGACATCCGCCGCTCGCTGAGCGACTTCCCCGGCGTGGAGCATCGTCTGGAGAAGGTCTGCGACGTCCGTGGCGTCCACTACGTCAACGACTCGAAAGCCACGAATGTCGATGCCTGCTGGTATGCCCTGGAGGCCATGAAGACGAAGGTGGTGCTCATAGTCGGCGGCAAGGACAAGGGTAACGACTACTCGCCGCTGTTCCCGCTCATCAAGGAGAAGTGCTCGGCGCTGGTCTACCTCGGTGCCGACAACCAGAAGCTGCACGACAACTTCGACCAGTTGGGCATCCCCGTGCGCGACACCCACTCCATGAAGGACTGTGTCGCCGCCTGCTACGAACTGGCACAACCCGGTGAGACGGTGCTGCTCTCTCCCTGCTGCGCCTCGTTCGACCTCTTCAAGAACATGGAGGACCGTGGCGAGCAGTTCAAGGAACTGGCCAGGAACTTATAAGTCTCATGAGTCCCATAGGTCCCATAGGTCTCATAGGTCCCATAGGTCCCATTGGCCCCATAACAATAGAATAGAATGGAAAAGAAAATAGGCAATCTCTTTAAGGGCGACAAGGTCGTATGGATGGTGTTCTTCTTCCTCTGTATGATCAGCATTGTCGAAGTCTTCTCGGCTTCGAGCAACCTGACGTATAAGAGCCAGAACTACATGGGGCCGATCATCTACCACATGGCGATGATCCTCCTCGGCGTCGTCGTGGCGGTATTCACCCTGAATATTCCTTGTCGCTACTTTAAGTTGCTGACGCCCTTCCTGCTGATTGTCACCTTCGTCACCCTGTTTTGGGTGCTCATCGGCGGCGAGAGCATTAACGGTGCCAACCGTGTCATCTCCATTTTCCACTTCACCTTCCAGCCGTCGGAGATTGCCAAGGGAACGATGGTGCTCGTCACGGCACAGATACTCAGCGCCACGCAGCGTGAGAACGGTGCCGATCGTAATGCCTTCAGGTATATCCTCGTCGTCCTGCTGCCCATCGCCTTCCTCATTGGCATCGAGAACCTCTCGACGGCAGCACTGCTCTGTGCCGTCATCTTCCTGATGATGTTCATTGGACGCATACCGATGTCACAGTTGGGACGCCTGATGGGTGCCGCTGCCATCGCCGTGGCGCTGTTCCTGACGGCAGTCATGACACTGGGCAGCATCGACGGTGATCGTACCGAAGAGAACCACATGACCGAGGTGGTCAATGCCGCCGGCGAGGAGGAGGTCGACAAGGACGCCATCAAGGGTGGTGGTATGTTCCACCGCTTTGCCACGTGGCGTAACCGCATCATGAAGCACCTCGAAGGCAAGGAGGTGCCCCCCGAGGAGTTCGACCTCGACAAGGATATGCAGGTGGCCCATGCGAACATCGCCATCGTCTCGTCGAACATCATCGGCAAGGGTCCCGGCAACTCCGTGGAGCGCGACTACCTGCCGCAGGCCTTCTCGGACTTCATCTACGCCATCATCATCGAGGAGATGGGCATCGTCGGTGCTGCCGTGGTGGTGTTCCTCTATGTCGTGCTCCTCTACCGTGCCGCCCGCATCGCGTCGCGCTGCGAGAACAACTTCCCGGCGTTCTTCGTCATGGGACTGGCGCTGCTGCTGGTCATCCAGGCAGTGTTCAACATGATGGTGGCCGTCGGACTGGCACCCGTCACGGGACAGCCGCTGCCGCTGATCTCCAAGGGTGGCACGTCGACGATCATCAACTGTGCCTATATCGGCGCCATCCTGAGCGTCAGCCGATCGGCCAAGCTGCGTAGCGACATCCGTGAGGCCCGTCAGACGAGTGTGACAGACAACGATAACGATTAGAAATAGACCGAATATAAACCGAAGAAGCGTATGGATAAGGAATTACGAGTCATCATCAGCGGCGGCGGCACCGGCGGACACATCTTTCCCGCCGTCTCCATTGCCAACGCCGTGAAAGCCCTGCGCCCCGACGCGAAGATCCTGTTCGTGGGTGCCCAGGGACGTATGGAGATGCAGCGTGTGCCGGCTGCCGGTTACGACATCAAGGGCCTGCCCATCCGCGGGTTCTTCCGTCCGCTATGGAAGCCCGCCAATATCGGCGTCGCCATCGACTATCTCCGTAGCAAGTGGCTGGCGAAGAAAATCCTGCGCGACTTCAAGCCTCAGGTGGCCGTCGGCGTCGGCGGCTATGCCAGCAGCGCCGCTCTTGGTGCCGCAAACAGCTTAGGTATCCCGACGCTGCTGCAGGAGCAGAACAGCTATGCCGGACTGACCAACAAACAGTTGGCGAAGGGCGCTGAGAAGATCTGTGTGGCCTACGAGGGTATGGAGCGCTTCTTCCCCGCCGAGAAGATTATGCTCACCGGCAACCCCGTGCGCCAGCAGCTGCTCGAGACGACCATCACCCACGATGAGGCTGTACGCTCCTTCGGGCTCGACCCCACGAAGAAGACCGTCCTCCTCGTCGGCGGCAGTCTGGGCGCCCGCACCATCAACGAGAGCGTGCTCCAGCACCTGGACATCGTCAAGGACAGTGGCGTGCAGTTCATCTGGCAGACCGGCAAGTACTACAGCGAGGAGATTGCCGCACGTCTGAAGGGGAAGGAACTCCCCAACCTCAAGGTCATGGACTTCATCACTGATATGGGTGCCGCCTATAAGGCTGCCGATCTTGTGGTGAGCCGTGCCGGTGCCGGCAGCATCAGTGAGTTCTGTCTCCTGGGTGTGCCTGTCATCCTGGTGCCCAGTCCCAACGTGGCCGAGGACCACCAGACGAAGAACGCCCTGGCGCTGGCCAACCGCGATGCCGCCCTCTACGTCCGCGATGCCGATGCCCCCGGTATGCTGCTGCAGTTGGCTGTCGACACCGTACGCGATGATGCCAAGCTCCAGTCGCTGCGCGAGAACGTGCTGAAGCTGGCGTTGCCCAACTCCGCCGAGATCATTGCCAAGGAAGTGATAAAATTAGCAAACCATTAATAACCCATAAGTCCCATAAGACTCATAAGACCCATTATGAAGAATCAAGATATCAAAGCTGTCTACTTCGTCGGTGCCGGTGGCATCGGCATGAGCGCCATCGCCCGCTACTTCCTGATGCGTGGCCTCGTGGTGGCCGGCTACGACAAGACGCCCAGCACGCTGACACACCAACTGGAAGAGGAGGGTATGCTCATCCACTATGAGGAGGCAGTAGAAAAGATTCCCGAGGCCTGCCGCCAGCCGCAGTCGTGTCTTGTCATCTACACCCCCGCCATCCCCGCCGACCACCAGGAGCTGGTGTACTTCCGCGAGAACGGCTTCGAGATACAGAAGCGCGCACAGGTGCTCGGCACGCTGACACGTCAGATGAAAGGTCTCTGCGTGGCTGGTACCCACGGCAAGACGACGACGTCGACGATGTGCGCCCATATCCTGCACCAGAGTCATCTCGACTGTAACGCCTTCCTCGGCGGCATCTCGAAGAACTACGGCACGAACTATATCCTCTCGGACAGCGACTTCGTCGTCATCGAGGCCGATGAGTTCGACCGCTCCTTCCACTGGCTGCAGCCGTGGATGACGGTCATCACCTCCACCGACCCCGACCATCTGGACATCTACGGTACGAAGGAGGCCTACCTCGAGAGCTTCCGCCACTATACGACCCTCATCCAGCCCGGTGGTGCCCTGATCATCCACCGCGACCTGGAGATGAAGGCCGACCTTCAGGACGGCGTGCGCCGCTATGATTATGCGCTCACCGAGGGTGACTTCCATGCCGAGAATATCGTCATCGAGAACGGCACCATCACCTTCGACTTCGTCTCGCCGATAGAGACCGTCCGAGGCATCGAGCTGGGACAGCCTGTTCCCATCAACATCGAGAACGGCATCGCGGCCATGGCTATGGCACAGCTCAATGGCTGTACCGCCGACGAACTGCGTCAGGGCATGAAGACCTACGGCGGCGTGGACCGTCGCTTCGACTTCAAGATCAACACGCCGGAGCTCGTCTTCCTCAGCGACTATGCCCATCATCCGAAGGAGATTTACCAGAGTGCGCGCAGCATCCGTGAGCTGTATCGTGGCCGTCATATCACCGCCATCTTCCAGCCCCACCTCTACACGCGTACTCGCGACTTCTACAAGGACTTCGCTGAGGCACTGAGTCAGCTCGACGAGGTGATCCTCACCGAGATCTACCCCGCCCGCGAGGAACCCATACCGGGTGTCACGTCGCAGCTCATCTACGACAACCTCGCCCCTGGTGTCGAGAAGCAGCTTATCCGCAAGGCCGACGTGCTACAGCTGGTGGAGAGCCGTCGCTTCGACGTCCTCATCGTCCTCGGTGCCGGTGACCTGGACAATATGGTGCCGGAAATGGCTAAATTGCTCAATAAAAATAAATAGAAAATGGCTAAATCGTAAATACCCATGGTGTTCAACTGGAAGAAAACCCTGATCATTGTCGTCGACGTCGTCATCGCCGTCTACCTCGTGATGGCCGCCACGGTGTTCAACCGTCCGGTCGAGAAGGCGACGGTGTGCTCCGAGGTGAAGATTGACATCGCCCAAGGCAGTGGTGAGGGCTTCCTGAACCCTGCCGAGGTGAAGCGTCTCTTGGAGCGCCAGCAGCTGTATCCCCTGAACCAGCCCCTGCAGTTTGTCTCTACCCGACAGATTGAGGAGACACTGGAGAAGAGTCCCTTCGTGGACCAGGCGGAGTGCTACAAGACGCAGAGCGGCCATGTGTGCATAGCCCTGCGCCAGCGGCTGCCCGTGCTCCATGTCATGCCGTCCTCGGGCGAGCGTTACTATCTCGACGATCATGGCGACATCCTGCCGGCGACGGGACTGACGACGGACCTCATCGTCGCCACCGGCGCCATCAGTCGCAACTATGCCCAGCGTGTGCTAGCACCGCTGGCCAACAGCCTGCGCGATGACAAGTTCTGGCAGAACCAGATTGTGCAGCTCAACGTCCTTGGCGACGGCTCGCTGGAGCTGGTGCCGCGTGTGGGCGACCACATCGCCTATCTCGGTGCGCCCACCGACATTCCCGAGAAGCTGGACCGCCTGCGGAAGTTCTATAAGTACGGTCTGAGCCATGCCGGCTGGAACCGTTACGAGCGCATTAGCGTGGAGTTCGGCAACCAGATCATCTGTAAGAAGAGGAAGGGAGTAAAGAGGAGTTAAGAAGTTAGAGAAGTTAAGAAGTTTAGAAGAAATTAAGACATTAATGATATGAAGGATTTTATCGTAGCTATCGAACTCGGTTCATCGAAGGTGACGGGTATCGCGGGACAGAAGAACCTTGACGGCAGCGTCAATGTGCTGGCCGTGGTCAAGGAGCCCTCGTCGGCATTCATCCGCAAGGGCGTAGTGTATAACATCGACAAGACGGCGCAGTGCCTGCAGAGTGTGGTGAAGAAACTCGAGAACCAGCTGCATCAGCAGGTGGCACAGGTGTACGTCGGCGTCAGCGGACAGTCCATCCGCGGTGTTCGTAACGCCGTGGCCCGCGACCTTGCTGCCGGCACCATCGTCACCGAGGCGATGGTCGATGAGCTCGTCGACGCCAACCGCACCATGGACTATGCCGACCTCGAGATTCTCGACACCGCCGTCCAGGAGTACAAGGTCGACTCACAGTACCAGCAGGACCCCGTGGGCATCCAGTGTACGCGTCTTGAAGGCAACTACCTGAACATCCTTCAGCGCAAGGCGTTCTACAAGAACTTCAACAAGTGCTTCGAGGCCGCCGGCATACCCATCGCCGAGATTCTCAACGCCCCGCTGGCCCTCGCCGACGCCGTGCTCACCGAGCAGGAGCGCCGTTCGGGCTGCGCCCTCGTCGACATCGGCGCCGACACCACCACCGTCTCGGTCTACTCGAAGAACATCCTGCGCCACCTCGCCGTCATACCCCTCGGCGGTGCCAACATCACCAAGGACATCGCCACCCTCCAGATGGAGGAGAGTGATGCCGAGAAGATGAAGCTGAAGTACGGCTCGGCCTATACCGATAACAACGAGATTGACAACAACCTGAAATACTCCATCGACCAGGATCGTCAGGTGGAGAGCCGCAAGTTCATCGAGATTGTCGAGGGACGTCTCGAGGAGATTGTCGAGAACGCCTGGTACCAGGTGCCCAGCGAGTACTGCGACAAGCTGCTCGGTGGTATCATCCTCACCGGTGGCGGTGCCAATATGCCGAACATCGAGCGTGCCTTCCAGAGCCATACCCATATCGAGAAGGTCCGTGTGGCCAAGGCGCCCATCCCCGCCATTGTCGGCGGCAATGACGACATCAAGTCGAAGAACGCGATGATGAACACCGTCCTGGGCCTGCTGATGAAGGGCGACATGAACTGCGGCGGTGCCGACATCGACCCGAACGCCGACCTCTTCAACAGCAGCAAGCCGAGCATCGTCGTCGAGGGTCCTGACCAGCGCCCCGCCCGTAAGCCCGGCGAGATTCCCGCTGGCGTCATCCGTACCGAGGCCGAGAAGCAGAAGGCCGAGGAGGAGGCCCGTCTCAAACGTGAGGAGGAGGAACGCCTGCAGCGCGAGAAGGAAGAGGCCGAGGCCGCTGAGCGCGAGCGTCAGCGCCGTGAGAACAGCGCCTGGAACAAGTTCAAGAAGGGTGTCCTGAACTTCGGTAAGAAGATGATTGAGGACGAAGAATAACCTATACTCCCATTACTCCCATTATACCCATAAGTCCCATTAGTCCCATAAAAAATTATGATAGATAACAAGAATACAATGAATATCCTCGACTTCGGCGAGCCGGAGCAGGAGCATAGCATCATCAAAGTCATCGGCGTCGGCGGCGGTGGCGGCAATGCCGTCAACCACATGTACCGCGAGGGCATCCACGACGTCACGTTCGTACTCTGCAACACCGACGCACAGGCACTCAACGACTCGCCCGTGCCCGTCCACCTGCAGCTCGGTAAAGAGGGCCTCGGTGCCGGCAACAAGCCCGAGAAAGCCCGCGCAGCTGCCGAGGAGAGCCTTGAGGACATCAAGGATATGCTTAGCGACGGCACCCGCATGGCGTTCATCACCGCCGGCATGGGTGGCGGCACCGGCACCGGTGCAGCTCCAGTCATCGCCCGTGTGTCGAAGGAGCTGGGCATCCTCACCGTGGGCATCGTCACCATCCCCTTCCGCTTCGAGGGTGCGAAGAAGATTGACCAGGCCCTCGACGGTGTCGAGGAGATGGCGAAGCACGTCGACGCCCTGCTGGTCATCAACAACGAGCGTCTGCGCGAGATCTACCCCGACCTCTCGCTGACGGCCGCCTTCGGCAAGGCCGACGACACACTGTCGGTGGCTGCGAAGTCCATTGCTGAGATCATCACCGTCCACGGACTCATCAACCTCGACTTCAATGACGTGAAGACCGTCCTGAAGGATGGTGGCGTCGCCATCATGTCGACAGGCTACGGCGAGGGCGAGGATCGTGTGAAGAAGGCTATCGACGACGCCCTGAACTCGCCGCTGCTCAACGACAACGACGTCTTCAACTCGAAGAAGATTCTGCTCTCTATCGCCTTCAACGAGGAGAAGGGTGCCGGCGACAACTTCATGATGGAGGAGATGAACTACGTCAACGACTTCATGGACAAGTTCGGCGACTTCGAAATCAAGTGGGGCGTGGCCATCGACCCCGAGCTGGGCAAGAAGGTGAAGGTCACCATCCTTGCCACCGGCTTCGGCATCTCGAATGTCGACGGTATGGACGCCCGTCTGCGCAAGCACTCGCAGGAGGAGGCCAACCGCATCGCCGAGGAGCAGGAGCGTGCTGCCGCCAAGGAGGAGCGTCGCGGACGCTACTATGGCGACCCGGGCACCACGAAGCGCTACAAGCGTCGTCCCCACATCTACCTCTTCCGTCCCGAAGACCTTGACAACGACGATGTCATCTCGGCCGTAGAGTCGACACCAACCTATAAACGTACCCGTGAGATTCTTGACAGCATACGCCGTCAGGCCTCCGGCGACGTAGACCCTAACCCTGCCAACGATATCCCGCAAGAGCCTCTGCAGGGCGTCATCAGCTTTGTCTGATCATTAATGTATGTTATGAAATTCGGCCGAAAGTTTGGTGCTTTCGGCCTTTTTTCGTAATTTTGCCCCCAAATTCCAGATGTTATGCAGACATTAAGCCACTTATCCCGACTCATCCACGACCAGGCCGCTAAGTACGGCGACCGCGAAGTGCTTATCTATCGTGACTTCGGCGCTACGGAGTGGAAGTCGTGTTCATGGAACCAGTTCTCGCAGGCGGTGAAGCAGGTTTCCAATGCCCTGCTGAACCTCGGCGTGAAGGTGCAGGAGAATATCGGCGTCTTCTCGCAGAACTCCGCACAGTACCTCTACTGTGACTTCGGCGCCTGGGGCATCCGCGCCGTCACCATCCCGTTCTATGCTACCTCGTCCGAGCAGCAGATACAGTTCATGCTGGCCGACGCGAAGGTGCGCTTCCTCTTCGTCGGCGAACAGGACCAGTACGACAAGGCCCACCGCGTCTTCCCGATGTGCAGCACGCTGGAGCGCATCATCGTCTTCGACCGTCAGGTGCGTCTGGCCGAGGGCGACCAGTCGACGATGTACTTCAACGACTTCCTGAAGCTCGGCGACGGACTGCCCCGCCAGTCGGAGGTGGAGAGCCGCCAGCGTGACGCGTCGATGGACGACATCGCGAACATCCTCTATACCAGCGGCACCACCGGCGACTCCAAGGGTGTCATCCTCACCTGTGGACAGTACCATGCCGCCATGGTGGCCAACGGCAAGTGCGTGCCCGTCGGCGAGAACGACCGTGTACTGAACTTCCTGCCCTTCACCCACATCTTCGAGAAAGGCTGGAAGATTCTCTGTCTCACCGCCGGTGCCCGCCTCATTATCAACACCTACCCGCAGGAGGTGCAGCAGTCGATGAAGCAGACACACCCGACGTGTATGTCCTCCGTTCCCCGTTTCTGGGAGAAGGTCTACATGGGTGTGCAGGAGAAGATTGAGAGCTCCGGCCCCGTGCAGCGCAAGCTCTTCCGCCATGCCTTCGAGGTGGGGCGCCGTCATAACATCGAGTATCTCTCGAAGGGCCGCCGCCCGCCCGTGGCACTCCATCTGGAGTACGAGATGATCAACAAGACCGTCTTCTCGCTGGTCCGCAAGGAGCTGGGCCTGGAGAATGCCCACTTCTTCCCCACGGCAGGTGCCACCGTCAACCCGCAGGTTGAGGAGTTTGTCCATGCCATCGGCATCAATATGGTCGTCGGCTACGGACTCACCGAGTCGCTGGCCACCGTCTCCTGTAACCACCTCGGCGAGCCCTGGACCGTTGGCTCCGTGGGCATACCCATCGAGGGCATCTCCATCCGCATCAGCGACGAGGGCGAGGTGCTGCTCAAGGGTCCCACCATCACCCGTGGCTACTTTAACCGCGAAGACCTGACGCGTCAGGCGTTTACCGACGACGGCTACTTCCGCACCGGCGACTCCGGCTACCTCCAGGACGGCGAGCTGTTCCTGAAGGAGCGTATCAAGGACCTCTTCAAGACCTCCAACGGGAAGTATATCGCCCCGCAGATGATTGAGTCGAAGATCCTCGTCGACAAGTACGTCGACCAGATAGCCATCATCGCCGACCAGCGCAAGTTCGTCTCAGCACTCATCATCCCCGTCTACCCGTTGCTCGAGGAGTATGCCCGCAGCCACGGCATCAGCTTCGAGAGCCGCGAGGATCTCTGCCAGAACCCGCAGATCCACGAGATGATGATGGAGCGCATAGACACCCTCCAGCAGCAGCTGGCCCACTACGAGCAGATCAAGCGCTTCACCCTGTTGCCCCACGGCTTCTCCATTGAGCGTGGCGAGCTGACGAACACCCTCAAGATCAAGCGCCGCGTCCTCAACGAGAACTACAAGGCCCAGATCGACGCCATGTACGCCGAATAGTCTCATAAGGCTCTTAGGCCCCATAGGTCTCATAACCCCAATCCCAGCTCTATGAGAAAGCTCCTCCTGCTCCTCCTTTTCGTCGTTACCACAGGCGTTTCACCGCTGGGCTCTACCGTTACCGCCGCCCGTCCCAAGGTCGGACTGGTCTTTGGCGGAGGCGGAGCCAAGGGTGCTGCCGAGGTGGGCGTGCTGAAGGTTCTTGAGCGGGCGGGCATCCCCGTCGACTACATCGCCGGCACGTCCATCGGCTCCATCGTCGGCGGACTCTATGCTGCCGGCTATACCGCCGCCGAGCTCGACTCGATGTTCTGTCAGCAGGAGTGGCTGACGCTCCTCACCGACCGCCGCGACGACGTGGGCAACGAGCCCTATACGGTGAAGGACGGCGTCACCTATATCTTCGGCTTCCCCGTCATGGGCGACCTCAGCAACGGCGACATCGGCGGCTTTGGCGTTATGCGCGGCGAGCGTGTCGAGCGGATGGTCGACTCCATGGCCTGTGCCAAGGGCTGTCGCGACTTCAAGTCGCTGCGCATACCTTTCCGTTGTGTTGCTGCCGACTTCCGTAACGCCCGCGAGGTCATCATCAAGGACGGACGCCTCTCCACTGCCATCCGTGCCTCCATGGCCATCCCCGGCATCTTCAAGCCCGTCAGCCGCGACGGCGTGCGACTTGTCGACGGCGGTATGCTCAACAACCTGCCCGTGGACGTCGTCAAGGCCATGGGTGCCGACATCATCATCGCCATCGACCTCCAGCAGGCCGAGCAGAAACCTAAGGACTATGACTTCGGCATCCTCGGTGGCATGGCCGATATGCTGGGTTTCGGCGGTCTCGTCAACTGGGTGGCCAAGCGTCCGGACATCAAGAAATACGCCGACAACATCAAACTCTCCACCGTCTATATCCATCCGCCCCTGCCCGACATGGACGCCTCCAGCTTCGGCAACAAGAACAGCGCCCGCATGATCCGCATAGGCGAACAGGAGGCCATGCGCCACTGGGACGAGCTGATGAAGATTAAGCGGAAACTGAAGAACTGATAGTTTGCTTTTGGCTGAGATATACCTATACCTGTCTGAAATACCTTTGTACAAAGGCGTTTCGGGAGATTGAGGTACCTCTATGGGGTAAACAGACCACTTCTTTCACAATAAGTGCCACCTTTTTTGAAATAGGTGGCGGGTATTGCGCGAAAAGTGGCGGGTATTGGACTATAAGTTGATCATGGGGTCGGAGCCCCTGATCATATCTGCTTATATCGTTAGTCTGCTTAATTTTGACATGAGAAGTTGCTCATATCCGTCCTTCATCTCTTCGCTGAGGAAAGAATCTTGAATGAGCTGTTTCCACTTCGGGAGGACTTTGTGCATGTTCCCAATAAGACGCATCACGACGTTCTGCTCCAGTCCCATTGTCGTTGCGGCTTTCAGAAAATCATCCAGTTGGAATTTCGACTTGCGCCCAAAGAGCGTCAGAGCCAGTTCCTCTTTGTCCTTGGGATTGGCAATGGCAATATTCAGGAGGTCGTAGGCGGGAGTGAGCTGATAGGCATTGGCCGGTCGGTAGAGCGAGAAGTTCTTCAGATGCATGTCGTTATTGCCCGTGACAAAGCAGAAGAGCAGCAACTGCATGTAGTTGGTGAGGGCGAGCTTCGGCATGTCGCAATACTGCATGATGGTCTTTGCTATCTGCTCGTGCGAACCCTTGTATTTGTACTCCGTGGGGTGCAGCGTCAGCTGGCACAGATCTTCCATGTCTATCTTCTCTCCATTCCTTGTGCGGTCGATGCGGCGAGTGATATACCCCAGCTTCCCATCAGCCATACGAATGAGGCTGTGGGGTACAACGCTGATTTTCGCTACCTCAGCGAGGTGCATGGTCAGATCCTCATTCTCGGGCAGCTGCGGATAGCTCTCTGTCTGAGGCTTGAAGATGAAATCACCCCAAAGGCCGACTATCGTCAAGCGGCTACAACCTTCGTGCTTATCGAGGTTCAACGACAATTTAGGCTGTACACCTGTCAGCGATGTTTGGGCACGAATGACTTGTTCAGCCAGACTGTCTAGGTCTTCATGACGGTATTCCAGCAGGGGTGCTTCCCGCAGTCCGAAAAACTTCCTGGCACACTGCGGATGAAAGTCTTTCTGCCCCTCTTCTAACGGCTTATAGCAATATAGACACTTTGGCATTTACGATTAATTTACGATATACAATTTATTGAACTGGTACGACACTGACTGAACCTATGCACTCCTTGCAGCACAGCAGCAGTAGCGACATGCGGTCAAGGATGCTGATGTCGGTATTGCGAAGTGCCACATCGAGCAACCAACCTTCGGGTATCAGACCGTCAAAGAACGGAAACAAAACGGGACTGACAAATACCTCCTCTTGCAAAGGCAATGTCAGACTTATGGGCAAGGCATCGTCTCGCATGAGATAGGAACCGTCATAACAGAAGCGGTATTCACCGCCATCCTCCGTCAATATACCGGCCAGTATGTCCTTGCGATATATTTCTGCCTGCCTCATGAGCGTTTCGTAGCTGTTAGTTCATAGTTAAACAGGTCGAGGAGCTGGTTCACCTTGTCCATCCTCAATGAAAGTTTGCCCTGCTCCAGATTGCGAATGAAGCACAGCCCGACACCCGACTTCATGGCCAAGTCTTCTTGTGTGAGGCCGTTTTCCTTGCGCAAAGCCTTCACAACCAACGATAATTTAGTCCTTTCCATATAAAATTATATTATTTCGAATGCAAAAGTACACAATTATTCCAAATTTATATGCATTCTTATATAATTTATGCGAAGATTTAACATTTTATATGAGTTCGAATGTAGTTAAATAGCATTTCCAAGCCGAAAGTTATGCGCTTTCGGCTTTTTTGCCTATCTCTGACTTTGTCTAAGGAACTTTCATTCGAGAAAATCCAAATAAAATTTGGTTTTCTGCTCACTTAATCGTATCTTTGCAGCAGAAACCTAATACTACAACGAAATGAAGAGACATCTATTAACCGCATTACTGTTGTTGGCTGCTGTCGTCCTGTGGGCACAGAAAGCCGTGGTTGTTTATCAGAACGACGGCACGGTGGCGACATTTGCGTTCACGGAGAAGCCAGTGGTGACGTATAGCGGCAATGACCTGGTGCTGACAACCACGAAGACCAGTGTGACATACCCCATCTACAAACTGAGGAAGATTGATTTCGATATCAGCTTTGATGAATTGACGGGTATTAAAGATGCGAAGGTGAAGGCCGACGTGCAGTTCTCGTTCCGTGGCGGTACGCTCACCGTCCGTGGTGGCGAGCCGGGGTCGCAAGTGATCATCTATAATATCAAGGGTGTGCAGGTAGGCCAGTACCGCCTTGACGGCGACGGCAACGCCACCATCCCTACCGAGAGCCTTGGCAAGGACTTCTATGTGGTGAAGTCCAAGAGTTTCACCTTTAAGTTCCGCAAACAATGAAGATATTTACAATTTACAGATGTACAATGTACAATGTACAATGTACAATTCATAATTCACAATTCACATTTCACAATTGGCTACGCCGTGTGACTTTGGCTATCGTGGCGATGCTTGTCTCAGTCGCCGTGCTGGCCGACGATGTCAGCGCAGAGCAGGCTCTGCAGATAGCCCGCCAGTTTGCGCAGAGTCCGCAGACGCAGCAGCTGTCGCGGCGCTTGGCGCCTGCCAAGCCAATAAAGCCGACGATGGCGCACGTCATGCGCTCGAAGGTGGCAGCGAAGGATAATGTCTACGTCGTTAACCTCGGCAACGACCAGGGCTTTGTGATTGTCTCCGGCGAGGATGGTGCCGACGACGTTGTGCTCGGCTACTGCGACCACGGCTCGTTCTCCTACGACAACTGTCCTGTACAGTTGAAAGACCTGCTGACGGTCTATTCCGCTGGCGTCGATTCGCTGCGGCAAGATCCTGTCATGTCTGTTCTCCGTAGGAGAGCCGCTACTGCTACATACCCCAGCTATTTGGGCAATGTCATCGTCGAACCTCTGCTGACGACTACATGGAATCAGACGGCACCTTATAACATGTTCTGTCCCGAAGTAACTGACGAAGGTACCGATCTTGGGAACATGTATGCCGGTCACTATGCCACGGGATGTGTGCCCACAGCGGTAGCCCAGGTGATGAACTATTGGAAATGGCCCAAGGAGTCGCAAGGCAAAGTGGGAGATGAGGATTTTTCTGGTCATGTTTACAACTGGAATAATATGCTTGACAACTATGGTGCCAGATACAAAGAAGGACGCTACGGCATAGGTACTACCCAGACAGAAGGATATGATTCCTATAACGCAGAGCAGGCTGAGGCGGTGGCGAGACTGATGGCAGACATCGGTCATGCCATGGGAACAGAATACGGACAGCCCAATGGAAGTCCTACCCCAGTTTGGGAAATACCACTAATCGACAATTTCGGGTATGAACCATCATGTACTGAGTATGGCGGCAGTACTTCTTTAGCCGAAGATTTGCGTGATGTGCTGAAAGCAGAGCTTGATGAGAACCGTCCGGTTCTATATGTTGGCTGGCCCAAAATCGGTGATGGACATGCATTGGTTTGTGACGGCTATACCAGCAACAACTTTTTCCATTTCAATTACGGATGGAGCGGAATGTGTGATGGTTTTTACCAATTAGCTGTTCTTCCCTCGTATAGTCCATACGCATCAATCATCAAAGGAATTCGTCCCTACGAAGCAGAGAAGATAGTGATAGATGGCATTCAATATGCGTTGTTGAAGAATGGCACAGCTGAAATCACTGACTTCCCTGCCGGTGGGATGGGCGTGCAGCATGATGTTTTGGAAATTCCTTCCACGGTTGAACATGAGGGTACTACATATCAAGTTAACCGCATACGTCAGCGTGCTTTCTATCGCAAGGGTTCTATCAAGAAACTGGTTGTGGGAGACAATATTGAAGTCATAGAACCCATATCTTTCTTCTACACCAGAATAGACACACTTGTGCTGGGCGATGGCATCAAGGGTGTTCCTGATGAGGCATTCGCCTACACGGAGATCCGCCACCTCACCATCGGAAAGAACATCCAGCGCATTGGTAAGAAAGCCTTCTACCTGTGCTACCTCAATCAGGGAATCGTCAGCAACAGTCCTGCCTTTGAGGTGGACGACGAGGCATTTGCCAACACCCGCCCCAAAATAGGTGCATGGCTTAACAACATTACCTATTTAGGCAGACAGGCTTTCACTGGCGCTCGTTTCAGCGACCGTGTACACCAGTATTTCACCAACCTGGAAGTGATTGGCGACTCTGCGTTTCATGGTGCCTATTTCGGAACTACTACGCCCACGTTCCGCATCTATTCTAAGGTAAGGGAGATTGCCCCCTCTGCTTTCGATGGATGGAATTCTGCGTCCATTATCACTGTTGAAGAGGATAATCCCTACTTCTCAGTAGAAGACGCTGTAGTGCGCAATATCTATAATAAAAACAAGACCACACTACTCATCTCGTTCGGTGAGAGATCAGACGGTGCGTATCCGTCCACTCTTGTCAAGCTCGCACCGCGCAGTATGCGTCCCGAACGTGAGTGGAACACCATCCCAGCCTCGATTGTCGAGATGGGCGGTGCATTCCAGGACATCCCCGAAATAAGCGACCCGTTCAAATGCCTTGCTGTGGTGCCGCCAATCATCCCCGATGACTACTTTGAGGGGAAAATCAACATGAAATGGGCCATACTCCAAGTCCCCACAGGAACGGAAAACGCCTATCACAATGCTCCTGGATGGCGACACTTCCCTGAGAAATGGACGTGGGACGACGGCATAGCACGCGGTATTATCGGCAATCAGGCGTACAACCCTCTGCCGGCACAGGGACGTGAGTACTATATGGTGGTAAACGGTGCCGATGGCGAACAGCAGCGCATCAACATCCCCGTGAGCGAGGTAAGCAGCATGGAACTCTCCGACGACGGAAAGAGCGTCATCATCAAGCGTAACGGCAAGGACGACGTCACCACGACGGTTGCTTCCGTTGACAGCATCACGTGGATGCCGGGCTTCGTCTATGAGAACGCCGAGGTGTTTGAGTTGAACGACTCCACGCTGACCGTTGATGCCCAGAAGTGCAGCATAAAGTTCGATGCCACCTGTATCGACGAGGACGTGCAGCTGTGTGTGCGCAACGCTGTGCTGATGCCCAACGCATTGGAAGGCGTCGTCCGTGGCTTCTCCATTGACCTCAGCCTCTCTGATGGTACTCACGAACTGAGCGGTACGGCCGACATCGTGATACCTGTCTCGGTGGGCGAGGACGAAACGGTTCATGCCGCCTACTATAATGAGGAAACGGGCGAATGGGAACCGGTGTTCTTTACGTACGACGAGGCTCAGCAGACTGCTGTCATTACGACCGACCACCTTTCCCAATACAGTATCTTCACCACGTCGAAGACATTCTCGAAGGAGGAGTTCCTCAGCCTGATCTTTGATACCTGCCCGCAGCTTTACACCCTGAACGAGGCGGCGAAGATGCTGCTTTATCTCTTCTCTTCCGACGACCCTGAGGCACAGATGGTACAGAAGATCAAGAGCGAAGCGCAGTTCCTGCAGAGTGTAGGCCTGGATTGCCTCTGGAATGCCTTGGCAGGCATCGGCGAAGGTACTTTTGGCTGGACATCCGACAGGCTCAACAACATCTCTACGGCCTTAGGCTATTTAGGTATAGCTGTCAGCATACTTGATGTGGCGGCAGCAGACATTCGGGGCGACGACCTCGCGGTGGCATCTGGCGCACTGAGCACCGTGCAGAACATTCTCGCCACTCAGGCGGCTACTGCCATAGGCACCGCCACCATGACGGCGGCGATGGCAAGCGTGGCCCTCGTCGGCATCGCCCTCAACAAGTTTGGCACGGCAGCACAGGCCTACAAGCTGGACTACCTGCGCTGTGCCTACCGTTACTATTACAGCAAGGCCGGACACGAAGCCTGCGGGCCGCAGTCGAAATACAAGAAGGGTGGCAGCCACGGTTTGGGCGAGAACGCCACGTTCCCTCATGACTATTACCGTACAACCCAAGACTGGTTCGACTACTTCTATCCCGTATTCAAGGAAGGCAAGATGGACAATCAACAGCTCAGCACATTCATTGAGCAGTCGGTACGTATGTATTGCTATCGTTTCTGGGACGATAACACCGATGCCACCACTTGGGCATACGCTTATGCCAAGGAGAAGGGCTACTCCTGGTTAGGCTTAATATGGGACACGCAGGCTGAGCGCCAAAAGATCAGCGACGAGTACTACTCCGACCTGATGAATGGTGAGCTGAAGAGCGTGCTTGAGGCTGTCAGAAAGAAGGTGAAGACAGAGTTGATGAAGAGCTATATCAAGGCCGGCAAGAACCTGATGGCGATAATGAATACCAAGGTAGGTATCATCATCAAGGATTCTAAATGCAAGAAAGGTGAAACATCGCAGTTCGCCGGTTGGAAAATAGGCTTTAGCACAATGCCTAAGAAGGCCACTGATCTGGGAGAATGGAAGAAGACCATCAAAGAGGACGGCTCGGCCTCATTAGGATGGTTCACACAATATGCCGTAGCTAAGAATGAGGTGCCCTGGCAGCTGACCCTCTATGACGAGGAAGACCAGCCGCAAAAGACTTTCGACCTCATGCTTCCCAATGCCGACGGCAAGATTGTTGTCACTATCGACCTCGCCACAGAGGGCGTAAAAGTTGACACTCAGCATCTGGACGGTTTGGAACTCAAGTATGATCCTGCGTCGATAGGCTATATGAGAAGTTTTTGGCCAAACCAAGATGAAAGCGACATCCCTGTATTCGAAAGGGAAACGGATGGTTACATGGAAAATGAACTGGATGTTCTGGATAGCGAAAATTACAGAATCGTTCGCTTACAGACTGAGGTGGAGCGTTTCTTCAACCAGCATAATTATATGACGATTGACAAGGCAGGCAACCTGCTGATAGGCGATGAAATCGCAGTCACAATGAATGGTAATGAAGGGACAGGTAAGTTCACCATCGATGTGAAGTATCCATTCGTAGACCAGACCCTCGACCAGTTCGTCAAGTTCTTCAACAATGGTAACAATGGAATATGGCGTCTCTTTAAAAACATACTTAACGGAACCATCAAGCACAAGATTGACTGTCAGGTATATGTGCAACGTGTGATGACCGGTGGCGACTTGTACAGGGTAAACTTTACCGGTACAGGTACATTTAACCTGGATGTAGAGGCTATTAAGTCTGTCAGTCAGATCGGATTTAACAAAGCTAGTGAGTTTGGGAAACAGGACTTCTACATTAAACCCGAAAATGTCAAAACAGGCAATGTGAGCGGTGGCGGAACTGTCACGTTGAACTACAAGACCCAGATGAGAGCAACCCGCGCAGAAGAAGATGACGGAGAATAGTTTGAGTACACAGTGAAAACTCCACAAACGGAACCGTTTGTGGAGTTTGAATCGAGCTTACAATACCCCAAACGCAATTTCCAAGCCGAAAGTTTTGCGCTTTCGGCTTTTTTGCGTATCTTTGCGGCAGAATTATGTGTCATGAGTATGGAAATACTTGATAGAATGCCGTGGGCAGCTCAGAATGCTGTGTTCCAGCGGTTGGCAGAGGTTGCCGAAGTAAGTAAACTCTCAAAAGAGGAGCGCTTGGAGTATGACCATGCCCTGAAACGTTACCGAGATACACTAAACGCCATGACCAGGCGCTGAGCAGAAAGGCCGGGCTGAAGGGCGAACGGAAGGTCGTGCCGAGGGTCGTGCCGAAGCCATTCGTGATAATGCCCTAAAGATGAAGGCCGACGGTATGCCGGCAGAGCTGATAGCCAAATACACGGGACTCGATATAGAGACCGTCAACAGCCTATAGAAAAGGTGATTTTTAGTGATGTTGAATTACAAGGGAAAAATAGTTACTAACAAGTTAAAACGAATGAAGATGAAAAAGCAAATCATGATGGTGTGCATCGCTGCCGCCGCACTGCTGGCTCTGCCACAGACAACGAATGCCCAGGGTCTGCTTAAGAAGATCAATAAGGGTCTTGAGAAGGTGAACAAAGCACTGGATAATACCAACAACAAGGTTGACGTGGCTACGGGCCAGGCAGTCGAACTGGAAGGTGGCGGCGTGATGTACAATGGTGCTGCTAAATGGATGGACGTCCAGCTGGTAGGTGTCTATGGCACGACGACCAGTACGAACTATGGCTACGTGGATGTGGTGCTGAAGGTGAACATGAAGCTCAACAAGTCGCAGGTGTGGCTTGGTGGCAAGGTGGGGCAGAACACGACGATGGCCACCGATGGCGACGGTAATGTCTACAAGATGAAGTCGCCGAGTCTCTTCAATACCTTCGACGTGGAGGAGGGTGTCTTTGTGAAGGTGACGCTGAGCGAGGATGCCGCGTTCCAGGATGTGCGCAAGAGCGCTACTGAGTTCCAGGTGCTGAAGATTTGGAGCCAGGCAGACTACGACGGCCACAATGGCATGATTACGTTCAAGAATGTGCCTATCCAGTGGGATGTGGAGCACTAAGATGAAATAACCCCCATGATTACACAAGACCAACTGAAGGATGTGCTGGAGAGGGCGGACAAACTGTTCCACTACCTCCATATTGACGAGAAGAAAATAGAGTTTGAGGAGGAGGACCTCCGCACCCAGGCGCCCGACTTCTGGGAGGACCGCCTGCGCGCCGAAGAGCAGATGAAGAAGGTGAAAGCCATCAAGCGCTGGCTCGATGGCTACCAGGAGGTGCGCACCATGGCCGACGAGCTGCAGCTGGCTTTCGACTTCTACAAAGACCAGATGGTGACCGAGGAAGAGGTCGACGAGGCTTACCAGAAGGCTATCAAGGCCATCGAGGAGCTGGAACTGATGAATATGCTGCGCCAGAAGGAGGACCCGATGGATTGTGTGCTGAAGATCAACAGCGGCGCTGGCGGCACCGAGGCCCAGGATTGGGCACAGATGCTAATGCGTATGTATATGCGGTGGGCGGAGGCTCACGGCTATAAGGTGACCATCAGCTCGCTGCTCGACGGCGAGGATGCGGGCATCAAGAGTGTGACGATGCAGATTGAGGGCGGCGAGTATGCCTACGGCTTCCTGAAGTCGGAGAACGGCGTCCACCGACTGGTGCGCGTCAGCCCCTACAACGCTCAGGGCAAGCGCATGACCAGCTTTGCCTCGGTTTTCGTATCGCCGCTCGTCGACGATACCATCGAGGTGTACGTCGACCCTGCTAAGCTGTCGTGGGACACGTTCCGAAGCAGCGGCGCCGGTGGTCAGAACGTGAACAAGGTGGAGTCGGGCGTCCGTCTGCGCTACTGGTATACCGACCCCGACACAGGCGAGGAAGAGGAGATCCTCATCGAGAACACCGAGACCCGCGACCAGCCGAAAAACAAGGAGCGCGCCATGGCCCTGCTGCGCTCGCAGCTCTACGACCGCGCCATGAAGAAGCGCTTAGAGGCGCAGGCGAAGATCGAGGCTGGCAAAAAGAAGATAGAGTGGGGCTCGCAGATCCGCTCCTACGTCTTCGACGACAAGCGCGTGAAGGACCACCGCACGAACTACGAAACCCACGATGTCGACTCCGTCATGAACGGCAAGCTCGATGGCTTCATCAAAGCATATCTCATGGAATTTCCAGTTACCGATGAATAAAAACCTAATCATAAATATTAATTAAAATGGCACAGATTGCAAAAGCAAAGAAATCAGTAGAGAAGAAGTCAGAGTATGCAAAGAAAGTAGAGAAGAAGGGCACGGGCGTCGTGATGTGGATCATCGGATGCCTCATCGTCCTCGGACTCCTCTACGCAGCTTGGTCTATCTACATCGTCTCCTAAGCCATGGCCATGGAGATTGAGCGGAAGTTCCTCGTCAACGGCGACGACTACCGCCGCCAGGCGTTCGCTTCCGACCGCATCACACAAGGGTACATCTGCAGCGGCCACGGACGCACCGTCAGGGTGCGCCTCCGTGGCAACTGTGGCTACCTGACCATCAAGGGACCGTCGCTGGACGGCGGGCTGTCGCGCTATGAGTTCGAGAAGGAGATCACCCTTGACGAGGCTCACCAGCTGTTGAAGCTCTGCGAGCCCGGCGTCGTCGACAAGACGCGCTACCTCGTGAAGAGCCCCGACGGCCGTCACACCTTCGAGGTCGACGAGTTCTACGGTGACAACGAAGGTCTCGTCATCGCCGAGGTGGAGCTCGGCGCCCCCGATGAATCGTTCGAAAAGCCCGATTTCATCGGTGCTGAGGTGACTGGTGACCGCCGCTACTACAACGCCCACCTGCGAGTAAACCCTTACTGTTTGTGGAGAGAGAAAGATTGAAAAATTGAAGAATTGAAAGATTGAAGGATTGAAATTTTAATACGTGGAAAGAGCAAATTTCGGTAGTAAACTGGGCGTCATCCTGGCCACCGCAGGCTCCGCCGTGGGACTGGGAAACGTATGGCGATTCCCCTACATGACGGGTGAGAACGGCGGCGCCGTCTTCATACTCGTCTACCTGGGCTGCGTACTGCTGCTCGGCATACCCTGCATGATCAGCGAGTTCATCATCGGGCGCCACGGTCAGGCCAATACAGCCCGTGCATATCGTAATGTGTCGGGCGGCAAGGCCTGGACAGTCATCGGCTATATGAGTGTGCTCACCGGCTTTCTCATCTCCGGCTACTATGCTGTGGTCTCAGGTTGGTGCCTGCAGTACATCTGGGCCTCGCTCGTCGGCCACTTGAAGGGCAATCCCGCGTACTTCCAGCAGTATTTCCAGTCGTTCGCTGCCGACCCCGTGAAGCCTATCTTCTGGACGGTCGTCATTCTCCTGACCACTTATCTCGTCGTGGAGCATGGCGTACGCTCGGGCATCGAGCGGGCATCGAAGGTGCTCATGCCCCTGTTGTTCCAGCTACTGCTCATCATCGTCGTTGCCTCATGCCTCTTGCCGGGGGCAGGCGATGGCATCCGCTTCTTGTTCAAGCCCGACCTCTCGGCCCTGAACAGCAATGTCTTCCTCGGTGCACTGGGGCAGGCGTTCTACTCGCTTTCCATTGCCATGGGGTGCATCTGCACCTATGCCAGCTATTTCTCCAAACAGACGAACCTCACGAAGTCGGCAGTCCAGATAGGCGTCATCGACTGTCTTGTAGCCATCCTGGCCGGACTGATGATCTTTCCTGCCGCCTTCTCGGTCGGCGTCAGCCCTGACTCCGGTCCGTCGCTCATCTTCATCACCCTTCCCAACGTCTTCCAACAGGCATTCTCGGCGCCCGTCGTGAGCTACGTCATTGCGCTCCTGTTCTATGCACTGCTGGCCATGGCAGCCCTGACGTCGCTCATCTCGCTCCATGAAGTCTCTACGGCGTTCATCCATGAGGAGGCGCATCTGAGCCGCAAGCAGGGTGCTCTCTTTGTCACCATTGCCTGCTGTGTCGTCGGTGCCATCTGCTCGCTGTCACTTGGCGCGACAGGCAGTCTCACCATTGCCGGACGTACGCTGTTCGACTGGTTTGACTTCATCACCGGTCAGGTGTTCCTGCCCATTGTAGGCTTCCTTACCTGTATCTTCATTGGCTGGGGCGTACCTCACAAGATCATCCACGATGAGTTCACCAACTGGGGAACCCTCCGTGGCCGTTACTTCCACTTCTACCTGTTCCAGGTGAAGTACGTCTGTCCTATCTGTATCCTCCTCATCTTCCTCCACCAGCTGGGACTGTTGTAGGGAGGCAAGAAATAAAGTACTATCGCCATGGCAAAAAAGAGCAAAATAAAGCTGAAGGACGTGCTGAAGAAGCCCAGTGTCATGTTAGTCATTGTGGCTGCACTGACGCTCGAAGCCACGTCGTTCATTCAGTATTACTACTCGTTCAAGGGATTGCGCCAGGAAGCTGTCATGCGTGCCGAGGGCCAGTTGGAGACGACGCGTGTCAGCATCATGGACGTGGTGAACCAGGCAGAGGCTGCTGTCCGCAACAGCGTATGGATTGCCCGCTGGTGTCTGGACTATCCTGACAGCCTGCAGGTGGTGGCACGCCGCGTGGTGGAGGACAACCCCGTGGTGGTGGGCTCCACCGTGGCCCTTGTCCCCGGTTATCACCCGACGGATTCACTCTTTGCCCCCTATGTCTGCCGCGAGGATGGCAAACTCGTGACCAAGACGCTGGCCACGAGCGAGTACGACTACCCCTCGCAGGAGTGGTTTGCGAAGACCATTGACATCGGTAAGGGCTACTGGTCGGAACCCTACATCGACGAAGGTGGCGGCAACATCCTGATGACCACCTTCTCAGTGCCAATCAAGGACTACAAGGGGCGTAAAGCTGCCGTCCTCACGGCCGACGTGTCGCTGGAGTGGCTCTCTCACCTGGTGAACGACATGCAGGTGTATGACAACGCCTACGGTGTGGTGCTCAGCCGCATGGGCAAGGTGATGGTTGCCCCTGAGACCATCGGCGGCAAAGGGGTGAAGCGTGATACTGGCAAAGTCCAGGAGTTCGTCTCAATGGTAGAGCGTACGGGGTGGAAGATGTCCATCGTCATCCCCGAGAAGGAAATCTACGGCGGTCTCCGGAAAATCGCCTTGTTGGTGCTTCTCTTCCAGTTGATGGGTATCGGCTTGCTCGTCTACATCCTCCGGTCAGCCGCCCGTAACCAGCTGAAATACAGTATTATCAACGAGAAGAAAGCCGCAATGGACAGCGAGCTCCACATTGCCAGCGCCATACAGATGGGTATGCTGCCCACGAACTTCCCCACCAGCGAGGAGCGCGACGACGTGCTGCTATACGCCTCGCTGAACCCTGCCAAGGATGTTGGCGGCGACCTGTTTGACTTCTACATCCGCGACGAGAAGCTCTTCTTCTGCATCGGCGACGTCTCGGGCAAGGGTGTGCCTGCCTCGCTCTTCATGGCCGTCACACGAAGCATCTTCCGCACCGTCTCGGCACGCGAGTCGATGCCCGACCGCATCGTGACCACGATGAACAAGACGATGGCTGAGATGAACAAGTCCTGTATGTTCGTCACGCTCTTCGTCGGCGTCCTCGACCTCCCCACCGGCCGTCTGCACTATTGCAATGCCGGCCACGACGCTCCGTTGCTCATCGGTGCCGGCGTGGGGACGCTACCTTGCGACTCGAACATCCCCGTCGGCTTCCGACCGACGTGGAAGTACACGCTGCAGGAGGTTCAGGTGTTCACCGGCACCACCATATTCCTCTTCACCGACGGACTCACCGAGGCCGAGGACAACGACCATGAACAGTTCCTGATGGAGCGTGTCAACAAGGTGGCGGCACAAGCGCTCGCCAAGCAGCAGCAGGAACCGCAGAAGCTTGTCGCGCTGATGACCGACGCCGTCCACCAGTTCGTGGGTGACGCCGAACAGAGCGATGACCTGACGATGATGGCCATACAATACACCAAGCAGCAGCGTGACGTGCGGATGCACAAGAGCCTTGTGCTGCCCAACGACATCCAGGAGGTGCCGCGGCTGGCTGCCTTCGTCGACGAGGTCTGCGAGGCCGTCGGCTTCGACGAGATGACCACCATGCAGATGAACCTCGCCATCGAGGAGGCCGTCGTCAACGTGATGAACTACGCCTATCCACCGGGTTCCCATGGTGATGTGAAAATCGAGGCACAGTCGAACGATGTGCGCCTGAAATTCACCATCATTGACAGCGGTACGCCTTTTGACCCCACCGTCCAGGCTGATGTCGACATCACACTGCCTGCCGAGGAGCGACCCATCGGCGGTCTCGGCATCCACATCGTCCGCCAGATCATGGACTCCATTAACTATGAGCGGGTGAACGGCTTCAACGTGTTGACGCTGAGGAAGAAGATATCGAAGAACGATTAATTGTAAAAAGAAAAGATAATGAAAACAACCATCCTAGAACAAGACGGCAACCTCGTTGCCATGCTGGAGGGCCGCCTCGACACCGCTGCTGCTCCTGAAACCGAACAGGCCATGAAGCCCCTCTTCGACAGCGAAGGTAAGGACATCATCATCGACTGTACAGACCTGGAGTATATCTCCTCGAGCGGCCTGCGCATCTTCCTCAGCATCCTCCACAGTGTTGAGCAGAAGGGCGGTCATGTCTACATCAGGGGTATCAACGAGAAGGTGCGTACCGTCTTTGCCATGACGGGCTTCATCAACCTTTTCGAGTTCAAGTAACCTTTTCTTTACTTCATCAACACCTTGCGGCCGTCGCGGATGTAGACTCCGGGACGAAGAGGGCGGCTATCAAGGTGTAATCCATCGGGCGTATACCAACGTCCGTAATTTGTCTCGTTCCTCGACACACCAACAATCCCCGTCGACGACCCTTCGGCGAAGGCCTTCAGTTCAGCCATGGCAGGCATCACCTTGCCGTAGCCCCAGACGCTGCCGTCCTTGTCATTGAAGAGGCTGTAATTAACCCAGCCGTCTGTGACGCGCTTGTTGTTCCAGTCGTTGATGCCGTTCTCCGTGTTCTCCACCGCCCACCAGTAGAGTCCCACGACACGCGGTTTGTCCTTCAGGTAGGCCACGAGGTCGCGTACGTAGGCCGCCTGTCCCTGCGGGGTGATGGGCCAAGTGGCCTTCTGGCTCGTCTCCACGTCGCTGGGCTCCCAGGCGTAGTAGTAGCCCGTCTCCACAATCATCACGTCCTTGTCGTAGCTGGCCGTCCTGTTCAACGCCAGCTCCAGCTGCGTCAGCGAGCCGTGAATGTAGGGGTAGTAGCTCAGTCCCAGAATGTCGTAGTCCACGCCACTGTCCTGCATCCGCTGCATGAAGTTACTGATGTTCGCCGGACGTGGCACTCGCTCGGAGTGGAGGATGATCTTCGCCTCTGGGCACACCTCGCGACAAGCTTTGCCCGCCTGTTTAAGCAGCTTGATGAACCGCTGCCAGTTCGCCTCGTGGCTGTTGTCGTAGTAGCACAGTTTGTACGACGGACTGTTGTACGAGTACTCCACCTTGCCCTCGACCCCGTTCGCCGAAACTTTGTACGTATCTATCGTCTTCACGCCCTTGCCCCAGAGCATACCGTAGGAAATCTCGTTACCCGTCTGGATGAAGTCCGGCGTGGCACCGGCGGCCACCAGCTGCTGCAGGCAGTCGCGCGTGTAGTCGTAAATTTTCTGGTAGAGCTGTTCGTCTGTCAATGACAGCCATGCGTCAGGCGTAAACTGCTTTCCGGGGTCGGCCCACGTGTCGCTGTAGTGGAAGTCCAGCAGGAATGTGAAGCCTGCCGCCTTGATGCGGCGACCCAGGTCCTTGACGTAGGCCAGATCCTGACGGACGCCCTGCATCTTGTGAGCCTGGTGGGCGTTCGAGGGATCTACGAACAGGCGCACACGCAGACTCGTGAAGCCCTGGCTCTTCAGGTACTGTAGCATATCGGTGATGTGCTGGTTGTTGGCATCGATCCACCAAGCACCGTTTGCCTCGTAGGTTGGTAGCAGCGAGATGTCGCCGCCAACGTAGCGCTGTTGGGCGCTAATGGTCATTGTAACGGTCAGAAATACAGTCGTGAGTAGTGTAGTCAGTTTCATACGTCGTGTAGTAGTTTGATTTGTTTTCGGCTGCGAAGATACGAATTATTAATGAGAAATGAGACGGAGAAATCTAAAAAATGGTTAATAAATGCGCGGCGACAGCAAATTCTTCACGCTTCGCTCTTCGCTCTTCACTTTTTTTCGTACCTTTGCAGCCGGTTTCTGAAAAACCACCTTTAAAATCGGGATGTAGCGCAGTTGGTAGCGCACTACGTTCGGGACGTAGGGGTCGGGCGTTCGAGTCGCCTCATCCCGACAACGCAAGGTTGTCAATCGCAGGAGTTGGCCCTGCAACCGCTTAAAACAAGCTGGCAATAAGTTCCTGACAGTCAGTACGTTGTAAAGCATGGTGGTCGAGTAATCGGCCACCT
>JAEEQH010000004.1 GCA_016285245.1 Prevotella sp.
CAACAACACGCTGAAGCATACGGGTGTAGCCCGCACGCTCCTCGCCTGCCGCGCCTACTTCCAGTTCTCTGACGAGAGTGCCGCTGCGCGACAGATCACCCTCAACTTCGGCGATGACGAGACCACGGGAATCATAGAATTGAAGAATTCAAGAATTGAAGAATTGAAGTCTGAAGACGGGTGGTACACGGTCGACGGCGTGAAGCTTGACAAGCAGCCCACACGCAAGGGGCTCTTCATCCATAATGGACGTAAAACTGTAATAGAAAGATGAAAAAGAGAATATATGTGAAGCCTGAGACACTGGCAATAGAGATTGCCCTGCAGCAGATGATTGCCGGCAGCGGCAACAGGCAGCTCGGCGAGGGCATCGTCCAGACACAGACACCGGACGACACGCCCGCCGACCCCCAGGAAGAAGGCTACGAGCCGAACCGCGGACGTCAGGCACAGGACTGGGACGACGAGGACGAGGAGTAACGTGCACAGCGGCGCTCGACCTCTGGTCGCTTGCTACCGCAGGGACGCAAGAACCGACCCTTTTGTGTTTACTCGTAGTCGTCGATGACGCTGTTCATCATGTCCATCATGGGCTTGGCGGCGCGGAAGATGGGCTCGACGGCGTCGAGCCACGCATCGCCCTGGAAGAAGTCGTCGGACACCTGATGCCAGCAGCAGTAGTCCTTCTGGCGCAGGTACTCGACGTAGGGCCAGTCGCGGGGGAAGCCCGCTGGACAGGTCTTCAGACGCTCCAGTCCGAAGCCCTGGGGCTGGTCCCAGCTGGAGACGTCGGTGGGCGACGGGAAGCTGGTGGGTTCGGGGTTGCCGAAGTACTTCAGGAACTCCGGACTGCGGACGCAGCGGAGCCACTCGTCGGTATTGCCCATGATCTCGTTGCGACACGAGGTGAGGATGTTGGTGGGCAGCCAGTAGTTGCCGCAGGCCACCATGCAGTGGCCGGGCTCCAGGTGGAGGTAGTAGCCGCCGTGGAGCGCCTTCTTGCCGTGGGCGGCGATGTAGGCGCCGAGGTGGTTCTTGTAGGGCGACTTGTCGTTGGAGAAGCGGGTGTCGCGATAGAACCGGTAGGTGCAGTCCTTCACGGTGAGGTGCAGGACCGAGGGGTCGAAGGTGATGATGCGGCGAATGGCCTGTTCGACGCCCTGCTCGAAGTCGGCACGGACGGCATCGTACTCCTGGCGGTGTTCCTGGAACCACTGGCGGTTGTTGTTCTTAGCCAACTGCCGCAAATACTTCAATATCCGTTTTGCATCCATAATGAAATAATACTTCAGAAGAAAAGTGTTCAATCTCTTTTTCGAACATCGCGGGCAAAGTTAAGAAGAAAAAACGAAAATCTTCAAAAATCCTTCGAAAAATAGCCTTCCGACATCAATTTTCGTTAGGAAACCGCCGGAAAAGGCCCAGCAGCCCTTGAAGGGTTCGTTGCCATTGATCAAGGGGTCGGAGAAGGTGATCACTTTCTCCGACCCCTTGATTATACATGAGAATCAGCCCGGTTGTTTTTTCATGAAGTACTCCGAGCAGCCTATACAAATGCCTCTTCGGCTACCATGTTGGGATATGCCACCTGCTCATCGTAAATCAGGTTGATGCCAAGAGCATCCTCCAGTTTTGATAGCGTATCAAGCGACATATTCTCTTTACCCTTTAGAATCTTTGACACGTACTGCTGGGTGCAGTCCATGCGCTCAGCGAGAGCTTTCTGCGTCAACCCCTCCTGCTTCATCTGCAACAGCACCTTCACGGCAATCTTCTGTGAGTGCCGCAGCCACGACCAGTTGTCGCGCCTCCATTCTGCCTCCTCGCGCCATGTTGATGGTGTACCGCTCTGGTGAGCTTCGAGGAATTCAAGTGTTTTCTTCTTCATATTACCTCCTTTTTTTCAAGGCATTGTCCACTACACCATCGTAGCGTACTGCCCATAGAGTGTTATTATCGAGAATCTTGTCGAATGTCATACGTTATCTGTTTTATCCGCTGCAAAGGTATGAAGAAATTTCGAGAAAAACAACTGCCAGTTGTGGTAATCGTCTTTTTTTTATTTTTTTAATCAAAGGTGGTTATCAAGGGGTCGGAGAAGGTGATCATAAAAAACGCTCAGGGTGGTTCCCTGAGCGTTTTCGTTTTCGTATGTGAGGTTTTTACTCTTCGTAGTCGTCGTCATCCCAGTCAGAGTTGCGCTGCTGGCGGGAAAGCACCGTGCCTCCATTATATGTACCAGTTAATTTGGGGCTACCTGTCAACAGTTGTGTTGTCTGTATCTTTACCACCTTCAAGGTTGGTGCAATATATGTCTTTTTCATATCGTTTTCCTTTTAAGAGTTTATTCTAATTTCTTGATTACTTCATCTGCTGTCCAGCTACGTTGAACTTCACGCCATTCTTGTAGATGGCAATCTTACCATTCTCCAGGTATGCGCCATTCTTCTTAGCTGTCTCGGCAGCAGCCTTAACGCTCTCTACTGCAGTTTCGTCACCGAATGACATACGAAGAGCGCGAGCCCCGGAAATAACCTCGTTGAACTGAAGATAAGCCTTACCTGCGGCAACAGTTGCAGGAGTGCCGACTATCTTCTGGAATTCAGCAAAGTCATCTGAATCATCATCTGGCGTACTATTATTATTAACGCCAAGTACATAGCGAGTTACGCCACTACCAGCATCAACGGCTGCTCCTGTACCGGCAACCATCAGGTTTGCAGAAACATCAGTATCGCTACTACCTACAACAGGAATAGTGTAGTTTCCTGCAGCACCCTTCAGAAGCAAGCCGGTACCAGCAGGAACAGTTCCTGTAACCTGAGACTTTGTAACAACATCTCCACTATGACCAGTAATCATATATGCCTCCATGCCTTCTGTAGCCTTTGAGAAATCAAGTGCATATGCGCTGCTGAAGGTAGCCCAGCCATAAGTACCGATGGTGGCGGAGACAGAGTTTCCATAATAAGTCAGTTGGAAATTGTCAAATACAGTCCAGTCATTAGTTACCGCCGTAGATTTTTTCACGCCAACGCGTAAAGCGCCATCTTCGTCCACGACAAAGAACAACTCGTTGTTATAGTAATTGTTATCAAATGTCTTGCTTGCATCTTCCTGACCATCTGGGACATATTTTCCACTCTTTAATGTTGTGAAACCATGATCAGCATCTGCTTCTGCCTTACCTTCAGATACAACATTTACCAACGCTATTTCTGTACTATTAGCATAAAGAATAGCATTGCGTACAGTTGCATCTGCATCAGCAGCATCGCCATTACGATAGAACCCCTGCATCGTCAACTTATATGCGCCAGGCTTCAAACCAGTCAGTGTCTGATAAACATCAAAATTAGTATTTTGTTTTTCAGCATTATAGTTGGTATTCAATCCATTTAAAGTAGGGCTTCCTTGCCATTTTGCATTTTCAGTGTTATCATTACGGTTGAAGTTGGCTGCGGGGATATAGAAAGTAGCATCAACACCATTGGAAGCAGTAGCAGCAACCAAACGAGCAACATTTTCATCCTTCCATTCTGCAGCAGTCATTACTGTCCATTTTGCAGCATCATCTGTACTAGCGCCAACAGTTAAGTCCCCACCAACTGCGCCAGCTGTCAAATTACCAGAACCATTATTGATTGTGTAGTAGCCTGCGCCATCAGAAGCAATAGTCCACCCCTGTGCTGCACCATCTGTCCACACACCATTAAGGTAATGATTATCTCCACCATTAGAAATCTGAGTATCTAAATGATAAGAACCACCAGGTTGAACAGACAAGGAAACTACATGACCTATTGAGTTTGTAATAGCATGTGTACTCCAGTTGTTTCCTCCAGCAAAATAAGCGCCATTAGCCTTATTCTTAAAGTAATAGGCTCCATTATCAAAAGTAGCTTGTGCAAATACCACTTTTACAACTGTTGAATTATCATTATTTATAGTACTTGAGCTAGCATTGTCTGATACATAATAATATTGGTGATCACCATAGGTTATTGTATTTTCATCTGAACCTTCAAGAGTAACAGTTGCATCAACAACACCTTCACGAACTACTTCTGACTTTATTTCTGTTTCAGCATCTGAAATTGTTGCAACGTACTTTATGGTATAATTTGCTAATGCTTCATCATAGATTGCCCAAGTCTGGATATTGTCAAAACTCTGATTTGAATAATACTTATCCGTTGAAAAATTGATTTTTGAAAGTGTCGTTGCATCAGCTATCTTTGTTTCTGCGAGATGTGAAGTTTTTTTATCCAATGATGTAATGGTTGCATAAACACCATCAGATTTACATTCTATTACGAAATGAAAAGCCGGAACAGCTGAATATCGGTTTACTGCATTTGAACTCACTTTCGGAACCGTTAATGTACATATCGCAGAACTTGGACTCTTTTCGCTTGTTACACTTGCAGAAGTACTATTACAATTATTTGTAACCGTCAATACATCTCCACTTGCACACGTTATGCGCATATTTTGGGAATTTCCAGTCGCAGCGCTTTCCGAAGCTAGTCCAAAATCGAATTCCAATCTCCATTTGTCAGCAGACGTCAATCTTGAATCTGAAAATGTAAAATAACCTGTTCGATTAGCGCCATTTCTGTTATTAATCAATTCAATATAATGACCAGACTCCGCATCACTTGTATCATACAGATTTTGATAAGTTGTGATATTTCCATTAGGGAAAGTCCAACCACTTGTATATGTCGATTCATTCTCAAAATCGACATTGTCAATGGCTAATTCATCCGCCCACACAGAATTTGCCCCCCCCAGTAGGCATACTGCCACGAGGAGCGTCTTAGTTAATAAATAGAATTGCTTCATTTTTAATTTATTTTGTTAGTATATATAGTCAATAGAATGATTCGTAGTTTGTTCGGTAGGAGCCATAGATTGCGAAAACTCCGCCGCAAAGGTAAGCATTTTATTTCGTACTAACAAATAAAACACCAAGAATTTTATATAAACAGGCAATAATCAGGCGATTAACAAGGGGTCTTGATCAAGGGGTCGGAGAAGGTGATCATAAAAAACGCCCAGGGTGGTTCCCTGAGCGTTTTCGTTTTCGTATGTGAGTTTTTACTCTTCGCAGTCGTCGTCATCCCAGCCAGAGTCGCGCTGCTGGCGGGAAAGCACCGTGCCTCCTTCTTTATATGTACCATTTAATTTGGGGCTACCTGTCAAAAGTTGTGTTGTCTGTATCTTTACCACCTTCAAGGTTGGTGCAATATATGTCTTTTTCATATCGTTTTCCTTTTTGAGTGTTTATTCTAATTTCTTGATTACTTCATCTGCTGTCCAGCTACGTTGAACTTCACACCATTCTTGTAGATGGCAATCTTACCATTCTCCAAGTATGCACCATTCTTCTTAGCTGTCTCAGCAGCAGCCTTAACGCTCTTCACAGCAGTAATGGCATCACCCTCAAAACGCATAGAACGAGCTAAACTCTCACCTACAAACTCAAGATAAGCCTTCCCTTTAGCAACTGTTGCAGGAGTGCCGACTATCTTCTGGAATTCAGCTTCACCACCATCACTTACGCCAAGAACATACCTTGTATTGCCTCCCACTGCACTTACAGCTTCCCCTGTACCTGCAACAAGTTTATTTGCGGAAACATCAGTAGAGCTGCTACCAACGATTGGTATATTGTAGTCCCCTGCAGCACCCTTCAGAAGCAGGCCAGTACCAGCAGGAACAGTTCCTGTAACCTGAGACTTTGTAACAACATTACCTTCATGACCAGTAATCATATATGCCTCCAAGCCTTCTGTAGCCTTTGAAAAATCAAGTGCATAATCGCTGCTGAAGGTAGCCCAGCCATAAGACGAGATTGAAGCTGTTACGGGAAGCAGGTCTAGGTGAGACCATGCTGCATACAGACCAACTGTAATGTCACCAGTTTCAAAATCATCATGAGTAAGTGTGTATGTTTGAGTCTTCACAACATTAGACGTACAATTCTGAACTGCGGATACGGTAATAACTTTACCAACACGTGTAACAGTCAATGTAACGTTGGCTTTATGAAGAACAGTTGGAAAATCATCAAAATAACCACCTGTTGAAGATGTCAGAGTAAAGTAACCTGGAGAAGATGTTTCTTCTGTTCGGAAGTAATATCCTGCGCCATCCGATTCTCCGCCCCAATAATCTGAACGAAGGTCGAAATATTTGGTACCATTTATAATTCGAACATACCAGTTGTCACCATATCCTATTTTACTGCTATAGTTAATGAAATTCAGAGTAAGTGACTTATCTGCGCCGAGCGTAAAATCCTGATGTGTTGCATTTGTTCCATTATAATCAGCATGGTTATCACCTCTACCAATAAGAGTACCAGTAAATTCATCAGAAATCTCGTCCGTAATGTTGGTGAGAACAGCATGATTAGCACCAAAATCTACAGTAAGATCTTTATCCGCATCTAAGGTATTTTCAGGACTAATTATTCGAAGATAATGTCTTTCAGATGATGATGTCGTAATTTCTGCATAATATGTTACTTGCGTTCTATATCTTTGGATTGTTAATTCAACTGTAGCACCCGTGATGACTGTCTTTAAAAAAGCTTTATATCCAGAAGCTTCAGTCCACCAATCACAATCGAAAGATTCTGGATATCCGAATTGCCACCAACCATTACCAGGAGCGCTGCTAAAATAGAATCCGCCACTACTCTCAACAGCCATCTTAGCACTGCCATCCTGTTTTAAATCAACATAATAGCCATAATTATCTTCAGGATTTTCCCCTATTGATGATACTGTAAAATTCAGAGTCAGGGTTTTGTTGGCAGCGACAGTATAGCTGTGCTTATTTGCAGTCCACGCTTCACCAACGTTTCCCATAGTAGCTATGGTTTCACCCCACACAGAACTTGCCCCCCCCAGTAGGCATACTGCCACGAGGAGCGTCTTAGTTAATAAATAGAATTGCTTCATTTTTTTATTTGTTTTGTTAGTATATATTGTCAATAGAATGATTCGAAGTTTGTTCAGTAGGAGCCATAGATTGCGAAAACTCCGCCGCAAAGATAAGCATTTTATTTTGTACTAACAAATAAAACACCAAGAATTTTATATAAACGGCAATAATCAGGCGATTAAGTTGATCAAGGGGGCGGAGATCAAGGGGGCAGAGAATGTAATCAAAAAAAATGGCAAAATGTTTGTTATATTAAACATAATTGACCATCTTTGCACCCGATAATATACAGTCAAGGTCTTCCTATTGAGGGACAGCGAAACGGCCAGAGACGAAACGGTCTTTGGGGACCTTGAAGAAGCCGTGCTTGCTGTTCACGAACTCCATGAGCTTGGAGAACGTGAAGTTGTTGGACAGCAACTCGGGATTGCCCACCATGAGCAGATGCTCCTCGGCACGCGTCATGGCCACATTCAGTTTCCGGTCGATGATACTGCCGTCGAAATCCTCAAACACGTTATTCGTGAGGAATTCCAGCTGATAGTATTTCTGTATGGTAAAGCCGTAGATGATGTACTTCCGCTGCGAACCCTGGTAGCGTTCCACGGTGTCGATGGTGATGTCGTGCAAGACGCTGATGCCGTAATGGTCGATGGCCTTGCGAACGGCAGCAATCTGATTCCTGTAAGGCACGATGACGCCAACGGTTGTATTCACATCGAAGCCATGGTCCTTCTCTCGCTCATAGATCCTTGCCACGATGGCTGCTATCATATCTGCCTCGTTCTGATTGACCTTGTCTGTCGGGGAGTCTTGGGGCGTTTCGGATGCGATGAAGGCTATTCGGCGTGTGGCCAGCAGATCGTCGATGCCATTCTTACCAGTCCCTGCCAGCGGCAAGCTGACTTCCTGATGAGGCACAGGAACGGCCTCCAACTTGTTGCCATAGAAGGTGTAATTGGGGAAGAGGGCAATGTCGGGATGCATACGCCCCTGCTTCGTGAGCCGGCCGACGACAGCCTCGTTGTCGTGGTATTGCTTCAGCAAGCGCTCAAAGAGGGACAAGCGGCAATCCGAAAGATGGATATCGTTCAACAATGCATCCTGGACTTTTGAAACATCCGGCTTCTGCTGAACGACGGCTGGCAATTGCTTGTGGTCACCAATGAGAACAAACTTCCGGATGGCTGGCACACCATCGTTATTGGCACTCAACAGCCCTATCAAATGAGGCTCAAGTATCTGTGAGGCTTCGTCAATAACAGCCAAACTGAACTGCTTCAGTTGGAATAGCGAGATGTTGCTGTTCAGGGCCGTGGTAGTGCCAACAAACACACGCACAGAAAGCAGGATATCCTTCAGATCGTCGACCTTCTGCGTGTTCTGGACAATAGAACTTAATAGTCGGTCTCTGTATTCCAACTCACAGCTGAGGGGGTTGCCAATCCTGATAAAGTCAATACCCTCCTTTTTCAGTTTGCTGCATATCTCATCGACAGCCCGGTTGGTATAAGACAGCAGCAGGATATTGGAACCGGGTTCCTGGAGTTCCTCCTTCACGGTGTACAGCAGTCCGTAGGACGTCTTACCGGTTCCCGGAGGACCAATGATCAGAAACAAGTCTTTGGCTCTTTTTACACGGAGGGCCAGGTCGTTGAATTCCTGATAATCGCCCTTCAGTTCCAATGTGTCGTCAACGTCGGGCTCTCGCTGGAGTAACAGCAAGTCACGTCGTTGCTTGGGAGCGGAAAGGAATGCCTGCATACCCTTATAGAGTGAACTATACGACGACTCCATGAAATCATGTTCTATCGCCCACAGCTTACCTTGCTCTTTCACAAAGACGCGGTTATCAGACTGCGGGGCCCTGAGTGCCAACGAGATCCTGTCAGTCTGAATGTCTTCGATGGTACACCTGAAGACCATGGTCTTTCGGGCATCAGGTTCTTTGTCTTTCTCGTACGGGTAGAGAATAACAATATCGCCAGTACGGAAATTGGACATATCGCCAGCGTCGGTCTCAGAGAACTTCAGGACTACGGAGTCTATCCTCCCTGTGGTGTCAGCATCGGGGTGGTCGAGGGTGAGCCTGTCGTAGATGTTGCCAGCAGCCAGTTTGTCAGAAAGAGAATCATGCCAGGTGGCGGCAAAGCCGGAGCTCTCCTTGGTCTTGTTGCCCAACTTGGACATGACATGCTCGTTGGCAATGAATGTGAGGAATCTGAAATAATAGGCCTTTTCCAATTCCGTGGCATTCTGAACAGGATCCAGAATGCTGGCTATCTGAGGCTTCTGGTAGTTCGTCCAAAGAGAATTGTTGACCTTCTTCATGTTGAACTGGTCAGGCGTCAGACCGTCGAGAATCCTGTAGCCATTGGGCTGCGTATAGAGCATCTCCGTCCAGGCGATACCGTTTCTGACCTTGATGGCCTTGAATATCAGCTCAGGTGAGAATCCAAGGCCCAACAGGCTTTCAGTATATTTGGAATACAGCAAAAAGGCATGAAGCTCCTTGCCGTTTCTTTCATAGATCTCCCTAAAGTTGTAGCGAATGAGCGCCATATACAGAAGAAGCTGCACATAGTGCTCGTCAGTCTGTCGGGGGGTGGTGAAATGATCATACGGGAAACTGCCTTTTCCAGACTTTTGCTCCAATAACACTTTAAAGTCCATCTGAAGATAGTCCATACGACCTTGCAAGCCCAGCATCTCTGAGAAGAACGAGGGCTCGACCAAGCCATCTCTCGAATTGAATCGTTGCAAGATAGTTGGCAATGAAGCGTGGATAGCCTGAGTGATATTCTGCTTTTGCTTTTGCGCCTCCTGATGGAATTGTGGACTGACCCCTGCTGTCAACAACGCTATGGCATTGTTCTTGAAGAAGTCCTTCACACTTTGGGTGTAAGAATGGGTATTGGGCAGTTGGTGTATGGACTCGTCCAGCAGTTGCCCAGCCAAGTTACCCAACACGATTGCCTCCGTGGTTCTTGAAGGCTCCAGCTTCTTGATCAACTCTACGAAAGGAGAGTCGGCATAGTTGGTGAAGCAATGCGCCACGGTTGATATATTCACCAAATAATCGGGTTCAAAGATGATCAGCTCCGGATATATGACGCCATCGTCCTCCCTTGGTCGCACAAGATTCAACTGTGCTCCCTTGTAGAACATATCCTTCAGATAGCTCCAATCAAAACTGTTGATGGTGTTACCCTGGGAATAGCATACCTTCGTCAATTCCTCATCAGAACCGTCTTCTGTCTGTACATAGACAAAATCATCATCCCATTGTTCGACAATGGCTCTCATACATTCTCCAACCAATAAGGGTGTAAACGAGGGCACTTTTTCGGTTGGGAACAAGGCTATCAGCGAACCAGGGATATGGCAATCACAGATAAAGGCGATGAACTGGCACAGATTCTTCAAATCGAACAAGCAGAACTTCTGCAATTCGGATTCGGACAGCTCGTAGTATTTCCTCAGTCGTACTCGGGTGTCATTGGTCGTCTTGACAAGTTTACGCGAAGCCCTGTGCTCCTTCAGCAGATAGTCGGTTTTAGCAAATGCGCCGCCCAGATTCAAACGGGTAAAACTGGTCTTTTGATTGATGAATCTCTGGAACACCTGATTGAACGACTGATAGACCTTGCGAAAGGCCGGCCTTAGACTGACAGCGGTCTCCAGTTCATGAAAGAAGTTGGCCGTTGCCTCCGGCTCGTAGGTTTCGTTGATTGTAACTGGTTGGGCGCTGCCATTATCAATAGAGAATTCCTCAATCCTTAATTTGGCAGGGACGGATTGTATCAGTTCTTTGGACAAGGCCAAGGTGTCGAGGCCATTCAAGATGGTATCCAAGTGCGCGTTGTCACAGACAGTCAGCCACGTCTTAACGGTATCCGACAATTGCGACGCATCTATCTCCGAGTCTTGTCCAAAGATGATGGCGGCGCTGATATTGGCGGGTTTTACACCTAACAGACTGGTGAGTCCTTTTGTCACACGGCTCTTGTTGAGTCTGATTTGCTCGTAGGGTGACTTCTTCCCTGCCCCACCCTCGATAATCATGTTATCAGATGTCCATGAGCCATTTTCACGAGCAATGATATGACCACCCCAATTCTTGAATTCCAGAATCCTGATGCCGCCAGCAGTCATGAGTAGTGCATCTAACTCTACGCCCTCGATGTTGTAGTTCCCAATAAGAATACACTCTTTGGAAGGATCAGCATACACTTGCTTAAGCAGTTGACAGATATTCTCAAACTGCTTTGACTCAGCGAGGTAGTTATATTCCGAAACTTTATAAATGCGTAGAGCCATACCTTATTTTCGGGGGCAAGGGGCAAGGAGCATGGGGCAAGAGGTTAGACCTCGCGCTTCAATTCCTGCAGTTTCGCCTTGATATACTCCTGAATGTCGGTGGGGGTGACGTCGTAGACGGGGTGGAGCTCCTCGAAACCTTTCTCCTTGACAAAGAAAGAGCCTGTTGTCAGCATACTCAGAAGGCCTCGCATATAAAGCTTATGATCGGAGTGCTCCAAGGCTGCCGATATCATCTTTTCAAGGCCGCCGCCCTCTTTCAGTATGGAGTATATATCGTAGTAATCTCTGAACTTCGAGCGGCGGAGCATCGTCTCCATCTTCATGGCACCTATCGACTCCATATCTGCAATGAATAGGTTATTCAGATAGGGCATCCGTGTCATTGTGGCGATGGCTTTACGAGGGGCAGCATAGAATGTCAGCTTAACACCCTCGAAGTTGAAGGTGACAAGGTCGAATCCCGCCACTTCGTAATCACGGACTTCGCCGATAGCCTCCAGCTCTTTCAAGATGGACGGCCAACTGACATCGGGCTTCTCGCTACGTTTGGTCAGCCACTTCATAAAGTAGAGGTCTTCGCTTTGTCGCTTCCCTATTTGGAGCGACAAAGCTGTACCGCCGACAAGTGTGAAGGGTTTGATACACTCTAACTTAGAGATGGCCTCGAACACTTTCCCTGTATGTGGTGCTAAAGACTTGGACCGTTCCATCATAATGCTGCCATTTTTCGGTTCATGTGACGTGTCTCTATACCCTTGACGTATGCATCAGGACGCTTGGCACCAAAGTAATACCAGGCATAAAGGATGTTATAGCGTCGGAACATGGCACCCACGGGCGCCACGCGTTCAAGCCAGACACGCTTCACCTTGTTATAGCCAAACAGGGGGAAGAGCTGGTTGATGTCGTCGATGTCAAGATAGAGAAGGACATGCTCAATGATGGCCTCATCGGAGATGGACTTCATCTTCGACACATCGTAAGACCAGAAGGCGTTCTCCTTCTTGAGCTTACGTATCAGCTGCTTTCTGACATCTTCATTCATACCGCGGGCAAAGTTAAGGAGAAAAAGTTAAAGTTCCAAATATTTGGAAGGAAATTTCTCTAGCATGGGCCCGACGGCATCGAGCCACGCGTCGCCCTGCCAACTTTCTTGCAATATATTTGTACATTTCAAAACTTTTGCGTATCTTTGCACCCAAAGCATCGTGATTCACTTAAAACATAACTATGAGAAAAACATCAAGCTACATCCGGAGAGGTCTCGTGCTGGGCGTCATGCTGAGCGGCATATGCACACTGTCGTATGCAAAAGGCGACCGGCAAGGCACGCTCTACATCGAGAAGAGAGACGGTGAGACCATCAACCTGCCAATCACCAACGGCTACCCACGGCTGATAAACGAACAGGAAGGTGAGCAGCTGTTCATTGAAAAGGACGAAACAGGGGACTTCATCACTGTGGTATCGGCGGACATCCTGCGCATCTACGCTACCCTAGAGACCGCAGGCATTGCTTCGCGGACTGCCGACGATGACGACCTGCTGCCGGCTACGGTCTACGCCATTGACGGTAAACGGGTAGCCACCGACGGAAAGAACCTGGAACGACTGCCACAGGGCGTCTATATTATTAAGAAAGGTAAGAAAACAACTAAGTTCGTACGGCCATGAAACACTTCATCCTTTCGCTCCTGATGATGGCAGCTGCCGTCACAGGCGTCTATGCTGACGACTATCGGGGCCAGCATGTCAGCCTCACACGTACTAACGGCGACAGCCTGCAGTACGACCTCTTCCACCACCTGTCGATGGTCCCGCAGGTAGAGGACGGCAAGGTGGTGTGGACCTTCAATTACGAGAAACCCGACTATGGCTTCGGCGACGAATACCTGGGTACCAATCAGTATTCCTTCAAGGTGGACGACCTGAAATCCATCGACTTCTATACCCCCGAGCAGTCGCTGGCCCGTGCCCGCCAGGCACTCGTCGACTTCTACAAGGCCACCGACGGCGACCACTGGAAGATCAACACCAACTGGTGTACCGACAAGCCCATCGGTGAGTGGTATGGCGTGACGACAGGCTACTTCGAACCCCTGTTCCCCTATGTCTATGAGCTAAGGCTGACGGACGGCAACGACCTGCAAGGCACGTTCCCCGACGGCAAGCTCTTTGCCCGTATGGGACCCATCACCGCCATTTCGCTATGGAACAACAAGCTGACTGGCGAGATACCCGAGAATATGTATCTCAACTACGCCTTGGACCGTCTGAATGCAGGAGAAAACCAGTTGACAGGCTCCATACCAGGGACGTTTATCGCCAACCCGCTGTTCGAGAAACTTGAGCTGTACAACAACAAGCTGACAGGCCCCATCCCCGCCAGCATTGCCAAACTGATGAACTACCAAAGCACGCCGAGAGTGGACATCTCAGGCAACGACCTCAGCGGCGAGGTGCCACAGGAAATCGTCAACCATCCGATGTTCCACCTGAGATGGCAGAAGATTCTGCCCCAGAGCGGACACCTGACGCTGCCCGACATACCCGCCTACAAGATAGATGTCAACGACTTCAACGGCAACCAGTATGCCACGACCGACATCTACAAGAGCAACCAGTACACCCTCATCTACAACTACTCGTCGGCCCGGGGCGACTTCTCAGACAAGCTGGCTGCGGCATACGAGCAGTACAAAGGCAAGGGATTCGAAGTCATGGGTATGTGTCCCGGCGACGCAGAGACCATCCAGAACTACCTGCACGAAAAGGGCATCACGTGGCTTAACATAGAACCCGAGTCGTTCAGGAAATACGTGGGCGACTACCTCTTGTACCTCAATCTCATTCACCTGGTGGACAACAAGGGGGACATCGTGTTCACCAGCCTGATGGACGAAAACGGCAAGATGGAGAACACAGGGCCCGGCGGCAGCACACGCGACCAGGAGGTGTTCGACGTGCTGGCAGACAAGTTCGGAAAGGTAGACTTCACACCCTACACCTCAACCGACTTCTCGCACGACGGAGAGGTGCTGACCCTTCAGCAGGCTACGGTGGGCAAGGGCATCGACATCATCTTCCTGGGCAATGCCTATGTGGACAAAGACATGGAGCCCGGAGGCAAGTACGAACAGGTGATGAACCAAGCCATGGAGAAGTTCTTCGCGCTGGAGCCGTTCACATCGCTGCGCAACCGCTTCAACGTCTATGCCGTCAAGGCGGTATCGCACAATGCCGAGCTCTACGACGGTACGAGACAGGCCATCATGACGATGGACGATGTCGACAAATACGCCGCGAAGGTGACGACCCTCATCCCCAACCGTCCCAGGCGCATCAACATCATCTACAACTCCTACAACGCAGGACGCAGCATCACCTATATGTACGACGACAACTCCTACGTCGCCTTCATGCTCACCGGCGTCAACGACGTTCTCAACCACGAGGGCGGCGGTCATGGCGTAGGACGACTGCTGGACGAATACGCCGAGGGTACCGAGATCTCCATGCCTACGGCAGCCGAGAAAACATACATCGAGAACCAGTGGACGACGTTCGGTCGCGGTGCCAACATCGACCTCCATGCCGACGTCACACAGACACGCTGGGCACGACTGGCTGCCGACGCCCGCTATGCCACCGAACAGCTCGGTGCCTACGAGGGCAGCGGAACATTCTCCAACGAAGTATACCGTCCCACCTGGAACAGCATGATGCGCTACAACGACATTCCCTTCAACGCACCATCGCGCGAGGCTATCTATAAGTACGTCATGCAGGAGAGCGAAGGTCCTGACTGGCAGTACGACTACGAGACCTTCGTCAAGTTTGACCAGAAAGGCCGCAAGCAGTTTGCCGATGCCTTGAACGAACAGAACGCGCCGGCTCGCAGAGCTGACAACACACAACAGCAGAACAATGCCCGGCAAGACGAGCTGCTGCACTCACTGCCACCCCGCATCGTCAACGGCACCTGGCGTGACGCCCTCAGCAACCCGGCTAATACAATACAGTTGAGGGAGCTCTACAACAGATAGTCTCCCCCACCCCTTTTCATACATCAAGCGGCAAGGATTTTTGTCCTTGCCGCTTGCTTTTGTCGTTAAGATGCCATCCTTTTGCTCCTCACATTAGCGGCGGGGAGCGGCGGGAGCACCGAAGCCGAAGCCCTGGGGCTGGGCGGCACGCTCGGGCTCGCCAAGGAACGAGGCCTCGGCATCGCTGGCATCGAGCTTGAAGACCATGAACTTGGGCGACTTCTCGGTGCAGGGTGTCCAGGCACCGCCCTTCGGGCCGTTAGGATCGCTGTACTTGGCGAAGTTGGTCCAGGCGGTAAGCATCTTTTCAGAGAGGTCCCAGTCGCCCTTGGTCCAGGGACGCCAGCAGTGCTTCAGCGACTTGAAGACGAACCAGAGGTCAGACGAGTGGAAGGCGCCACGGAGACGCTGGGTGACCTCGGGATGGGAGCCGTCGTCGGGCAATGGACGGGCAAACTGATAGGCCCATGCCTTGCCGCCCTTCTGCTGGCGTACCTTACAGAACTCGGCGATGTTCGGGGCCATGTTGCCCATATCGTTCAGGGTGAAGCCAATCATGTAGGGGACATCGGCGAGGGTGCCCTCGCGGGTGGCGTCGTCGAAGCTCTTGACGCTGACGTAGCCGTCGATCATCGGCATGAACGGCAGTCCGCGACGCATGAACGGCATGGCGCCGCCCTGCTGCTGGCCGTCGTCGTTAATCTGGTAGTAGAGCGTAGGCAGGGCGAAGACGGTCTCCGTAGAGGCCTGGCGCATCTTCTGAAGATCGGTGAGGCCAGCCCAGTCGAAAACTTTCTTAGCGTTGGCCTCAGCGTCGGCAAAGGAGCCGCCGCTGTAACGGCCACCGGTGGGATTGCCGTTGGCATCGGGGATGGTGATGCCCTGGGCACTCATGATGACGGCCTTGTGGAACAGACCACGGGCCAGGGGCGACTCGCAGAGGGTGCGGACGCTGCCGCCGCCGGCACTCTGTCCGAAGATGGTGACGTTGTTGGGGTCGCCGCCAAACTGTGCGATGTTCTTCTTGATCCACTTCAGCGCCTCAATCTGGTCGAGGATGCCGTAGTTGCCGGAGACGTGGTGAGGACTCTCGGCGGTGAGGGCGGGATGGACGAGGAAGCCGAAAACGCCGAGACGGTAGTTGATGGAGATGAGGACGACGTCCTTGGCGCCCCACTCCTGTCCGTCGAACTCGGGCTCGGAGCCGAAGCCCTCACGGTAGCCGCCACCATGTATCCACAGGGCCACGGGCAGCTTCTTGGCCGTCTGGCCGGGAGCCTTCGTCCACACGTTGAGGTAGAGGCAGTCCTCGCTGAAGGCAGCCTCCTTGCCATAGCCCCACTCAGTGTAGTAGCCACCGGTATACTGGATGGCCTGGTAAGAGGGACGTCCGAAGGTGTCGCAGATCTTCACACCCTTCCATGGCTGGACGGGCTGCGGCTCACGCCAGCGGTTCTCACGGATGGGAGGAGCGGCATAGGGTATGCCACGATAGACGTAGACATCGGGATGGTCGTCGGCCAGTACGCCTTGCACCTGACCGCCTTCGATGGTCAACACGGGGTTCTCTGCTGCCTGTGCAGCTGACACTGCGAGCATGAGCAGGAGTGCGGAAAACAGCTTTTTCATACGCTTTTCTTAGGTTTTGGTTAGTGGTAAGTGCTGCAAAGGTAGGCATTATTCACGAAACCTCCAAAGAAAAGGGAAAGAAATATTCATTTCAGAGCTTCAGCCTCGCGGGGATTACCGAAGGTGACGGGCAGCGACAGCAGCTGGTAGTAGAGGGTGGCAGCGAGGCGCTGATGCCCCAGGTCGTTGGGGTGCAGACGGTCGGTATCGGCATTGTTGAAGTACGGGGCGTGGACGTCCAGCAGGGGGAACAGGCCGCTGGTGGCGCTCCAGTCGATGACGGGGACGGCCCACACGTCGGCGGCCTCCTTGACGGCATTGACATAGGCGTCGAGGTACTCGCCACACTGGTTCGTGTAGGACTCGTCGCACTGCCAGTTTTTCTCGTTGGCGTGGAAGTCGGCACGGTGGATGGGCGTCAAGAGGACAATCTGCTTCGTGGGATAGGCGCGCTTGAGGGAGTCCATGGCGATGTTGATGCGTCCGCAGAACGTCTTGGCATCCATCGACGGTGTGCGCTGACGGCGTGTGACCAACTGCTTGGGCTGTCCGTGGCCGTACTCCACCTGTGCGTCGTGTTCGTCCCACCAGACGCCGAGGGGCACGCCATTGTTGTAGTCGTTGGTGCCACAGAAGACGATGATGGCGTCGACATCCTGTCCGTGGTCCTTGAGCAGCTGTGCGGTCTGACGGGGGATGTCGTCCCACTGTCGGCCGCTGACGCCGTAGACGTAGGGCGTGATGTCGAGCCAGTCGGCCAGCCATCCCCAGTACTTCTTCTTCGCCGCCTTATTGCGCGGGTCGGTGATGGAGTCGCCGAAGTAGGCCACACGCTTACCCTGCCAGGGGTGGACGAAGCTGGGCTGTGCCCAGCTAGATGATAAATGACAAATGATAAATGCTAAACTCAGCAGCAGACGTTTCATATTTTCTACGTTTCTTTTCTATTCTCTAGCAGTATACACAACAAACGATAACTTCATTTCCTAACTTTACGCCCGCCGACGACATACACACCACGACGCAGGCCGTCGAGCGCCTTATCAGCCGGGACGCCACTACGCAGCAGGAGGCCATCCGTGGTGCAGACATCGACAAGCTCATGACTGCTCCTCAGACGGTCAACAGTTGTCGTTACTGCTTGAAGGATGAGCTTTCCTTCGGTATTAAGCAGCGAGGCATCCCAGGTGTAGTCAGCACCGTCGGCAGCCACGGTCTTGACGACCGGGGTGCCCGTGGCACCGGTAAAACCACTGTTAAAGACGGGCAGTTCCATGCCCTCGGTCAGGACACGACCTTCGGGTATCTGAACGAGCAGTGTGTCTGAGAAATGGACAATGCGTCCGCTGACGGTAAACCGGCTGTTGCCTGACGTGGAGCCTAACCGCACGACGAGCGTGGCACCGGTATTGAGCGTCAGACTGCTGGCACGCAGTGTCCCTGTAGGCGAGCTCTCCACGCCTCCATAGAGTCGGCCGTCTTTGTTGACGATGATGCTGGCCGCCGTGCCCGTGCCATAAAGGCTGGCACCCCTGGCAATGGTGACGGTTCCGGTAACCGAAGCTGTGGATGCCAGTTCGAGAGAACCGCCACTGACGGTGATGGGCGAGGTATGACCTGCCGCACGCAGCGTCAGTTTTCCCGTTCCGACCTTTGTGACACGACTGGCTGTCAGCAGTCCGCTGAACGCCATGTCTTCATTCAGATAGCCTATCTCGTAAGCACTCGAACTGCCGCCCAGCACGCCTGTTGCCGCCGTACCCATCAAAGAGCCTATCTTCAGCGTGCCGCTGGCCTCGTTGCCACTGCCGCCGTTAAAGAAGGCTATCCAGGTGTCGGCATCGACCTTCAACCGGCCCTTGCGCAGATCGCTGACATTGGTCATCAGGCGGAACTGACTACCTTTGGCGGTCAGCGTGCCCTCGAAGTTGGCAAATGTCAAGCCGACATCACAACGTACATAGCGCGTCTCGACGGTCAGGTTGCCCTTACCCTTGACGCTGCCGTTAATCTTGCCGCGCGACGAACCGAGGATGCGGTTCGTCGTCCCCTCGGCGACCGTCACCTGATGGTTGAAGGTCGGGACGGTGGAGGTGCTGTTTACATCAATCTGATGGACCTCGCCGCCGGCCAACAGCATGGGCGAGCCACTGCGTCCGAAGGTGCTGTTCCAGGCTCCCTGGGCCACGACACCCTTCCGGACAATCAGTCCTGCGAAGTTATTGGCTCCGGGGTATGTGAAGTTCAGCTGTCCGGCACCGTCCTTAACGAGATAGCCCGTACCGCTGACCTGTCCCTTCAGTGAGAGGGCGCTATTGGACTGGGCAATACGGATGGTTGCCGTATCGGTGACTGTTACCTGGCGGTCGGTACCCATGTTGTCCTTCGCCAACACTAACGTGCCACCATTCTTAAGCTGCAGATTCCCTTGTGCGGCCGAAGCAGCGCCGATGGCACTCTTCTGGCCTCCGTCGTAGAAATTGGGAACGGTGAGTGTTCCGCCATTGACAATGGTCGGACCGGTGTAGTCACTGTACTTGATGTTGAGGGTGACTTTTGCTGCCGGATTGACGGTCAGTCCGCCATCGCCGCTGAGACCACCATTGCCCGAGAGGGTATAGTCGCCGCTGTCGAACGAGACGCCCTTGGTCACCATCATCTCGGGCACGCTGACGTTGGTCAACGCTGCACGGTCATTGAAGACGACGCCATCGCCGTTGACGAAGGCGGTGGGATTGCCACCGTTGCTGACAGAGAAGTTTTGCTTCTTATAGTCCCACACATTGCTTAAAGCGCCTGTCCAGACGATGCCGTCGGCAGCCGGCCGGCTCTCATGGACAATGAGCAGCAGACGGCCGTCTCGCACCTCCAGGTCGTAGTTGATGCCCTCCAGTCCGCGTGTCTTTAACTTCGTCACGTCGCAGGTGAGCGTCCCCGTACAACGTGCAATCTCGTACTCGGCGTAGTCCTTAGAGCCAAGGTTGACAGTGAGGTAATTGGTACCACGGAAGGTGAGGTCGCCCTCTACCTGAAGGTAGCCGCTGAGCGGACTGCCGGGCTGCGGCATGACGGCGTCAATCTCCAAATAGACCTCTCCGGGCAGCACCATGCTCTTCTCGCTGCTGATGACGTTGCCACCAGCCTTCAGCCGGCATCCTTCGTAGTTCAACGCGCCTTCAAAGGTGATGGTATCCTGAAGCGTGAAACGACCGCCGAGGGTTCCCCTGGCACGCAGCTCTACAGGACCGGCTATGGTTCCATTGACCTCAAGTGTGCCTTCGCTGATGATTGTCTGACCGGTGTGCCCCAATGTGCCGTTGACGATGGCGGCACCCTGCATAGACTTGACGAGTCCGCCCTTGCCGGCGGTGACACGACCCTGGAAGGAATAGTCATGGCCACGGGGAGTCATCAGATAGAGCATGGAGGGTTGAAGGGGTGCCGAAGGGGCGATGGGCGCGGTGTTGTCGCCCGAGAGGTCGAACAGCACACTTTTGCCATCGGCGTAGGGGGCATCGGCCGTCATGTCGAATGTTGAATACTGTCCATGGCCCTTATAGCGAAGGTCACTTTCGTAGACGGGGGGCAACGGAGGCATGGGCATCCCACCACCCAGATAAAAGCCGGTGTTGGGATGCTGATAGTAGCCACGGGTGGTGCAGTCGCCACGGTAGTGGGGGTCCTGCTGCAGGCAGTAGATGCTATAAGACGTCGGTATGTTGGTAGTGTAACCAACCAGTCCCGTACAGCTTCCTGCATCCTGTTTGGCAAGGATAATCTCCTCGCGCCAGTCACCGATGATGTCGCCCATGAAAGCGGGACGCGTACCCGTGGCACCATGTGTGGCCCAGGCAGACTCCTGAGAGAATTCACAAAGGCGGTCGCCGAGGACACGTGTTATCATCATGTTCGTCCCCCAGCCTGAGCCACCAGGCGAGTTCAGCCATTCGCGCTGCAGACGACCGTCCCACCAGACGCCCTCGAACATCGAGCCGCTACGCGTCTGACCGGTCTTCTCGCCTTTGCAGTCATAGACGAATTCGTCTGTGTAGCTGAGTATCTCGTAGCCCTTTCGCGAGGCATCGATATCCAAACAAGCACCACGCCCTACGTCGTAGACCGAGGGCAGGTACCACTCCTTGATACGCTCGGCTGTCGCCGCATCATAGAGCAGCTGGCCAAGCAGGGCACTCTGCTGGATGGCATAGACCTCAAGACCGGGACGGTCGGGGTCGATGTCGCTCAGAACATAGCGGTCACCATGGCCTATGCCGGGGCTGCGGAACCAGCCGTTGCGGGGATTGACCGAGTAGCCACCCTGTATCATCTCGTCAGTACCGTCGCCATCGACATCAGCCACACGCAACTGGTGGAACTCTGCCGGCCACGGCGACTTGTCGTTACGGCTCCAAGTTCTGTCATGATGCCAGTTGGTGGGGATGCCACCCGTCCAGTCGTACTCCCAGGTGAAGACGTAGTTGTGGTGTGTCTTGTTGGTCTCGCGGTCAAGACACTCCATAACCAGCGACGGATGGATGCCGTCAAGATAGCAGATGGCAAAGTGGCCGTCCATGACGGCATAGCCGAAGCTCATGTACTTGGCGCGGGTGTTGCGTCCCCACGTGTCGCTGCCGTCATGCACTTCGTTGTAGTTCAGTTCGTTGCAGGCTATCTCGGCACCCGTCTCGCCGTCGATAACTGACACGTAGAATGGCGGTACGCGCGTAGCATGGGAACGGTAGTCCACCACGCCGTCGCCGTCGGTATCGGCAACACTGCTGCCTTTGGCATACTTTCCCCATGTGTTGTTGGACTTGTCCCAGAAGCGTGTGCCGTCACTCGACTTTATCATCACTTCACAACGACCATCGCAATTGATGTCCCACGCGACGACCATATCGTTCTGGCCTGCAGAGATATTGACGTTCGGCCCCATGTCTACTGTCCATAGCAACGTGCCGTCGAGCCGGTAGGCCTGTAGCTTATGACTGGTGGTGGCTGCATTGTCGGACTGGTTCTCGGCATCATCCTCTTTATCACTGGCTGTGGCACCCGTAAACAGTCGGTCGCAGACAACGGCATCGTACTCGCCGTCGCCATCAAGATCCATCGGCCACACGAACTTCGTACGGTAGTCGTTGCGGACAATTACTATGTTATCGAAGTCGAAGTTGAACCAAACATTGGGATACGGCTGTGACTTGTATTTGAAAGGCGCACTCTTGGGACCCTCGACACCGTCGGGGGTGATGGCCGTAACGGCATATTCCGCATTGGCAACGAGCGATGACGGAGCATAGTTGGTCGTCTTAAGGGGGGTAGCATTGAGCTTTGTATAGTCCGTGGCGCCAGGACTACGGCGATAGACATTATAGGTCGTGCCCTCAGGTTCCTGTGCCAATTTTCGCCAGGAAATCAGATTGCCCTGACCTGCCGACGACGTGACGGAACGGATGGAGCTGCCAGAACGATTAACGGCGACGACACCGCGACTGAGGGGTTGCTGCAGACGTTGTGCCGTTATATAGGACGTAGCGGATAAGGTTAGGAGCAAGACAAGATACTTGCTGTTCATTTGTAATTAGTTTTTAGTCGATTGGTTCTATGTCTGTAAAAAACACCCTCCCCACTTTACGTAAGCAGCGGAGAGGGTGCGAGTAGCATCTGGATATTACTTAAACGGTAAGTACCAGTTATTCTTGTCTTCCAAGTTGACGGCGGGATTCTTGTAGGCTAACTTACGTGCGAGCCACTGGCTGCCGAAGTTCGGGCGATAGAGTCCGGCCTCGTTCTTGTGGCGAGCGAGACGCATGAGGTCGTACCAGCGGCCACCCTCGAAGGCGAGCTCCAGGGCCATCTCGTCGCAGAGGAGATCCTCGACGGCGTTGATGGAGTCCTGACGTGTGGTGCCCACGGCGATACCCTCGGCAGCAAGCTCAGCCATCTTCATACCGACGATGGTGTCGAGCTGGTAGGGCGACAGTCCGGGGCTGTAGACGGCACCCGTATAGTCGCAGGTGGCGCCGGCACCGTGCATATGTACGCCGATGCAGTTCTCGGGCTCCGCAAACTTCGAGATATTAGCCTCGGAGAGCAGCGGATAGGTGGTCTGCAGCGCCACCTTCGACGCGTCGCTGATGTAGAGCGGACCACCGCTGCCAGCAGGCTCGACGAGGTAGCGGCTGATGCCGTCCTTGAGGATGGCGAAGGCGACGTCGTAGTAACCCAGACGGTTGAAGGCCTCGGCCAGACGGAGCCAGACGGCGCTGACACGGTAGAGGTACACCTGTGCGTTGCTGTTCTTCGTGATCCAGACGGTGGTCTCCGACGACTCCTTGTCATCACGCTCACGGGTGATGGCGCTGGTGCGCATGTCGCCAATCTTCACGCTGTTGAGGATAGTCTTCGTGGCCGTGCTCGTGGACGACTTGTAGTAGTAGTCCTGACCCTCGGAGAGGGCGTTGTAGGCGGCGCTGGGCACAATCTGTATTTGGTCGACGTAGCCCTTGCTGTTAGAGTAGAAGTCGTAGCCGTAAGCCAGCGGGATGAGCGTCGTCACACCCGCCCGGTTGTTGGGTGCCATGGGGATGTAGGTGATGACGTCGGTACCGCCCGAGAAGATGTTAGCCCAGGGCGTCGTGGTGTAGCTGAACGTGCCACCCCAGTCGCTGGGCAGCAGCTCCTGCATGGCCACGGAACGGCGGCCGCTGAAGGTGACACCCTGCATATAGGCCGAATGGCGGCTGTCGGCGGGCAGCACCTCCGTGAGGTAGGTGATGTAGTGGCGCGCTGCCTGGGCATACTGTCCCGTCTCAAGGTAGAGGTCGCCCATGACGACGTCGACAGGGATGAAAAGCATCGACGTGGTGATGCTGGACGGTGCCGAGCCGTAGTCAGGCAGGCCGTAGCCCGTGTACTGCTCAAGGTCGGGAGCCAGACGGGCGACGATGCCGTCGATGTCGAGCTCCGGGAACTGGTTGTTGTCAATCTGCGAGATCTGCGTCAGCGGCTCGGTGTAGAACGGCACCTTGCCGAAGACACGTGCCAGCTGCATATAAGCCCAGGCACGGACGGCCTTCACGGCGACATACTCGTTCATGGCGACATAGGTGGCACCGGTGCGGATCGTCGTGTCGCGATGGGCGATGTAGTAGTTGCAGTTGTTGATGACGCGGTAGTAGACGTAAGCGCTGTCGTACTTGTTGGCCTCGGACAGCTGGAACTGTGCCAGCTCGCGCAGATGACGGTCCGTGGCAGCGGTGGTGTCGACGAGGTCGCCACGCATCTCACCGATGAACATATACTGGTCGGCCAGCTGCTGCATACCCTGGAGGATGCCCAGGGCGTAGTAGATGGAGTCCGTCTTCTGGTTAATGTCCGGCTCGAACAGCTGTCGCTCGCTGTCGCTCTCGAGCATATCAGAACAAGCCGTGAAGACTGTTCCGCCTAAACACAGGCAACCTGCAATCAAGAGCGTTTTAATATTTTTGGTATTCATAATCTTCAATCTTCTGGATTGTGCCGCCACACGGTGGTGGCATAGTTCAACAATTTCTTCTGGATTTTCAATGTTCAACATCGATTACAGGTTAATCTTCACACCAGCCAGGAACGAACGTCCGAAAGCCAGACAGCCGCTGTCGATACCTTGGTAGAGGACGCCGTTGCCAATGGAGAACTCGGGGTCGTTGCCCGTGTACTTGGTGAACGTCAGGAGGTTCTGAGCCTCAGCCCAGACGGTGAGGCCCTGGAGCCACGTCCAGCTGCCCGGCACGGGCACGCGGTAGCTGAGGTTCACGGTCTTCAGACGGAGGTACGAGCCGTCCTCAATCCAGCGGTCGCTGAAGCGGTTGTTGCCCAAGGGGTCGCCGAAGGTGGCACGCGGCAGCACCGCCTGCTGACCCTCGTAGCGCCAGCGGCCCGTGGAGGCCACCTGCTGGTTGTAGAACGTCGAGCCACTGTTCAGCACGGAGCGCTGGTAGTTGTAGACGTCGTTGCCCAGCACGTAGTTGAAGCCGAGCGACAGCGTGAGGTTCTTCCAGCTGACGTTGGCGAAGATGTTGCCATAGATGTCGGGGTTGGGGTCGCCGATGACGGTCTTGTCGTCCTCGTCGATGGCACCGTCTCCGTTGATGTCGGTGAAGTGGACGTCGCCAGCCTTGAAGTACTGACGGGCACCCGTGGCGTCCTCCATATAGAGGTAGCCGTTCTGGCCCGCTGCCTGGGCGTCGGCATCAGTAGCAAAGATGCCCTCCGTACGGTAGCCGTAGAACACACCCACAGGCAGGCCCACCTCCGTCAGGATGTTCTCCGTACCGTAGATGGAGCTCAGCGACTGGTAGCCCTCGGGGAGCTTCGTCACCTTATTCTTATAGTGGCCCACGCTGGCGCCCACCTCCATGTTCCAGTTGCGCGAGACGATGGGCTTGACGGTCACCGTGGCCTCGAAGCCCTGGTTCTCCAGCTCGCCGCCGTTGCTCCAGTAGAGGTTGATGCCGCCGATGGGGTTCTCGAAGGCTTTCTGCGTCAGCAGGTTGTTGGTCTTGTGGTAGAAGTAGTCGACGCTGACACCCAGACGGTTCTGAAGCATATATGCCTGGAGGCCGAGGTTCAGCTTGTGGGTCGTCTCCCACTGGATCTTGTCGTTACCGATGTTCGTCAGCTGGATACCCATGGCGCGGTCGTAGTATTTCACCGAGGTATAGCTGGTGCGGGCGGCATAGTTGGAGATGTGGTCATTGCCGCTGATGTCGTAGCCGGCGTTCAGACGCAGGTAGTTGAACGAGCGGAACACGGACGACTGACTCTTCAGGCGCTGGAACCACCCCTCGTTAGTGAGCACCCAGCCCAGCTGGACGCTGGGGAACAGGGCCCACTTTGTGCCGAAGAGTCCCAGACCGTCGGCATTCTCGCCGAAGCGGCTGTTGGCCTCGCCGACGAGCGACAGCGTGGCGAAGTAGCGGTTCATGTAGTTATAGTCCACATTGCCGTACCAGAGGATGTTCTTCCACGTCTCGTTGACACCCTCGACACCGGGGAAGCCGCTGGTCTGAAGGGCGGGGTTCTTGTCGTTGCCCTTGGAGTTGTACTCCGAGCGCAGGTCGCTGTTGTCGTAGGAGAAGGTGTTGTAGCGTGCACCGACATAAGCGTGCAGCGAGTGCTCAGCCAGCTGTTTCTGCCAGTCGGCCTGCACACGGCCCATGAAGTTCTGCTCCTTGGCAAACATCGAGGCGACGAGCGACGTCGTGGTGCCCATCTGCTCGACGACGAACGGCGGCACACCCTCGTAGGGACGGTAGTAGCGCTGTGAGTTACGGTTCAGCACGTAGCTCAGCTCGGCCGTCAGCGTCCAGCTGGGCGACAGCTGGTAGACGGGACGCAGGTGGACGGTGAAGAAGGTGTTCTCGGCCTTGTTCTTGTTATCGCCCGTACCGTTAGCAAGGATGGCCAGGGGGTTCGCCAGCGACTGGCTGGTGTAGGTCGTGCCACGGTTGCCGTCGGTGCTGATGAGGCCGTTGCGCGGATACTCGCTGGCCGAGAGGATATTGTCGTAGCTCGTCAGCAAACTGGTGAAGCTGCCGATGACGGAGTTGTACTCGTAGGGTGCCACCAGCGGCGACTTCAGCAATGCCAGGGCCGTGGGCGAGGTGACGGTGCTGCGGCTGAACGAGGCAGGCATCCCGTCGTCGTAGACACGGTTGTTGGTGCGTGCGATGGCGATGTCGAACTGAGTGGAGAGGTTCCACAGAATCTGGATGTCGGTATTGAAGCGCACGTTCATGCGGTCGAAGAAGCTCTTCTTCAGCGTGTTCTCAGACTTGACATAGCCCACGGAGAGGTTGTACATACCCACATCGTCGCCACCCTGGACGTTGATGGAGTAGTTCTGTGTCATCGCCGTGCGGTAGACCTCGTCGCTCCAGTCGGTATCGTTGTGGAAGGGGTAGTAATAGTAGTTGCCGTCGACATTGTCGTTCAGGAAGTGGAAGCCCTTGTACTCGTTGATGTCGGGCACCGTGCCCAGGAGCTCCGTGGCATAGGTGCGATACTGGGCGGCGTTCATCATCGTCTGCTGCTGGGGCACGAGCTGCACACCCACACCGATGTTCGCATCGATGCGCGTGGCCATGGAGCGGCCGCGCTTCGTGTCGATGAGGATGACGCCGTTGGCACCACGGGCACCATAGAGGGCGGTGGCGTTCTTCAGCACCGTCACCTTCTCGATGTCGTCAGGGGCGATATTGGCCAGGAGGTTGTTGAACGCACCTGTATGGAGCGTGCCGCGGTCGCGCTGCATATCCATCTCAATGCCGTCGACGACCACCAGCGGCTGGGCGTCGGTGGTGAGGCTGCCCAGACCACGGACGAACGTCGAAGCGCCAGCGGCCACGGCGGCAGAGTGCATCACGCTGCGAACGTCGCCACCCAGCTTGTTGGCTATCTCGTCATCAACGGTGACGCCAAAGCGGTCAATCTGTGCCGTACGGCGTGCGGTATAGTCGGTACCCTCGCCATACATCGGCTGGAACTTGGCCGGGAGCATCTGGACGGCCACACGCTGCTGCTCGTCGCCAGCGCTGATGGCCACCTGCTGCGGCATATAGCCGTCAGAGAAGGCATAGAGGGCGGTGGCAAACGTCGGCACCTTGATGGTGAACGTGCCGTCGGCATCGCTCATCGCCGTATAGCGGTTGTAGCCCAGGGCACGCAACTGCACACCAGCCAGCGGCTGGCCCGTCGACTGGTCGGTGACGATACCCTTGAACGTCACCGTCGCGTAGTTGTCCTGCTTGATCTTCGAGCGGTCGGGCTGTTTGATGACGGCATCCTCAACCGCTTCCTCGTCGTCGTCAGTCTGTGCGAAGACGGCTGTCGACAGTCCCATGACCATGGTGCAGACGGCGACTCTAAGCACGCCGTCGTGCAGATAGTTGAATATATTACGCTTCATGTTCATTTCTTATTAGATTCTTCAAATACGGCCAACTCCTTCGGTTTCAGGATGATCGACACGATACGCAGGTCGCATGAGTAGGCGTCCAGCAGGTCGTCGTCGAAAGTGTCGATATTGGCAACGACGGTGATGTTGGGACTCACCTCCTGGTCGAAGCCGTAGTAGCAGCAGGGGAAGGTGAAGTCGCCCACGTAGACGGTGTCGACACGCGTCGGGTCGTTCTCGAACGAGCGGATGTACGTCTTGTTCAGGTTGTTGTCGATGATCAGCGGGAAGCGCTCCTTGAACGCTGCCACGTGGTCAGCATCCTCGTCGAGGAACTGCTGGTTGGACAGGGTACCCCTGGCATTGCAGTAGTTCAGACGGAAGATGACGCGGTTGGGCTTCTCGACATAGCCGGGGTTCGACGTCTGCTTGTCGTAGGCCGGTGCGAAGACGCAGTAGATGCTATACTCCGTGCTCAGGACGCCTGGCAGCTGGATGGTCATCTCGGGAAGATCGAACTCCGTGCCAGGCTTCAGGTATACATACGAGAAGTCTTCCTGGTTGGGGTCGCTGCTGGTCACGCGGTGGCTGGTAGCCGAGCCGTAGACGTTGCGCACGGTATAGGCCGTGGCAGGGAACGACAACTCCGGTGCAAAGGTCTCCCACGAACGCATGGCCATACTGTCGACGATGACGGCACGGCCGTTGCTCATGGGCTTCGTGGCCACCGCCTGGTCGAGAATCTCCTGCGGTCCGCTGAGCTTCACGCGGTTCGTGGTGCGGATGGTGTCGCTGCCGAGATACGACGGCTCGCCGGTCATCCACTGGTTGTAGCCATCGTTGTTGCTATAGAGCAGGTAGCGCGTCAGGAAGCGGTTCGACAGTGAGTCCTGCCAATAGGCGGCGTTAATGTCCTTCTTGGCATTGGTGCTGCTGATGACTACCGTGCCGCGGTTGTTCCTCTCGAAGGCCTGTGCCTGTGTCGAGGCGATATACTTGTAGTAGGGCTTGATGCGCTCGTAGAAGCCCGTCCACGCCTTGTCCGTCGGCATGAGGAAGGTGTAGGAGCTGTCCTCGACGGCGAGCTGCGCATTGAGCGTGGTCCACAGCGAGTTCTCAGTCACCATGACGGAGTCGACATACGTCTGCATACCATCGACGATGGGGCCAACGACGGAGCGGGCCTCGTCGAGGTACGTCGTTTCGTAGCGCAGGAAGAAGTTGCGCAGCGTGCGGATATTCTGGTCGCCAGAGAGCACGGAGTCGGTGACATACTCGTAGAGATTGGGATAGTAGGCTGCGGCGCCGTCCATGATGTGGAGCACACCGTTGTTGCTCGGCAGGTTGTAGTAGCCCGTGAGCAGGTTGTTGCCATCGAACTGGTAGCCCGATGCGCCATAGGCGGGAGCACCGCCGAAGTCGTAGGACTTCTCGTTGAGCATCAGCACACGCTCCTCTACCCTACCCGATGCCGGGAAGCTGTAGCGGGCGACGTGGTTCATGACGAACTGCTTCAGCAGCGCCTCCTTGCTCAGCGCGCTGTAGTCGGCAGGGTTGAACGTGCCGTTCTTCGGTGCCCAGACGGTATAGTACTCCGTGGCGTTGAGCTCATCGTCGAAGCCGGCACGCTGCACGAGGGCGGCGAAGTCCGACAGCTCGGGCGTCTGCTGGATGTTCTCCCACAATGTCTTGTTGGCCGACGCCGTCACGTCCGTCACCGCCTCATTGTAGTCGTCGAAGTCGGAGCAACTGGCCAGCAGCAAGGCTGCTGCCAGAATGTAAAAATTTAACAACTTAAAAATGAAAAAATTATTTCGTTTCATAGCTCAATCGTTGATTTTATAATTTTATAATTTTTACATTTTTACATTTTAATACCAGTCCTCGCTGTACTGCTGGTTGTCGAGGACACTGGTGGGCACCAGCTCGACAAAGTCGAGACCAACGGGGTTCGTCAGCTGCTGGTCGTTGAGCGTTTTGATGCGCAGCCAGTTCTCGCGGCCCTGCTTCAACTCGACGGTACCCAGCACGTAGCGGATGGTGTAGCTGCCCGTGCCGAACTCCGTACGGGCGCTGTTGTCGGCAGAATAGCCGCTCTCACCATGGCCGCAGTAGCTGTGGGGACCACGCATATAGTTGCGGTTGTGCATAGCGATGTCGGAGGCTATGCCCTGATCTTCCTCCTCATTGCAGTTAGTCAGGCCGACACGCGGGTCTTCCACATCAATGGTAGCATCGAAGGGCAGGCCCAACGGGCGCATGTCAGCCACATTCTTCGACGTGCCGATGTAGTACTGCATGAACGAGCCGTAGCTCATCGGCGCATAGACCACGCGGATCTCGTAGTTGCCCGTAGGCACGGAAGGCAGCTTGAAGGCGAAGTCGTAGCGCCCCCAGAACTGCATCTGGTCGGCTTGCCAGCAACGCCAGGCGCCACGGGCACAGTAGGCCATACAGATATACGGGTCTTCCTCGTAGTAGTTGACGTTGTCGAAGGCGAACTTAGGCACACCCAGACGGCCACCATTGTCACCCAGGGCACGGTAGCCCATGTCGATGAGCTCAGGGAACAACGAGGTGCAGTTCACACGCATACGCTCGTTGAACACGCCACGCGGCACCATCTCGTCGTAGACCAGCATACTGGTGACGGGGTGGATATAGGCGTTCGTCGACTCGAAAGTATTGGCACGATCCACCTTCACGCCCTCACGAACGAGGGTGTGGTTCGAGCCCTGCGTGCCCAACTCGTCGGTCAGCGTGTTGAACGTCTGGTAGCGGTTGATGAACAGCTGGCGGCCGTTGCCCACGCCGACGGGCTCCCACACCTTCAGCATCGTGTGGGGCAGCATCGTCTCGTAGTAGTCGTAGGGCGATGCGTCGGGGGCGAAGTTCCAGTACTGGCTGGTACCCTTCTCGAACACCAGCTGGTTGGCGGCCATGCGGCCCTTCAGCAGGTGGTAGGCCACAAACATATTCAGCGCATTGAAGCGGTTGGTATAGTCGTCGCCCGTGCTCACCTGGATATTGTTCTCGCTGACATAGTCGTACCACTCGGCACTCTTGCCATACTGCTCATTGGCATACTTGATGAGGTCGGCGATGCTGTTGATGCCGTTCTTGGCCATCACGGCGTCGGACTCAGCAAAGACGGTGTAGCCCACCTTGATTTCCATCTTACCCGTCGTGCCGACACCGGCGGCAGGGGGGATGGAACCTGAGACGTTGTCGCGCAACAGCTGCTTGAACTCCAGCTCACCCTTCGTCGTCTGCAGCAGCGAGTCGCAGAGACCCGTCATCTTCAGCGCCTGGGCGAAGATGGAGAAGTCGGGGTTATGGTCGAGGATGTAGTCCGTGAAGTGTGACGTACGCGGAATGACATTGTCCAAAATATGGAGCAGACCGTTCACGGCCTCTTTGTCGCTCTCGATGATGGTGGCCTTGCCGCCCAGCACCGTCTCGCCCGTCGACGAGTCGTAGGGGAACTCGTAGCCCAGCATCGTGGGCACCTGTCCGTCGCCGGTCATCGACACAAGGTTCTTGTACTCGTTGGTGATGTGGAAACGGGCGATGACCATGCAGAGGCTGTCAGTCAGACCCTCCAACGAGTTCTCCGTCATGCCGTTGTGGGGGATGAGGGCCTCCGCGTCGTTATACAGACTGTCAATGTAGAACGCCACACCCTCGTTGACAGGGGCAAAGCAGGTGTAGTGACCATAGGCAGCCATCATCGCATCGTAGCCCACCCGCGAGAGGATGTAGTTGAACGATGTCAGCGTGCTGTCCTTCGCGATGTACGACTCGATGGTCTCACCCGTAAACGTGTAGAGATCGGACTCGTCGGGCTCGGGGTTACAGGAGACCAGCGCTACGCTCATGTACAATGCACAATGTACAATGTACAATGGGCTGCGCAGTACTCTTTTCAATCTATTTTGTTTCATCGTCTTCAATAATTATCAATTTTCCATTATCAATTATCAATTAGGCCGAAGGCCGTTAGTAGTCCTTACTAATCGTCTTATCAGAGCTATAGGTAGGCATCTGTTTCAGCGCAGGACATATCTTCACATCAGTCTCAGAGACAGGCAGGTAGAGGCGCGGCTCCGTGCTCATCTTACTGGCCACGGCGTCGCCCATGCCCGATAGCTTACGCTTCATCTGGTCGAGCATCGCCTTGTAGGTGCTGACGAAGGCCACGCCACGCTCGTCTTGGTCGGCCAGCGTCGTGGTATAGTCGACGCCCTTAACGTGACGGTAGTTATAACGCAGCAGGTCGTACCAGCGTTTGCCCTCGAAACAGAGCTCGCGCAGACGCTCGTTAAGCACCAGCTCCTCCATGGCTGCGGTGGTCTGGTACTTGGCAGTCCACTTCAGCGAGTCGCTCTCGTTCTCCAGCGAACGGGCGTTAACGATGCGCACCATGTTGAACGCCTCCTCCAGATAGGGTGACACACCGTTTGCCGGCACGAAGTCCTCAACGGCCACACCCTCGTCGCTACCGGTTCCCAGCATGGCCAGTCCTGTCAGGGCCTCAGCCTTCATCAGCATAACGTCCGTCAGACGGTAGACGATGTAGTTCTGGTGATAGCCCGTAGCGTTGTAGGCACGTGTCTTCGTCTCGGGCGAAGCTTCCGTGGTGCTCGGCATATAGTTGCGGTTGTCGGAGACGTACTTACGGATCTCCACACCCGTGAAGTCACCGACGGTCTTGTCCTCGTTATAGGTACTCATCAGGCCACGCCAGTCCGTTACGACTGGCTCCTTAAATACCTGAGACTCAGAACCATACTTAAAGATGTTTGAAGCATAGAAATAAGGAGCAGCATTACCACTGGCCACACGGTTGTAGTACTGACAGAGAGCCTGCTTGCGGTCGTTGGTATTCACCTGCAGCTCGAGGATACTTTCCTCGGCATTCTGGTAGACGAACACGTCGCGGAACGTCGTACGACCATCGGCCAGCCAGTAGTCCTTCTCCTCGAACTCGCCGCCCGTCATGTGGTGTTGGCTCTGCTTCGAAGCAATCACCTTGTTGCAGTAAGCCACAGCCTGCTCGTAGTCAGCAGCCGAGTGCATGACGCTGCCACGCCAAAGGTAGATATCGGCCAGCAGCGCCTGGATGGCGTCGCGGGTGAAGTAGCCCACCTTGCGCCAGTCGGTATAGGCAGTTGCCGAGACAGCATTCTTTTCAGCCTCCAAGAGGTCATCGATGCAGTGCTGGAGCACCTCCGACGGTGCCGACTGCGGGATGTTCGGGTCCTGGCTGCTCAGCATATAGGCCGTCGACGTGTAGGGCACGTCGCGGAAGTTGCGCACCAGGTAGAAGTAGCAGAGCGAGCGCAGGGCGAGCATCTGCGAGCAGTGTGCCAGATAGTCGCCGTTGGTGTACGACGGGTCCTCGTCCATCACCGCTGCTGCGCGCTCGAGCACGATGTTACAATTGTTGATAACGGTATAGATGCTTGCCCAGCTGGCAAACTGGTTGTCCGTCTGGATGTTGGCGAGGTTGATGTCGCGCAGGTCCTCCATGAGTGTGCCCGTCAGCGATGTGTTGGGCAGGAGCTCGTCGGAGCGCAGGCCGCCCCATACCAGGAGGCGTGCCATGACGTTGTCGTCGATCATCGACACGTAGGCGCCGTTGACCATCAGCTCCACGTCGCCCTTCTTCTTCCAGAAGTCCTCGTCGACGGTCATGTCGTCGGGCAGGATGATGGTGTCGACGCAGGACACGGCCATCAGAGAAGCCACAATCATTGAAATATATTTCTTCATAGCCTTTATTCTATTTATGATGCATTAGAATCCCAAGTTAAAGCCAAAGGTGAAACTCTTTGAACGCGGCGTGGTACCGTAGTCGGCAGAGACACCGTAGGCAGCCGTGCCGATCTCAGGATCGACGCCGCTGTACTTCGTCCACACGTAGAGGTTGTCCATCGAGAAGTAGGCCGACAGCTGGTTCAGACCATACTTCTTCAGCTTCTTAGAGTCGAAGGCGTAGCTCACCTGCAGGTTCTGGAAGCGTACGAAGCCGGCATCCTCGACGAAGCGGTCAGAGGGCTGCACGTTGTAGGCGGTGTTGTACATGGCACGCGGTATAGGCGTCACGTCGCCGTCCTTACGCCAGCGGTAGTTCACCGTAGCACACTGGTTGTAGGTGTCGTACATCTTCTCCAGATTCTGGCGGGCCAGGTTGATGACCTTGTTGCCAAAGCGGTAGTTGAAACGGGGCACCAGCTTCCATGGGCCGTAGCGGAAGGTGAAGCTGAAGCCACCTTGCACCTTCGGCAGACAGTTGCCGAGGTACATCACGTCGAGCTCGTTGATCTGACCGTCGTTGTTGACGTCCTCGTAGATGGCGTCACCACCGTCGAAGTCATAGGTCTCCGTGCCCATGCCGTTGTTGTTCACATAGTTGAACTTCAGACGCTGCGGACGACCCTGGTCGTTCATCAGCACCGTACCATCGGCCTTGCGGGCCACGGGCACCGTGTAGGCACGCTTATCCAGGCGGTGAGCGGTATACCACTCGTCGGGCAGGGTACCCGTGAGCAGGCCGTTGATGAATGCCTCGTACTGCTCGCCGGTGAAGTTCTCCTCCTTGCGGATGTTGTCCAGCCAGGCGTAACCCATGTTGTAGACACCCTTGTAGCGGTAGCCATAGATGGAGCCGAGCGAGTTGTTCAGCTGGATACGCATGGGCCACTGGCCGTACTGTGCCACACCCCAAGGCGACGACGAGCGTCCGGAGGTGTAATTAATATATAAGGTGTTGAGCGACTCCAGCACGCTGGGTTCCATCTCCTTGATGAGGTTCTCCGTCTGCGAAATGTTGAAGCTGAAGTCCATCGAGAACTTACCCACCTTCACCAGGCGGCGTCCCGTCACCGTCAGCTCCCAACCGTTGTTGGTCATGCGGCCGACGTTCATCGTCGACAGCGAGCTGAAGCCCACCATCGAAGGGATGGCGACGGGCGACATCAACATATCGCGCGTCTCCTGGAGGAAGACGTTCATGTCGAACGACAGACGCTCGTCGAACAGCTCGAGGTTGGCACCGAAGTTGTAGCCGATGACCTTCTCGGGCTTCAGGTTGTCCAGCTTCAGGCTCTTCAGGTAGTAGGTCGGCATGGTGTTGACATTGAGGATGGCTCCCGTCTGCGAGAGACCACCGCTGCCGTAGTTCACACCCGAGACGTACTGGTTGTAGAACAGGTAGTTCGATGAGGGGGCGTTACCGTTCAAGCCCCACGAGGCACGCAGTCCCAGACGCGACAGCCAGTTGCCCTTGATGCTCTTGAAGAAGGGCTCGTCGCTGATGTTGTAGCCCACGCTGACGCTGGGATAGTACTGCCACTTGTGCTTCGGGCCAAACTTCGAGTTGCCGTCGGCACGCAGCGACACGCCGAGGTTGTAGCGGTCGTCCTTATAGGAGACGTGGCCGTTGTACAGTGCATACTGCGAGGCTGAGCGCGAGTTGCTGCTGCCCATGGCTGCCAGCCACGCGTACTCCGTCGGCGAGGTGATGCCCGTAGGCAGGTTGTTCATCGACGTGTTCTGCGTGGTGTACTTGTTGGTACTCATCTCGTAGCGCAGGTACATCGTGGCCATCCAGTCCTTGTTCTTGAAGGCGGGCGTGTAGTCCAGCTGCACGCGCCCCGTGGTCTTGATGCTGTTGGTCTCCTTGTTGGTGCTGAGGTTGTACTTCGACGAGTTCCACATGTCGCTGGCCAGCGAGGCGGGCCAGTAGGTGGGATAGCTGCCTGCAAAGATGTCGAAGGCGACCATACCGTTGAATGTCAGGCGACTCTTGTCGGACTCCACGCCGAGGAGCTCGTACTTCACGCTGAAGTCGGGCGTCAGACGGAACGTCTTCTCGCGCGACCATGCCTGATGGGCGAGTGCCACGGGGTTATAGAGGTTCTTGATGGCGCGCAACTCGTACGACGAGTAGTTGCCGTCGGCCGGGTAGCGGCCGCTCTGGCTGGGGTTCATCACGTAGAAGTCGCCCGTATCGTTGCCGTTGGCGTCCTGACGGTAGATGCTCATGTTGGGCGCCATCTTCTGGGCCACGTCGATGAGGTTGCTGACGTAGTTCTTATCGTTATCCGTATAGGTCAGGGGGAAGTTCGTCGAGAAACGGATGCGGTCCGAGACGTTGTAGTCGAGCACCAGGCGGGTGGTGAACTGCTGGAACTTCTGTTCGATGACGGAGCCTGTCTGGTTCTTATAGCCTGCGGAGATGCGGAACGACGCCTTCTGGCCACCGCCGGTGAGTCCGAAGGTGAACTCATGCTGGGGGCCGAACTGCTTCACGGCCTTCACCCAGTCGGTATTGTTGTTCCAGTTCTCGAACTCCGACCACGAGCGGTTGTAGTTCAGCTCCTCGATGTTCGTCGTGGCGTCGGCACGCTGCGAGGGGTTGTAGAACTCCTCCTTCATCAGCATCGAGTACTCGTCACCGTTCAGCAGCTTGTAGCCGTCGGGCTGCCACGTGCCTTTCAGCTTGTACTGGAAATTCACACGGGGCTTGCCGCGAGAGCCGCGCTTGGTCTTGATGATCAGCACGCCGTTAGCACCCTTCGAGCCGTAGATGGCCTTGGCGGCGGCGTCCTTCAGCACGTCGATGGAGGCGATATCGTCGACGCTCACCGACAGCAGCGAGGCATACTGCTCCTCGTTGGCATTGGCAAAGTCGAAGTTCTCGTCGGGGTTCTCAAACTCCTTGTCGTCGACGACGATTAGGGGGTTAGCATTACCCGTGATGGTAGCGACACCACGCAGACGCATCTGTGTGCCGGAACCAAGGTTACCGGAGTTGGCCACGATGTCGAGGCCGGCAATCTCACCCTGCAGGGCTTCGTCGGCCGAGGTGAACGACAGACCCTCGATGTTCTCCATGTTCATCGACTGCTGGGCCACGGTGACTGCCTTCTTCGAGATCATCAGTCCGCCGCTGTTCGAGCGCTTCGACTTCACGACGACCTCCTTCAGCTGGGTGTTCTCGGGCTGCAGCTTCACCTTGAACACGGTGCGGTCGCCAATGGGCAGCACCTGCGTCTTGTCGCCGACGTATGAGAATTTCAGCTTGTTCTTCGTGCTGCGCACCGTCATCGAGAAGTTACCGTCGAAGTCGGTCTGTGCGGCACTCACGATACGGTTGTTCGCATCGACCTCGACGACATTGGCCATCATGATGGGACCGTCATTGTCGCTCAAGGTACCTGATATACGTATGCCCTGGGCCATCACCAACTGGCTGATGACACCAAGTAGAGCCGTCAATAGTATCTTTTTCATTTATCTGCCGGAGTTAAGGGGTTCAGAGATTTCGTGGACAACGCAGAACGACGTCGTATAGATAGAGGTAGCGTTGGCGCGGTTAGCATCAAACCAATAGTCACGGGCCAAGAGGTTCGACAGGCGCGACGGGTCGTTGGCATCGATGGTGTGCGTCTGTCCGGCACCGTCGGTGACCTGCAGCTTGCCGCTGCCGCCGCTGACCTTCAGCTCGAGGGCCAGACCCAGGTCGTCGGTGCTCAGGCTGCTGTACTTCGACGTAGCCACCTTGTTGTCGGCAAAGACCGACGTGCTCTGGAAATGGTAGCGGGCGAAGTCGCGCAGCTGGTCAATCTTGGCCTTCGCCTCCTGCTTCATGGCCTCCAGCTGGGCTCCCTCCACCTCGTTGTTCGTGGCGTCGGCCATCAGCTGGCTGATCTCGTCCCACGAGGGCAGGCCGGCGGCGTACGCCTTCTGCATGGCCTCGTTGTTGGGTGCATAGAGGGTGTAGTTAAAGGTGTTGAACATCTTCACGTTGCCGCCCTCGTCGTCGAGGCTGCTGCCGTCGATGCCGTTACGCGTGGTGGTGAAGATGATGTAGGCGTCCTGCTCGCTGATGCCCAGGTCGCCGACGGTGGCGCTGATGCCTGCCCAGCTAAGCAGACGGCTGTTGGAGAAGCCGGCGCAGACGCGGTTAAACTCCGAGAAGCGGTCGTTGTTCTTCAGGGTCTTGCTGACGCTGTTCGTCGGGGCGGCGATGACGTGGTCGATGCGGAAGGCGGTACCGTTCTTCTCGGGGTACACCTTCGTGATGGTCGACGGCTCCATACCGTTGTCTATCTGGCGGCCGCTAAGCACCTGCGAGCCCTCGCCGATGCCTGTGAGCTTCACGGCGCCGCCATGCTTCGTCTTGTAGTACTTGTTAGTGCCCAGCACCTCGCCGTCGTCGAGCACCACGGTGTGGTAGTTCATGATGTCGATCATCTGCGACGTCCAGCTAGCCACGTCGACGTTGGCACCGTTGTTCAGCGCCTGCCCCACCTCGTTGGTCTCGGGGTTGTAGGCGTAGGCGATGCAGCGTACGGGCTGTGTCGGGAACTTCGCGTCGTAGTAGAACTTCAGCACGCGCGGCTGCTCATGCTTCAGGTAGACGGGATCGACGTAGTATGCCTCGAAGGCGGCATCGTCGGGGATGAAGTAGGCGTAGTTGGCACGCATGGCCATGAGGTAGTAGTGGAACGACACACGCATCTTGCTGTCGTCCTGCACCGCCCAGTTCATCACCTGCATATCGGGATAGACCGACGAGGGCGCCATGACGCTCTGGAACTCGTCGGGGGCAATCATCTCGGTCATCTTGTAGATGACACCGTTGTTGGCGAAGCGGATATCGTACTTGCCGTCAGCCTTACGGCTGAGGATGTCGGTGGAGATGCCCTTGTACTCGCTGGCATCGCTGAGGATGGTCGGGAACTTGCTGGGCACGGTAGCCACGAACGACTCGCTCATCAAGTTGTTCATGAACTTAGTCAGGATGTCGGGACGCTTCGCACGCAGCGAGTCGAGGTTCTCGGCAAGGTGGGCCTGGTTGTTCTCCGAGCCGGTGTACTTGCCGTAGAGGTCAATCAGGTAGGCACCGTCGCCGCCCTCGCAGAAGAAGTCGGTGAAGGCCTTGTCCGTGGGAACGAACATGGCGGCGATGTCGGCTATCGACAGGTCGAGGTCGCTCATGCCCTGGTCGTGGTTATACTGATTCCATCCCGGGTCGAAGGCCAGTAGGCCGCTGACGACGTTGCCGTCGGGATCCACGTTCAGACGGTGTGTAGCCTGGTTGTTCAGGTAGCGCACCTCGTAGATCATGTCGATCGTCGGCTGACCATTCTCCTCGGCCCATGCGTTATAGGCATCGGTGAGCGACTGGTTCTTATAGGGTGCGCAGTAATAGTCGAGCACCTGGCTGAAGTAACCCGTCTCCTGATCGCCACGCAGCACCTGGGCCATATTGCCCGGCGGCACGATGACATCCTTCATCTGGTGGATATAGCCGTTCTGGCAGGTGATGTCGTTCTTCACGATCTGGTCGTCGAAGACGTAGGCCATGCCGTCCTCGTAGGGTGTGCCCGTGAGGATGGCGAAGTCGCTGTCGTCACCCTTCGTCGTGATGTTGTTGTTCAGCATGTGCTCACGCGTGAAGTGTACCATCATCGGACGCGTGGCGTCGCTGACGGTATACAGGTTAGCATCTTCGCGATACGCATCCCAGTACTTGTTGAAGCGCGGCATCTGAGCAGCGCTGACCATGTGCTGGATGGTGTCAATCAGACTGATGCTCGTCTGGTGCTTCATGGCAATGCCGTTGGTCACGGAGACACTGGAGCTGCTGACGTTCGAGAACATCGACACCAGCAGGGCATTGTCGAGCATCGACGAGTAGAGCAACAGCTTCTTCTGGGCCGTCGTCAGCTGCTCGTAGCTCGACACGCCCCAGTCGTTCGACTGGAAGAACCGTGTGAACGCCTCGTCGTTAGCAGGGAACACCGTCTTCGAGCCCGTGCGGTCAAGCGTCTCGGTATAGCCGAGGTCGTCGATGAGCCGCAGGTACGTCGCGAACGTTCCCGTCAACTGCTGAGGGTTCTTCAGTTCCTGATAGATGCTCTCTCCAAGCCACGACGGCTTAGAGTCTGCATCCACCACCTCGTTCTTCTCAACGCAGGCGGTCATCAGTCCCGCCAGGGCGAGAGAGATACAGAAAAAGAATCGTTTCATAAATCGTTATTAGCTAATATTTATTTGTTCTATTGTCTAGGTACCTAGTAGACGTAGTTTTCGACGTGCAAAATAACGAAAAAAAAATGAGACCTCCAAACAAATGCCGCAACAACTTTTGACATTTACCTACATTTTTTGCACCTATGCGCGCACGCGTATATATGCTATTACGGAAAAACACCCGCACCCGGCGCACCCGCCACACCTAAACCGTTAATTTCTGTAAAAAGACGACCCTCGGCCGTGAGAAGATGACCTTTAGCCGTGAAAAGGTGACCTTTAGCGGCGAAAAGGTGACCTTTAGAAACGAAAAGGTGACCTTTAGCGGCGAGAAGGTCACCTTATTAAGCATAAATATGCGGTTAATTATACATTTCCGCATCCCGACCATCGGGTGACAAACCCAGATTTAGGTGTGGCGGGTGCGCCGGGTGCGGGTACTTTTCCGTTTTCCTATATAGTAGTGGAAAGGGCAAAAATAATCGGGGACGCCGTGGTTGGCGCCCCCGATTGGGATATTGAAGCAGATAGTGATTACTTAATCACAACCTTCTTGCCGTTCTTAATGTACAGGCCGGGCTTCACGGCGCTCTTCACGCGCACACCGCTCAGCGTGTAGACAGCATTGTCGGCAGACTTCACATTCACGCTCTTGATACCGTCGAAGATCGGGCCTTCAGCTGCAGAGGCGTACTTGAAAATCTTCAGGTTGTCGAACCAGCTGCAACGGCCATAGGTTGAGCTGTACTTACCAGCGTTCTGCGAGAGATAGAACTTCACAATCTTGTTGTCCTCAAGCTGCGGCATGGGCACTGCAACGCCATTGCAAGTACCATTGGTGCCGTTGACCATGGTGCCCTGCAGGCTACCTGCCTTGTAGTCGACAATCAGGTCGAACGAGGTCTTGTTCTTGTCGTTGTAAATCTTGGCGGGACCAGGCGTATAGTTCTTGTCGTCCTCCCACGTGATGTACTTGGCGAAGTCCATACCTGTGTTCTCTGCATTGTTGAACGAATTAACGATTGTATAGGTCCAGTTGGCAGAGCTCCACTCGATAGAAGCCACAGCCTCGTCAGCAGCGTTCAGCAGACGAATGATCAGCGGGGTCGTGTTGTCCAGCTTACCACCCCAGAAGTCGAACTGGAAGCGAAGCACATCGTTGTCAGTGGGGACGTCAGCGTCATCAAGCGAAACGGTAGCAGGCTGGCCGTTGAGTGCCATGTGCAGCACACCTTCGCAATAGCCCTCGCCATAGCCGAGCTCAAATGTGTTACCATGAGTCTCCTTATCGGTATTAGCATTCGTACCGAATTCCATCTGGCCCTTAGCGCCCTTAATGATGTAGTTGGTCTCACCCTCAACGTCTACTTCCTCGAAGTTGTTAGAGAAGTCGATGTCAATAATCGGCTCCATGACTGCACTGGCCTTGAAGGCCTCAACGGCAGCAGCCAGGTCAACGCGAGCCTGAGCCAACGTCAGCGAGTCGGCCTCCATCGTAGCGTCGGTGGTCGTAGCCAGCAGGTTGTCGTGAGTAGCCTGAGCAGCGTCGATAGCAGTCTGGAAGGTCTGCTTGTCACCATTGACATTCATAGGATCAGCAAGAACTTCTTTGGCAGCCGTGATGTCAGCAGCGAGGTCGGGGAACACCTTGTTGGCAGCGATGACCTTATTCTTTGCACCCTGATAGCCACGGACGATAGGATATTCCTGATAGCCCTCAGCCGTGGGATCCTGTCCCTGCTGCTTCACCCAGTCGTTCAGCTCGTCGGTAGAAGCGATACCTGCGTCGGTACCGTCCTCAGCCACCCAGCCCTTGGCGACCTCAACCTCGTACTTAGGATTCCACTTGTTCAGAGAGTCAATGAGAATCTGCTGAGCCCAAGGATAGTTCTTATCGCCAACCAATGCCTCTACATCCTTACGGCCATTGACCATGGCATCGTACTGAGCCTTGAAAGCCTTCCAAGCCTCGGTATGAGCGATAGCATCAGCAGCGCCAGCACCAAAGCGGCGGATCTCAAAGTCTCTGAGGGTCCACAGACCACCCTGGGTCGTGCCTTCCCACCAGAAACCAGCCTCGAGAGACTCACCATCCTTCAGTTCTGCAACGAAATACAGCTTCTCATAGTTCTCACCAACAATGGTGCCCAGCTCGACGGAATCAGTGCCGACAAAACCCTTAATGGCTGCCTCCAGCGTATAGGAAGGATTGTACTTTGAATCCTGGTAGGCGTTGTACATCTTGGCGGCAACATAATATTTACCTGCGGGCATACTGCTGTTTGCCAAAGCTACAGAACCCGGGCCAGGGCCGTTCTGACCAGCCTGGATAGCCTTCTGGATATAGGGAAGACCCTTCTTGCCGTTGGGGCCTTCGATAATGGCGTTACCTGCACCTCTGTAAACGCCATGCTGCCAGTGGTCACCATAGAACTTGAAACCACCAATCTGCTGGCCATTAGCAATAGTACCACGATTGTACTGAGGCATATCCTCCAGATCCTCAATGTATTTGAAGTTAGCGTTGATAGCCAAGTCCTCAGAGGTAGCATTCATATAGGTCAGCAAAGCGGTGTTCATACGACTCAGCAGACTCTCAGCCGTTGTGGCGTCATCAAGCTGACCATTCTCAATATTCTGGTTGATGGCGTTAATCACTTTCACGACATTGGCACGTGAAGCGGCTGCAATTTCAGTATTGAAGTTGGGATCGTCCAGCAGTTTCTGGGCATAAGCCACTTCCTTCTGGGCGATACGAATGTCGTAAACCTCCTCACAGGGAACAATCTCGAAGTTAGCCAGACGGACACCCTCCTGAACGCCAGTAGCCTTGAACGTAAGAATCTCACTCTCAACGTTTACCACAACGGTGTCGGTGACTTGTGTCCAGGCAGCCTCAGCCAGTGTCCAAGTAGCATTGATCTGACGGGCCTCGTCGCCACTGTTGAAGCTCATGTAGTTAGTACCGCCACTCGTCACGGAGACAGAAGCGGCAGCGGGTGAGTACACCCAGAACGAAATGGCGTAGATACCATTCTTCAACGACCATGCACTAGTCAGAGCTGTACCATCGTCGTTAGTGGCACCAGTACTGGTGACGGTCAGGAGATCTGCACCATCAGGACCGGCTGCGTTCTCAACTTTCCAGTTATCGGCCAAAGCGCCAGCAACCTCGTTGCTCCACACGTCCTTGTCGTTGAAATTGTTGCTGGCGATGTTTTCGCCAGTCACCTTCAGTCTGGCATCCTTGGTCTCGACATAGTCGTCTACGTTGTACGCATAGGCGCCCAGACCAAACATAGCTACCAGAGCTACAGTAAGTAGTCTTTTAATCATAGGAAATGTAATTTAGTTATTAATAATGTTATAGTTCACATGGTTTGATTCAACGCATAAGCGTAGTAGTCGGCTGCAAAGGTAGGTATTTTCTGAATACCCCACAAATAAAAGTACCCGAATTTTTGGCTTTTTACCTATAAAAATAGAAGAATCCCCAGTCCACGGGGGGCTGGGGATATAGGTTTACTTAACCATGACCTTGACAGCAGGACGGTTCTTGGATCGTAGCAGATAGGTGCCGGGCTGCAGGGGCAGGCTGCCAGCGACAGCCTTCATCTCGCCGGGCGTGGCACGGAACGAGGTTACCAGGAGGCCACCAAGGGTATAGACATCGCAGTCGGTGACGGCACCACTGGCCATGTCGATGCCCACAGAGCTGTCGTCGGTAACCTTCAGCACGCCGGTCTTAAGGGCCTTACCGTCGGCAGCCACCAGCTCAGTGGTGTCCCAATAGAGGCCTGCGGGGAGGGCTGGCAAATCGAGTGTCGGCGTACCGCTGATGCTGCCAGTGCCCTTCCAGATGGTGAACTTATCGTCCTTCTTTGGTGTATAGTCCACCAATTCTACCTTCACCGTACCGTTAAGTGTCAGAAACTTGACCTGCAGCAGCGAGTTGGACGCAGCACCGTCGATGGCGACGACTACCGTCGAACCACTCTTCATGGTGCCGGAGGTCAGCACCTGCAGCGTGCCGGTGAAGTCAAGCAGGTAGTCCTTCAGCACGGCTGTGCCGCCCTCTTCGAGCGTCAGGTTCGGCAGCAGACCGTAGCCCTGCAGCGAGCCGCTACCCTTGACGGTGGTGTTGCCGAAGAACTGCTTGTCGCGAATGTCGTCGTTGAAGTAGACGGCACCCTCCTCGATGGTCAGCGCACCAGTGAGCTTGCCCGGGTTGTTGACAATCATGTAGCCCGCGCCCCGCTTGGTGATGGGAGCCGTCGACGAGAACTGCGCGGTGAAATTCTTGCCGCTGGTGCCGAGAATGAAGCCGGTACCGGCCAGTGTGCCCGCGCCAGTGACGGCGCCTATCTCTATCTGTTTGCTGGTGGTGAAGGTGACGGGGTCGCTACCGAACTTCTGGCTCAAATCGAGTGTGGCTTTCGGCAGACCCTTGGCGTTCTGGAAGTCAAAGCTGACGGTGGTTCCCTTGACGGTGCGGTCCTGCATACCCACCTTCAGGGTACCCTCGAACTGACTCCAGTCGCCCTGGTAGTAGCAGCGGGCGCCGCAGCCGTAGACGTTCAGCGTACCGCCACCGGTCAGCGAGCCGGTATAGTTACAGCTCGGGGCACCGTAGAACGTGGCTGTCTTACCTGTTGGCACGACGAGGTGGGCCTTGTTCGTGAAACCGCTGGTCTCGTTGGGGAAGTCGGAGAACGTACCGCCTTGAAGTTCTATGGTGTCGGGCACCTGCATCAGCGAGTTGCTCTTCTGCGACTCCACGGAGCCTTGTTTGATGACGAGTTTCGTGAAGGTGTTGTTCATGCCGAGCTGGAGGTAGCCGTTACCAGTCTTGCTGACGGTGGCACCCTTGCCCTTGATAGCGTTGTTGAAGATGACGTTCTTACCGGCAGGCGTCTCGATGGTCACGCTGCCGTTGACATTGAACGGTTGGTCGGTGATGATGGTACCGTTGGCGATGAACTTCGAACCATCGGCCATGTTGATAGCCTGCGAGGCGTTGCCCAGCGCGCCGTAAGCCGTACCACTCTTGTTGGCCAGGCGGTTCACCTCCAGGGTTCCGCCATTGATATAGGTGACGCCTGTACGGTTCTCGGTATTGATGGTGACCTTGCCGGCACCGTTCTTGGTGATGGTGGCGCCGCCGAGGATGCTGTCGCCCGTCAGGGTGTAGTTCTTCGTCTCGTTATTAAACGTAACGGTCTTGGGATAGATGACACCACGGATGCGCACGGCGGTACTGGCAGCGTCATCATTGAAGACGATATTGTCGTCGTAGCTCGACACATCGGCCACGCCGTCCTTCAGGAAGTTCTTTGTCACGCCCAAGTCCCAGACACTGTTCGCAGCAGTGCCGTTCCAGACAACATCGGCGGCAGCACGCGGCTCACTGATGTTCAGGTAGAGCGCACCATTCTCATAGCTGAGTGCATAGTGTACGTCTCTGATACCTTCGATGACCACCTCCTCAAGATTGCCCGTCAGTGTGCCAACGGTGCCCAGTTTGTACTTGCCTGGGGCTGGCGCTGTGGAGACGTTGAACTGGAAGACGGGCGACTTGTACTTAGGGCCGTACTCGCCCCATTCCTTGGTCTCAAGGTTCAGCGTCGTGACGTTCAGCTCATCGCCGAGTTCAAAGACGACACGTGCGCCAAAACCCAGCCCAAGGGTAGAGGCCGTGAGGGTGCTCGTCTTGTCCTTACCTATATATATATTAGCATTGTAGTCGGCAGTAATGCCACCCTTGAAGTTACCGCCGTCGCTGATGAGCGCGGTGTGGCGGTTCAGCCAGACGGGCGACGTCTCCATCGTGCCGTCGAACTGCAGCGTGCCATTCCATACGTCGGTATGGCCGGTATGCTTCTCGGTCACCGTCGGGAGCACGAGGATGCCCTCGCCTTGCTTCACGAGGCGTGTGGCGCCACTGAATGCACCGCCGGTGAGCGTCGTGGTGAAGGTCTCCACGGTGCGGGCGGGCTGCTTCGGCGTCGAGGCCGTCGCCTTGATGGAGCCATCGCTCTGCACGGTGCCGCCGCTACCCTTCACCCATGCCGGGGTGTTGACCGTTAATATATAAGGTGAAGCACCGTCGGCAACGCTGATGGTCTTGTCCTCATAGCCTGAGATGAGCAGGTGGTCGGCGGTGGTCTGGATGGTGCCTGTCACCTCTGTGCGCCCCTCCAGCGTCAGCGCCGGCGGACAGTTCGTGATGCCCTCCAGCTCGCCGACGAAGAAGCTGGTCTGCGGCGGCTGGTTGTAGCCCACCGTCTGCCAGCACATGCCATTACGGTAGACGTGGTCGTACCACAGCGACGTCAGTCCCCACGGGCTCTCGTAGCTGGTGGTGTAGATGCGCAGGGTGGAATTGTCGGCACGCACCATGATCTCCTCGCGCCAGTCACCGATGATGTCGCCCAGGAAACAGGGGTTGTTCTTCGACGAGTTGTTCAGCATACCGCCACCGAGGAACACGCGGTCGTACGTGTAGGCGGCACGACCCGTGCCCACCTCCTGCTGTCCGCCGAACTTATAGACACAGGGAGCACGCTCCACACCCGGCGAGTCCATGAACTCGTCGAGCAGGTCACCGTCCCAGTAGATGCGCATATTCCAAAAGTCGTCGCTCGACATCTGGCCGGCCCCCTCGATAACCTTGTCGCTGACACAGCTCAGCAAGCCACTGCCCGGCGAGCGGGCCACCGAGCCGGGATAGGTGTTCTGGAAATTGCCGGCCATGGCACGGCCGTTGTCACCACCCGTACCCGACGTATAGTAGAGCTGCGAGCTCATGGCGTTGGTATAGGCTACGCCGGGCACCGCCGTCGACTCCAGACAGACGAACTGCTCCATACCCCAGCGGTAGGGGTCGAGGTCGGTACAGTGCTGAGCGTCACCATGGCCATAGCCTGTAGTGGACAGGCCGTAGCCGGTATCGTCGATCATCATCGAACCAAATATAATCTCATCGCGGCCGTCCATGTCCACATCGCCGATGGCGAAGTTATGGAAGCCGTTGCCAAACCACGACGAACTGCTGTCGTAGCAGTTCCAGCGCCAGCGCTGCGTCAGCTCATGGGTGGTGGGATTGACGTCCAGGGCACAGAACTTATGACGCGTGTAGCAGCCACGGCCCAGGAAGATGCTGGGGTTGCGGCCATCGAGATAGGGTGCTCCGAAATAGTGCTTGCAGGAGCGGTGACCTGTGTCAGCCTTGCCCCAGACGGTGGCGTAGTTCGACTCACCACTCTCAAAACGTGGCAGGGGGTAGGCCATGGGCGTAAACGCGTCGCTCGCACCGTCCCAGCCGTAGGGCTCGCCGGTCTCACCATTCAGGTAGAGCAGGTACTCGGCACCCTCATGGGTATACTCATCGCGCGGAGCATAATAGTTCATGTTGCCAATCTTGATGGCCTTGCCGCTCTTTGTATGAATAATCATGTTGTCGGCACCACGCATGACGGCCTCAGCCTTGCCGTCACGATCCCAGTCGTAGAGGATGAGGTCGAACTGCTCGTCGGGACCCGACATGAGGTTGGGACCCATGTCAATCCACCACAGTCGGGTGCCGTCCATCTTGTAGCACTCGTGCAGATTAAAGTCGGTCTTGTTGCCCGACGTATTCAGGTTGCCGGAGTCGTTACGGCGCTTGACGACTATCTCAAGCTGTCCGTCGCCATCGACATCAGCCACGGAGCAGTCGTTCAGCGAGTAGCCGCTGGTGACGTCGTTGTCGCTGCGGTTCTTCACTGGCTGCATGGGGATGTCCAGGAACTGGTGCGCCCAGGGGATCACCTCGGCGGACTTCGCCTGGGCAACGCCGTTGACGACGGCCTCCACCTGATACTTGCTCGTAGCGGTGCCGCTGTTGTCCTGATAGTTCGACTTCGTCAGGTCCGAAGCTATCTTCGTACCGTTACGGTAGAGGTTGTACTTTGTGTCGTAGTACTCTGAGGGCAGGATGCGCCACGTGACGAAGATGCCCGAGCCCGAAGGGCCGTAGTTCTTGTCCTGTCCAGTCTTGTCACCCTGAGGAATAGCCACCAGCCCACGATCCAACTTGTCTGTGACACGCTGTGCACTGGCGCTGACTGTCATCAGCCCCATAAGGGCCAGAAGAAAGAGTTTTTTCATTTGCTTTAGTTATTAGTTTCAATTACTCTGGCGGCAAAGGTACGACGTTTTTCTCCAAACATCACTAAAAATATCGATTTTCTTACTTCGTTTTTTGCTTTTTTCTTTGACCTTAGGAATAAAAGCCGTACTTTTGCAGCCAGACGAACTAATGGCTAAAACAAATATGAAGAAACTACTATTTGCAGCACTGACGCTGCTGACGACAACACTCAGTGCCACAGCACAGAACACACCGACAAGCCAGATGGAGAAGCTGGACCGCGGACTGGTGGTCATCCCATCGGGCTCCCAGCGCATCCTGAGCTGGAGACTCCTCGGCACCGACGACGAGGACCGTACACGCTTCACCATCCTGCGCAACGGCACGACGGTGGTGGCCAAGAACGTCTACCAGACGAGCTACACCGACAAGACAGCCGGTGCATCGTACCAGATCATCACCCTTGTCGACGGCGAGCCCGTAGACACGTCGAAGGCCGTTAAACCATGGTCGGCCAACAGCTTGACCATACCCATGCAGCGGCCGGAAGGCGGCACCCTACCCTTCCGCATATTCCACGACAAGACATCGACGACGTCAGCTTACTACGAGGACTTCAAGGACACACCATACACCTACTCGCCCAACGACTGCTCAGTGGGCGACGTGGACGGAGACGGTGAGTACGAGTTGTTCGTGAAGTGGGATCCCTCGAACTCGCAGGATAACTCCCGGCAGTGCGGAAAGACCGGCAATGTGTATATAGACTGCTACAAGCTGGACGGTACGCAACTGTGGCGCATCGACCTCGGACAGAACATACGTGCCGGAGCACACTACACACAGTTCCAAGTCTACGACTTCGATGGCGACGGCAAGGCAGAGATGGTATGCAAGACAGCTCCCGGCTCAAAAGACGGCAAGGGTAACTACGTGAACCAGGCGGCAACAGACGCTAGCATCAAGAATGCTGGCAACACGCAGGATTTCCGTAACCAGTACGGTGCTATCACCGGCGGCCAGGAGTATCTGACGGTGTTCAACGGACAAACAGGCGAAGCCATTCACACCGTGTTCTATAATCCCAACCGCAACCAAGGCTACGGCGGTGCTGCTGACGGCTCGTTCAACTGGGGAAAGCCCGACAACAAAAGCGATGCTGCCAGCTACGGCAACCGTGGCGAGCGCTATCTGTCGGCAGTGGCCTATCTGGACGGTACGGACAAACCTGCCAGTGCCATCTTCTGCCGCGGATACTACGGCTACGCTTTCGTCTGGGCTATTGACTTCGACGGTCAGAAGCTCAGCCAGCGATGGCTCCACAACTCCGACTCGAAGACAACTTATAAGGTAACAACTTACGACGAGACAGGAAACGGCAGCACAAAGAGCTTCACTTCAAGCAAGAGCAGCAGCGGCGAAGGGCGTAACACGATGTTCGCCAACGGCAACCACAATATGTCGGTTGCCGACGTGGACGGCGATGGCAAGGATGAAATCATTTGGGGGTCGGCAGCACTTGACGATGACGGCAAACTGCTATATGCCGTCGGCTTCGGCCACGGCGACGCCATGCACCTCGGCGACCACTGCCCAGACCGTCCGGGACTGGAGGTGTTCGACGTCCATGAAGACAAAGGGACCTACGCCTGGGATCTCCACGATGCGGCTACGGGCGAGATTATCTTGAAAGGCGGTCCGGCCGGACTCGACAACGGCCGCGGCATAGCCGGAAACTTTGACACAAACATCCGTGGCTCGCTGTTCTGGTCGGGCGACAAGCAGGCCACGAGCGCCGTCACGGGAAAGGTGGTCTCCTCAAACTACGGCTCCATGAACTTCCGCATCTACTGGGACGGCGACCTCTATGAGGAACTGCTCGACGGCAACAAGATAGACAAGTGGAATGGCAACGGCACAAAACGCCTGGCAACACTCAGCGGCAACACCTGTAACAGCACGAAGAACACGCCGAACCTTCAGGCCGACATCCTCGGCGACTGGCGCGAGGAGGTGATTCTCTGGAACGGCACGACGAACAATCTGGTGCTCTACACGTCGACGACCACCACGAAGTACCGCGTCCCGACGCTGATGCATGACCACACATACCGCATGGGCATTTGCTGGCAGAACACGGCCTACAACCAGCCACCACATCTGGGCTACTACCTGCCCGAAGCCATGCTGCCCACCATCAGCGGCGACAGGGAGCTGACGGTGAACGTCGGCGATGACATCAACTGGGTGCTACGCGGACGCTACGCCACCTATCTGACCATGGACAGCAAGAACGTGCCCGCAGGAATCACTTTTGAAGAAGACTTCATCGACCCCGTACTGACGCTGACAGGCTCGCTGGCACAGGCCGGTGACTACGAACTGCCCGTCATCGTGACTGGACTGGACGGCAAGGATGTCACCAGCAGCGTGACCATCCACGCCGTGAACGCCACAGGCATCGAGGAAACGGTGATGGCACAGCAGCGGACGGTCTACGACCTCCAGGGCCGCCAGCGCGACGGCATGAAGCGGGGTCTGAACATCGTCCGCGAGGGTAACAGAACCAGGAAAATCCTTGTCAAATAATGTTCGGGTAGGCTGCGACACGGTCGCAGCATAGAAAGACGTTCAACTATGCTGCGACCGTGTCGCAGCCCCAAGAACCGCTAACGCGAGAACAACAGGCGACCGTCGGGGGAGACTCCGGCGGCGCTTATTTTTATGCGCGTGTCCTTACCGTTATTAAAGAAGGTGGTGATGAAACGGCCATCCTCGTCGGTACGGGCATTTGGATTCCAATAGAGTGTACGACGGTAGTCGGCGGGCTTCTCGTCGACGGGACGGCGGCTGTAGTCGGGCTGGTAGAACTCGGCAGGCTCGCTCATGCCGTGGAGGTAGATGTGGCGGTCGCGGAACACCACCTGCTTGCAGTCGTCGGCGAAGGGCTCCATCTCGACGGTCATATCGGCGATGTAAGAACTCTCAACCATCGTGGAGTCCTCCTTGCGCGGCTCATAGTCGCTGTAGATACGCACATTCTGCAGGCGCGACAGCAAGAGGTTGTTGTAAAGGGCCTGCGGTGCACGCATCTCCTCCATATCCAACGCTTCCGCCGGTCTATCCAAAGGGGGATAGTTACGCCAATAAGTCCGGTCGTTCAGGCGTCCGTCGATGTTGATCTTCGTGTGGCGGCCCATGTTGCCATAGAGGAAAGTAGCCACCTGCTGCGGGAACATTCGCATATCATACATACCGTACGACAGGCCGTAGTCCGTCAGGTCGTTGTACAGGTCGTAGGCATCGCGGACGAAGGCGGGCTTCGTCCAGTCCGTGGCACGACGGCCGCGGCGACGGCCCTTGACGTCGACGTTACGCAGCTGGTAGACGTCGTTCTCCATCGACAGCAGCGACAGGGTGTCGACCTCCTCCATCGACGGGTCCCACTCCGGGGCGTGGTTCTGGTAGAAGTTATAGTCGTCGGTGAAGACGGGGTACGGCATATCGCGCTTCACGTAGTAGTCGGGATAGGCATCCTCCTTATAGTACTCCTTGTCGCTACGCGAGAGCATGGACTTGCGGATGGTGTCCTTCTCCTTATAGGCTTTCATGTTCAGGAACGTCGTGCCATAGAACGGCGGAATCTCGAAGACGAAGCGCCCGCCGTCATGGGTCTTCTGCACGGCGGCTACCATGCCGTCCTCGGTATACAACTCGGCCTCGACCATCAACTCACGGCGCATACCCTTGTGGTTCACACCCAGGATCGATGACACATCGCTGGTCAGGGGACCGGTGTAGGCCGCCGTTTCCTGACCGCTGTCGCTACCGTAGTCGTCGGAATCCTCGCTGTAGTCGGCAGCATTGGTCGTCTCGCCCGGCGAGCCCTCATCACGTTTGAACTTATCTTCACCGCCTGTGAAGGTGCCTGTATGCCACACCCCCACCTCGGCGATGCCTAGCGGCTCTTCTAACGGCAGGTCACCGACGGGGATGATGCTAAGCATCTTGTAGACGGCACCGCTGACGGTCATCGTCGTCTCGGGCTGGTACTGCGGCACGAACGTAGTGTCGGCCAGCTGCTGCCACTTATACTTGCGCCAGCCTTGCACCATCATCAGCAGGTCGAGGTTCCGGCGATGCTCCTCGTCGTCGCTCTCAAAGTAGTAAGCGGGACGGGCGATGAAGCCGCGGAGCTCACTGGACAGGAGCATCGACGTCATGATGTTGCCGTTGTCGTAGGTCGGCTCGTCGGTACGGGTATCGCGGACGGCCAACGAGAAGGTGGTCTCGGGCGTCGGAAGTTGGAGGCCGATGGTAATCGGCTCGTAAGGGGCGTAGGTAGTGGTGGTATGCAGCGGGTTGATGCTCTCTATTGGCTCAATATTTGCCCCATTGGTCCCATAGGACTCATTGGTCTCATGAGTCCCACTCACAAAGAACAGTCGGTCGGCCAGAATCTGCCCGTCGCTATCGAAGAGGGTGATGTCGTTGACACCCACAGGAAGACTGTCCACAGGAAGGGTCAGCACCATCCCATTGGTCCCACCAATCCCCACCTCCTCGAAATGCTTCAGCACGCCGCGGCAGAGGACGGAGACGGCATACTGGCGGTCCAACGGCAGGTTGCGCGCCGCTATCTGGAGGCGGCTGCCGTCGAGGGTGATGACGGCACCGGCCCGTTCGGCCTTCGGCAGGTCGAAGGTGTAGTCCTTGTCGTGCCACTGGAAGCGGGCTTTCAGACGTTGGCTGCCGGGGGTGACGGCGAAGCTGCCGCGGCCCATATAGCCGGTGGCGGCGTCGGCCACCTGCTGGTCGCCAGCCCAAACGGTGCCCTTGACATCCACAGCCTGACCATGCTGGTCGACGGCCTCGAAGGCGACACGGCTCGTCAGACCCTCGACGAGGCTGCCACCCTCTGGGAAGAAGGTCACCACAAGTTCTTCCTTCTTAGGCTTCGGCAGACGGGTCTTCGGACGCTGGTACATACGGCGCTCGTCGAAGTCGCCGCTCTCCTCGGGCTTACTATAAATAGGTAGTACGCGCGAATAGAGACCGTCCCACAGCCGGTAGTACTCCTCGGCCATCTTCCGGTTGTAGAACGCCCAACCGTCGACCTTGTCGAAACGGTGTTCACGCTGGTTGAAGTTCAGGTTCCAGCGCGTATAGGCGCGTAGCTCGTAATAGCCGGAATACAGCGAGTCCTTTAGCACGAACTGTCCGCAGGTGTAGTTGTCGGGGGCGACGATGATATTCTGGCGCTCCACGAGCAGACCGTCGGGCGAGAGGAGCTCAACGTAGAGGATGTGGCTCATGTCCGTGGGCTGGAAGTTGTCGGCACGCACGACGTAAGCTTTGTACCAAAGGGTGTCGCCTACGAAGTAGCAGGTGTTGTCGGTATGGACATAGACTTTCTCCTGGACCTGGGTGACGGACGACTGCTCAAGGGCGGCCTTGAGGTCGTCGAGGGAGTTAGCGCTACCCGTGAGGACAGCGAGAAAGAGGAAAAACAGCGTGTATAGGGTACGGTTCATCGTTACGGTTTTATACTTGGACGAACGGCGGGGGAAAAGGTTTAATTGGTGAGGGCTGCAACACGGTTGCAGCATAGAAAAACGCAACGGTTGCAGCATGGACGAACAAAAAGGGCTTCTGAGAGGCTTGGTTTTTGTTAAATTTTTGGAGATTTTTGTTTTTAGTCCTTCAGCTTGAAGGAGCGCTCGATATGGGAGAGTTCCTCGAAGAAGGCTTTGTCGGCCTTCAGGCGCTTCTCGATGGTTGTGCAGCTGTGGATGACGGTGGAGTGGTCGCGGTTGCCGATGAGCTGTCCGATACGTGAGGCGGGCATCTTCGTGTACTTCTGGGCGAGGTACATGGAGATCTGGCGCACCTGGACGTAGTCGCGCTTGCGGCTCTTGCTGAAGACGTTCTGCTGACTGACATTATAGTGCTCGCACACCTTCTCGAGGATATCGTCGACGGTGAGGGGCTTGTTGTCGACCTTCACGGCACGCTTGATGATGCGCTCGGCGAGTCGCATATCAATGTTCGAGTTGTAGACAACGGAATAGGCGAGCAACGAGTTGACGACACCCTCCAGGTCGCGGACGCTGCCATTGGCCGTCTCGGCGATGTACGCGATGACGTCGGCAGGGATCTTCAGGCCGTCGCGGCGACACTTGGCATTGAGGATGTCAATGCACAACTGGGCGTTAGGCTTCTCGAGCTCAGCGATGAGACCACAGGAGAAGCGCGTCAGCATACGGTCCTTCAGCCAATGGAGGTCCACGGGCGGACGGTCGCTGGCCAGGATGATCTGCTTACCCAGACGGAACAGGTGGTCAAAGATATAGAAGAACGTGGCGACGGTCTTCTCGGCGGTAGCCCACTCCTGCACATCGTCGATGATGAGCACGTCGATGGTCTGGTAGAACTGGATGAAATCGTTGACGGTATTCTGGCGGCTGGCATCGGTAAACTGCACCTGGAAGAGGCGAGCGGAGATATAGAGCACGCGCTTCTGCGGGTAGAGCTCCTTGCAGCGCAGTCCGATGGCGTTGACGAGGTGCGTCTTGCCACATCCCGACGGACCATAGATGAAGAACGGGTTGAAGGTGGAACGTCCCGGGTGCTCGGCGATGCTCAGGCCGACGGTACGCGGCAGCTTGTTCGAGTCGCCCTCTATATATGTCTGGAACGACTTGTGTATGTCCAGCTGCGGGTTCAGATCCGTATGCGGGGCGGCATCAAGAACCGTCGGCGACTTGTTCACACGCGTGGCAGGCGCGGGATTATCAATCGGTGCGGGACCGTTACTGCCCTCAATGGTCTTCTGGCCGTGCTCCTTGTCGACGACGACGCGGTACTGCAGACGGATATTGGTCTTGAAGCTGTTGGTCAGCGCCCAGTACATCAGTCGGACGAAATGCTGCTCCAGGTATTCACAGAAATAATGGCTGGGCACCTGTACAAGAAGGGTGGCATCGGCTTCCGAGAACGACTCGAAGACGATGGGCTCGAACCACGTTTTGTACTGCTGCTCCGAAACATTCTGCCTGATGAGTTGCAGACAGTGGCTCCAAAGCGCTTGATGCTGATTGTTTGCCATTTAGTTAATACCTTATTAGGTTATCAGTTGATCGCGTTTTCAAATTTGCGAGTGCAAAGTTCGGACTTTTTTTTGAATCGTGCAAATAGCATTTCTTTCTACGAACGGGGCGTTTCTCGCGTAACTTATTAACAGATGGGCGGTTACCTTGTTTCACACAAAAAGGGCGGCAAAAAGCCTCTTGCAAAAACCAATTTAACTGAGCATCAGCCAGTTACACAAAGCTCTTGAAGGAAAATCATCGATACACGCTCCATCGGAACACCGCCGTTAACCCTACTGATAATAGCACGTTACGGAAAAGGCAAAAGTGACGGACAGAGAATCTCTCCTATTTAGACAAAATTAAAATTGTCTATATTTTTCGTCTGTTCGGGAAAGGAAAAACTACTTGTCTTTTTTACCGAAAATGGAGAAGTGGACATAGCGTTTCGGGTGGCTTTTGAGGTCCATCATCAGCGAGTCGGTATGTGCCATCGTCGACGTCAGGTTGAGGTACAGCTGCTGGTCGCGCATGAGCAGTCCCAAAGTGCCTTCGTTGCTGTTCAGCTTGGCCGTCATCTGCTGAACGTTCGCCAGGGTGCTGTTGACGCTGGCCATGGTGGTGGCGATGTCGAGGTCGCTGAGGTTCTTCGTCAGCACCTCGGCGTTGGTCATCACGCCGTCAGCCTTCTGCATCATCGCGGGCACCTGACGGTTCAGGCTGGCCGTCAGCTGGTGGAGCTCGGCGGTGGTGGTGGTTAGTCCGGCGGTAATCTGCTCGACGTTATGTACCGACTGCGCGATGGCGGGGTCGGCCAACAGCTGGTTCACGCTGGTGAGGATGGAGTCGAGTTTCGGCAGGAGCTGCTGCACCTGTGGCAGCATATCGGCGGCCTTGCTCATCAGGCCTGCCTGCTGTCCGCCGCCGATGGTGTCGCCAGGCGCGAGACGCTGTCCGCCAAGGTCGCCCAGCCGCAGCTCGAGCCTCACGTTACCCAGCAGGTCGCTGGTAATCTCAGCCTCAGTACCTGCGGGCAGGAGCATCTCCTTTGTGATAGCCATCTCGGCAACGATATGGTCAGGGCGCTGGTAGTCGTAGTTGATGCCCTGTACGACGCCCACCTTGTAGCCGTTGGCAAAGACAGGACTGTTGGAGGTCAGTCCGCTGACGTCGTCGAACTGTACATAATAGGTATGGTCGGAGGAGAACATCGACACGCCCTTGAGGAACTGCATGCCGAAGAACAGCACGACGATGGCCACGATGGCCACGAGTGCGATACGTACTTCCTTGGTAAAGTATTTCATATTCGTTTTTACGTTATATCGTTATGTCGTTATAACGACGTTCGTTCATTCATTATTTCTTTTTCTTTCGCCATTCGGCGATGGCGGCATTGACATCCATCTTCTCGTCGCCGCGGAAGGCGATAATGAAGGCACCGGAGAACTTCTGGGCAACCTCGCGGCGCAGGCGCAAGGCCTCGTTATAGTCGGTGGTGGCGCCGACGGTGTACTTATATAGCCCACCTTCTTTATAATAGGTGGCATCGGTGCGGCCCTTCAGCTGGGCATTGCCGGCTTTCAGCACGCGGTCGCTGGCCAGGATTTGCACCTTGAAGACTGGAGCGGCCTGGCCGTCAGAGGCTTTTTGGCCGTCACGGGGAGACGGCACAGGCGACGACGGCACAGCAGTAGACGGCGCAGCAGACGACGGCACAGCGGACGATGGCGCAGCAGAAGACGGCGCAGCGGGCGCCTCAGCGGCAGGCTCATTACTCCCATTAGCCCCAGCATTCCCCGCGGCTTCGTTAGCGGCCGGCTGGAACGGAATCTTGATGCCTTGATGCTTGTTGCGGTAGGCGACGAAGGCATTGTAGATGCCGCGGGCATAGGCATAGAGGGCGTCGTTGGAGTTCATGTAGCGCTCCTCGTCGGGCGTGGAGATGAAACCGAGCTCCAGAAGACAGGCGGGCATCGACGTCAGACGCAGCACGGCGAGGTTGTCCTGGTGGACGCCCTGATCCTGACGGCCGGTGGCCTGACAGACATACTTCTGCATCAGCTTCGCCAGGTCGACGCTGTTCTCCATATTCTTGTCCTGCATCAGCTCGAAGATGATGTTACTCTCCGGCGAGTTGGGGTCGAAACCTTCGTAATGTTGCTGGTAGTCCTTCTCGTAGAGGATGACGGCGTTCTCGCGCTTGGCCACCTCGAGGTTCTCGATGTAGCCCTGCTTATTGCCGTCACGACGGCTGCGTCCTAGGGCATAGGTCTGGTAGCCGCGGGCAATCTTTCCCTTCGGCAGGGCGTTGATATGGATGGAGATGAAGAGGTCGCCCTTCGCCTTGTTGGCGATCTCGGCACGCTGCCACAACTCGACAAAGCGGTCGGTGGTACGCGTGTAGACGACCTTCACGTCGGGGCAGTTCTGCTCGACCATTCGTCCGAAGGCCAGGGCGTGCTTCAGCGTCAGGTTCTTCTCCTTCGACATCGTGCCCACGGCGCCGGCATCATGGCCGCCGTGGCCGGCGTCAATCACCAGCGTGAACTTCTTCGTGGCGGCACTCATCGTCACCGCCGCCATCAACGCCCATATTATCAGCAAAATATTCCGTCTCAATTCTTATTCTTTTATTCTCGTTATATCGTTACAACGTTATATCGTCATAACGACGACGTTCATTCAACAATGCAACTCCACCACGGCTCCACGGCAGTCGGCACCCATCGGCGGATTCTCCTTCGTCACCCAGAGGTCGATGGTCGTGACGGCGGGGAACGTGGTCTGGACGGCCTTCGCGATGCGCCCAGCGACATGCTCGAGCAACTGCGAGGGGACGGCCATCTCGTTTTTCACCAACTGGTAAAGCTCGGCGTAGTTCAAGGTGTCGGCGACGTCGTCGGTCTCCGCGGCACGGCTCCAGTCGTAGCCCACACGGAGGGTGACCGTGAACCAGCCCCCTACCCTACGCTCCTGTGGCATGACGCCGTGGAACGCGTAGAACCGTGCCTCCTTCACCTCGATATATGTCTCCATCACTTCTTAATGCTTAATGCTTAATGCACAATGCTTAATGCTTAATGCTCAATGCATAATGCTTAATGCTCAATGCATAATGCTTAATGCACAATGTCTGCCTATGCTTCGTCGTCAGCGTCAGCATCGTTGGTTCCGGGGACGTACTTCTTCAAGGCACGCTCCACGCCCTGCTTCCACGTGTTGATGCTCTCGTCGGTCAGCGATAGCGAGGCAACGAGCTTGATGACGTGCTCGATGGGCATCCGGTAGCGCAGCACACCCGAGATGAGCTTCGCGTAGTTCCAGTACTCGGGGTTGAACTTCTCGCTGAGACCCTCGACGGTGGTCTTGTAGCCACGTTTGTTCTCGAACTGGAAGTCGTAGCGCTTAGAGCCGTCGGGGTTCACGGCCTTGATGATCTTTCCCTTCGTCACCGACTTCGGGAGCATGATGCCCTCCTCCTCGTCCTGCAGACCGGTGAAGATCTCGTAGGGTCGGCCGTCGAGCAGTCCGACGAACGCCACCCACTTCTCCTTGTTGTTCTGGAAGCGCACGACGTCGCACTCCAGCACCTGCGGGCGCACCTCGACCACTTCGTTCTTGATATCCGTTTCCATAATTGTTCGCGTGTTATTATAAATGCGCTGCAAAGTTACGAAAAGTCGAATGAAAAACCAAATAAATTTGGATTTTTCTGAGACGAAGTAACTTCGGCGAAGCCAGAGTTACGAAAAGTTTTCTAAATCGGTAAACTTTTCCAAAAGAAAAATGCAAAAAATTTCCCAAAACTACCAACTTTCACGCAGATATTTATTCTCACGCAGAGGCGCAGAGGACACAGAGTGTTGCACAGAGTATAATTATCTTGCGGCAGCATGGAGTTTTGGGAGTGTTACTTTCGTTCGACAATAAAAACAAAAATGGCCTTTTGTTTTGTATTGTGCTCACTTATTCGTAACTTTGCCAACAAGTTGGCGAAATTACTACGTCTCGGCATAAAAAAGATTAAATTCTTTTGTTCTGCTCTCGACTTTTCGTAACTTTGCAGCATGAAAAGTATTAGTACGCGGCGGACCATCCGCCAATACGCCGACCGCGATGTCGACGAACAGTTGCTCCAGCGACTCTTCGCTGAGGCTAGTCGCACACAGACCATGGGCAATCTCCAGCTCTACTCCGTCATCGTCACCCGCTCGCCGGAGATGAAGGCGAAGTTGGCGCCCGCCCACTTCAACCAGCCGATGGTGACACAGGCGCCCGTCGTCCTCACCATCGTCGCCGACTTCAACCGCACATCGACTTGGGCACGCTGCCGGAACGCCGTTCCTGGATATGACAATTTTTTGTCATTTATCAACGCCGCCACCGACGCATTGCTCTTCACGCAGACACTCTGCAACCTCATGGATGAGGAGGGACTCGGCTACTGTTATCTGGGCACCACCGTCTACCAGCCTCAACAGATCATCGACCTGTTCCATCTGCCACAACTCACTTTCCCTGTGGCTACTCTGACCGTTGGATGGCCCGCCGAGGAGCCGCCGCTCACAGACCGCTTGTCCGTCGACGCCTTCGTCCACGAGGAGCGTTACAACGACTACTTAGGCGCAGACATCGACCGTCTTTACGCGGAGAAAGAGCACCTGCCAGAGAATCAAAAATTCGTACAAATCAACAACAAGGAGACACTGGCACAAATCTTCACCGACATCCGCTATACCCGCAAGGACAACGAGGCAATGTCGCGCACTCTCCTCGACGCCCTTTGCCGCCAAGGTTTTCTGCAAAGACGGCGCGACGGCTTCGACGTCTAAAACACCCCAAACCCTTGATTTATATCAAGAAATTAAGGGTAGTACAAAAATTTTTGTCATATTATATATGACTTGTCAGAATTTTTACTATCTTTGCGCTTCAAGAGGTGTAGAAAAAAGAGCGACAAAAGATGGTAAAAGGCAGAATCATAGAAAAAACGATGGCTACGGAAGCAGCAAAACTGCTGCTTTTGGGCTTCGTTTTGCTATGCTCCGCCATCCTTTCCGCGAAGGGCACCGAAACGCCCATTGACACGGCCTTCTACGCCCATTACCCCTACATCCGCTTCGTCAGCGACGCCGACATCGCCGAGATGACCGACGAGCAGTTCCATGCCATCGCCGCAAAGGTGGCCTTTGCCATCAACAAGGCCGAGCCGGCAGCAGGCAGCCAGATACTGACGGAGCTGCAGGGCAGCGTCCTGCCACGCATCAACGAGGACAGCCTGGAGTTGGCCTACATGATTGTGAGAGGCGCCGCCTCGCCCGACGGCCCGTACGCCAACAACAAGGCACTCGGCGAGCGGCGTGCCAAGTGGCTGTTCGATTTCATCCGCCAACAGCTGCGGTTCCCCGTCAACGAGAAGAAGTTCCGCCTCGACAGCGAGGCAGAGGACTACCGTACCCTCGCCTTCCTCATGCGCCAGGCCAACGACAAGGACTACGGTTTCGTGAAGGCGCTGTGCGACAGCATCCTGCCCAACGGCGACATCGCCAACCTGAAGAGCGCGCTCCAGACGACACAGGACGGTCAGCTGTGGAAGCGGCTGAACAAGGAGTACTTCCACCATCTGCGCACGGCCCGCATCGTACTCTTCTTCAAGAAGTATGAGGGCGAGAAGATGGAGGTGGCGCCCATAGCCCAGCCCATTCAGGTGGTAGAGCGGCCGAAGGTGGAGCCGACGGAGCCCGTGATGCCCGTCGTAGAGCCCATTGCCCCCGCCGAGCCGCCGTTGGCCGACACCCTCGCCCGCCGCGAGGTGCTTGCCATCAAGACCAACCTGCTGTTCTACGGCGTCTATATGCCCGGCTACAACCGCTGGTGCCCCATCCCGAACGTGGCCGTCGAGTACTACCCGAAGAAAGGCCACTTCACCTTTGGCGCCTCGTTCGATATGCCGTGGTGGCAGGACTACGATGCCCACAAGTACTTCCAGATACGCAACTACCAGTTGGAGACCCGGTATTACCTCAAAGCCCATAGGCCCCATGAGTCCCATGAGACCTATGAGACCCATAGGACCAATGGGACCTATAAGGCACCCGCCTATGCGGGCTGGTACCTCCAGGGCTACGTCCACGGCGGTGTCTTCGGCATCTGCTTCGATGCCGACCGCGGCTGGGTGGGCGAAGGCTATGGTGGCGGCATCGGCGCGGGCTACGTGATGCCCGTGAGCCGCAACGGCCACTGGCGTCTGGAGTTCGGTTTGCAGGCCGGATTCTTCCGCTGCAAGTACGACCCCTACCAGTACGAGAACCCCGTGGACCCGTCGTATCAGGACAACCTGTACTACTACAAGTGGAATCTGGAACCGTCGCTCTTCAAGAAGCGCCAGTACCGCTGGAACTGGATCGGTCCCACGCGCATCGGCGTCACCCTGTCGTACGATCTGCTGTACAAGAGAATCCAGAAGCGTGGCGTGAGCTTCAAGTCGAAAGAAAGGAGGGCCGAGCCATGAAGAAGTTCATAAGACTCATAGGACTCATCGGTCTGATAGGCTGCAGCCCCGAGCCGCCGCTGCACCTCTTCGACGGCGGCACCATGGACCTCGACATGCCGATGGTGAAGGTCGACCTCGACGCCTACTGGGACTACGAGGTCATCTACAGCCAGTACGACGTCGTCTACGGTATCTACGACTGGCGCGCCGAGTGGCACTACGACTGGGACCTCTTCGACACACAGCTCTGGGGCAACATCGGCTACAGCCAGCCCGACGCGTTCATGCTGCGCCGCTACTATACCGGTTCGGAGCCCTACGTGCCCCACACGAAGGTCTACGCCAACACCGTCAAGGGCAGCACGTTCCACGGGCAGTACAGCTGGGGCTTCTGGGACATCCTCGTGTGGAACGACGTCAGCACACCCGACGGCGTGCAGAGCCTGAACTTCGACGAGACGACGACCCTCGACTCCGTCTTCGTCTTCACCAACCAGTCGATGAGTGCCGCCCGCTATCAGGCGCCCCGCTACACCCGCGCCTTCTACCAGCCCGAGGAGCTGTTCTCGGCCTACGAGCAGGGCATCGAGATCAACCGCGACCTCACGGGCTTCGAGTACGACCCCGTGCGGAACGTCTACGTCAAGAAGCTGGCCATGGTGCTCGAGCCCGTCACCTACATCTACCTGACACAGGTCATCCTGCACCACAATAACGGGCGCATCACCGCCGTCGACGGCAACGCGAACCTCTCGGGCATGGCCCGCTCGGCAAACCTGAACACGGGCACCGCCGGCGACGATGCTGTCACCGTGTACTACTATGTGAACATGAAGAAGGATATGCCGCTCGTGCCCTACGGCACACCGGCCGACGACCCGATACGCCTCACCGCCGAACGTGCCGACATCGTCGGCGGCCGCCTGACCACCTTCGGCATGTGCAGTCAGACACCCCGTAACATCCACCATGTCAACGAGGTGACCGACAAGAACCGTCACTACATGGACGTGACGATGCAGTTCAACAACGGTATGGACTCCACCTTCGTCTTCGACGTCACCCAGCAGGTGCGCGAACACTGGAAGGGCGGTGTCATCACCGTCGACCTCGACCTCGACACCATCCCGATGCCCAGCCGCAAGGGCGGCAGCGGCTTCGACGCCGTTGTCAAGGATGTGGAGGACGGCGGTACCCACGAATTCGATTTGTAAACGAAATAACAAGAAACAAAATAGTATTAACCTTCAAAAGATTTGAGTTATGAAAAAGATGAATTATTTCCTCGCCGCTGTCGGAGCCATCATGATGGCTACCAGCTGCACCAACGACGAGTTTACGGGCGAGAGCTCGGGAACAACGTCCCAGACGAAGGAAGAGTCGCCCATCCTCTTCAGCGGAGGAGCAAGCAACCTGACACGTGCCGACCTCTACGGAGAAGCTGCCGCCACGAAACTGGGCAACAAGTTTGTGGTATATGGTACCAAGCACTTTGCTGCAGAAGACAAAACTGCAACGAATGATGCTATTGCATTCAAGAACTTCCAGGTTGAGTGGACTGCCAACACCGCAGGAACCACAGAGTCCAACTCCAGCGACTGGGAGTACGTTGGCAAAACGGCATACGATGTCATTTCAAGCGCACAAACCATCAAGTATTGGGACTATAATGCGAACAATGGCTATACCTTTACGGCATTCTCCTATCATCGCAATGATACTGAAGACGGCATCTCCTATCCTGCCAACAGTACCGACGACGATGTCTCTGTCGTAAAGACGACTGCCGACGAAAGCAGTCTCTACAACAAAGGCTATAAAGTGACCGTCAAGCAGGGTGCCACGCTGAACAACCTGTATTTCTCTGACCGCGTGCCCGTGGAGGAAGAAGACTACGATAAGACGGTGACCTTCACCTTCCGCAACATCGGTGCTAGGGTACGTTTTGGATTCTACGAGACCGTTCCTGGCTATACTGTAAAGATCGATAACTTTTATATTGATGATGCAAATTCAGCCGTGGTTACGGATTTCGCTACTATGAATGATGCCAAGACAGATGGTTTCTATGCTTCTTTACAGAACGTAAAGACGGCCGTCGACCAGACCATCAACGTCACCTACTATGAATCAACTACAGCTACACAAGTGATCAACCGTCCGAAAGTGAGCAATCCTAGTGCTGGCTATAACTACTATCTGAAGCTCGGTAATAGTACTGGTCTCATTAATACTGTCTTGGGAACAAGTTCTTCTTCTCCTACTTGGACTGATGGCACTACAGGTGCTTATACCCCGGTATTCCCATTTGAGGGCAACACCAATCCTCTTCTTTTGAAGCTCGACTTCACTTTGACGGCTGACGATGGTTCTGGCGACGAAATTCAGGTTCGTGGTGCCCGTGCCATCGTACCCGCCGAGTACGTAAAGTGGAAGAGTAACTTCGCTTATACCTACCTCTTCAAGATTTCAGACAAGACCAATGGTACAACTGGCGCTGTTGACGCCAACGGCGACCCCATCGACCCCGAAGGTCTGAAGCCCATCACCTTCGACGCTATTGCTGTAGATGTAACTGAGGAACTGCAGCAGACCATCACTTCTGTTTCTACCAACAGCATCACAACCTACGCAGATGGAGCTATCGTCAATGAGTACAATGCTGGCAAGCCCATCTACGTTGTAACGACTGATAACTCAACACATAGTGTTATCACGCCCAGTGCCATTGGCATTGGTGCCGGTCAGGCTCGGGTCTATAAGGTTGACAAAGCCACCACTGAAGCTTCTGTGTTAGCAAAACTCTCAGGATCTCCCATTGACATTACATTAACCCCGCTGACTCCCCTTCCCACTGTCGAGAACACACTTCCTCTTGCTGACGGCACAACGCCTTCTATCAGCAACGTGAAATTCACTCCTTCTGCAGCTGGCTACTATGCATATGTCTACACAACCACGGCATACGTCGCTCCTGAATACGAAGCAGTTACGACTGGAGGATACAACTCCGGCACGACCTACTATATGCTAAGTGGAAGTGGTGCTTACTATGCAGTCTCTGTACCCAACTCAGCTGCATACGAAGAGAACCTTGCCAAGCTTTATAAGGTTAAGGAGGGTAAGGCCGGCACCGCAGGCGTTTACGACGTGAAGGTCATTAAAGTACAATAATCTTTCATAACTCCATGCCCTGCAGAGTTCGACTCTCTGCAGGGTCACAAAGAAACAGAAACAACGTGAGACCAAGGGCCGGGCCCTCCTCACACTACAGAAAACAAAAAAACATCAATAACAACTAAAAAATTAAGATTATGAAGAAGATTTATCTATTAGCCACTGCGCTCGCAGCCTTAGTCAGCTGCTCGAGCGACGACTTCGTGGGCGACGCTAGCCCCACCCCAGGCTCTGAGGAAGTTGGTGAAGCCATTGAGTTCGGCAGCGGCTTCAAAGCCGTAACACGTGCCAACAGCGTAGGTGCTGATGCAGCAGCTCTTCTGGGCAACAACTTCGTAGTATATGGTGCTAAAAGCACAAATACCACTGCAGCTGAAAACTTCGCTGACAAAAAAGTGTTTGACCACTACAATGTAAACTTCACTGCCAACACCGCGGGTACAACAGAAAGTAACACTTCTGATTGGGAGTATGTCAACCAGACTGTACACAGTCATGCTACCGGCATCACTGCCCAGACCATCAAGTATTGGGATTATTCTACAGCAGAGTATGACTTCCTCGCCTATTCTACAGGCACCGCAACAGAAATTAGTTCAGGAACTGTTACAAGTGGCAATCTCTTAGTGTCTGCCATCACTCCATCGACGGTCAGAACAGCAGCCTACACTGTAGAAGGTGCATCAGCAGCAGACTTGGCTAAGTTCTATATCGCAGACATTAAGACTGTACTTAAGGCTGAATACAAGAAAGAAGTTGAGTTAAACTTCCGTTCCCTTTCCTCGAAGATCCGTATTGGTATTTACGAGACCGTACCCGGCTACTCCGTTAAAGATGTAAAATTCTACTCTGCAGACGCTACAGTAGGCGACGGTACGCCCTACATCTATGGCGGTACTACGGCCTTCAACGAGAAGGGTAGATTTACGGTAAGTTATCCTACTATCGGTTATGCTAATAAGGATAATTCAGATTACAACAAGGCTCACGTGAGCTTCGCACCTGCTGCTTCTGAGGGCCAGTCTGCCCTCAAAACCTTCGGCGCATTGACCCCCAAGGTTGATCTTACTAATGATGCTGCATCAGGTGATTATATTGGCCGCACAGCCCCCGCTGCTTCTATGTCTCCATACCTCACTGTTTTGCCTAACGAGGATGGTGTTATCCTCAACATGAAGTGTGACTATACTCTCGTGTCTACTGACGGTTCAGCTGAAACTATTAAGGTGACAGGAGCTAGTGCACAGGTGCCCACCGTCTATGCTCAGTGGTTACCTAACTACGCTTACACCTATATCTTTAAGATTTCTGACAAGTCTAATGGTTCTACAGGTGATCCTAGTACTGATCTTGCTGGTCTCTATCCTATTACCTTCGATGCCACTGTTATTGACTCCGAAGCGAATAAGCAGGAGACTATCACCATCGTAGAAACTCCATCAATTACAACCTATCAGAAAGAGTCTCAGGGCAACAATGAGTATGTAGCAGGCACGGTATACGTAATGGTGCAGAGCGGTGAAACTCTTGCCAATGACCTTGACACTAAGGGCCAGCTCTATACTGTTAATGTTTCTGGCATGAAATCAAATACAGTGCTGAGTGAGACTGCTGTAGCTGAGGCTCTGAACATTGGAGCCACTACAAGTGGAGACGTAACCACAGGTAGAAATGGTATCGCCCTCACAAAAGCCACAAGTAACACAGCAATCACCACAATCGTTGGCCCAAACGGCAACAACATCACTGTGACAGCAAAGACCGCTGCTAGCTTCACTGCTACTGCCAGCACCACTTATGCTTACGTCTATACAGTAAGCGATGCTGATGATACATTCCTTACCACTGCTGTGAATGTTACCGCAGGTACAGTGGACGATGCCGATGGCTATTACACAGATATGGATTGCACTGAACCTGCTGCAATTGAATCTCCAGCAACTCATCTTGCCGCTGGAACCTACTATCAGAAGGTGACCAACAATAACACCACCTATGCCGTGAAGGTCATCAAGGTTCAGTAATTCTCTCTATAGTCCGCGGGGGGGCTTCGCAAGCGAAGCGAGCAAAGCTCGAGCGCGACTCCTACCAATATCTCAGATGCGGTTCGACTCCGCATCTGAGAACAAAGAAAAAAAAAGAACAAACGCTTGCATGAGGCCGGGCCTCAGCAAGCACAAACGAGAGAATAATAACAAGAATAATAACAACTAAAATTTAAGATTATGAAAAAGATTTATCTATTAGCCACAGCGCTAGCCATCATGACTATGGCCAGCTGCTCGGACAATGACTACGTAGGCGACCAGGCGGTCCAGAATGCGAAGAACGGAGCGATAAATTTTGGTTCAAGTTCAATGGCAGTAACCCGCGCCACAAGCAATACTGGTACCGTACAAGTAATGTTGGACGGACAATTTAAAGTTTATGGTGTAAAGTCGGGGACTACCGCTGGCTCAGATTTACAGAAGGTGTTTGTAAACTATAGTGTATGGGACGTTGCTACGCCAAAGACGACCTCAAATTCTAGCGGTTGGGAATATGTAGGAGCAAGTGGTGCTAGCAGTCTTGGAACAGGAAATATTAGTCTTTCCTCTGATCAAACTATCAAATATTGGGACCATAGCGCTGCAGACTATCGTTTTGTAGCCGGATCACCCATTTCGGCATTTACTTTCGGTATTAATGGAATGACAAATGCCATCGAGACAGCTACAGTTACCGGACTCGCAGGACACCTTACCCCGAATCCAAGTGGAACAAAGTTGTCAACTAATCCTGTGTACATTGCAGATCCTCTGAAGATTGCTGAAAGTTCATATTCAACTGCGTATGGTACGGCTCCTGTTACGTTCAACTTTACTCGTCAGCAGGCAAGGGTACGTGTGGGTATTTATGAAACTATTCCAGGCTATGTCATTAAGGAAATAAATTTCTATACTCAAGCTGGTTCTATTGATGCAACTTATCCTCATAATGTGATTCTGACTTCAGGAACAGCCAGTTATTTCCGTGGAGCTACTAATGGTACTGCCACTATCGAATACAACTGGACAACTCCATCCTATACTTTTGCTTATAATGAAACAGGTGAGAGCCCTACTGTTAACAAAGCTCAGAACTGGTATGCAGGTAAATTCGAAAGTGCCACGCCCGATAATCCTGCAACACCAGCTATTACCGCAATTACATCAACGGGGACTGGCATTTGGGGCGTTGACAACGATATGGAAGATGAAACTCCAGGAACTACAGGATATTTCACCGTTATCCCAACAGCTTCAGCTACAACAGCTGCTCCTCTTATGCTGAAATGTGATTATACCCTTCTTTCTGAAAAGGACGGCTCTGCTGAAACTATTAAAGTGACTGGAGCTACTGCCGCTATTCCTGCAGCTTTCAGTAAGTGGAAGGCAAATACATCATACACCTATATTTTTAAGATTAGTGATAATACAAATGGTTCAACGGGTAATAGTAAGGTCGGTCTATATCCCATTACATTCGATGCCGTCGTGACTAGTGAGGCTAATGTGGAAGGCACAATCACTACAGTTTCTACTCCATCTATTACAACATATCAAACAGGATCAGTACTTGCTAATGGAACTGGTATTGAATATAAGACTGGCACCGCTATCTATCTTACCGTACAGAACAACACATCAGGTGCTTTGAATACTCTGACTGACGGCGGTGCTGCCGTTGGTGCCGTACAAGTGTACAAACTTTCTGCAGCTGTTAATGCTGACCCTGCACCCACGGAAGCTGATATGCAGATTACGCCTCCGACAGGTGGTACAGATTTGTTCTCCCTCGGTAGTGATGCCGCAACTGTCAACGGAATTAGTTTCGAAGCAGGCAAGTATGGTACTTTTACTCCTACAGAGCCCGGTTTCTATGCCATACAATATTTGACTACAGCAGCTGTTGCTGAACCTGATACACCTGCGGCATATACATATAAAGTTGTTAAGGTCGTTGCTGCTGGTGGCGGTAGTGCGCGTCTTGCTAAGTAATCCCTAACCCCTCCGTACAACAAAAAGTACAGATAGCCCTGTCGAGGTGCGACTCCTCGACAGGGTACCAAAGAAGAAAGACAGAATCGAAGAAGATAAGAATTAAAAAGAAGCGATGAGCGAGAAGGGCTATAATGAGACCAATAGGAACCATGGGACTTGTGAGTCCTATGGGGCTCATGAGACTCATGGGACCAATAAGGCCTATGGGACTTATGGGCTGCCCCAGCGGAAGCCGCTGGAGCCCAAGCCGTTCTTGCCCAAGAAGGGGAACTACTTCGTGCCAAGCAAGGTCCGCATCGTCATGATAGCCCTCATAGCCCTCATCGGACTCACCGCCTGCTCGACAGAACCGGAGCAGGCGGTGGAGCCGGAGCCGACGCCCGTGCCGGTGCCAGTGTTACCGACAGACCCGACGAAGCCGGAGGAGCCGGAAGTGACGGGCGTGCCCATCAGCTTCAGCGGCGAGGAGAGCGCGGAGGAGGTCACCAGAGGGACGACCCGCGCGACATCGCTCCACAACGCGGGCATCACCGCCTTCAAGGTGTGGGGCTACAAGAACATGGCCTACGACGAAGGTACCGAAAGCTATGACGACGGCGGCATCACGCTGCAGACGGTGATGCCGGGCTACGTCGTGAAATGGTATATGAGTAGTGCGACCACGACGACCACAAACACCCACGACTGGGAGTACGTGAACCAGCAGAGCAGCGGACAAGAGGAGCAGACCATCAAGTTCTGGGACTGGAGCGCCCGCGCCTACCGCTTCTTCGGGGTGACAGGAGGACTGACGGGGGCTAATGTGACCCATGAATCCTATAAGACCTATGAGATCACGATTCCGGTGGACGCCTCTTCGGAGGCCAGCGCCGAGGCGACGCCCTACTACAGCGAGATGTGGTTCAGCACCGGCAGTCCCGAGACCTACCCCACCCGACAGTTCGGACAGCCCGTGCAGCTGGTGTTCGTGAAGCCCATCGCCCGCGTGCGGTTCATGTTCATCTACGAGGATCCCAGCGATGCCGCCAAGACCACCTTGGCCGCGAAGAACTTCGGACCGACGGTGACTACTGACCGCATCTACCAGAAAGGTACCGTCACAGTGACCTACCCGCTGACAGGCACGGCGACAGTTGAGAGCATAGCCGTCGCTGCTACGGACGAAGGAGCGGAAGGACTGGCCGACGACGGCTTCCCGGCGTTCGACCAGGACTACTATGAGGCGGAAAACGACATCAACGCCTACAAGTGGTACGACGTGCTGCCCGCCCTGACACAGGGGACGTACACCCTCACCGTCACGGTGAACGGCGTCAGGCGTTCGGCAACGGTGCCGGCAGCCTACATGAGCTGGAAACCCGGCTACCAGTACACTTATATATTTAAGGTACACGTGGACGGCGGCGTCAGCATCGATTCGGTACAATCGGCATTCACGCCGTGGACGGTGGAGACACTTGGCAACCACACGATGTACAATTGGTGATACGGCCTACAGCCTAATTGAGAATTGAAAATTGATAATTGATAATTGAAGAGAGAAAAGACCATAGTAAGAAGGATGAGTAGACCTATGAGACCAATGGGTCTTATGGGACTCATAGGACCTATAGGACTTATGAGTCTTATAGGACTGATAAGTCTTATGGGACTGATGAGCTGCTCTGACGACGAGGAGGCGACGGGGAACGGTGTGAGCCAGACCCTGACGGTGGTGCCCTGTGCCCAGTCGTTCGCGGAGGTGGACGACGGCGAGGACGCTGCCCTCACCCGCGCCTGGACGCCGCCGTCACCGTATGTGCTCTATGAGTCGCTCAACGGTCTGTTCTCGAGTCAGAAGAACCTGACGAACAACTCTATCGGCGTGTTCTTCACCAAGAACGCTACAGATCCCCTGCAGGCGACCTTCTTCCATTACAAGGTGGGCGACAATGACAGATGGCGGGTGAGTCTGGATGAGCTCAAAGAGGACGACTACTTTGTCTATGGCTTCATCCCGAGCGAGGTGGTGACTACGGCCAGCATCACGGGCAACAGCAGCTATAGCGACGGTGCCGTGCTGACACTCAACGGCATCAAGACCGTCACGCCCAACGACGTCTGTGTCGTCGTCGGCGCGAAAAAGGGAAGCGGTCCGGAGAACGATGATACAGGCACCCCCGAGACACCCGAGCGCATACAGCCCGGACAGTTTGCCGTCACGACCGTAGCCTCGACGAAGGACTCTCCTGTCTCAGGCACGGGCAACAACATCTTCCTGCTCTTCGACCACCTATACTCTGCCATTCGCTTCAACTTCACCGTTGGCGAGAAGTACGACGCCCTGCGCACCATCAGGCTCCGCAAGCTGGAGATGATCGCCTATACCGACGACAGTAAGACCAAGATCAAGGCAAAATACAATGCCACCGTCAGGATCAAGGCGAACACCACCGGCACGCTGCCCATCACCGAGGTCACGTTCACGCCTGACACGGGTAGCGGCGATGCGGTGTTCGAGCCGCTGTTCAACGGCGAGGAGACGCTGTCGCATAGCACGCCGTCACCCTACATGGGCTGCTTCGTCCCGGGTCAGACCACCCGCTTCACGCTCCGCAGCACCTACGACGTGTACGACAAGAACACAGACCATAACGACAAGGGCAACCTCATCCGTAAGGAGTGTACGGCGGAGAACTACATCAATCTACCGAGCCTGTTTACTGTGACGTCACTGGCACGTGGGCATATCTACACCATCAACCTGATTGTGCAGCCCACCTATTTATATATGTTGTCAGAACCCGACTTGGACAGCCCGACGGTGGTGATGAACTGAAGAATTGAAAAATTGAAAAATTGAAAAATTGAAGAAATGAAAGAGCGACAGAGACATAGAAGAATCATGGGGCTTATAGGGCTGATGAGACCTATAAGACCTATGGGACCTATGGGACTTATGAGGCCAATGGGACTTATAAGTCTTATGGGGTTGCTGTTGCTCTTAGCTATGCCGGTCAGGGCACAGGAGGTAACGCCGGATCCTGAGGAGCCGGAGACGCCCGTTGTCACGCCTGAAGAGCCGGAGCCCGACTCGATTGCCATCGGCGGCCATGTCTACGGCGGCGGTAATGTCGGCAATGTGGCCGGCAGCACGCGTGTCACGGTCTACGAAGGCAACCTGAACAACGTCTTCGGCGGTGCCCGTCTGGCCAATGTGGGTGGCCGTACGTTCGTCCACGTCGACGGCAAGAACGCCTCTGACGACATCTTCATCAACACCGTCTATGGCGGCAATGATATCGCAGGAAAGATTGGTCAGGGAACGGCCGTCACGACCGTCCCCACGGAGCTGGAGAACACCGTCAGCGCCGCGACGTCCGACAAGACCAAGAACGTCATCGACACCAGCTGGAAGACCTTCATACGCACCAGTTCCCCGGCCAAGAAGGCCTTCACCATCGGCACGGGCGATAATGCCCAGAACATGACCGCCGACGAGCATATGATGGTCATCGGCAGCCTCTTCGGCGGCGGCAACGGCGACTACTACTACGGCACGCCGGAGTCGACGACAGATACTGAAACGGGCGTCACCACCTATACCTATACCATCAAGGAGCTGAAAAAGGACGGTACGGGCGGAGCGACCATCGCCACGAAGTCCATCACCGACCAGAATATCCTGCCCGAACTCTCGAAGACCTACCTGGAGATCAAGGGCGGCTGCATCGCCCATGTCTACGGCGGCGGCAACAATGCTACGGTGACCGATGCCACGGTCATCAACATTGACAACGAGAGCAGCGACCTGCAGACAGACGCTGCCCTATGGGCCCAGAAAAATGACAAGACCTTGTTAGAGGTGTTGGGCTATCTACAGGCTAAGACGAAGCTCAGCACGTTCCAGAGCAACCTCACCAGCTATGCCTTCAATCACGCCCGTATCTATGGCGGCAACAACAAGGCCACGATGAGCATCATGCCGACGTGGAACCTGCAGCGTGGCATCATCCGCGACGTGTATTCCGGTGGTAATGAGGGCGATATGACCAGTAGCATCGGTCTGTTGTTGGACATCGACCCGGCAACGGAAAACAAGGAAAAGCTGGAAATCTACAACGTCTATGGCGGCTGCCGCAGGGCCGACGTGCGCCCGCTCCTTGCCGGCAGCACGACGCCGACTCCCTCCGACCAGATCCAGCTACCGTTGGACATGACGGACAAGAACAACCGTCCCTACCACTTCCCCGCCGGGCTGCCGGCCCGCACACTAATCCGCGGCGGCAAAATCACCAATGTCTACGGCGGTAACGACGTCTCCGGCCGCGTCTTCGGCGGCAATGCCGTGGGTATCTACAGCAACATCATCGGCGACGTCTACGGCGGCGGCAACGGCTCGTACGCCTATACTGATAACCCCACCCTGGGCGCTATGGATGACTATAAGGACTTCTACTATAATCCTGATACCGTCAAGAAAAGGGAAATTGCATACGGCAACACTACCTTTGACTACTCCTCTACTGATCCTGGAATTAAATCCGTCGAGGCCCTGAACATCTTCCGTCCCAATGCCGAGCAGGTGTCGCTCCGTCTGGCCGGCACGGACGCCGACCACCCCGTCATCATCGGCGGCAGCGTCTACGTGGGTGGTAACAGTGCCACGCTGAAGACTGACAACAGCTCCAGCAACAGTGAGCCCATGGTCCACCTGAAGATCGGTTCCTACGTGACTGCCGACAAGGTGTTCCTCGGCAACAACGGTGAGAAGATGGTCGACGCTTCGACAAACGGCATCCTGAGTATGTATGCCAACGACAATTTCACTGTTGGCGAGACCGATTATGGTAAATTCAGTCAGATGACTCTGACCAATGATACCCAGTTCAAGACCTATATGGACGGCTGTGCCATGACCGTCAAGCCGAACGTGGTGTTCGACCTGAAGATCAACGAGACCACCGGCGATCCCGCCACCTACGTGGACTATTCCACCGCCTTCGGCTCGTTCTTCTGCGGCGGCAACGTGGGTAGCATGAAGTTTGCAGGCAGCAACACCATCAACTTCAACCACAAACTGATTATCTTCGACAAGCTGGTGGGCGGCAGTAACAATGCCTTCGTGCCCCAGACCACCTACAACGCCGCCTACGATGGCGGTATCCTGTTGCCTCCCGATGCGACGACGGGCAACAAGCTGGTGCTCAACCTCTCGGACCTGAAGCTGATGCCTCAGCGCTGGAAGGTGGAGCGAGTCGATGGCGATTACAAGACCAAGAAGACCGACGCCAAGGGTAACTACACCTATCTGCTAGATGCCAACGGCAACCGCCAGTTGGAATGGAACGTCATCAGTTCAGCCACCCAACAGGAAGTCGACCCTGTTATCACGGGCGATGCTGCCGACCTCGACCGCCGTCTCTTTGGCGGCAATGTTTATGGCGGCTGCTGCGAGTCTGGTCATGTCAACGGCAATGTCGTCATCAACATCAACAGTTCCATCGTCGACCGCGATGGTGACCATGGTGTGTTCGACTCAGCAACGCCCGTAGCCACGGCCAACGACCCGACGCCCGACTCAGATATTCACTACGGTCATGAGCAGTATACTATCTCTACTCGCCGCTCCGGCGTCATCCTCAGCGAGCAGGGCATGGACGTGCTCGGCTCCGCCCTCAATGTGTTTGGCGGCGGCAAGGGTAAGCACACCGAGATTTGGGGCAGCACGACGGTGAACCTGAAAAAGGGCTACGCCTTCCAGATTTTCGGCGGCAGCGAGGAGGGAGTCATCGGCAAGGATGTCGCCATCCATGAAGGCAATGAAGAGAACATTATTTCGAGCAGCTGCAGCTTCGACGACGACGGATACCCCGTAAGCAACTACACCTACAACGAGAAATACAGCACGACCATCAACGTCCACGGCACAGAGCCGGGATGTTCTACGGCGGACATAGCCAAGAAAACCGACACCGAGAAAGCGACGATGGCGGAGTGTGAGTTCGTCTACGGCGGTGCCTTCGAGGGACTCATCTGCGGCAACACCCGCGTCAACCTCGGCAACGGCCGCGTGTTCAACGTCTTCACCGGCTCGTGCAACGCCGATATCTTAGGCCATACCGAGACCTACTTCGGCCAGTGGCAGACCGGCACCGGCGAGTCGGCGACCACCGTCACCGGCTTCCCGTGGGTTCGCGACCACACCTACGGCGGCAACGACCTCGGTGGCAGGATCATCGGCGTGAAGGATTTCCAGGACCGTGTCAGGAGCGATTTACTCAGTCAGGGTCAGTTGCACAACCCCGCCAATAAGGCTACCCCCGACGTGCTGAAGGCCTCGTCGTACGTGGAATACGTGCAGGGCCGGGTAGGAAACATCTTCGGCGGCAGCTTCGGTGACTACGACTACGACGACCCGATGTACAGCAGTCGCATCGATCATACCGACGGACGCACTGGTCGTGCCGAGCTGGACCATGCCTTTGTCAACATCCGTCCCTCCAACGAGACGGTGGGTAGCTCCAGCAGCCGCATCAGCAAGGTGTTTGGCGGCAGCCAGGGTGCTTCAGGCGACCGTGTCGGCGACAAGGCCCAGAAGAGCAGTTACGTGCTCATCGACATCCCGCAGTCCATGGATAACTTCGCCAGCACCGAGATTTTCGGCTCCGGCGACAATAGTGGTATGGGTATGCGCGAACTCGTCAATCCCTTCAGTGCCACTGAAGCTCAACTTGAAGATGTCTCGTCCGTCATCGACCTTGTTCGCGGTGAGGTGAAGGCAGCCTACGGCGGCAGCTACAACGAGGGCGTGACGCGTCGCACGGTGGTCAACGTGCCCACACTGTCGACCATCAAGATAGAAAACATCTTCGGCGGCGCCTACGGCACGCAGATCTTGCCGCCATGCGATGTCTACGAGTCGCACGTGAACTACAACAACATCAGCGAGCAAGCCATTGTCACCGGTGCCGTCTATGGCGGCAACAACAATGAGCGCCGCACACTCTTCACCCAGGTGAACATCTCGTCGCCCGTATGGTCTAACAAGGCGAAAGGCTATCTGGCAAAGGCTTATGGTGCCGGCAAAGGTGTTGACACCTGGGCGGAGCATACGGAGGTGAACCTGAACGATGGTGCAAAGGTCTACGAGGTCTATGGCGGCGGCGAGATGGGCCATGTGCTGAACGCAGAGAGCGTGCAGACCTATATGCAACTCTTCCAGGAAAAACCGTCGACGCAAATTTCTACCGACGACCCCACCTGGAGCCAGGCCGACAAGTGGGAAGGCGGCACTGTTGGCGGTACCTTGAAGTCTAGTGAGGTGGCCAACTGGAAGAAGGACTGGAAAGACGCCTGGACGTTGGGCGAGTATTACGGACCTAATGCCGATTACACCAATTACATCACCCACCCATATACCAACCTCAACCATCTGGACGACCGTTCAGAACTGACAGGAAGTGTGGCCGATCAGTTCCCAGCCACGAAATTCAATGCCAACGTCATCATCAACGAGGGTGCCGAGGTGGTCAACTACGCCTATGGTGGCGGCTGGGGTAAGTCTGCTGTCGAGCGCAGCGGCGATGTCTATGGCACCACCTATATCGCCCTCCTTGGCGGCAAGGTGAAGAAGGACATCTATGCTGCCGGAACTGCCGGTGGTGTGTACGACCTCTTTGGCTCTAAGAACTTCACCGCCAGTGCCAATGCCTTCATCATGGGCGGCACGGCTCGTAACGTCTACGGCGGCGGCTGGGAAGGCGGCGTAGGCAAGCATACCAAGGTTGTCACCAAGGATGGCAAACAGGTGGAGGTGAATGCCGGCATCACCGATCCCTTCACTTCCGACATCTACGGCGAAACCAACGTCGTCATCGGCCGTACCAATGAAGAGATTGCCGCCGACAGCCTGGAACTCCATGACAACAGCATCACCAAGCACAGCTTCTACTACGGCCGTCCCGCCATCCAGCGTAACGCCTACGGTGGCGGCGAGGGTGGCGCCGTCTACGGCACGGCCAAGGTCACCCTCAACAACGGCTATATCGGCTATCAGTTCAATCCCGCCCTTACTGACGACTCCCAAACGACGGATATTGACGAGCGCTACGAGGAGAAGATCGAGGACGAGACCTACCATGTGGATGCCGACGGTCACTTCGAGTCCAACAGGAACCTGTACGACAGCGGCTGCGTCTTCGGCGGTGGCTATATCGACGACAGTAACGTCGACAACACCCTGATCAAGATGTATGGCGGCCATGTGCGTAACTCCCTCTTTGGCGGCGGTGAGATTGCAGCCATCGGCCGCGGTGTCATCACGGCTTCCGGGACGAACAACACCAAGCGCGAACTATCTGGCATCTACAAGGCCGGCAAGACCAAGATTGAGATGTATGAGGGCCACGTCCACCGCAATGTCTTCGGTGGCGGCCGCGGCTACAACAACCTGGGTGAGCGCGGCACGCTGTTCTCCGACGGTTACGTCTTCGGCCAGACCGAGGTGAACATCCACGGCGGTGAGATCGGCACGCTGGCGGGCTTGGCCCTGGACTACGGCAACGTGTTCGGCGGCGGCGATGTGGGCTATGTGTACAGCGCCTACGAGTATCAAGACGGCAGCACCACGAAACTTGGCCGCGGCATCAAGTCGGGTGTGCGCTATGACAACGGCAAGGAGGGCTACTATTACCGTCATAAGATTAGCGACGGTGGTACGTTTACTGTTGATGCCGACTTTGAGACTGATAATGGCGAGTACATTCCCACCGAGGACTGTAAGGTGCTGATTGAGCCTTGGACGAAGGTCGTCGGTGACGACGGCGTGGCCATTAGCACATCAGGAGACATTGAGGATGAATCTACCACAACGCATTATAGCAAGGGCGAGTACGTTCCCACCGCCATGCTCAATTACCTGAAGAACAAGACCGGTGACCCCAGATGGGCTGCCCTTGATTCCGCCGGCATTAAGATCCACAATGCCGTGTTTGCCGGCGGCAACACATCGGCGGGTTCCACGGCGGCCTATGCCAACGCCACCTCCGTATACGGCAACGCCACGGCGTCCATCCACGACGTCTACCACCGCGACCTCATCACCTTGGGTACAGGACATATCGGCGGTCTCTATGGCGACGGCAACCTGACGTTCGTCGACGGCTACCGCGGTCTGAACATCACCAACTACGGTACCGACTACTACTACATCACGAAGGAAATCGACATAAGCACCTATGATGCCCTCCCCGAACGCGAGGCGGCCTATTACGAGCTGAAGTACAAGTGTAAGCTACCTTGTACCGACAAGGACGGTACACGCTACAACCCCGCCTCCGGCGAGACCAAGGCTTCGACCATCACCATGGACGACATGATGGTGGTGTTCATGGAGGACAAGACGCACTCTGTGCGCGTGGATGGAGATGGTAATCGTGTCACCTCGGGAAGTGGTGGAACGGCCATTCTCATAGAGGGAACGGGAGTTGACGCAGGCAAATGGACGCCCAACCCCGACTACTGGGAGAAGAACGGTGTGCTACCCGTTTATGCTGGTCGTCTGATGAACAGTATCCAGCGTGCCGACTTCTGCGGTGTCTTCGGCAGCCGTATGGTGCTGCAGGGTGCCCAGGACCGTGTGCCCGAGATTGTGGACTTCACCAACTACACCATCAACCGTGTGCGCGAGGTGTCGCTCAACCAGCAGCACTCGAAGATTGCCAGCGACCTGACGCTGAAGGCAGGAAAGAGCAAAGTGCTCACCAATTTCCCCAACGATCAGCACCCGGATGACTTTGCCGACCTCAACAAGGCCATCCACGGCAACTACTTCGGTATCTACAACATCGTGAACTACCTCGGTGCCCTGACCAGCGACGTCCACTTTATGAAGGGTACAGACGTCCGCAGGACAGACAACACCTCAAACGAAGCCTTGTATAAGTCAGCTATTAAGGTTGACGAGGACAGCTGTGCATACGGATCGGCTGGCGCCACCTATTATAATTGGAAGGCCGCCCACGTTAACGACCGCTCACGCAACAACGGCTGCAGCCTCAACAAGGTGGCCCTGGCCTCGGGTGTGTACCTGGAGCTTACCACCGAGAAGAGTACGGGCGACGGTCTCTACGAGAAGGACTGGGGACCCATCACCGGTGTTGTCGAGCTCGACCTCATCAACGTGCAGCCCGGTATCGGCGGCGGTTTCGTCTATGCTAAGAACGAGCATGGTATTCCGACGTACGACAAAAAGAGGCATGCCACGCTGACCGCCCTGAACCAGGACGCCATCACCCGTAAGGACTTCACCTACACCACCAACGATGACACCAAGGAGAAGTGGCAGACGTCGGGTAACTTCGTACACAGCACGCAGACCATCATCGACGACTGCTATAACATCAGCAGCAAGTATAAGACAGACTACAAAGCGCCTGGTGGCGTGCCTGCCCACTACTGGTTCATCAAGGGCTCGGTCTATGTCTACGACCAGTATATCTCGGCTTATACCGGTGCACCGAACGCCTACAGCGAGACCGTGGAGATACCGCTGACCATCACCGCCGCCTCGCACGGCACGATGAAGCTGCTCAACGTCCAGCAGAACCGCTACGCCTACTACGCCACGCCGGACCAGCCGCTCGAAGGCGACAGTAAGGTCAACATCAACGATGTCACCTACTCCAAGAACGACCCCATCAGCTACTGGGACTACTACCTGCTGAGCAACTCCGAGAAGAACCTGTTCGTAGAGAAGACCTACGTGGTCGTCGACAGCTGTAAGCTCGGCGACACGTTCTATCCCGAGGGCTACGTGATGCTGCCCAAGGAATACAAGGACTTGAGAGCCGTTGCCGTGAGAAACAACCACCAGACCACCACCGGCGAGCCGGCCGTTCAGAAGGCTACCGTCGACGCCAGCGGTGCGTCCGTCGTGGTCACCGACGAGGACGGCAAGGCCGTCTACGAGGCCTTCGACTTCGCCTTCCGTGAGTCGAACAACGTGAGACACGACACTGGCTACCTGCTGACCTACAAGGTGAATAACCCGAAGGAGTGGAACACCTGGTACACGCCGAAGAACAGCAGTAACGGCGACAAGATCAATTATGAGGCCTATGACAGCTTGGCTACTGCCACGACAAACAACAAACTGGGCAAAGACGCCTACTGGAACGGCCCCACCTACCGTCTGAAGAGCGACAACGGCGAGGTGCTCGGACAGCAGGAGTACAAGGTAGGTAACTTGATTCCTGAAGACGTTTACAAGACATACGAAGGCGATAACACTAACACCACCCAGTATCCCGGCATCAAGTCGCATGTTACAACTGCATCAAATGGCATTCAGGCCACCTTCGGCCCCGCCTATCTGGTGACGAAGCAGTTCACCGTTACAGATGCTACCGGTACACACCACATGAATCCGGGCAGCACGGTTTCTGCTACTGTTGCCGGCTCCCATACAGAAAGCACCTCACCCGCCTACATCTGTACGAGCACCATCCAGCTCAGCACCACCGAGTTCATCTACGTCGACACGAAGATGACGGAAGACGAGAAGAATACCTATTACAACAGGTTCAACAAGACAGAAGCTACTGATGCCGAGAAGAAGATTGCCGAGGAGATTGATAAGAACATCGTGCCTGCCTACTACTGTCTGACCGAAGGCAATTATGGCGGCAACTACTACGAAAGCGGCAAGAACTACCGTGGTCTGGAGGCCTGGAGCAGCATGTCGCCTACCGACCGTCAAAAGTTCACCTTCAACTACGATGCCCTCGACCTGCTCATCGACTCGCTGTATGGTAAGAATGCTCAGGGCACGGTGATCTATCCCGAAGGACAGAAATATGAGTACGACGGTCCCGATTACAAATCTGAAGCAGGAGTAAAGGGCGAAGTTCAAGGCATTGCAGGCAACCCCGCCGGCTACTCAGTCACCATACCCGTAGACTATAGTGCTACGTATAACGGCACAGACAAAGACAGTACAGAGGTGAGTACGGGAAAGAAGTATAAGTCGACCACAGTAGTCACTGGTGGAAAGATTTATGTTGGCGACGAGCTGTCTCGCGAACAATATGAGTCGCTGCCCAATGAACAGCGTCACTATTCGCCGGTCACGCCGAAGTCGACGGATGGTTATAAAGTCTACGTTGTCAAGGAGTCGTTCCAGATAGGCAACTCGCCCTACGCTGCCGGCCAGACCATTTCTGCATCTGAATACAGCAGTCTGACAGACCAGTCCAAGGTGACTGTACTGCACTTTACAGAAGACGACGCGGGCAAGACATTCTATTACTGTCGCATGGGCTATACCCCCAAATCATCTGTGGTAAATGCAGCAGGTGTGACTGCCACCGTGGGCGGCACGACGACAAGCTGCACTAAGACCTATGATAGTTCTACGGATAGTGGTGATGTACCAGAGGGTCTGGTGATTGCCAAAACCACCTATGACGGTCTAGACAACGACCAGGCAGGCTTCACCATCCACGGCATCTCGCCCACCGAGCAGAGTACGCTGTACGTGAGCCGCAACTCCGACATCTACGACCTCACGAAGGAAAAGATCATCACCGTCATCTACCAGTACGACTACGAGGAGGTCGACAACTCCGGCGGTGTGACGCCTATCAGCGAGCGCCACGTGGTGAACATCCACCTGACGTTCAAGAGTGGTATTCCTGAGATTGAGGACATCAAACGACCGGACATCGTGATTCCTGGCGACCTTCTGGGTATGCGCGAGCCGAACGTTAAGCCGGGTGCCTACGAGGTGATGGGCGGCGGCTGGGAGCTCTTCGAGCGCATCAGCGACGCCGAGAACCACACCAACGGCATCGACTACGTGCCCGATGCCAACCCGCTTTACTGGTACCAGGATGACTGGTACGTGGCCTACTACGCCAAGACCTATCTCGGCAAGACCTACTCGAACGCCGTGCCCGTGAGCGTGGCCAACTACCACGACCTGAAGAAGGTGATGGACGCCAAGCAGCACCACTACTATATTGACAACCCGGACGTGAAGCGCGACCCGAAGATTTACATCAACGACTATAGCGGCAGCTCGGAGAACGGCCTCGACCTCTTCAAGAACCTCTATGACCTCAGTGTGCTGAACAGTCCTACTCTTGAGAATGACACCATCACGACGGGCACCTTCAAGGGACACAAGCCGCTCAACACACAAGTCCGCGCCGGACGCAACCTGGAGTTCTTCCTGCATACGGACATCGACCACAGCCAGAAACCTAACCCAGCTTACAATCCGGAGAACCCGGGTGATACACCTGCAACCATCGCTGATCCGTGGACATCTATCGGCGGCACTGGCAGCGACTGCTTCGCCGGCACGCTGCATGGTGAGGGCCACCACCTCAGCGGTCTCTCCAGCTCGCTCTTCGACCACCTCTGCGGCGACGTCTATAACCTCGGCGTCAGCGGCACGTTCACTGGCGCTGGTATCGCCGAGAACGGTAGCGGCTACGTGGAGAACTGCTGGACAAGTACTACGTCGACGGCAGCCAAGGGCACAGGACCTGTCTTCGGTAATCCGGTAAGAACCAGCGAGGAAATAGCTGAAAGAGGCGAAATCCAGATTGTCAACTGCTACTACGAGGAGGAGGCCGATGCCGCCAACAAGTACACCAACCACAGCGGCAATTATGGCATTCCGACAAAGATGCCTAAGCAGGCGTTCTACAACGGTGAGGTGGCCTACAACTTGAATGGTTTCTACCTCTACAAGCGCTACAGCGACCAACAAACGACGTCGGGCAAGGCCTACACCTACTGGAAGCCGGGCGCCACGACACCGCAGACGGCCTACTACGGCAGTAGTGATGGCACCCTGTGCTCGTCGGGCAGCAATACCAACGCCAAGTACGTGGAGGACCGCTACAAATACGAGGACTTCCTCTATGCCGACGGCACCATCCCCGAGGAGGCCAACGCACGCTTCTACAACGACGAGGAGAAGGGCGTGTCGGGCTACTACCCCATCTGGCCCGATGACTACATCTTCTTCGGACAGGCCCTGAACTACGACCAGGTGGAGGGCCGCTCGCATCAGGACTACCCGACGAGCGTGAACCGCAGCGGTGACCGCATCGCCACCGATGCCGCAAGCAATCGCGTCTACCGCGCACCGGCCTACTTCCGCTCAAGCGAGATGGGCGTGGCCCACTTCAACCCCTACGCCGTCTTTGCCAAGAACAAGTACAACGACGCGAGCGTCCTGGCCTACAAGGACATGACGGCCATCGACTTCACAGGCCACAACGACACCGACTACGCCTACGCAAAGGGCTGGCAGCAGTGGTCGAAGACATCGCAGACGCCGCAGGCGACGCAGAAGTCCACGGCAGCCTACGCCTTCTACCCGCCGCTGCTCGACGACGACGGCCTGTCAGACCTCCGTCTGTCGGACTTCCGCGGCGGTCAGGATGCCGAGCTGACGAAGAACCTCCTGGTCTACACCTTCGCCAAGGGCGGCACCGGTGACGGCGAGACGCCCACCGCCGGCCAGCAGACAGCCAACGTTGTCAGCAGCTACCTGAATGAGTATACCTACCAGGAGGACGACAGCAAGTACCGCAACGTGGAGCGTCAGGACGCACAGCTGATCCACGGTCACTGGGTGGCACAGAAGGCCGCCGGCCTCTACGGCTCGGAGAACGACCACCTGCTGATAGACCGTCAGGACTTCAACGCGCCGATGGCCTACACCTTCGACACGGGCAAGCGTATGTGGCACCAGCGCCGTCCTGACAGCTTCGTCGACCGCACGAAGGGCTGGGAGGCCATCAGCCTGCCGTTCACCGCCGAGCTGGTGACCACCGACCAGAAGGGTGAGATTACCCACTTCTTCAGCGGCAGCGATGAGAGCAAGAACGGTACAAACACGAAGATCGGCCACGAGTACTGGTTGCGCCGACTGACGTCAACACCGATGGAGCTGAAGAGCGGTGAGACCAAAGTCCTGAAGGCCACCTTCTCCTACCCCACCACGACCGACGGCTCCGTGCTCTTCAACAAGTCGGGCGAGGACGAGGTGTCGAACACCTTCCTCTGGGACTACTATTACGAGGGTGAGAGCCACAACCAGAAGGACCGTAACAAGGACATCTACCAGGAGTACTACCGCTACTCGCGCAGCTATAACAACTACCCGCTGCTTTCCGCCGCCACGCCTTATCTGCTTGGTCTGCCCGGCGCCACCTACTATGAGTTTGACCTCAGCGGAACATGGGGCGAGAATACGGACCTCACTACCAGCGACACGAGACCGGCGAAGCTCGACAAGCAGACCATCACGTTTGCCTCCATCCCCGGAACCACCATCCAGGTGAGCGACGGCGAGATGACCGGCAGCAAGACGACCTACAGCAATAAGGACTATTACTTCAAGCCCAACTACCTGAACATGGACTTCACGGCCAAGGCTGCAGGCACCTTCGTCATGAACAGCGACGGCAATGCCTACCATGAGTTGAGTACTGATGCCGTAACGAATACGACAAACAAGGTGACGCCCACGCTGGAGGCCTTCCGTCCCTACTTCATAGAACCTGTAGCAGCCGGTCTGTCCCGTGAGGCCACCCGCAGCATCATCTTCTCGGACGACGCAGCGGAGATCAATATGCCGCACGAGGAGAAGGCCGCCGACGACGACCCGGGCACGTTCATCGTCCGTGGCGGCAAGAAGAAGATTGTGGTTGAGTCAGCCCTGCGTCAGCCGACGGATGTGCGTATCCTCAACACCGCGGGCATCACCCTGAACAGCTTCACCATCCAGCCCGGCGAGACCGTCGAGACGCGCGTCAACATCTCCGGCGTCTACATCGTCCAGACTGCCGACAGGCTGTACACGAAGAAACTGGAGGTGAAATGATGAAAGGGGCAAGAGACCACGAATTGAACGAATTACACCAATTGAAATAGCAAGTATATGATACAAGTTACTATAAATACTGACATGAGACAAGATAAGAGAGAAGACAAGAGATTATTTGAGAGATTATTTGAGAGACAACAGATGACACGGATTTCACGGATTCTCCTGCTGTTGGTGATGATGACAGCGGGAGCCACGGGGGCGTGGGGAGACGACATCACTTCATTGAGCCAGATAAACGATGCAGACGGGAATTATGTGATTACACAAGACATCACGGGCGGAACTCCCGGCGTCAGCACGTTCAATGGCACATTAGAGGCTGCCATCAATCCCGATACCCATATGCCCTACCGCATCAGCAGTCTTAGCGCCCCCCTGTTCACCACCCTCACCGGCACGGTGAAGAATCTGGTGTTGGAGGGGGTATCTATCAGTGGCACAGGTTATACTGGTGCCATTGCCTGTACGGCTAATGGTAGCGCACGAATCTATAATGTGGGCATTCTACCCTACTCGGGAGGAACATCCAGCTCGGTGGGTGGTACAGGCTATACTGGCGGTCTCGTCGGTCTGCTCGATGGTGAGGCTCGTGTCATCAATTGCTATAGTTTTGCTGATGTCTCTGGAGGAAATAGTGAAGCCGGCGGCATCGTGGGCTATAATAACGTATCTACTACTTCCGCTACAGACAAGCTTAAGACCATGGTTTTCGCTTGTATGTTCTATGGAAACATCACGGGATCCAAGATTGCACCAATTTACAATGGCAAGATAATATCAAACAAGGATGCCAACGGCGTGAGCAACTTCAACTATTTCCGTCTTGAAGCCCCATACGTGCAGCCCTCTGGCGTCACCTACAACTGCGCCTTAGGCGCCGAAGACCGTTTCTTGAACCGTTTCGAGTTCTTCCGTCACCTGCTTAACGGCCACCGCGAACTGGCAGGCTGGTGGGCCACCGGGACCTACAGCAGTAGCGAAATGATGAAATGGGTGCTGGAACCATCACAGATTGGCAGCGCAACGCCTTATCCGATCCTAAAGGAGTTTAGGAAATACCCATCGGTAGTGAATATTGATGCAGAACATGCCACGACTCAAACAGAACGCAACAAAGGCGGACTGATGGGTACACTCTCGGTTACCATCAACATGGGCAGCGGCGGTGCCGTCTTTGGACCTCCAACAGGAGCTGCCATCACCACCGGTAGCCTCAATCTTCCTATCACCGACAAAGATCCCGAGCACTTCAACTTCAACTACTATAAAGTGCAACTGCCTTACTATAACGATGTGGGTACGGGCAACTACACGGGAAACCGCGTAGTCACGGGTTGGAAGATTGTGTCCATCACAGGAGGTACAGAGGGCTCGTTCACGCAAGGTTCTGATGCGACAGTCAATGACAAAGGCGAGATTACCGCCCCCTATAACTTTGCTGACCGCAATTGTACCCAGAAAGACGATTATTCCGTCAGCGGCCGTGTCTTCAACCAGGGTGCCTACTGGGATGTACCCTACGGTGTCACTGCCATCACCATCGAGCCCTACTGGGCCAAATGCGCCTATCTGGCCGATGCCTTCCCCGATGTAGTGTACAATACCGCTATGACTTCAGCCACCAATGTCCCCAACGTCGGCGGTGGACAGAAATACAACAACGGCAACAGCTATTCCATCGCTGGAGAGAGTCAAAAGGTTTTCACCTCCATGAGCAACGCTATCTCATCTTCGAACTCGGGACTTTATCAAGGGACGAGTGGTGCGAAGAATCACACCGTTTATGATTATGCTGTGGTGCTTGTGGGCAATTATCATAATTACAATAGCATGGAAGCATCAATGGACAAGCCCTATACTGTTACCTCTGTTGACCTTGACGGCGACAATGAGCCAGACTATTCCTACATTCTGCGTTTTGACAGTCGTAAAGCAGTCCATCCCGTGAGGGTTGACTTTATCAATATTCCAGGTCTCGGCATGGCGCAGAAATCAACAGGTGGCACAGGTTCTTACAACTTCGGCATCATGCAGCCAAAAGGCTGGTTCGAGAGCACCAACACCTCGCTATTCCGCGTCACGCAGTTCGAGTATGACAACAAAGACCGTGGTGCAGCCCCATATATCCTACAGGGCGGCGTCATGGAGCAGTGGGTGAATGGACAAAGTGCCGGCCATGCCAATAAGACCACCTATTTCCATGTGGGTGGCAACGTATGGTTCAAAGAGTTCCACCGTGGAACGCACCAAGACGAGACCTACGATGCAAACCATTCTCCTGTGTCAGTTACGGGCGGTGACTTCGACCAGTTCCATCTAACAGGTCTCTACCGCGCCGATGCAACCATCTACAATGACAATGCTGAGTGCTACATCACCGGCGGCCGTTTTGGCGTGGTGGCAGGCACGGGCATGGACGGCCTCGGAACCTCCGACGGCAATGGCAACATCACCTGGATTATCGATAATGCCGACATCGAGGAGTTCTACGCTGGCAGTTTCAACGCCGACAAACCTGCTATCGGTAACCTCCACACCATCGTCAACGGCGGACATATCGACTTATTCTGCGGTGGTCCCAAATTCGGCGACATGAGCACCGGAAAGACCGTCACCACCACGGCCACGGGCTGCACCTTCGGCACCTTCTTCGGTGCCGGCTACGGCGGCAACTCCTACAGCCGTCAAGCTCCGAGAAACCATAACAGTGTTACGAACTTCCCCCACAACGATGGCCAAGCAGGTAACGACGCTTCCTGGAACGCATGGTTGGCCCGATTCTACAAGCAGGAATACAATAGCTCCTACGGCGGTGTTTCCACACAGTTCAGCTATCAGTTTCTACCCATGTCGGGCAATACCAACAATGTGGCACGTATTTTTGTAGAGTATGTAAAGTTCTCGCTGGCTACCACGAATAATGTCACCTCAACGCTGACCAACTGCACCATCAACGAGAATTTTTATGGCGGCGGAAGTCTCGGCAAGGTGGCAGGCACCATTACCTCTACCCTTGACGGTTGTACTGTAAAGGGCAATGTTTTTGGCGCAGGTTTTTCAGCAAATCTGCCTACTGTTGAGGTCGATTCTATTGGTTTTAGGATAGAGCCTTATTATTATACGGCTTTGGGAACTTATCGTACAGGTGTGAAAGGAAAAACCACCACCTACTCATGGGATTACGAGAGCACAGTTAATAGCACAGCAACAGCTATCGACAAGACCGACAACCACAACATCCTTTACACCTCTGTCGACATTAGGCCTGAGAACCTCGGCTCAGTGGACGGTGATGTCACCCTTACCCTCAAGGGCAGCACCACCGTAAACGGTAACGTCTACGGCGGAGGTGAGTCGAGTTATGTTACCGGTGCGGGCCACACTGTTACCGTCAACATTCAAGGCAACACAGATGTGTATGGCAACGTCTTCGGTGGAGGCGATAAAGGTAACGTGGAAGGTAGCACGACGGTGAACATTGAGGACTAATGATTCGGACATAACGCATGGAGCGTCGGTCTACTATCCACCGGATGGATCGCCGTGGCAGTTGGAAACGCTACGAACTACCAGGCATCTATCACATCACCATCAAAGCGGCGGAGACGCTTCGCCAGCCATTCGGTAAGGTGGTAGGAAATATTGACATACCTGATGGTGACGCCGTGGCAGTACCACTACAGGCGTACCGACGAAGACATCACGGTCATGGAATGTAAGAGCATGAACTGCGTGGCACAGGCACCCTGCCGCACACGCGATGACTGGTGGAAGTGATGACTACAGAGGTATAAAAGCTTTTTGTATAAAAAAATTTGGTAGTTTCGGAGAAAAGCCGTAATTTTGCAAGAAAATATGCGCGCGTGCGCGCAGCGTCAACAGTTACTGCACTATGAACAAGATATTTACACAGAACCACGGATTATACGGAATATACGGATTTCACGGAGTCAGACTGACGATCACACTGTTGTTGACGGTCCTGATGGCTGTCAGTAATGTCACGGCTCAGGTCAAGATCAGAGGCAACGTATTTGGCGGCGGCAACGAGGCCCCTGTGGGCGGTAGCGTGACGGTGAACATGACCGGTGGCACGGTGAACGGTGACGTGTATGGTGGTGGTGCAAAGGCCAATACGAATACGGATAACTGGGATGGCAGTACTTTCTCTCAATCCTATCATAAGGTGACCATCAAAGAAGGTGAATCCGTAGAGGGTTACTATACGGATGCAGCTGGCACCACACCTGCGGCTGGCACAGCGGTAGATGAAAAAGACTACTACAAGAAGAATGAGACCATCGTCAAGCTGTCTGGTGGTGAGGTAAAACAGGATATCTATGGTGGCGGTCTGGGTTATGATGACGCCGATAACACAAAGGATAAGCCTGCCAATGTCTATGGTGATGTCACGGTGACCACTACCGGTGGCAAAGCCCGTGATGTGTTTGGTGCGAACAATGTATTAGGTACGCCAAAGGGAGTTATTGCGGTAAACATCAACGGCACCGCCGAGGATGGCGTCCGCAACGTCTATGGCGGTGGTAACCAAGCCACATACGAAGGAGCCAGCACCACGGTGACGATGACTGCCGGAAAGGCTGAGAATGTCTACGGTGGCGGTTTGAGTGCCGATGTTGCTGGTTCAGTAACTGTCAATATCCAGGGTGGCACCGTGACTACGGACGTTTATGGTGGTGGTGCTTTGGGCAACACAAATACCGGTAACTGGAATAGCGCAACAAGCACATTAACACCAACTTACAGCACCACCGTCAACTTGACTGACGGTACCATCACGGGTAACGTCTATGGCGGTGCTCTGGGACAAAAGGCTGTGGCAGACAATCCGGCTACTACTGATGTTGATGAGAGTGATGATGGTGTTGCAGCCCTTGTCTATGGCAATGTGACCGTCAATATTGGTGCTGCGGCAGTCGCTCCATCGACAGATCCTACTGGAAATATCACTATTGGCGGCTCCGTCTTCGGCTGTAACAACGCCAACGGTACGCCGAAGGGCGATGTCGTTGTCAATGTGTACAAGACGCACCATACGACGACCCAGACCAACAACCAATACCCCTCATTCACGACTGGACTGAACTTGGATGACGCCACAGATGCACTTTATGCCCTGAAAGCCGTCTACGGCGGTGGCAACGAGGCTGCCTACGTGCCTGTAGCGGGTACGAGTACTCCCCACAGCACCACGGTCCACGTGTGGGGCTGCGACGAGAATACGGTGAAGGCGGTCTACGGCGGTGGCAACGCTGCTGACGTCGGTGATGGCAGTATCACGGCCAACACCAACGTCATCATCGACGGCGGCCGTTTCTATACCATCTTCGGCGGCGGTAACGGTGCCGGTTTGAACAATCCCGGCGCCAACATCTTCGGCACGGCGACGACGGACATTAAAGGCGGTCTGTTCAACCAGATCTTCGGCGGCAGCAACAGTAAAGGTGACGTCGAAGTCGTGGCTTTGTCCATTGACAATAGCACCTGCGAACTAATGGTCAACGAGTCGTTCGGCGGTGCCAATATGTCACCATTGACGGGCAACGTAATCACCACGCTGACTTGTAGCGAGAACGTCTTCAAGATTGGTACGTTCTACGGCGGATCAAACCAAGCTAGTATTGATGGCAACGTGACACTGAATGTCTACGGCGGCCAATATAACAACATCTTTGGCGGATCGAAGGGTGTGGCAGCCGCAGCAGCACATGGAGAGCCCGGTGACCAAGATTACACGCCAGCTGTAACAGCCGTCTCTGCCGACATCACCGGCAACGTGACGCTGAACCTCTATGGCGGCACTATTGATGAGAACGCTTTCGGTGGCAGCAACATCAACGGCAGCATCGGCGGTAAGATTACCGTCAACGTGCTCAACAATGGTGGCAACTGTGCCTTGTCGGTGGCTGGCAACATCTATGGCGCCGGCAACGTGACGCCCTACACCCCAACCTATGCTCTCGGGGAGAACGAGACTGAGCGCATCTCGCCTGTGGTGAACGTCATCCACGGCACCGTCGCCAACGTTTTTGGCGGTGCAAAAGGTGAAACGGCCACGGTAACGGCCAGTCCGCAGGTCAACATCGGCTACGATGCAACAACTATGGGCGACCTTGAGACGGAGAATACACTCTTATACAGCATCACGCAGGACAAGACTAATTATACTTCTGACCTTACTCCCGACAATTTTGCGGCAGTAGTAACAGATACCGTATATGGTGGCGGCGACCTGGCCCAGGTGTCTGGCGACACCGAGGTCTACCTGCGGAAGACCAACTCGCAGGTGGGAGCCCTCTTCGGCGGCGGTAACATGGCCGACGTCTCGGGCAACACGACCGTCAGCATCCTCGGCGGCACGGTCACCCACGATGTCTATGGCGGCGGCGCCCTGGCCGACGTGGGAACGGGGGGCGAGACGCCCACCACGCATCAGGTCCTCATCACTGGCGGCACCATCACGGAGAACGTCTACGGCGGTGGCTTAGGCAGAATTCACGAAGCTGCCGTGGATGACGACCCGCTGACGACTGATGTGGACGAATCAAAGCCAGAAGTGATAGCCATTGCAGCCCTCGTCAACGGCACCGTAGCGGTGAAGTTGAATGAGAACAACGGTACGGCCAAGGTTGGCGGCAGCCTGTTCGGTTGTAACAACCTGAACGGTACGCCGAAAGGTAACGTGACGGTGGATATCTATGGCACATACGATACCGGCTCCAAGCCCACGAAGTTTGCAGACTATCTCGCCGTGTCCGACGGCGACCTAGGGAGCCACCCGTTCGAGCTGGCCGGCGTGTTTGGCGGTGGTAACCTGGCTGCTTATAACCCCACAAGCGGCAGCACGACAGTGAATATTCACGGCTGCGGGACAAGCAGCATCAAGGAGGTGTATGGCGGCGGTAACGCTGCTAGCGTGACCGACTGTGCTGTGAATGTCTACGGAGCCTACGAGATTGGCTATGTCTATGGTGGCGGTAAGGGAACGAAGATCGGCATTGACGATGCAACAGCCGACGCGGCGGCCGACGTGACCGGTAGTGCAACGACAACCATCAACGGCGGTACCATCTACCGCACCTTCGGTGGTTCCAACACCAATGGTAACATTGGGACATCGACGCTGACGATAGAACAAGGTACTAATACTGAAACTGGATGCGAGCCCAAGTTGGGCGATGTATTCAGCTACGGCAACAGGGCCACCATGAGTTCCCCGGCCACCGTCACACTGGGCTGTCTCACCAACAAGGTGGGTGCCCTCTATGGCGGTGCCATGAATGCGGACATCAACAACAACATCACGCTGAACGTGAAGGGCGGTACCTATTCCAAGGTGTTTGGTGGCAACAAGACCGGTGGTAGCATCAACGGCTCCATCACCGTGAACATCGAGGAAGAGAGCACCAGTTGTGGTATCAACATCGACGACCTCTACGGTTGCGGCAACGAGGCACCCTACTCTATTTATGGCACGGAGAAGAATAGTTCCGACCAATGGATTGTCAAGAACGAAAATTCAGAGCCAGGATTCCCCAAGGCTGATCCACAGATCAACCTACGCTCCTTCACCTCGATAGGCAATGTCTTTGGTGCTGGTCTGGGTGAATCGGCAGTGGTTTTGGGCACCCCGACCATCAACATCAACGTCATCAAGGCCTCAGGGTATACCCTCGGCAACGTCTATGGCGGCGGTTCGATGGCCAGCGTCACGGGCAATACCGTTATCAATATCGGTACTGCTCCAACCGTTACGATGGCAACGGTAACGGAGGATAATCCAGCTACAACCGAGGTGAACGAACACACACCGGCGGTACTCAGCGCAGCCATCAGTGGCGACGTCTTCGGCGGCGGCTACGGTGCCTCGACTGAGGTCAGCGGTACGGCGACCATCAACATCGGTGAGCGCAGCGGCTCGGAGGGTAGTTACGTCTATACAGACCGCGGTGCATCGTTCAGCAACAATAGCAACATCTACGGCGGTTCGGCACTGGGTACGGTAGCCACTACTCAGGTGAACCTCTATGCCGGCACGATAGCTGCCAATGTGTTTGGCGGCGGTAAGGGACGGTTGGCAGAAGGTGAACCAGAAACTGAAGGCTATGTGGCTGCACAGGGTGCTACCATCAGCACCAAAGCCACCGTCAACCTGTGCGACGCCACCGTCACGGGTAATATCTACGGCGGCTGTAACGATATGGGTACTACGGCCGAGGCCGAGCTGAACCTGCTGGGCGGTAGCGTCGGTACTAGTGGTGTGGGCGATATGGTGTTCGGCGGCGGTAAGGGTCACGCCACGACGACCAATACGGCCACGGTGAATGTAGGTTCGCAGACCACCACGGGAGAGCCCCCTGTAACCACATACGCTGGTACCTCTTCTATCTACAGTAATGTCTATGGCGGTTCGGCCTTAGGTGCTGTAGGCACGGCCATTGTGAACCTAAATCATGTCACCACCCTCACCGGCCATGTGTTCGGTGGCGGTATGGGTGAAGGAACTTCTGATGACACTAAGGCCACCATCACTACTTCGGCCACGGTCAATCAAAATGGCATCACACTGGCTGCCGACAAGGATATCTACGGCGGCTGTAACATCAACGGTACAGCGGCGGCTACGTATGTCTATGTGCTGGGCGGCACGGTAAACGATGTGTTTGGTGGAGGTCTCGGTCAGCATACAGGTGTAACTGGTAATGTACTCGTGGAAGTAGGACATTTCAATGGTACTAATGCCGTTTCTGGCACAGCAACCGTTACGCGCAATGTCTATGGCGGCTCGGCCAAGGGTGCCGTGAATAGCAATACAAGCAATACCACGACGGTCAACCTGTGGAAAGGAGCCATTAATGGTGACGTTTATGGCGGCGGTCTGGGTGACAAGGCCAGCATGGGCGAAGGTCACGCCGATATTGCAGCCGTAGTCAACGGTAACGTCCGCGTAAACCTGAATGGCTACGACGACGAAAGTACGCCTACGGCCATGGGTGAATGTGTGGTGAAGGGCAGCATCTTCGGCGGTAACAATGCCAACGGCTCACCGGCGGGCACGGCCGAGGTGCATATCTACAAGACTGTAGGTTGGACAGACAATCATGGCACCCCAGAAGATACCAGTGATGACATCAGCCATGTACGTACTGTTACGCCATCGACAGCTGACGCTGCGACCTACGAGCTGACTGCCGTCTATGGCGGTGGTAACCTAGCTGCATTTAACGGCACCACGACAAATGTGGTCATTGAGACCTGCGACCCGAGTATCAAGACGGTCTATGGCGGCGGTAATGCAGCAGATGCCACAAACACGAGCGTATTGGTGAAGGGTGCTTACGAGATTGGCACCGTCTTCGGCGGCGGTAACGGTGAGGTCACACCAGCCAACGTATCAGGTACAGCCACCACTGTGCTCAATGGCGGACGCATCCATGACTTCTATGGAGGTAGCAATACACGAGGAACGATTGGTACGTATAATGAAAGCACTCATGAGACTTCTGGCGGTACAAATATTACGATTAACGACCTGTCCATTTCAACAGAAACTGGTTGTGGATTGCAGTTTGACAACATCTACGGTGCAGGTAAAAGTGCCAACGTGGATGGCAATATCAGCATGACGATGGGCTGTCTGTCAGATGCATTCACCGTACAGAACCTGTATGGCGGTGCTCAGGCGGCAGATGTCAGAGGCGATGTTACGCTGACGGTTACCAGCGGTAGCTTTACCAATGTGTTTGGAGGTAACAACGTGACAGGAACCATCCATGGCAACATTACCGTCAACCTGGAGGAGACCGGCTGTAAGCCACTTACCGTTGGAAATGTGTATGGCGGTGGCAACTTAGCTCCGTATTCAGGCCAGACGACGGTGAACCTGAAATCGTTCACGTCGGTAGGCAATGTTTATGGTGGTGGACTGGGTGCTGCTGCTATAGTAACCGGCAGTACCACGGTGAACATTGACCAGGTGTATGGTGCGTTTACCACCGATTCGCTGGGTGTCATCACCGGCAACGTCTATGGTGGCGGTAGTGAGGCCAGCGTGGTGGGTAGCACCCACGTAAACATTGGCACCCACTCCACGGTGACCATGGCATCTCTTGAGGATGATTCAGAGACTCCAGCAAAAGAAAACGAAAAGACCGTCGTCGGCACCAAGATTCTGGGTAACGTCTTTGGTGGCGGTTATGGTGCCGACACCAATGTCTCCGAGAATGTAGAGGTCGTCATCGGTGGCAATACCACGTACGTTAACGACTCTCTCCGCATTTCTGGCGATGTCTATGGCGGTTCGGCGCTCGGTACGGTGAACGGCGCATCGGCAGATGCTTCAAAGCATACGACTGTCACCCTAAACAAGGGCAAAGTGACGGGCTCCGTCTATGGTGGTGGTCTGGGCGACAAGGCCTCTTTGGGAGGTAGTCACGCCGATCATGCTGCCATGGTGAACGGTGCGATAACGGTGACCGTCAACGGCGGTAAAGCCGCAAACGTGTTCGGCTGTAACAACGTAAACGGCTCGCCGCAGAGCACGGTGGCCGTGTATGTCAATGGTACTGCTACTGACGTAGCCCTGGGCACTGCTGCCATCGGTAATGTCTATGGCGGCGGTAATCAGGCTGCATACACTTATCGAGACAACGCTCATCCGCTTCTCGTGGAAATCAATCTAGCCCCCTCAGCTACTGATTGTATCGTTGGCAACGTCTATGGCGGCGGACTGAGCGCCGATGTGGAGGGTAGCATCATGGTCAACGTCAAGGGCGGCAGGGTGCTTAACGACGTCTACGGCGGCGGTGCACTGGCCAATACCAATACGGCTAACTGGGACGGCTCTGCCCTTAGTGATGATGGCTACCACAAAGTGACTGGTCTCACAGCTGGTTCTTCGTTCGTAAAGGGCCTTTATACGAAATCAGGTAATACTTATACCCTTATCACCGACAAAGATCTAAAGGCAGCAGATGGCACCGATTATTATAGACTTGGCACAACCTACAACACCACGGTCAATCTGACTGGCGGCATCGTTGGTAATGCCTACGGCGGCGGTCTGGGTGATTTGGCCGTCCTCAATTCTGGCGATGACACAAGCCATACCGATCAAGAAGCCAACGTTTATGGAGACGTGTCAGTAAACGTGAACGGCACTGGATTCACTGCCCAAAATGATGCCTATATGGAGTATTGGAAATTTGAAAACAATGACTATGTCAAGAAAGAATTGGACAACACTGCATACGTTCCTAAAACTGGACGTGTGTTTGGTTGCAACAATCTGAATGGTACGCCCAAGGGTAATGTGACAGTTGACGTTCGACGCACGAGAAAGCTCAACGAACTTGGTACTGCATTTATTGAAGGCCACGAGACTAATAAATATGAGATCAGAGGTGTCTATGGCGGTGGAAACATGGCCAACTATAACCCCGTAACAGGAAAAAAGACAGCCCTTGATGTACACAATTGCGAGGAAACCATGATAGAAAAAGTCTATGGTGGTGGTAACTCCGCCTCGGTACCAGAGACTCATGTCACCATCTATGGTGCAAGGGAAATCCACTATGTCTTCGGAGGTGGTAATGGCGCTGATGTGGTATGGAAAAACGGCAGATGGCAGGAAAATGACGGTGCCAATGTTACTGGCAATGCAAATGTTGTTCTGAAAGGTGGTAATATTAGCGATGCCTTTATTGGAAGTGACACCAAGGGTTCTGTTGCTAACCCGAGTGCAAATGTTATCTCAGACACCGGCGGTGACTGTAAGCTAAAACTGACCAACTTCTATGGTTCCAGCAAACGAGCAGATGTTTTCGGAGACGTTAACGTGAAGATATCCACTTGTTCAAAAGATGACATTGAGAATGTCTATGCAGGTTCTTACGATGCACAGATTCACGGAAATATTACCATGACCGTTACCAGCGGCATCCTGAAGAATGTCTATGGCGGCAATGACCGTCTTGGCAGCATAGGAGGAAATATCTTCTTGAACATCGAAGAAGCTGACGAATGTAGACCCATCATCATACAGAACCTATATGGTGGAGGTTTCAATGCGCCCTACCCTGGAGAAGGTGCGACAAAACTAAAAGCAGGCGGAAACCCGAATAATCATGATGATTATGATGATCCTGTCACCAGCGGAAAGATTACCATTAACGTCAAGTCCTGTACCAGAATAGACAATATCTTCGGAGGTGGCTTTGGTGAAAATGCTGTCGTAACCGGCGAAACAGAGATAAACGTCAATATGAAGAACGGTACTTGGGCTGGCCAGAATTTACCAGATCTTACAGGATACCCGGGACAGACGCCTCCAAATATTGAAAATGTGGGAGGAGTCAATAAGATCAAAAACGAGATTGGCACTATCGGCAACATCTATGGCGGAGGCAACCAAGGTGCAGTGGCCGGAATAGCAACAATTAACATCGGTACTGAAAGCGAGATACAACATTTAGTATACGCTCCTTCAGATCCTGCAAGGGATGAAGATGATTATATTAGAAAAAGCTTCCCCGTTCTCGGAGCCCATATCACCGGTAACGTCTACGGCGGTGGAAATTTGGCCGATGTGACCAAAGAGGTGATGGGTAAAGATGCACAAAACAAGCCTATCTATAGGGCTGGCACGGGAAGAACTTACGTGAATATCTGTGCTAAAGAGACGTCTGGCGTTTATAAAGCTGTGTCCAATGGTACTGTCACCATCGAAGGAAACGTGTACGGCGGCGGTCGTGGTCTTGCCGACAATTTCTTCTGCAGGCAAGGTATGGTGGGCCTTGAAAATGAGAATGATGGATCTCCAAGAGATGATGAAGGAACGACAGTCCGCATAGGTAACGGCACAATTGAGAATAACGTTTACGGCGGCGGTGAGGTAGGTCGTGTGGAATGGAACTCGCATGTGACGATAGGACTAACGCCAGCATCGGACGGTTTAGAAAGTGCCCCCGTTATCAAAGGCAGCGTGTTTGGTGGCGGTAAGGGCGTCAGCACTCATGGCTACTCTGCCCTGCTGCGTGGCGATACTCACGTCACCGTTCAGGCCAATGCCAAAGTAAAAGAGTGCGTCTATGGTGGTGGCGAGATTGCATCCGTAGGCAGATACAACGTCGCCACAGCAGCGAATGCAGCAACGTACGGCGTGGAGCCTGGTATGCCCTATTCACTGTTTGACGCAAGAACTGGCCAGTGTCATGTCACCGTCCAGGGCAATGCCGTTATTGGTCCAGACGCAGCGATGACGATGCCCACATTCCTGGGCAACGTCTTTGGTGGCGGTAAGGGCGTGCTGCCGTACGAGGGATATGCAGCTAATGAGGATCCCTGGCGTATGCCGCCAGATAATACGCAGCAATATTATGCCAGGAGTACACAAAAAGCCGCTTACCTGAAGTATGTCGAGACGCTGGCCCTGGCTACCCGTACCTACGTCACCATCGATGGCAACGCCTTCGTCAAAGGCTCCGTCTATGGCGGTAGCGAGGAAGGCATCGTGCAGCAGAACACGCTGGTGAAGATTAAGGGCGGACAGATTGGTTGTGGTAAGAACACGACGGATCGTCACCCGTCAACAGTATGGGATATAGTCACTCCGGCAGATAACAATCCTGACTACGAGTGTGCAAGCTGGCCATACGAAGCACCTTACGACACATACGATATGTATGCCGGCACAACGGGCTACGATTCGAAGGATGGTGCCACAACCGGAAAAGACGGCCACACGTACTATGGCAACGTGTTCGGCGGTGGTTGCGGTAAAGACCCATATCAAGCGGGCGAATGGCACACAAGAGCCGGCGCCGTGGGTGGCAACACTCGGATAGAAATCACTGGCGGCCATATCCTGACGAACGTCTATGGCGGTAACGAGCTGACGAACGTGGGTACCGACGGTGTGGACACCACAGGTGTCTGTATCATCACCATGTCGGGCGGTACGCTCGGCGTGCCCCGCACACTGGATCAGATTAAGAACCACCCCGTGACCTGCTACCTCTTCGGTGGCGGTAAGGGCGACCAGCGAGTACTGTTTAACAAAGAGACCAATGTGCGCGACGTGGTGGTAAGCGTCACTGGCGGCACGATTTACGGCTCGGTATTCGGTGGCGGTGAGGACGGTCACGTCATGCGCGACGTCACGATGACGATTGGCAATACTGACGGTACTGGCCCGAAGATTGGCACCTGGGGCACCAGCTACGTTGACGGTAACGTCTTCGGCGGCGGTCGCGGATTTGCCGGTGATGCCTATACGGCAGGCAACGTGGCCGGCAGTATCGACCTCACCATCAAGGGCGGCACAATGCTCGGAAGTATCTATGGCGGTGGTCGACTAGGGTCCGTGGGATACGGTCTGTATGATGCTACCACAAACAGCAGTCCCACACCAGGCTATGGCGAGATGCGCGATGACGATAAGCTGGACAACGGCACAACGACAACGTTCTATAACTCACGTATAGCTAATTGGCACAACCTTGGCCGAGGCCGTGGTCATGTCAATGTCAACATCAGCGGTGGCACGATAGGCAACGACTATGAGTTTGAGTTCATCACTCCTGAAACGACAATAGATGATACGTACAGATCAACGCATTATGTACCCTACACCCTCTTCGACACCGACAACCGACTGCTGCGTACCAAGGGCGGAAACGTCTTTGCGGGCGGCATGGGACGACGCACGAAGCTGGACGGCACCACGCCTATCTCTCTTACAGACGATGGCATCGACTGGCATAAGCTGGGCAACGTGAAGAGCACGAAGCTAACCATCAGCGGCACGCCTTGGATCAAGGGTAGCGTCTATGGTGGCGGTGAGTTCGGTGCCGTGACGGGCAGTCGGGCTGTTCTCGAAGAATCGACACCCGTCTTGGATGCTGAAAACAATGCCATCTCTGCAGGCACAGAGATTGTCATCAGTGGCGGCACCATCGGTACGATGATGCAACAAGGTGTAGCAGCAAATACCGTCACCAGTACGACTACTGGTTCCGGCGACAACCGCTACACCTTCGGTAGCGTCTATGGCGGCGGCTATGGAACTGAGGACGATGCCACCCCGTTAGTGACCGACGTGGAGACATTCGGTGCCTACGTGAACAGCAACACCTATATCAATATGACGGCTGGTGCGGTGCGTGCCAGCGTCTATGGCGGTGGTGAGATGGCCTGCGTGAAGGGTAATACTTACGTAAACGTCGGTGGCGGCACCATCGGTGTCGGCGAAGTCAGAGTCACCGCAGGCGACAAGCAGGACTATGTGCTCTTCGGCGGCTACCGTATGGGTAACGTCTATGGCGGTGGTAAGGGTAGTACCAATGCTGTCTATTCGGGTCTTGTCAAGGGCAACACCTACGTGAATATCAGCGCAGGTGCGGGGAGCGGCGAACCGTTTATCTACCATAACGTCTATGGCGGCGGTGCCTACGGCTCGGTAGGCACATTCACCCCAACGACGAGTGTGCCCAGCGCATGGACTTCCGGCGGTAAGGCCACGGTGACAGTCACCGGCGGCACCATCGGTATCAACGGATGGGACAACGGTATGGTCAACGGCTCCGGACGTGGTGACGTGTCGGCGGCTGCCGGCAGCGACCCCTACGACAAGCTGGCGTGGGTTCACGACACTGAGGTAACCATAGGCACGTCTGGTGCAGGCCCCGCCATCAAGGGTTCTGTCTATGGCGGCGGTGAGAATGGTCATAACTTCGCCGATGCCACGGTCAATGTCCTTGGCGGAACAATTGGCGTTGCGTCTGATGATGCCACCTGGGGCAGCTTGGACATCAAGACCCGCGGTAATGTGTTTGGCGCCGGCTGTGGTACCGATACTTATGACGTGACAGTGGGTGTAAATACCTACAAGCGCCACAACGCAATGGCTGGTATCGTGCGCGGCAACACAACGGTCCACGTCAGTGGTGGACAGGTGTACAACAGCGTCTATGGCGGCGGCTCCATGGGGTCAGTGGGTACCATCACGAACTTCTTCGACCTTGACACTCAGGCGAATGGCAGCTATCTTTACAAACACTGTAAGGAGTCAACCGATGGCAAGGGTACGCTCTATGACTTCGGTCTGAGCTGGCCCTACGAATTCACGTATGCAGAAAACACCGGTCTGGCCACGGTCACCGTCGACGTCACGGCCGTCGTAGACGGATGGGTGTTCGGTTCGGCCAAGGGTACGGTTGACGACGGTGTATCCGACATTTCCCAACAGCGCTATGCAGAGGCAAAGTTGGCCAACGTAAGAGCAACACTGGTCACCATCGGTACATCTGGTGGCTCAGCGGCGGCACCTACCATCAACCAGTCCGTCTATGGCGGCGGTGAGGACGGTCACGTCTACGAGGACGCCTCTGTCACCATCCATCACGGCACCATCACCCACAGCGTTTTCGGTGGCGGTAAGGGTGATGGAAAATTCACTACCACGCTAAGAGTAGCGAAAGGTGGTGACAACAGTACAGAATACGATGAACTGCCAGAGCAAAACGTTAACAGCTGGACGGCTGGCCGCGTGTATGGTAATAGCACTGTCACTATGAATGGCGGCACGGTAGGTTGGTTCATCTACGGCGGCGGTAACCTAGGCTCTGTGGGTAAGGGCAACTATTCCGGTGGTTCTGACGACTACTCCACTGGCGGCTATGGCGAAATGCCGCCACAAGCCAATCAGAAACTTTGGTCGAACACCGACTTTACCGGTAGCGGCACCGCTACGGTGAATCTCTTTGGTGGCACGGTGGGTAACGGATCGGGAACTGATGATGACGGCATCCCGCATGGTTCCGTCTTTGGCGGTAGCCGTGGTAAGGCTGCAGCCTCTTGTAAACGGTCGCCACGCTACAAGTATGTGCCCGACTTCTTCTTAGGCTATGTCAACAACGCCATCATCAACATCGGTGGCACCATGACGAACGATGTCATCACGGAGGCAACGGGTGATAGTCCGGAAATCTACGGTTCCGTCTATGGCGGTGGTCAGGACGGCCATGTGCGCAACAGTACCGAGGTAAGAATTTTCAAGGGAAAGATTAAGGGTCATACGTCTGATGCTTCGGGCCGAAGCGGTAATGTCTTCGGTGCTGGTTCAGGTATCGGTACCTACATAGATGGTGGTATTAAAAAGGTGAACAACTCTTCCGGCTCCGTGACCTGCACGACGCTGGTAGAGGTTTATGGTGATGATGACAAAGGCGAGAGCACCAATAAAACCGTTATTAAGGGTAATGTCTATGGCGGCGGTGCCTTGGCCTCGGTCGGTCCTCCAAAGACACCTGCACAGGCAAGCGATGAACAGAAGGACACAACGAGCACCGTCAAATCCCATTCCCACACCCGGGTCAACTTCAAGGGTGGATACATTGGAGGTAGCATCTTTGGAGCCAGCCGTGGTCCCGGCGATTCGTACCTTACCACTGAACCTATTCCTGTATTTGACACTACAGATAGAGGTGTGGGCCATCCCGCAGGATCATACGACGAGACAAAGTATGCCACCGACATCTGGTCGTACGCGTACGTCTCCGGTGGACGCATAGCAGGTAATGTCTATGGCGGCGGCGAGGGCGGTATCGTCAAACGCGACACAGAAGTACACCTCACCGGCGGCACCATTGGAAGCGACACTGGCGGCGGCGATGCCTACGGTGGCGGTAAGGGTACTGCCAATATTGCTGCCGACGTAGGCGGCAACACCTTGGTGGAGCTGAACAACAATGTTGATCCCAGTGAGACCGGATGCATCGTCAAGCGCATCTTCGGTTGTAACGACTTCAAAGGTACACCGAAGGGACATGTAAAGGTTCACGTATATGCTACGCAGAATGCTAACACGACCTCGAAGCCGCATATCAACACGAAGTTTAATAGACGTCCGGCAAATAAGGACAAGGAAAAGAAGACATTGGATGACTATAAAGCCTATCTGCAAACAGTGATTGATGCGACAAAGAGCGGAGAAAGCTATGTAGACAGCAGAATCACTGGTTCGGTGATAACAAGTGCTCAAGACACTCATAACAATGGATCGGCAACAGAGGAACAGCTGACCGAGGCCATTAACAACGTGCTGGAGGAACTGTGTAAGTTGTACGATGTAGAGGCGGTTTATGGAGGTGGCAACCTGGCTATGTACGAGCCCTATGAAACTAATGAGTACACCGAAGTCATCATTGATGGTTGTAACTATACCAGCATCAGACAGGTATACGGCGGTGGTAATGCTGCCTCAACGCCAGCCACTTCTGTTACCGTAAACGAGACCTACGAGATTGATGAGTTGTTCGGCGGTGGTAACGGTAAAGACAACTATCAACATCCGATTGATGGAAAGTGGTATCAGAACCTTGGTGCCAATGTGGGATACAAGAGTACATCGACCCATCCTAAGGGAGCTGGACAGGGCACTGGAGAAGAAGGTAATCCATATCAGGCTGTTGACCAGACATATGATCCTGAACCCACAGTAAGTCGAGGCAAAAGAATGGATCCCGACAATCACTACATCTACGGTGCCGGAACGACCATCACTAAGATCTTTGGTGGAACCGTGCATACAGCATACGGTGGCAGTAATGAGAAAGGATATGTCCGAACGAGTGCCACCTCTCAGTATGAGAGTAAGAACGAGTGTGATTTGAATATCAATGAGACCTATGGTGCCGGTAAAAATGCCCCGGTTGACGGAGACGTGAACCTGAACATGAACTGTGCCAAGGGTATTGAGGAAATCTTCGGTGGCTCCAAGGAGTCGGACGTCAACGCAGACATCCACCTGAAGATTACGAACGGTTCGTCTCTGAAACGTGTGTTCGGCGGTAATAACACCAGCGGCAACGTCAATGGTTCTATCACCGTGGAGATTGAGGAGAACGGTTGCGAACCAATTCACATTCAAAATCTGTATGCCGGCGGCTATCTAGCCCCCTACTCTGTTTATGGTTATAAGTCGCGTGGCGTAGTTAATAAAGCTGAAGATGGCGACAGACTGTATAACGACCCCGTCATCAACGTCATTTCGGCATCCCGCATTGACAATATCTTTGGCGGTGGTTACCAAGCTACCGTGGTGGGTAATCCACACGTCAACGTGAACATGAAGAAAGGTCTGGTGGATGCAAGCTTCGTAGCTGCTCATGCAGATTTCGTTGGCGAGCACACGGAAGATGGTGTTCTTCTCTATAAGGGATTAGACACTAACGGAACCCTCGAAGTCGGTACCATCGGTACCATCTACGGCGGTGGTAACCAGGCCGACATCTGGGGTAACACGTACGTGGACATTGGTACGGGTGAATGGCTGAACCTGAGCCGTCAGCGCGAAATGCTGGGTACCTATAGTGATGAAACGACAACCATCACAACTCCGACAACATTCACGTATAAGAAACTCAATGAAGAAGACCCCTCAGAACAGTGGACGTATGTGGATAATGCAGATCCAGATAATCCTGTAACCAGAGGTTTAGGTGCCAATCGCCCCACCCCAACCCGCCATGCTGCCACGATTACCGGTAATGTGTTCGGTGGCGGTAAGGGTCTGGAAGACGAATTCTACTGTAAGAAAGGTATGGTGGGAGAAGATGGCAAAGGTGCAAACGCTGATTTTTCCGACAACGTGGATTATAAGGATGGCAATACGAATGTCACCATTGCTCACGGCACGGTGCGTGGCAATGTCTATGGCGGTGGTGAGGTTGGCCGCGTGGAAAAGAACTCTATGGTGACAATCGGCAAGGAAGACGGCACCGGCTCACCCGAAATCCTGGGCGACGTGTTCGGTGGCGGCAAGGGCAAGGAGACGCACGGCTACTCAGCACTGCTGCGCGGTAACCCCACCGTCATCATTCAGGGCACAGCCAAGGTTCGCGGTAGCGTATACGGCGGCGGTGAGATCGCCTCGGTGGCCAGATATAAAGTCGTTAATGGTACACCGGTGGCACTGGCCAACAACACCAGCGGTTTCTGTAAGGTGATAGTCAGAGGCCATGCAGAAATTGGTCCCGACAACATGCAGATGAAGAAGGAGGATGGTGAAGGGAATCCGTTGCCTCCCGACGACAAGGGCCATGTGTTTGGTGCCGGTAAGGGTGTCCTGCCTAATGTGTATGATTATAAGACTAAAGCTGTCTACGAGGCAGAGGAGCATACAGAACCTTATGATCCTGATAAGCACAGGCCCAAGCGTATGCTGGCCGCCGTTATGCCATTAATGGATAATGAGAGTAGTACTTGGGAATATTCTGATGCCCCACACGAAAACAAGTGGGAGTATTTCGGAAGTGATGCCATTTACCACTCGTTCATCGAGACGCTGGCCTTGTCATCGAATACCGACGTGACCATCAGCGACAATGCCTTCATCAAGGGCTCCGTCTATGGCGGCAGTGAGAACGGTATCGTTCAGTATGATACGCACGTGACAATCAAGGACAACTGTCAGATTGGTTGCGGCAAAGGTAAGACAGAGCCATATAGCGAAGAACTATGGACACAGGCACTGGCTGCCGATGATTATGCTAAACTTGCAGCTATTGAAGCTTTGATGCCAGAGTGCGCACACTGGGACTACGTCAATACGAGTGCTGCACCTTACGATCCGTTTGCTAAATACAAGCTAACGGTTGACGGTAAGGACAAGTACTATTACGATGAAGACCATAAGAAATATGCAGAAGGAGGCTCCAACATAGCTAAAGACGGTCACAGCTACTATGGCAACGTCTTCGGTGGCGGTAGCGGTGTGATTCCGTATGCACCGGGCCTGTGGCACCGTGCAACAGGTCAAGTACGTGGCAATACCGTGGTGGACATCACTGGCGGACACATCCTGACCTGTGTCTATGGCGGTAATGAGCATACCGACGTGGGTACGTACACAAAGGACGCAACCAATAACAACGATCCCATTATACCTGAGTCGGGCGGCAAGTGTACCGTCAACATGGTGGGTGGTACAGTTGGCGTGCCCCGTACCCCGAGCCAGATTTCCGCTTTCCCCTTCCCGGGTTACCTCTTCGGTTCGGGCAAGGGCGACCAGCGCATCTTCTTCAACACGTGGACGAACGTCACGAATACCGAGGTCAACATCACTGGCAACGCCCGTATCTTTGGATCTGTGTTAGGCGGCGGTGAGGATGGACACGTCATCAACGATGCCAAGACCACCATTGGTGGCAGTGTAAGCATCGACCTCAATGGCGACGGTGACAAGACCGACGAGGGTGAGACGTTCACAGCCGCCGGATTGATAATCGGCACCACGGGTACGTCATACGCCGACGGTCACGTCTTCGGCGCCGGCCGTGGCTTCAGCGGTGAGGCTCTGACGGCTGGTAGCGTGGGCGGTAACGTGGAGGTGAACATCAAGGGAGGCTCCATACTCGGCTCCGTTTATGGCGGAGGCCGATTGGCCTCAGTGGGTACCCCATTCACTTCTGTCAATAGCACACAGTATGGTACGTTCATTGAAGATGATCCTGAGACGACAGATGTCGACGAGAGTTTGGCCCATGGTCATGTGACGGTGAACATCACCGGTGGCACTATTGGTAATGATTACGAGGACATTTATCTGGATGGAGCTGATAAAACAACCGCAGATGGATGGACTGAAGAGGAATGGAATACCTGGAAGGCCAACAACTGCGTTCCTTACACCGAGTTTGAACTTAGCGAAGATGTCTACCGTGCAACCCATACCAAGGGCGGTAATGTCTTTGGCGGCAGCATGGGACGCCTCACGCTGCTTGATGGCAGCCTTGCTCCGAAATGGACTCAGCTGGGACAGGCGAAGTCGGCTACTGTCAACATCAGCGGCAACAGCACCGTCATCAAGAGCTGTGTCTACGGCGGTAGCGAGTTAGGTACCATACGCGACAACACCACCGTCGTCATCGGTAAGAAGAGCAAAACGGATACTGATGAACCGACCCGTCCTACCATCATGCGCGACCTTTATGGCGGCGGCTACGGAAGCGTAGATGACACCAAAGTAGGATACATTGAGACCACGGATGATGAAGACAACACGATTGTCTTCAGGTTCACGCCTATGCAGTGGGCCGGATGTGTGGGCAAAAGCTCTGAAATAGACATCTACAACGGTTGGGTGAAGCGTAATGTGTATGGCGGCGGTGAGATGGCATCGGTGGGTATCTTCAACTATGAGATTAGGAAAGTGGCCACCGAAGACGTTAGCAAATTAACCGAAGCTGACGTGACGGATACTGACTACAAGACTGGTGATACCTGGAAGTATCAGTATATCAAGAAGCACCATGACGAAGCCAACGGCTTTGCCTTGAGCTGGCCGTATGAGGTAGAGTATGTTCCCGGAGGATATGTTGGTGATACTTATATCAACATCTACGGCGGACGCCTTGGTGTTGACGATGACTACAACATCTGGAAGGACAATGGCGACATCTACGGCGGCAGTAAGGGTATTGCCGGCGACCGCTACAAGATGGCCTTCTGCGGCAATGTGGGCTCGAGCCACATCAACATCGAGTATCCGAGCACGAACACAGCTAACTTCTCGAACTACCTGACAAAGAGGGAGACCAGCGTGGGCAGCGGTGTGTATGTTTATGACCACGACTGCATCGTCGGTGCCGTCTATGGCGGCGGTGAGGACGGTCACGTCATGGGCGATACGCACGTGACGCTCAAAAATGGTCTGATTGGCCACGCCATGTACGGCGGCGGCTCGGGTAAGGGTAAATACAATGAGAGACGACTGAAGATTGGTGCTAAACCTATCGACGATACTCTCCCCAAGGAAAATTGGACATACGCTGAGGAGGATAAAGTGGATGCCAATATCTACAGCATCACTGCCGGTAAGGTGTATGGCAACACCCACGTCAAGATGGAGGGCGGCTATGTAGGGCGCTTCGTCTACGGCGGAGGCAACATGGGCTCCGTGGGTAAGGGTAACTATGCCGGTGCAACAGACGACTACTCGTATTATGGTACCTATAATGGTTACGGCGAGCATCTCCACGACGACGCTGACGATTCGAAGGACGAGAAGCTCTGGACGCATAGCGAGGACTTCAATCCAAATGAGCCGATCAGTGCCGATAACCTACCGGTGACCATGGCCGACCACTTCCTGAGCAGCGGTAAGACCGAGGTCGAGATTTTCGGCGGCAAGATTGGTTATGTCAAGGCTGATCCTACGAAGAGCATCAAGGACGGCCTGCCCTACGGTAGCGTCTTTGGCGGCAGCCGCGGTGAGTCTGCCCCGAACATCGGCGAGTCGCCACGTTATCTCTACAGCCCCGAGTTCTTCTCTGGCTATGTCAACGAGACTAAGGTTACCATCGGTGATCCTGACAAGATGAGCGATAAGAGTTACACTGGTCCTACTATCATCGGCTCCGTCTTCGGTGGCGGTCAGGACGGTCACGTCCGCCGCGACACCCATGTCATCGTTAATGCGGGTGAGATTGGCTTGCCCTATGACGAGGAGTCTACTGCCAAGACAAACGTAACCATGGTTGGAACCTCCGACACCGACAACCCGCAGTGGCTGCACCGCGGTAACGTCTATGGTGCCGGCTCGGGTATCGGTAAGTACAAGTTTGACTTCAGTAACGATGGCAACATCGATGAAACCGGAGCCGAAATTGACTATAAAAATCCACAGACTGGTAGAACATCAAAGGTGAAGGAGATAGACTTCAGCACCTCTGCTGGTTCGGTTACCCGCTTCACGAAAGTGGAGGTCAAGGGCGGCCTCATCCACCGTAACGTCTATGGTGGCGGCTCGATGTCGAGTGTCGGTCCCCCGAAGATTCCACCCACGCGACCTGACGGTGACGGCTACATCAAAGATGATGAGCTTGATGGCCATGGTCCTGGCAAGCAGACGCTCAACGAGGTGATTGTTGGCGGTGTTAGTGGTGTGAAAGCCCAGATTGGCACACCGGACGGATTCACCACTGGCCTCAAATACAACCCGAACTATGGCGGCTACGTCTTCGGCGCCAGCCGTGGTGATCTGAGCCTCGGCGAGAGCTATGGCACCTCCGTCTGGACAAGGGTGAAGATTCTGAAGGGTGCCAGCATCAGAGGCAACGTCTTCGGTGGCGGTGACAACGGTTTGGTGAAGCAGGATACCGACGTGATCATCGGCGAGAAGAAAGAATAAAGCAGGCTGAGTACCTACGCGAAAAAAGGAAAAGCAAAAACAAAAATCTTCAAAAATCTGACAAGAACAAGCTCATCGAAAGCTATTTTTGTTGGATTTTTGAAGATTTTCGTTTAATGACAGCGCGTTACGACGCTCTCACGTCACACGCCTCAATCAATCACGACAGGCTTGTACTTCGGAACGAGGGCCTTCATAATGCACCAGCCGATGAGATAGGCGACAGCGCAGAACGAGAAGACAATCATGTAAGCTGCAGGCTTGCCTTCGAAGCCCATGAAGGTGAAGGCGCTGCCCTGCTCAGCTGCCCAGGTGAAGAAGTTACCAGAACCCTTGTTGATGGCAAACGAGCCAAGACCGCCGATGGCAGTACCAAGACCAACGATGGTACCGATGGTCGACTTCGGGAACATATCGCCGATGGTCGAGAAGAGGTTGGCTGACCATGCCTGGTGACCGGCACCAAGCAGACCGATGAGGATGGCAGGCCACCAAGCGCTATAGGCACCGAGGGGCTGGGCCAGCAGACCGAGGACGGGGAAGCAGGCGAAGATGAGCATGGCACGCATACGGCCCAGATAGGGATTCATGCCGCGCTGCTCAACGAAGTACTTCGGCAGATAGCCACCACCGATAGACAGTACGGTCACGATGAGATAGAGGGTGAAGATGAGCAGGATGCCCATGGTAGAGTCGGAGGTGTAGCCGTACTGGTCGCTGAAATAAGCGGGAGCCCAGAACAGGAAGAACCACCACACACCATCGGTCATGAACTTACCCACGAGGAAAGCCCAGGTCTGCTTGAAGGTGAGACACTGGAAGAACGGGATGGTCTTCTCTTCCTTCTCAGCATCACGGTTCTGCACTTCGGCCAGATCGTTGTCCTGCTCGATGTAGTTCAGCTCAGCCTGGTTGACACGCTTGTTCTGACGGGGCTTCTCATAGAGCCAAATCCACAGTCCCATCCAGACATAGCCCAGCACACCGATGATGATAAAGGCCATCTCCCAGCCCCAGGCACGTGCCAGCAGGGGAATAGTGGCGGGAGCAGCCAGGGCACCTACTGATGCGCCGCTGTTGAAGATAGAGGTAGAGAAGGCGCGGTCCTTCTTGGGGAAGTACTCGGCCGTGGCCTTGATGGCGGCAGGGAAGTTACCTGCCTCGCCGACAGCCAGGATGAAACGGCAGGAGAGGAACAGCCACACGGAAATGGTGGCAATAGCCACAGCGGCATCGCTGCCAGCCTGTACCATGCGCAGGGCTTCGATAGAATCATAACCTTCGACATTCATAGCCACCCAGCCGCAGCCGGCATGCATCACGGCACCAGTTGACCACACGAAGATGGCAATCAGATAGCCTTTCTTGGTACCCATCCAGTCAATGAACTTACCTGATACGAGGTTGGCAAAGGCATAGAACAGGGAGAAAAGACCCGTGATGGTGCCATAGTCGGCGTCCGTCCAGTGGAAGTCAACGGCAATGAAGTCTTTCCAGGTTAGCGACAAGACCTGACGGTCCATGTAGTTGATGGTGGTTGCCAGGAACAGCAACGCACAGATGACCCAACGGAAGTTGGACATTTTGGTTTTTTGAATTGGTGTCATATTTATGTATTTAGAATTTTCTTAATTCCGTCATCGGATATCGATGACGGGAATGTTGTCCTTGTCGTTATAGTAGAGGTTCTCACCGGCCATGCCCCAGATGAAGGTGTAGTAGTAGGTGCCGGCGGCAGCGTGCATCGACCACTCGGGCGACATGATGGCCTGCTCATTGTGGAGCCACACTACCCTACTCTCCTCGGGCTGTCCCATGATGTGAGCGATGGTCTGGTCCTGAGGCAGGTTGAAGTAGTAGTAGGCCTCGATGCGGCGACCGTGGGTGTGCGGCGGCATGGTGTTCCAAGCAGCACCGGGATTCAGCTGCGTCAGACCGAGCTGCAGCTGGCAGGGGCCCTCCTCGAGCACATCGTTGACGATGAGCTTGTAGACGGTGCGGTTGTTACACTCCTCGAGCGAACCGACTGGTCCCCAGACGGCGGCCTTCAGCGAGCCTTTACGGCCGTCGAGGGTAATCCACTGGGTCTTGTAATGCTGGTGGGCGGTAGCTGAGTTCAGGTAGAACTTCGCGGGCTTCGCGGCATCCTTCGAGCGGAAGAGCACCTCCTTGTTCACGTCCTTGTCCTTGCCGATGTGGCCGCGGCCGATGTAGAGGGCCTCCTTCGGCGACAGGGCGTACTCCTTGCCGTCGACGATGACCACGCCATCGCCCTCGCCGCAGTTCACCACGCCGAGCTCACGGTTGTAGAGGAAGTACTTCTCCTTGATGCCGGGGTCGACGTCGAGACCGAGCTCGAGGAAGTTCTCCAGCTTCAGGGTCTTCGTCACAGGCATGGCACCGCCGAAGATGAAGCGGTCGTAATGGGAGTACGTCAAATTGATCTTGTCGGCCTCCATCACCTTTTCCATGACAAAGCGCTCACGGAGCGTCTTCGTGTCGTAGTGTTTCACATCCTCCGGATGGCACGCAGTCTGGAAGTTCACGGTCTGCTGGGCGGAGGCGGAAACAAATGCCGCTGCCAGCAGCGAAATGGAAAGAAATGTCCTTTTTTTCATATACACCTTATTTTAAATGAATGCTCTTTTGTTGTAAGGAAACGAAGTCTTTTTCTTGAAACGAAGTCTTTTTCTTCTTTGAAACGAATTAACGTAATAATCGTAATTTATCCATAATTATATTTTACTCACTGATGTAATTGCGATAGTTGTCTTGGTTCAGAAGCACGAAGTTGTCAAATTCTGGTAAATACAAATAACGTTCGGCATGCATGCTTTCCTCTCCGAAGTTCAGGAGTATCCCCCTTTGCTGTTTGGTTATTCGCATATAGTTAAACAACTGAGCGCGATGATCTGATGTGATTTCATCCACTGATTTCAGTTCTATCACTATGTTCTTGTAATAGAAATCGGCATAGTACACCTTTTCCAAGGGCTCGCCTTTGTAATATGTAACAAGCATCTTTTCTCTTTCAGCATCCATACCACGGGACTTAAACTCTCGATCAAGAGATTCCTGATAGATGGCTTCTGCCATGCCGCGGCCTAAACAATTAAAGACTTCCATTGCAGCACCGACCACCTCATATACATCTCTATATTCCTGCTTGGTCATATTTATTATGGACAAATTACGATGATTATGGCAATTCGTTTCCAGAAAAACCTGTATTCGTTTCTAGGAAAAACGGTATTCGTTCCTTAAATACACCTATTTATTTTGAATTCTTTTCCTCACGGACAATGCGCGTGCGGTTCCACACCACCATGCCAATGGTGATGAGTGTGAGGACGGCCATGCCAATCCACTTCATGTACTTCACGCAGGCATAGATGGTGTAGCCGAAGAGCGAGGAGGCGAAGTCCATAGCTCCGGCCTGGAAACCACTGGGAATCTGGGCGGCCTTGTCCTGCGTGGCCTCGTATACCGTGTTGGCAGCGTTCGTGAAGGCAGGAGCCATGTCGGTGACGAAATAGAGGCCGATTGTCACGGCCACCAAACCGATGATAAAGGTCTTCACCACATTTCCCTTGGTATAGGGCAGCACCATCACGAAGACGTAGAACATACCGGCCAAGGAAGCCAACGGCAGGAACTGATTGCCAGTCTTCGACAGGACGATGGACAGGATGAGCGTCACGGGGATGAGCAGCAGCGAGACGACGAGCGTCGTAGGATGGCCGATGACGAGGGCGGGCGACATACCGATATACACTTTCTTGCCCTTGAACTTCTTTTTCACCACTTCCTGCGTCTTCTCGGAGATGGGCATCAGGCCGTCGATGAACAGACGAGTGATACGGGGAATGAGCTCCATCACGGCACCCATCGTCACACCTAGGAAGAGCACCGACTTCACAATGCCCATCACGGCATCGGAAGTGGAAGCGAAGCCTGCGGCATACGCCCCGAAATCGACGAAGTGGTCGAAATGGGCGGCAGCGCCGATCAGGGCACCCACGATGACACCGAGCACCAACGGTTCGCCTAGCACGCCGAACTTCTTCTTCAGTCCCTCGGCATCGATGTCGAGCTTCGAGAAGCCGGGAATACGGTCAAGCAGCCAGTTGATAGCAATGGCGAACGGCGTGAAACTCTGGCAGAACGGCTGCGGGATAGAGATGCCGTCCATGTTGTCGTAGTAGCCCTGAAAGCGGTCGGCGGTAAGGTCGGCCATCACCAGTGTGACGATGTAACAGCTGATAGCAGCAAAGTAGCCCCACAGCAGCGACTGGTCCATGACGAAGTAGGCCACAGCGCCGATAAACGCGAAGTGCCAGTAGTTCCACAGGTCGATGTTCACCGTGCGTGTACACTTGGTAATAAGCAGCAAGAAGTTGATGCCCAGACAGATGGGAATGATGAGCGCTCCCACGGCGGTGTTGTAAGCCACGGCAGCAGCTGCCGGCCATCCCATGTCGAAGACGTTCAGGTCGAGATGGAAAATCTTCGAGATGGCGTCGAGTGGTGTGTTGAAGTTGGTTGTCAGTAGGGCGGTGACGATGCCAAGACCTACGAAACCAACGCCGACATAGAGGCCGCTCTTGAGTGACTTGCCGAACTTCATGCCTATGCACAGGCCGATAATTGTAAACAGAATGGGCATCATAACCGATGCACCAAGGCTGATGATGTAACTGAAAACTTGTTCCATTATGTAGTATTTTGTTTGTTTTAGCGTAGAATACGCGGCAAAATTACTAATATTTTTTCAATTAGCGCAATAATTCAGCTAAAGTTTGTATCTTTGTGCCCGCAAAAGATGATTTCTCTACTACAAAATATGACCAGACGATACTTTTTGACCACCATCCTCGCCCTGCTGACGACAATCACCATCAGTGCTTCCACACCAAGGAAAGGCGTGGGATGCTGGCGCGTCACGCCCAAGCGCAACATCACCGCGGCAGCACGCCTCAACGGACAACGGCGTGCCGCCGAGCAGTCGCCGTTCATCGGACAGAAGCGGGGACTGGTCATCTTGGCGAACTTCACCGACACGAAGTTCAAGAGCGCCAATGACCACAACAAATACAATGACATCTTGAATACCGAAGGCTACACCTCGTCCGAGGGTTTCCGCGGCAGCGTGGCCGACTACTTCCGCGACCAGTCGGGCGGACAGTTCGAGCTGACATTCGACGTCCTCGGGCCGTTCACCACGAAGAACAACTACAGCTACTACGGTACCAACGACAAGAATGGTGACGATATGCGTGCCCATATGATGATCATCGAGATGTGTCAGGCTGCTGACAGTCTGGTGAACTTCGCCGACTACGACTGGGACGGCGACGGCGAGGTCGACGAGGTCTTCGTCGTCTATGCCGGCAAGGGCGAGGCCGACGGCGGTAACGTCAACACCATCTGGCCACATATGTGGACACTCGAGGATGCCGACGACCAGAAACTCTATCTCGACGACGTGGCCATCAATACCTATGCCTGTGCCAGCGAGCTAAAGGGAACGGGAAAAATAGACGGCATCGGCACCTTCTGTCACGAGTTCTCTCATTGCATGGGCTTCCCCGACTTCTACGACACACTCGGCGGCAACCAGTACGGTATGGGAGCGTACGACCTGATGTGCATGGGCACCTATAACGGCAACGGCTTCTGTCCGCCAGGCTATACCGCCTACGAGAAGATGGTATGCGGATGGCAGATGCCCATCGTCCTGGCCGACGAGGACGTCGACGTTGACTCCCTGCAACCCATGAGCAAGGGTGGACAGAGCTATATCATCTACAACGATGCCTACCCCGATGAATACTACACCATCGAGAACCGCCAGCTCAACGGCTGGGACAAGAACTACCCCGCACGGGGACTGCTGGTGACACACGTCGACTACGACGAGTATCTCTGGTTTTACAACTTCCCGAACGCTATCATCACCGACCAGAAAGCGCGTTCGAAGTGGGACTACGAACGTGGTAACGACCACCCGCGTATGACCTTCTTCCACGCCAACAACGACGAGTCGTACCCGAAGCTTTACCCCTACGCCAAGAACGACTCGCTGACGGCCACGTCGAAGCCCTACGCCAAGCTCTACAACGCCAACTCCCTAGGGGAGACACGCATGGAGGGGGCTATCCTCGACATCCGCCAGAATGATGACGGCACGATGGCCTTCCGCTACCGTGCCCATCCGTCGACGCAGACTGCCGTCAACCCCATCACTCATCACACTTCGTCCTCTACAGATGACACCTATTACACCCTCGACGGACGCGTAGCAGGCACCTCCAAGGCGTCACTACGCCCCGGCATCTATATCGTAAGGGGTAAAAAGGTTGTGATTACACGATAGCATGAAGACTAAAGTGCACTGGGCACTTTAGTCTTGGAAATAGACACGCTTCACGCGGTTCGACACACCGGTAAGAACCTCGTAAGGAATGGTGTCGATGGTGTCGCTGAGTGTGGTGACGGGCAGGTGTTCACCGAAAATCTCCACCTGGTCGCCCTCCTGACAGTTGATGTCCGTGACATCGATCATCGCCACATCCATACAGATATTTCCCACGTACTCAGCCTTCTGGCCGTTGACCAGACAGAAGCCATGACGGTTACCGAGATGGCGGTTCAGTCCGTCGGCATAACCGATGGGGATGGCACCGATGACGCTGTCGCGCCCCAGGATGGTGCGGCGGCTATAGCCCACCGAGTCGCCCGCCTTCACATGGCGCAACTGGAGAATGGTGGTCTTCAGCGTGCTGACGCAATGGAGTGTTCGCTTTTCACTCAAAGGATTTACCCCATACAGTCCAATGCCCAGTCGGCACATATCCATCTGACGTTCAGGGAAATGCTCGATGCCGGCGGAGTTGTCCATGTGGCGCAGAATCTTATGAGAGAAAGCACTTTGGAGTTTCTTGCTACCCTCGTCGAAGAGCTGGAACTGACGGGCGGAGAAATCGTCGAACGTGTCGCTGTCACTGCCCACGAAGTGTGAGAAGACAGAGCGCGGGATGACGGCCTGCTGGTGTTTCAGACGGTCGATAAGCTCATCGATCTCGTCTTTCTCTCCTCTAACGTTGAAGCCCAACCGGTGCATACCCGTGTCGAGCTTGATGTGCACGGGCCAGCCGGTGATACCCTCTTTACGAGCAGCCTTCACGAGGGCGTCAAGCAGACGGAAGGAGTAGACTTCGGGCTCAAGGTCGTAGTCGAAGAGCGTCTTAAACGACGTCATCTCGGGGTTCATCACCATGATGTTCGCCGTGATACCCGCACGGCGCAGGGCCACACCCTCGTCGGCCACGGCCACAGCGAGGTAGTCGACGCGATGGTCCTGGAGTGTCTTCGCTATCTCGATGGCACCAGCACCATAGGCGTCGGCCTTAATCATGCACACCATCTTCGTCTCGGGCTTGAGGAACGAGCGGTAGTAGTTCAGGTTCTCGACGACGGCACCGAGGTTCACCTCGAGGATGGTCTCGTGAACCTTCTGCTCCAGCAGTTCGGTGATATGGTCGAAGCCGAAGCGGCGCGAGCCCTTCAGTAGAATCATCTCATTGCGCAGCTGGTGGAAGACGGTGCTGGCCAGGAACTCCTCAGTGGTGGCGAAGAAGTACTTCTCGCCGACCGTGAATGCCTGTGCCTGACTGGCAATCTCCTCGCCGATACCGATGAGTTTCTCGATACCACGCTTCACACAGAGGTCGTTGACCTGGCGGTAAAGGCTCTCGGGCGTTTCACCACTCTGGTAGATATCGCTCAGGATGAGCGTCTTTTTCGTTCCTCGTTTCTCCTTCCTCGTTTCTCGACGATTCATGAAGTCGAGAGCGATGTCGAGCGAGTTGATATCGGAGTTGTAGGAGTCGTTGATGAGCGTACAGCCCCGCTGGCCCTCCTTTACCTCCAGACGCATGGCGATGGGCTCGAGCTTCGGCATCCGTTCCGCCAGCTGCTCGGGTGTCAATCCGAGATGCAGGGCGATGGTAGCACAGATGATACTATTCTCAATGCTGGCCTCGTCAATGAAGGGGATGGTATACTCGCCGGGCGTACCTTTATAATTATAAATAATATGAGATCCACCTCCTACCCATCCCGAGGGGAGAGAAGACTGGGAAACGTCCTTGACATACATCGGCGCCTGCTCATCGCAGCGCGACCACCCTATTTTCTCGCCTTGATAATTCATGCGGCGTATGCAGCGACTGACGGTATTGTCGTCGGAGGGATAGATCATCGCCAGTGTGTCGTGCATCAGCTCCAACTTCTCCTGACACTTTTCCTCCATCGAACGGAAGTTCTCCTGATGGGCGTTCGACAGACAGGTCAGCACGCCGATGGTGGGCTGGATAATGTCGTGCAGCGCCATCATCTCGCCAGGCTGACTGATACCAGCCTCGAAGACGGCGACCTTCGTCTGCTCATTCAGTAGCCACACGCTAAGTGGCACGCCAATCTGGGAGTTGTAGCTACGGGGTGAGCGGACCACCATACCTCCTAAGTCCGGTGACATGATCAATAGCTGATACAGCCACTCCTTCACCATCGTCTTACCGTTAGAGCCAGTGATGCCGATGACGGGACAGTCATGCTCGTCGCGATGGCGTTCGGCCAAACGCTGCAGGGCCGCCAGTGTCGACGGCACTTTTAGATAGTTAGCGTCTGCCTCAGGATGTTCTGGCACCTGCTCAACGACGAATGAGCGGACGCCACGACGGTACAGCTCATCGATGTAGCGGTGACCATCGTTGCGGTTCGACCGCAGGGCGAAGAACAGCGTCTGTTCTGGGAAACACAGTGAGCGGCTGTCCGTCAGCAGCCAGCGTATGTTGCTCTCGGCGCTGCCATAGCGGCGGGCGCCTATCAGTGTCGCTATTTTCTCAATCGGATATATCATAATTCTTCAATTTTTCAATTTTTCAATTCTTCAATTCTCTTCAGTCCCATTTCCCGAGCTTTCTCCATTAGGAGTTGCATCAGCGGTTCGCGCTCGTTCTCCACTTTATTGTCGAGGACGGCATCTTTCAGACACTGTTTCAGCGTGCCCACCTCGCGGCTGGGCTTCAAACCAAACATTTCCATGATCTCGTTGCCGTCGATGACAGGCTGCAGGAGCCGTTTGTAGTCCTTCTCCTTCAGGTCGGCCAGTTTTTCGCGGACCATCCGGAAGTTCTCGAGGAAGATTTTCTTGCGCACCTCGTTCTTCGACGTGATATCGGCCTCGCAGAGCGTCATCAGGTCGTCGATGTCATCGCCGGCATCGTTCAGCAGACGGCGCACAGCAGAGTCGGTCACCTCGCTGTCGGCAATCACCTGGGGACGCATATGGAGGTCGACGAGTTTCTGGACGTACTTCATCTCGGCACTCATGGGCAGCTTCAGCCGCCGGAAGATGACGGGCACCATCTTCGCACCTATATAATTATGGTTGTGGAACGTCCATCCCACGGCAGGGTCCCACCGCTTCGACTTCGTCTTGCCGACATCGTGAAGGAGGGCGGCCCAGCGGAGCCAGAGGTTTTTACTATTCTCGTTCCTCGTTTCTCGTTCCTCGTTCCTCGAAATGTTTTCAAGCACTTCTAAGGTATGGTAGAAGTTATTCTTATGGGCACGACCGTTCTTCGTGTCGACGATATCGAGGGCCGCCAGCTCGGGCAGAATGATGTTCAGCAGACCGCTGCGCTGGAGGTCGACGAAACCCTTACTGGGGTGCGGCGACATGATGATCTTGTTCAGCTCCACCTCGATGCGCTCGCCACTGACAATCTTGATACGGTCGGCCATCCGTTCCAGACCCTCGAACGTCTCGTCCTCAATCTGGAAGTTCAGCTGCGAGGCGAAGCGGATGCATCGCATCATGCGCAGCGGGTCGTCGCTGAACGTGATGTCGGGATCGAGCGGTGTGGCGATGATACCATCTTCCAGGTCGGCCAGTCCGTTGAAGGGGTCGACAAGCTCACCGAAACGATCCTTGTTCAGACAGATGGCCATCGCATTGATGGTGAAGTCGCGCCGATTCTGGTCGTCCTCCAGTGTGCCGTCCTCGACAATGGGTTTACGCGAGTCGTGGCTGTAGCTCTCCTTACGGGCGCCGACGAACTCGACCTCCATGAAATGAGAACTGAGAACTGAGAATTGAGAGGTATGATTAGTTTGGCCATTTTGAGAGCCTTCGGTATTATTCCCAATGAGTTTTTCTTCACCTTGAGGATAAAGGTAATCATACCTCTCAGTTCTCAGTTCTCCGTTATCAGTTTTTATCTTAACCTGCGCCGTGCCGAAATTCTTGAACACAGAGAGATGGGCTCTGCGGCCGAGGGCACGTTTCAGTTCCTTGGCTACACTAATACCCACACTGACAGTGCCTTCCCCCTCGCCCTTTGGAGAGGGGGACTGGGGGTGAGGCTTCCCCACGACAACCACGTCAATGTCGTTGCTGGGACGCTCGAGGAAGATGTCGCGCACATAGCCGCCCACGACATAGCACTCCACCCCGAGGCGGTCGGCAGCATCACCTATTTGGTGAAAGATTTCCTGGTCGAGGATCTCGGCCAATTCTTCGTCAGAATATAGTTTCATCTCACTTTTTTCGTTTTTCGGCTGCAAAATTACGAAAAAAAGTTGTAACTTTGCCCCCAGTATGAAACAATTTCTTTGGATAATGCTTGTCACAATGCTATTCGCATGTGGCAGCAACACACAGGACGAGGCCAACAAACTGCTTGAGCAAGCCAACGAGCAGTTTAAGAGTCATCAGTACGACAAGGCGCTGGCAAGCATCGACTCGCTACGCAGAGTCTATCCCGGTGCCATCGACACGCGCAAGAAAGCGCTGGCGCTGCACCAGGCTATCGAACTGAAGCGCACGCAAGAGGAGTTGGCCGTCGTCGACAGTATGCTTCAGGCTGTCAACCACGACTATAACTACCAGAAACAGAAGGTGGAGAAGGACAAGGCAGCCCTGCGTGCCACGGCCGACGAGCTCACCATGCTGACACAGACACGCATCCGCCGTGACTCCCTGCAGACACAGTGGGAGGTGCTGGGAGCGAAGATTAAGTACATCCGCAAGAAGCAGAAAGAGCAGTAATCTTTTGGTTAATTCAAGAGAATTTTCGTCGCTCGACGCTGCGTCGCTTGCTTTTTTGCAAGAACTTTGGCTCCGCCGAAGTTAGTTGGCACTCGGAAATGAAAAGAAAATTGATTTTTCTTTTGCATTTCTCTCATTTTTTCGTAACTTTGCACCCTGAAATGGACAAGTTCGAACAGACCAATCAGCAGTTTGAACAGGCTATAGCCGAGTGCCGTACGCTGTTCAACAATAAACTGCACGACTACCGTGCCTCGTGGCGCATCCTGCGTCCGTCGGCACTCACTGACCAGCTCTTCATCAAAGCCAAGCGCATCCGCTCGCTCGAGATCAAGAAAGAATCGCTCGTCGGCGAGGGCATCCGTCCGGAGTTCATCGCACTGATCAACTACGGCATCGTTGGCATTATCCAGGTCAACAAGGGCTTTGCCGACACCGTGGATATGTCGAACGATGAGGCCATGGCGCTCTACGACCACTATGCCCATGAGGCGCTGGAGCTGATGAAACGTAAGAACCACGACTACGATGAAGCATGGCGCGGCATGAGGGTGAGCTCGTATACCGACCTTATCCTGACAAAGATTGAGCGCATCAAGGAGATAGAGAACCTCGGCGGCGAGACACTGGTGTCGGAAGGCGTCGAGAGCAACTATATGGACATCGTGAACTATGCGGTGTTCGGACTGATAAAACTGACGGAGTGAAAAAGAGCCTCGTCAACATCTGCAGGATCGTCCTGGCCGTCGTATTCATCCTGTCGGGCTTCGTCAAAGCCGTTGACCCGTTGGGAACACAATACAAGATTCAGGACTACCTGGAGGCCATAAACATGGGCGGTATGGTGCCCGACATCCTCACGCTGACAGCCTCCGTGGCACAGTCGGCGTTGGAGTTCTGCCTGGGAATCTTCCTGCTCTTCGCGATTCAGCGGCGGCTGACCTCGCGACTCATACTGATCATTATGCTGGTGATGACACCGCTGACACTGTGGCTGGCGCTGGCCAACCCCATCAGCGACTGCGGATGCTTCGGCGACGCACTGGTGCTCACCAACTGGCAGACATTCTGGAAAAACGTCGTCCTGCTGGTCTGCGCCCTCGTCGTGGTGCGGTGGCCGCGGCAGATGTTCCGCTTCGTGAGCGAGTCGAACCAGTGGATAGTCATCAACTACTCCATCCTGTTCATCCTCGCCATATCGACATGGAGCCTCTACGACCTGCCGCAGTTTGACTTCCGCCCCTACCACATCGGCACGAACCTGCGGGAGAACTGGGAGAAGACGATGGACGGTGAAGACCTGCCTTACGCCGACTTCTTCATCGAGCTGGCCGACGGTGGCGATGACATCACCGAGGAGGTGCTGCAGGACACGGGCTACGTCTTCCTGCTGGTGTCGCCTTACCTGGAACAGGCTGACGACTCCCGGCTGGACCTCATCAACGAGCTCTACGAATACAGTCAGGAGCACAGCTACCCGTTCTACTGTCTGACGTCGAGCACGGAGAAGGCGATGGCTCAGTGGCGCGACAGGACCGGTGCCGAGTACCCGTACTGCCTCACCGACGGCACGACGCTGAAGACCATCATCCGCAGTAACCCCGGACTGCTGCTTCTCAAGGACGGCCTCGTCATCCGCAAGTGGAGTCACAACAACCTGCCACAGATAGAGGAGTCGCTGACGGCACTCCCCCTGGAGCAGCTCCCTGTAGGACAGATGGCCGCCAACAGCATCCCGGGACGCATCGCCAAGCTGCTGCTATGGTTTGTGTTGCCGCTGGCACTGCTCACCATTGCCGACCGCACGTGGAGGTGGACACGCCTGCTGCGCCGAAAGTCCAGAAGAGACAAAAAGTCCCATGAGACCAATGGGTCCAATGAGACCCATGAACCTCAAGAGAATTAACTCAAACCCAATTAATAATAACACAAAAAAATGAGAAAGAAAATTGTTGCAGGAAACTGGAAGATGAACATGAATCTCCAGGATGGTATCGCTCTGGCAAAGGAGCTGAATGAGACTTTGAAGGCTGAGAAGCCCAACTGCGGTGTGGTCATCTGCACACCGTTCATCCACCTCGCTTCTATCGCACAGTTCCTCGACCAGAACATCATCGGTCTGGGTGCTGAGAACTGCGCTGACAAGGAGAAGGGTGCTTTCACCGGTGAGGTCTCTGCCGAGATGGTCAAGAGCACTGGTGCTCAGTATGTCATCCTGGGTCACTCCGAGCGTCGTGAGTACTACAAGGAGACGCCCGAGATTCTGAAGGAGAAGGTGCTGCTGGCACAGAAGAACGACCTGAAGGTGATCTTCTGCATCGGCGAGAGCCTGGAGGAGCGCGAGGCCGGCAAGCAGAACGAGGTTGTGAAGGCCGAGCTCGAGGGCAGCGTGTTCAACCTCTCTGAGGAGGACTTCCGCAAGATCGTCATTGCCTACGAGCCCATTTGGGCCATCGGTACTGGTAAGACCGCTACCGCTGAGCAGGCTGAGGAGATTCACGCTTACATCCGTTCAATCATCGCCGAGAAGTACGGCCAGGCTGTTGCCGACGACACCACGATCCTCTATGGTGGTTCGTGCAAGGCTTCGAACGCTCCCGAGCTGTTCGCCAAGCCCGACATCGACGGTGGTCTGATTGGTGGCGCCTCGCTGAAGGCTGCCGACTTCAAGGGCATCATCGACGCCTTTAAGTAAAAAGGTTAGATTGTAAATGGTAAGAGAGTAAAGAGCGTAAAAAGAGGAAATGACTATGCGTATGACCATCAAACATCTTACAATGGCAAAAAGGGTTTGCATCGTTTTACCTTTTTACCTTTTTACCCTTTTACCTTTATCTGCTCAAACGTTCACCCAGCGTCTGCAGAAGAGTACGGCGGGTGAAGGTACCGTCACCGTGACGCACAGTCTGGAGATTGACCAGTTAGTCAACGGCACGAAGGACAACAACTCGGCAACGGCCACGGCCCCCGCTACGGCAGCGGCGGCCAAGACGACCAAGCCAGGCGCAGGACGCGACACGGTGTCTCATGTGACCTATCCCCGCGACACTGCGGAACCCGTCGACACCGCCGCCCACAAGAAGGTGATGCGTGGCGGTTACAAGGTGAGCGGCTACCGTGTACAGGTCTATGCCGGCGGCAACCAGCGCAAGGACCGTCAACAGGCCACCCGCGTCGGCAACGAGATCAAGTCGCTCTTCCCCTCCCAACCCGTGTATGTCCATTTCTACTCTCCGCGGTGGATCTGTCGCATGGGTAACTTCCGTACCTATGAGGAGGCCCACCAGGTACTGACCAGCGTCAGGAAGATGGGCTACAACGCCGCCACCATCATCAAGGACAAAATTACTGTATATCATTAATGTATCCAGAGAACGAAATATTCCGTGAAGGTCTCGACCAGTTGGCCGACCACTACAAAGAAATCCTGACGCTGCTGGGTGAGGACACCGAGCGCGAAGGACTGCTGAAGACACCCATGCGCGTGGCGAAAGCCATGCAGGTGCTGACGCGCGGCTACCAGATGGACGCCCACAAGGTGCTCACTGACGCCCTCTTCAAGGAAGACTACTCGCAGATGGTCATCGTGAAGGACATCGACTTCTTCTCGCTCTGCGAACACCATATGCTGCCCATGTACGGCAAGGTACACGTGGCCTACATCCCCAACGGCTATATTACCGGACTGTCAAAGATAGCCCGTGTTGTCGATATCTACAGCCACCGCCTGCAGGTGCAGGAGCGTCTCACCCTGCAGATCAAGGAGTGCATCGAACAGACGCTTCACCCCCTGGGCGTGATGGTCGTCGTCGAAGCCAAGCATATGTGTATGCAGATGCGCGGCGTAGAGAAGCAGAACTCCATCACGACGACGAGCGACTTCAGCGGTGCCTTCAACCAGGCAAAGACGCGCCAGGAGTTCATGAACCTTATTTCTCACTAAATTATACAGACTATGGACCAGAACAAAAAATCTTTCCGCACTAACGAGTCCCTATTCCACTCGTTCCTACACTCATGCCTTGGCAAGATTGTCATCCTGGCCGGCATCGGTGCTATCCTGCTCTTCATTGCCCATATCACGGTTCCCGGCCGTGAGAAGATGACCGAAGAGACCGAGGACAACATCCGCCAGTGTATCATGGCCAACGACAGTCTCCCCACTGACAAGATCGACGATTTCATCAACAACATCGGCTACACGTTCACGCACGCCGACTCCACCTTCGACGCTGAGATCTGGGAGGCCTTCAACAACTACAACCGTCTGGAGTACCACGAGCATTCGTTCTACTCCACGATGCGCCTCCACAACAATTTCCGTCCCGAGGGCACACGCGTGGGTATCGGCATCTTCGGTTTGGTCATCCCGACCGTCAACTTCAACGACTTCCTGCTCCGTGTTGGTCCTATCCATAAGGGTTACGACAGGGGACTCATCCAGAATATCTATGTCGAGGAAGAGTACTTCGGTGAGAACCCGGGCATCAAGGAGTATCACTATCACGGTGAAGAGGCTGATTAATCATTCAACAAGCAATATGGCAAGATTCAAGAGAATACTACTGAAGCTGTCGGGCGAGAGCCTGATGGGCAGTCAGGGCTACGGCATCGACCCCGAGCGTCTGGGCGACTATGCCCGTCAGATTAAGGAGGTGGCCGAGATGGGCGTACAGATTGGTATCGTCATCGGCGGCGGCAACATCTTCCGCGGACTGAGTGGAAGCCAGAAAGGTTTCGACCGCGTAAAAGGCGACCAGATGGGTATGTGTGCCACCGTCATCAACTCTCTGGCCCTCTCGTCAGCCCTCGGTGCCATCGGCGTGAAGAACCGTGTGCTGACGGCCATCCGCATGGAGCCCATCGGCGAGTTCTACACGAAGTGGAAGGCCATCGAGGCCATGGAGCGCGGTGAGGTGTGCATCTTCTCTGCCGGCACGGGATCCCCCTACTTCACCACCGATACCGGTTCCTCACTTCGCGGCATCGAGATTGAGGCCGACGTTATGTTAAAAGGTACGCGCGTGGACGGTGTCTACACCGCCGACCCCGAGAAGGACCCGACGGCCACGAAGTTCAATGAGATTACCTATAAGGAGGTGCTGGCACGCGGCCTGAAGGTCATGGACCTGACGGCCATCTGTATGTGTCAGGACAACAATCTGCCCATCTATGTGTTCAACATGGATGTGGTGGGAAACCTCAAGAAAGTCATGGACGGCGAAGAGATTGGCACCCTGGTGCACAACTAAACCTCTTCAAACTCTACGTATTCGCCTTCGCTGTCGTCGAAGATCTTCTTCTCCTTGGTAGCGGTCTTCTCCGCCGGCTGGCGTTCGTCGATAATCGTCACACCATCGCTGCTCGTCGTTGTACGACGGGCAGTTTCTTTTTGCTGCTCCGTCTTCTCCTCCTGAGTGTCTTCCTTCCCCTTGAAGTAGTCCTTATCAAACTCGGGCTTCTTCTCCTCCTCACGGTAGTGACGCGTCGACACACGCCGGAAGTACTCCTCTTCCTTCGCGGCCTTGCGGGCAGCACGTTCGGCAGCCTTGTACTCGTTCTTCCTGAAGAGTTTCGACTTTCTGATGCGGTCGTAGAACAGGATGAACAAGACAATGGCAATGAATAGCGTAGCGAATATCAGGACTTGGATAGTTGACATAGGTATTGTGTTTTAGGGCTAACTCTTCTTGGTATAGTTTTGGACGACGGAGAGGAGGATGTACCACGCGATGATGGCCGCGATGCCTGTAACGCCGAGGAGCAGAAGCAGCGGGATGCAGGTGATGAGGAACACATACTTGATCTCGTTGCCACGCCATCCCCATGTCTTGAACTTCAAGGCGAACATTGGGATCTCGCTGACCAGCAGATAGCAGCTCAAGAGCATCGCCGCCAGTACAATCCATAAGGTATAGGGATTCAGCACCATGCTATCGCCCACACCCACGATGAGTGAGCTCCAGAACAGGGCGTTGGCCGGCGTCGGCAGTCCGATGAATCCCAATGCCTGTCGCTCGTCGAGGTTAAACTTCGCCAGACGCAGAGCCGAGAAGGCGGCCATGATGAAGGCGAGGTACGGTATGACATGGAGCGTGATACCCGTCAGCTGCGCTCCGCCCGTTACCGCCGCCATACTCAGGTAGCTAAAGACGACCGCCGACGGTGCGAAGCCGAAGGTGATGTCGTCGGCCAGCGAGTCGAGCTCTTTGCCGATGGGCGACGAGACGTGCAACAGCCGTGCGGTCATCCCGTCGAAGAAGTCGAAGACGGCGCCGATGACGATGAACAGCAGCGCCAGATGGAACTCTGCCTGGAACGCCCAGAAGGTGGCGATGCAGCCCGAAACGAGGTTCAGGCAAGTAATCGTATTGGGAATATGCTTCTTCACACCTCTTAAATATCAATTATCAATTGTCCATTATCAATTAGCCAAACAGGCGTCACGCCAGTTTGGCGATGACCGTCTGGTCGCCGGTGGTCGGCTGGCCGATGGTGACGCAGGTTTTGGCCGTCAGGGGCAGGAAGACGTCCACACGCGAGCCGAGCTTGATGAAGCCCAGGTGCTCGTCGATGTAGCACTCCTCGTTCTCCTTGGCATAGGTGACGATGCGGCGGGCCAGGGCGCCGGCAATCTGTCGCACGAGGATATCCTCGCCGTCAGGAGTGGTAATCATGATGTCGGCGTGTTCGTTCTCCTCGCTGGCCTTCGGCAGCCATGCCTTGTGGTAGTTACCGTTCTGGTGGTGTACGAACTTCACGCGGCCGTCGACGGGGAACCAGTTGGCATGGACGTTCAGCGGACTCATGAAGATCGAGATCATCAGGCGCTTGTCGTGGAAATACTCGTTCTCCTCGGCTTCCTCGACGACGACAATCTTTCCGTCGGCAGGGGCGACGACGAGCTTCTCCGTGTCACCATTGAAGTAACGGATAGGACAGCGGTAGAAGTTCAGCGCCATGAGCCAGGCAGCCACGAGGATGACGATGACGGGAATGCACGGTATGAGCGAGCCGCAGAGATAGCGCAGCCCAATGATGATGGCCGCTATACCAATGGCGCTGTATAGCAGTTCGCTGGTGCCTTCACGGTGAATACGTATTTTTTTGAGTTTCTTGATTCTTTCTCCCATAGGTAGTTTGTAGCAATTGCGATGCAAAGATAATGCTTTTTTATCAATTAACAAACTTTTTGAGCGTTTCTTTTGGCAATTTCAACTTTTCGGCGTAACTTTGACGCTCAATTGCTATCGATAATGGAAGATTTCATACATTTACACGTACATACCTATTATTCTATCCTCGACGGACAGTCGAAGATCTCGAAGCTTGTCGACAAGGCCATTGGCAACGGCATGAAGGGCATGGCCATCACCGACCACGGCGATATGTTCGGCATCAAGGAGTTCTTCGACTACTGCGAGGGTGTGAACAAGAAGCGGAAGAAGGAGGGGCTGGAGCCGTTCAAGCCCATCTTCGGCTGCGAGATGTACGTCGCCCGCTACGGTCCCAAGGAGCAGAAGAACGGTAAGGAGGACCAGAGCGGCTACCACCTCATTGTGCTGGCTAAGAACTATCAGGGCTACAAGAACCTCATCAAGCTGGTGAGCCGCTCGTGGACCGACGGCTACTATATGCGTCCGCGAACGGACCATGCCGACTTGGAGCAGTTCCACGAGGGATTGATCGTCTGTTCGGCGTGCATCGCCGGCGAGGTACCCAAGAAGATCCTGAATGGCGACATCGAGGGCGCACGCCGCTCAATAGAGTGGCACAAGCGCGTCTTCGGCGACGACTACTACCTGGAGCTGCAGCGCCACGAGGTGAAAGACCCCACACAGCGTGCCAACCGCGAGACGTTCCCCCTGCAGGAGCAGGCCAACAAGGTGCTCATCGAGCTGGCCCATGAGTACGGCATCAAGCTCGTCTGCACCAACGACGTCCACTTCGTCGACGAGGAGAACGCTGAGGCCCACGACCACCTGCTCTGTCTGTCGACGGGCAAGGACCTGGACGACCCCACGCGTATGCTCTATACGAAGCAGGAGTGGTTCAAGACGCGCGAGGAGATGAACGCCATCTTCAGCGACGTCCCCGAGGCCCTCAGCAACACGCTGGAGATACTCGACAAGGTGGAGTTCTACTCCCTGGACCACGACCCCATCATGCCTTTCTTCCCCATCCCCGAGTCGTTCGGCACGGAGGAGCAGTGGCGCCAGAAGTTCACGGAGGAGGACCTGTTCCGGGAGTTCACCACCGACGAGAACGGCGAGAATCCCCTACCCCGCGAGGAGGGCGAGAAGAAGATCAAGAAGCTCGGCGGCTACGACAAGCTCTACCGCATCAAGTTCGAGGCCGACTATCTGGCAAAACTGGCGTATGAAGGCGCTGTGCGTCGCTACGCGCCGCAAACTGAGAACGGAGAACTGAGAACTGAGAGGGATGGTCAGCCCTCGAATGGACAATCCGCTGATAATCCTGACAGCAAAACTAATCATACCTCTCAGTTCTCAACTCTCAGTTCTCTACTTCCCCCAGAAGTAGAGGATCGTGTCCGTTTCGAGCTCCACATCATGAAGACGATGGGTTTTCCGGGCTACTTCCTCATAGTGCAGGACTTCATCAACTCCGCCCGCGACGAGCTCGACGTGATGGTCGGCCCCGGCCGTGGCTCGGCGGCTGGAAGCGTGGTGGCCTACTGTCTGGGCATCACGAAGATCGACCCGCTGAAGTACGACCTGCTGTTCGAGCGTTTCCTGAACCCCGACCGTATCTCGCTGCCCGATATCGATACCGACTTCGACGACGACGGCCGCGGCCGTGTGCTGAAGTGGGTCGAGGATAAGTACGGCCACGAGAACTGTGCCCACATCATCACCTACGCCTCGATGGCCACGAAGAACAGTATCAAGGATGTCGCACGCGTAGAGAAACTGCCGCTGGCCACGGCGAACGCCCTGTGCAAGGCCATCCCCGACCGTTTGCCCAGCGGCAACAAGATCAACCTGCCCAACGTGGTGAAGGAGGTGAAGGAGCTGCGCGACGCCGAAGCGTCGAACGACCCCGTGCTGGCCAACACCATCAAGTACGCGAAGATGCTCGAGGGCACCGTCCGCGGCACGGGCATACACGCCTGCGGCTTCATCATCTGCCGCGACCCTATTTCCGACTGGGTGCCCGTCTCCACCGCCGACGACCCGGACTTCAAGGACACGAAGACCAACTGCACGCAGTATGACGGCCACGTCATCGAGTCGACGGGCCTCATCAAGATGGACTTCCTCGGACTGAAGACGCTGTCGGAGCTGAAGGAAGCCTGCGCGAACATCAAGCTGACGCGCGGCATCGACGTCGACCTCGACACCATACCCATCGACGACCCGAAGACCTACGCGCTCTACCAGCAGGGACGCACCATCGGCACGTTCCAGTTTGAGTCCGCCGGTATGCAGAAATACCTGCGCGAGCTGCACCCGACGGTCTTCGAGGACCTCATCGCCATGAACGCCCTCTACCGTCCGGGACCCATGGACTACATCCCCCAGTTCATCGCCCGAAAGAACGGCCGCGAGGAGATCACGTACGACATCCCCTGCATGGAGAAATACCTGAAGGACACCTACGGCATCACCGTCTACCAGGAGCAGGTGATGCTGCTCTCCCGTCAGCTGGCCGACTTCACCCGTGGCGAGAGCGACGCCCTGCGTAAGGCCATGGGTAAGAAGAAGAAGGACATCGTCGACGCCATGAAGCCGAAGTTCATCGACGGCGGCAAGGCCAACGGCCACGACCCGAAGGTGCTGGAGAAAATCTGGGCCGACTGGGAGAAGTTCGCCTCGTACGCCTTCAACAAGTCGCACGCCGCTTGCTACTCGTGGGTGGCCTACCAGACGGCCTACCTCAAGGCCAACTACCCCGCCGAGTTCATGGCTGCCATCATGACGCGCCGCCGCGACCAGATTACTGAGATCACGAAGCTCATGGACGAGTGCAAGCAGATGGGCATCGCCACGCTGGGTCCCGACGTCAACGAGTCGTACCAGAAGTTCGGTGTGAACAAGAAGGGCGAGATACGCTTCGGACTGGCGGCCATCAAGGGCATGGGCGACGGTGCGGCACAGGCCATCATCGACGAGCGCGAGAAGAACGGCCCCTACAAGACCATCTTCGACTTCGCACAGCGCGTCTCCTTCTCCAGCGTCAACCGCAAGGCTTACGAGTCGCTGGCGCTGAGCGGCGGCTTCGACTCCTTCGGCATCCGCCGCGAGCAGTTCTTCGCCACGAACAACAAGGGCGAGATGTTCCTCGACACGCTGGTGCGCTACGGACAGCTCTACCAGCAGGAGAAGCAGCAGGCACAGAACTCCCTCTTCGGCGGCTTCGACGATGGCATCGAGATTGCCACGCCGCCCATCCCGAAGACCGACGACCGCTGGAGCGACATCGAGAAGCTGAACAAGGAGCGCGACCTCGTGGGCATCTACCTCTCCGCCCATCCGCTCGACGAGTATAAGATTGTGCTCGACAACCTCTGCAACACGAAGTGCCAGGAGCTGGCCGACGTCGACCGTCTCACCGACCGCGACCCCGTGGTGCTCGGAGGCATCGTCACCGCCGTGCGCACGGGCTTCACGAAGAACGGCAAGACCTTCGGCATCGTCACCCTCGAGGACTTCGAGGGTTCCGGCGAGCTGGCCCTCTTCGGCGACGACTGGGGTCGCCACTCCGGCTTCTTCAGCATCGGCGCCTCCGTCTACGTCACGGGCAAGGTGCAGGCACGCTGGCAGTTCAAGGAGGACGGCCCGAAGGACCTGAAGGTCACGGGCGTGGAGTTCCTCCAGTCGGTGAAGGAGAAGGCCATCGACCGCATCACCATCCAGCTGACCACCGACCTTGTCGACGACGGGGTGGTGGCCGACCTGAACGAGATTATCTGCGAGCACCCGGGCAAGACGAAGCTCTTCTTCCTGCTGCGCGACTCGCAGAGCCGCCACCACGTGCTCATGCGCTCGCAGAAGCACACCGTGGACATCCGCCACTCGCTCATCGACTACATCGAGCAGCACGAGGGCCTGGACTACAAGATTAACTAAGAAATAAATTGTTTAATTGTAAAGTAGAAAAATTATGGAAGTACAAGTAACAAGCGAGAATTTCGCAAGTCTGAAGAGCGGCGCACAGCCGTTAGTAGTTGATTTCTGGGCAACGTGGTGCGGTCCCTGCCGCATGATTGCCCCTGTCATTGCCGAACTGGCACAGGCTTACGACGGCCGCATCACCGTTGGTAAGTGCGACGTCGAGGAGAACGAGGAGCTGGCCGAGGAGTTTGCCATCCGCAACATCCCCACCATCCTGTTCTTCAAGAACGGCGAGATTGTCGACAAGCTCGTCGGTGCCGTCAGCAAGGCCAAGCTCGAGGAGAAGTTCCAGTCACTGCTGTAGAAAGGAAAAGAAATTATGGCAAGCTTTGACGAGGAAATCCGGATGGACGAGGAAGAGAACCTCCGCGAGGTGGCCTACATCCGCGAGCGTCTGCCGCAGGAGGTGAAACCGCACTTCAGCGACGACGACATTCTCTACTTCATTGACGCCATCGTCGACTACTACTACACGAGCGGTATTCTGGAGTCACAGGACGACGAGATCGATATCGACATGGAGCAGGTGGCCGAGGCCATCACCGCACAAGCCAAGAAGGACGGCCAGGGCACCTTCGACCCCGCCGAGGTCGTCTTCCTGGCCGAAGCCGACCTTGACTTCCAGGAGGAGAGCATTGCGTAACCCTGTCCCTGCGCAGTCAGGAAAGGGAAAACAACTATGGGTGCTTTAGGGAAACGAATGTGAATAAATTCGTTATTATTCGTGGACAGAATTATTTTAATTATTCACATTCGTTTCCATGAAAAACAGGGATTATCTGAAACTAATTTCCGTAATTATCGTAATCTAGTCCGTAATAAAATATAATTATGGATAAATTATGGATATTATGCGAATTAGTTTCAGAAATAAGTACCTTTATTCTAATTTCTGTCAATATCTTATTTGTTCGCCTAAAAATTGTTACTTAACTGCGATATTTAGTCGCGATATCAAGTCTTGTAAACCTTGAAATTTACGAGACTTGATTTTTTTATTTAAATATTTAAAAAAGTTATTTTTTTTGTTATAATTCAAAAAAAAATTGTATCTTTGTCGCATCTATTAAAAAATAGCGCAAGCCGATTTCGATTTGCCCAGGACTCGCTAGTCGAGTTATATTATTAAGAATAATGGGCGGTCTATTAACTTCATGTGAAAAACAAATGCGAAAAAAGATATTTTTGACAATCATATTAGCACTCATGCTGACGTGCTGTACTAAGGACGGCGAAACGATTTATCTGCCGACACCTGGTGAAGAGCAGCCTGCCGCCACACCGCTGGTGACGGTTATCTATGGTCCTGACGGTCTGGGCGACCGCTCGTACAACGACCTGATATACAAAGGTGTGGAGGCGGCAGCCAAGAAGTACGGTCTGCGCACTCTGCAGTTGGCGCCCGAGAGCGAGGAGCAGGGGCTGACTTATTTGGAAACGATGTTCAGTCAGATGGAAAGTGCCACCGACACCGTGCGTCGCCTGTTTGTCACGCCCAGCCCCCTCTATGATGCCTTTATTCGCAAGAACAACAAACGCTTAGAGAAGAATCCCAACGCTGACCTGCTCTACATGGAGACCACCAAGCCGCTCGAGGGCAAGGGCTCAACGCTCTACATCGACTACTATGGCGCGATGTACATGGGGGGCTGCCTGTCGCATGCCATTCAAGACGGCGTTGTAACGCTCATATTAGCCAACCCCTATACGCAGACCGTGGTCGAGGCTGGCGAAGGATTTGAGGCCGGTTTCAACGATTCGTCGAACTACCATGTGAAAAATGAAGTCGTCCTGCACAAACGCTATCTGAGCTACGAGCCTGTGGGCGGCTTCACGATTGCTGACACAACGGCCACGCGTATCATTAATGAGGAAGAAGCATATTTGAAGGTCATAGACTATCTTATGATTGTGCCTGTTTGTGGTGGTTCCATGCACTCCTTTATACGTAGTCTGTGGCAGACTCTCGGAGGAGGCGATTATTATTTTGGTATCGATGGCGACATGACAGCCGACCGGCGATTCTGTGCGCTCTCTATTTTGAAGCGCATCGATACGGTCATGATTGACTATATCGGCATGTGGCTGCAAGGCACGATGCCCAAGCACCAGACGTTAGGACTGAAAGACGACGCTACCGATGTTGTCTTAGGCTATGTAGCGGAGGATGTGCCAACCAATGAAGTTGACAGCCTGCGTCAGGTTGCCATCAGAAAGGAGGGAGAGCGGTATGGTAAGTGAAAAGTTAAAAATGAAAAGTGAAAAATTTGCTATCGCAATCCTATGCTTCATTTTGATGCTGACTGGCTGCAAGACGGAAGACGACACCATCGTGTATAAGGCATCGCGCCGCTGGGTGGAGAAGACGGTCGCCGTGGTGGCTCCGCTCAACGACCCCATTATGAAGGCCCGTCTGGAGCGCACTGCCGAGTGGATGCTGCAGAACCTGTATAACGCCCAGTTGCATGACACGCTCTGCATCGACTTGAAGGTAGAGTGGTATGATGAATACGGCAACGACCTGAAGGCATTGGGCGAACGACTGGCCAACCGCGACGACCTGCTGGCCGTCATCGGTCCCTTCGACAGCGACAACGTGGAACAGCTGGCACCTTATTGCCAGCAGACGCACAAGCCGCTCATCCTGCCTACTGCCACCAGCGAGACGGTCATACGCCGCTTCGCCACCACCAGCACCGGTGACGGACAGCAGCCGTTCCTCTGGTCGCTCACCGAGACCGACATCTCACTCTCCGAGGTGATGCTGAGCACCTACTCCCATTCTCTCTATCAGAAGGGGTACAGCGAAGCGTTCGATGCATCCACCCTGTCGGGACTCTTTGCCCCAGCCGGCACTTACGGACAGACCTTCGTCGAGTGGGCGCCTTTCCAGGCCAATGAGCTGGGCTTCAATTTCATGGTGTGCGAGCAGTATGCTGACGACGAGTCGTTCTACCAGCGTATTCGCCGGTACTACGATGAGATAACGGGTGTGTTCTATTCCACTCTTTTTGTGCCGCAGTTCATCGTGACTGAGAATGTGGAGCAAATCTATCAGGTAGCCCGCATTCGCAGCGAGTGGTGGGATATTGACCCCGACGATCCGGATTATGGTTATGAAACAGGACTCGGATATGACATACGTGTGGTATGGGCGCCCGTCCATTACATCTGTTCCAACATCACCGATGAGGCCATCCAGGCCCTCGGTCCCCGTGGCATAGCACTTACCACCGGCTATCAGGGTTTTTCGCCCTATGCCGACCCCATGTCGGGCTTCGAGATGAGCTACGAGGCACGTTACGACACCAAGCCCACGTTTGCCGAGTGTAAGTTCTACGATGCGCTGTTGCTCGCAGCCTTTGGCGCCAACTATATGGAGCACCACTCGGAGGTGGACAACCTCAACGATGCCATCATTGCCATCTGCACCACCGACCACTTCCTGTCAGGTTATGCCTGGAGCGAGACGGGTATGGAAATCTACCTCTCTGCCCTCGAACAGGGACAGCTGCTTGGCTTCAAGGGTGCCTCGGGACCTGTGCAGTTCGATAGCGAGTGCTACACCGCCGCCCTGAACACCACCTACGTCAACTGGATTATCAATAACGGGCACATTTACAACCAGACCTACTACAGTTCCAAAGGCAGTGCCCAGACGGGTAAGATGCTGGCATCGTGGAACTATCTGGTAGAGAATGCCGAAGAGACTTTCGACAACGAATACAACAAGAGCCTGACGCCCATCAACTATCCTGCCCTCACCGACCAGTACGCCGTGCTGGTGCAGGGCAGCAACGGGTGGGAGAACTACCGCCACGAGGCCGACGTGCTGAGCATCTACCAGATGCTGAAGACTAACGGCTACGACGACGACCACATCATCCTCATCAGCGCCGACGACTGCGCCAATGCCCCTGAGAACAGCGACCGTGGTGCCGTGCGCACCGACCCAGACGGCAGGAATCTGCGCGAGGGTGCCGTCATCGACTATAAGAATGCCGACCTGATGCCTGCCGACATCGTGAACATCCTGAAGGGTGAGATGACCGACCGCACCCCTGTGGTGCTTCCCAAGGGCGAAGGGTTGAACGTGCTCTTCTTCTGGAGCGGACACGGGCGCAGCAAGGCCACCAACGGCATCGACGAGATGGTGTGGTGCGACGAACTGGCAGGCAACGGCATGACCGCTAGACTGTTTTCCGAGACCCTTAGCGCGATGGCTCAGGGACAGCAGTTCCGACAGATGCTCGTCTGTCTGGAACCCTGCTACTCGGCCAATATGGGCAAGGCCCTGGAGGGCATCCCTGGTGTGCTGGCCATCTGCTCGGCAGGGGCCTACGAGCAGTCGTTTGCCGACTCGTGGAGCAACGA